>NZ_CANNDN010000002.1 GCF_947503465.1 uncultured Tateyamaria sp. | reverse complement strand
CTGCGGTTCGCGATCCGCGAAGGCGGCCGCACCGTCGGCGCCGGCGTCGTGTCCAAGATCACCGACTGAGCGGTTGCTATTGAAGTTTCTGCGCGCTTGAAGCCAAGCGCGCAGGCCAAAAAAACAAGACGCGACGAGGGGTGTCGGTGGTCGAGACCCCTCCTCTCCGTTGGAAGCCCTAAGTCAAGGGAACACGAAAAATGGCCATCCAAAGCCAAAACATCCGCATTCGGCTGAAGGCGTTTGACTATCGTGTGCTGGACGCGTCCACACAGGAAATCGTCAATACCGCCAAACGCACCGGTGCATCCGTGCGCGGCCCCATCCCGCTGCCGAACAAGATCGAAAAATATACTGTTCTGCGCGGCCCGCACATCGACAAGAAATCCCGTGACCAGTTCGAGATCCGGACGCACAAGCGTCTTCTCGACATCGTTGATCCGACCCCCCAGACCGTGGACGCGCTGATGAAGCTCGACCTCGCCGCTGGTGTGGATGTCGAGATCAAGCTGCAGTCGTAAGGAGGGTATGATTATGCGCTCTGGAATTCTCGCAAAGAAAGTCGGCATGACCCGCCTCTTCATGGAAGATGGCAAGCAGGTGCCGGTCACCGTGCTGCAACTCGACGCCCTTCAGGTCGTCGGCAACCGCACGTCGGACAAGGACGGCTACACTGCCGTGACCCTTGGTGCCGGTACGCCCAAGGTCAAGCGCGTGTCGAAAGCCATGCGCTGCCATTTCGCGGCTGCCAAGGTCGAACCCAAGCGGAAGCTGGTTGAGTTCCGCGTGACCGAGGACAACCTGATCGGCGTCGGCGAAGAGATCATCGCCGACCACTATTTCGAAGGTCAGTTTGTGGACGTCACCGGGACGTCGATTGGTAAAGGCTTTGCCGGTGCCATGAAACGTCACAACTTCGGTGGTCTGCGCGCCTCGCACGGTGTGTCGATCTCGCACCGTTCGCACGGCTCGACCGGCCAGTGTCAGGACCCCGGCAAGGTGTTCAAGGGCAAGAAGATGGCCGGCCACATGGGCGCTGCAAAGGTGACCACGCAGAACCTGCAGGTTGTGCGCACCGACAGCGACCGTGGTCTGATCATGATCAAGGGCGCCGTGCCCGGATCGAAAGGTGGCTGGGTAACCGTCAAGGATGCGGTCAAGAAGCCGTTCCCGGAAAACGCAATCCTTCCGGCCGCGCTGAAATCCGCCAAGGAAGAAGCCATGAAGGCTGCCGAAGAAGCCGCTGCTGCCGCAGCCGCGGAAGCGGAAGCAGAAGCCAAGCGTCTGGCCGAAGAGCAGGCCGCAGCCGAAGCCGAAGCGCTGAAAGCCGCCGAGGCCGAGATCGCGGCTGACAAGGCTGACGATGCGCCCGCCGACGAGAAGAAGGAAGGTGACGAATGAAACTTGATGTCATCAAACTGGACGGCGGCAAAGCCGGATCGGTCGAGCTGAGCGAGGACCTGTTCGGTCTCGAGCCGCGCGCCGACATCCTGCACCGTATGGTCCGCTGGCAGCGCAACAACGCTCAGGCCGGCACGCACAAGGTCAAGACCCGTTCGGAAACCAGCTACTCGACCAAGAAGATCTATCGCCAGAAGGGCACCGGCGGCGCACGCCACGGTGACCGCAACGCGCCGATCTTCCGCAAGGGTGGTATCTACAAGGGTCCGACCCCGCGCTCGCACGGCCACGACCTGCCCAAGAAGTTCCGCAAGCTGGGTCTCAAGCACGCGCTGTCGGCCAAGGCCAAGGCAGGCGAGCTGGTGATCATCGAGGATGCGGGCACCGCTGGCAAAACCGCCGCTCTGGCCAAGCAGGTCAAGGACCTGGGCTGGAAGCGTGCGCTGGTGATCGACGGGGCCTCGGTCAACGAGGACTTCCTGAAAGCATCGCGCAACATCGAAGGTCTGGATATCCTGCCGACGATGGGTGCAAACGTATATGACATCCTGAAACGTGACACGCTGGTGATCACGAAGGCGGGTGTCGAAGCACTGGAGGCTCGTTTGAAATGAGTGCCAAGGCAGAACATTACGACGTGATCCGCAAGCCGATCATCACCGAGAAGGCAACCATGACGTCCGAGAACGGCGCGGTTGTGTTCGAAGTGGCGATGGACAGCAACAAGCCCCAGATCAAGGAGGCCGTCGAGGCGCTCTTTGGTGTGAAGGTGAAAGCCGTGAACACGACCATCACCAAGGGGAAAGTCAAGCGTTTCCGCGGCCAGTTGGGCAAGCGGAAGGACGTGAAGAAGGCCTATGTCACGCTGGAAGACGGCAACACGATCGACGTGACAACCGGGTTGTAAGTGGCGGCGGGGTGAACCCCGCCCTGCGGTGAGAATTGAGAAGCCCCGGCTGCGCAAGCGGTCGGGGTTTTTGCTGTTCAGAGCGGGACGTCGTCGTATTTGCGCGACATGCCGCCCGGGGTCGCCTTTGATGCGACTTTGGTCATCATCTCGACCATCCGCGTGGCCTGGTCCGCATAGTCCTGGGCGGCGTCCCGGCAGTAGCTTGACTGGAGTGCCATCAGTTCGGCGGGCGAGGTGCAGGCCATCATGGCGCGTTGCGCCTCGAAATCCTTTTGCACGCGGTCCATGGCGAAGCGGGCGCATTCGGTGGTGATCTCCATCCACGCCTGGGCTGCGGCGGGGTTGAAGGCAGCGAGAGTGGCCGCCATGGGGTCGGTTTCGGGTGGCTTGGCTTTGGGCATGGGGTGTCCTTTGATGAGGGGTGTGGGGCAGTGTAGCGGGTTTTGGGGGGATGTGCATTGATCTGGGTCGTGTGGGGGGCGAATGTCTGATCGAATTGCAAGAGACTAGTCCCGCCGGGCCACTCCCACCGTACGCAGACCAAAATGCCTTAATTTTGCCAAAATCAGATGTGATTGGTAAATCCTATGCTTATAGAAGCGCGCTAAAAGCGCCAGATGAGCACTGAGGCAGATTCGGAGCAAGATATGCGCACCAAAGATGGTGCCTTGGCGTCGCCATGGTTTGAAAACGGCCGCGAGATCATCGCAGGGTCGACTAGGTCGAAACGACTTGGTGCATTGAACAAAATGCTTGTCGCTGTGTTCCTTTTCGGCTTGTTTGGTGTGGCTGTAGCAAACCTTTTAGAGTTGGAAAAACTGCAGCCTCCGGTAACTTGTGGGATGGCGCTAGGTTTTTTCATTGGACTTGCTAGAGCAAAGTGATGTTTTTCGGGACACGATTGTTGGGCTTTTTGCTCCAACGCCGGTGTTTTTGTTCTCGACTATGGCGGTGCTTTTGGCTTTTGGCTTTCGGATTCGCAATGGGCGAACTGAAAGCTTAGTGTTCGGTGACGTTCCAACAGTGCTTGCTATTGTGGTTAATGTTGCCGCAAGCGCTGCATTCTTTTTCATTGTTGGTTTGCTATTTGTTGCGTCGTTTGCGGGAGCAGACTTCGTGGCAGAAGTGCTTGTGTCACAAGGTCGGATCATTGAACTTAGAATTGCTTTTGGCTTTTCCACGTTGATTGCATTGCAATTGCTCGCCCGTGCAATTTGGGATGGTTCCAAATACAATAAGTCCGAGGTCGATCAAGACTGAAGTGGATTTGTGGATTGAAGTCGCACCAGTTCGAACATTGCCATGCTTCACATTCCCTGAGTGTGTTCTACAAGTTCTAGAACCTTTAAGCTTTGAGACCGAGTGCCCATTTCACAAAGCACTTGTAGCAAAAACTTGGATCGTTTGCTTGACCCCACCCCATCCTTGGCCTAAACGACCCCATCCGCAAGGCCCCGGATTCGTCCGGGGCTTTGTTGTTGTTCGTTTGGTGCGCCAAAGGGCGCACCTGCAGCAACATCGTAGGGTGTGCGGTTTCCGCGCACCTCACACCAAGACCGGGCACCTTCGGGGGCCTTTAACCATAGGTGGCCGTCAACGGACGGACCATCGTTTAAGCAAAACGGAAGACAGTAACATGGCACTCAAGTCGTACAAGCCGACGACGCCGGGCCAGCGTGGGCTGGTTCTGATCGACCGTTCGGAGCTGTGGAAGGGGCGCCCCGTCAAGGCGCTGACCGAAGGTCTCACCAAGAATGGTGGCCGCAACAACACCGGACGGATCACGATGCGCCGCAAGGGCGGGGGCGCAAAGCGTCTCTATCGGATCGTCGATTTCAAACGGAACAAGATGGATGTCACGGCCACGGTCGTGCGCATCGAATATGACCCCAACCGGACCGCGTTCATCGCCCTCGTGCAATACGAAGATGGCGAACAGGCCTATGTCCTGGCACCGCAGCGTCTGGCCGTCGGGGACAAGATCATCTCGAGCCAGAAGGCAGACATTAAGCCCGGCAACACCATGCCGTTTTCGGGCATGCCCATCGGGACAATCGTACACAACATCGAACTGAAACCCGGCAAGGGTGGTCAGATCGCACGTGCCGCCGGCACCTATGCCCAGTTCGTGGGCCGGGACGGTGGGTACGCCCAGATTCGCCTCAGCTCGGGCGAACTGCGTCTGGTCCGTCAGGAATGCCGCGCCACCGTGGGTGCCGTGTCCAACCCCGACAACTCGAACCAGAACTACGGCAAGGCCGGCCGCATGCGCCACAAGGGTATCCGCCCGTCCGTGCGTGGTGTCGTCATGAACCCGATCGACCACCCCCATGGCGGTGGTGAAGGTCGGACCTCGGGTGGTCGTCACCCTGTGTCCCCATGGGGCAAGCCGACCAAGGGTGCCCGGACCCGCAACAAGAACAAAGCGTCGCAAAAGCTGATCATCCGCTCGCGTCACGCCAAGAAGAAGGGGCGTTAAGATATGTCTCGTTCAGTCTGGAAAGGCCCGTTTGTCGACAGCTACGTGCTGAAGAAAGCGGAAGCGGCGCGCGAAAGCGGCCGCAACGAAGTCATCAAGATCTGGTCCCGTCGGTCCACCATCCTGCCCCAGTTCGTGGGTCTGACCTTTGGTGTGTACAACGGCCACAAGCATATTCCCGTGAACGTGTCCGAAGAGATGATCGGCCAGAAGTTCGGGGAATATTCGCCCACGCGGACCTATTACGGTCACGCCGCTGACAAGAAGGCGAAGCGCAAATGAGCAAGGACAAGAACCCACGCCGCGTGGCGGATAACGAGGCGATGGCGAAGACGCGCATGTTGCGCACCTCTCCGCAGAAGCTGAACCTCGTGGCGCAGATGATCCGTGGCAAGAAGGTGGACAAGGCCCTGACGGACCTGACCTTCTCGAAGAAGCGGATCGCGCAGGACGTCAAGAAGTGCCTGCAATCAGCCATCGCCAACGCGGAAAACAACCATAACCTGGATGTGGACGAACTGATCGTGGCAGAGGCCTGGGTCGGCAAGAACCTCACCATGAAACGTGGCCGCCCACGTGCCCGTGGCCGCTTTGGCAAGATCATCAAGCCGTTTGCGGAAATCACGATCAAAGTGCGTCAAGTCGAGGAGCAAGCCTGATGGGTCAGAAAGTCAATCCGATCGGCATGCGCCTGCAGGTGAACCGCACCTGGGACAGCCGCTGGTACGCCGACACCAAGGACTACGGTGATCTGTTGTTGGAAGACATCAAGATCCGCGAGTTCATCAAGGAAGAGTGCAAGCAGGCCGGTGTGGCCCGTGTGATCATCGAACGTCCGCACAAGAAGTGCCGCGTCACGATCCACACAGCCCGCCCCGGTGTCATCATCGGCAAGAAAGGCGCGGACATCGAAGTGCTGCGCAAGAAGCTGGCCAAGATGACCGACAGCGAATTGCACCTCAACATCGTCGAGGTCCGCAAGCCCGAGCTGGACGCCGCCCTGGTCGGTGAAAGCATCGCGCAACAGCTGGAACGTCGTGTGTCCTTCCGCCGTGCCATGAAACGCGCCGTGCAAAACGCCATGCGTATGGGTGCCCTGGGCATCCGCGTGAACGTCGCGGGCCGTCTGGGCGGAGCAGAGATTGCCCGGACCGAGTGGTACCGCGAGGGCCGTGTGCCCCTGCACACGCTGCGCGCCGACATCGATTACGCCCACGCCGAAGCGACGACCCCCTACGGGATCATCGGGATCAAGACCTGGATCTTCAAAGGTGAGATCATGGAACACGATCCGTCGGCACGGGACCGTAAGGCCCAAGAACTCCAGGATGGTCCTGCGCCCCGTGGCGCCGGCGGCCGTCGCTAAAGGAGAGTAGAGATGCTTCAACCAAAGCGTACGAAGTTCCGTAAGCAGTTCAAAGGCTCGATCAAGGGGCAGGCAAAGGGCGGGTCCGACCTGAACTTTGGCACCTACGGCCTGAAGGCACTGCAACCCGAGCGGGTCACCGCCCGTCAGATCGAAGCCGCGCGTCGTGCGATGACGCGTCACATGAAACGTCAGGGCCGGGTCTGGATCCGGATCTTCCCCGACGTGCCTGTGACCGCCAAGCCGATCGAAGTGCGGATGGGTAAGGGTAAGGGCTCGGTCGACCGTTGGGCGGCCAAGGTCAAACCCGGCCGCGTGATGTTCGAGATCGACGGTGTAAATGATGATGTCGCGCGCGAAGCGCTGCGTCTGGCGGCGATGAAGCTGCCGATCAAGACACGCGTCGTGGTTCGGGAAGACTGGTAAGCCGATTGCGCCCCTTGGGGCGCGATCCGTGCGCGGCAGGGTATTTGCCAAAGGCAAATGCACGAGAGCGGCACCCGGTAGAAATTGAGAAGCCCCCGGCGTGAAAGCGTCGGGGGCTATTTTTTCCTGTTTTTCTTCCGACCCCAGTCAAACAGGTCCTCGACACCTTCCGCGCGACGCTTCGACAAGCCCCGACCGATGTCGAAGCAGTGGTGCAGGACGCCAAGTCCAACCATTCCCAACTCGTAGCTAAGAACTCGTCCAGTATTGCTTCGCACGGTTTCAATCGAACCACCGCACTTTCTGCAGGTTCCTGATTTTCTCTTTCCCTTGGTTCTTTTGCTGCTCTTCCGCTTACCGTCCCTAACCCACGCATCAGATATCCAGGTCACCTTACCGTTCTTCGATACGCGTGAGTGCGCTTTCCTGATGTGATCCATTTACTCGCACCTTACATTAGGTGATTCAATATATGGTTGGCGAGTGAACTAGGGAAGGACTATGTAGTACGTGATTTAGCTACGCTCAAAGCCGGGCACCCAGCCCGGCCAGCGCCCGACCGACCTCCCCCCGGAGGGCGGGCGCTATGTCGACACCTATGCTGAGCGGTTATTCTGTGCATGACGGTGAGGATACACTCAGTTCAGAGGCCCTCCAGGTCGGGCGGGCGCTGGCCTGTTTCAACCATTGGATCTGCGAGACCAAGCGCGGAATCAAGGCCGTAGGCCGCCGCGCCATCCATTGACCGGCAGGCGATTTGGCTGTGCCAAATCTGCCGAGAGGGGGCAGGCCACCCCCCGGCCTGTCGATTGGGTGCCGTCAGCGCATCGCTCGGATCGAAGATGTACTTGGCTGCAATAAAGTTCTGCAGAATGTGCGTTGGTTCGACAGACCGTGGCCTGTCGAGGGCGCGGCTTAGCGTCTAACACCGCTTCCCCATAGCCAAACCCCGACAAACCTCTACACTCCTCCCCAAGCGCCACATCTGCCAAAGAGGCCAAACCCATGAAACACGTTCCCAAACCCACGACCGACGAAGACCTGATCCGGGAGTTCCTCGACAAGGGAGGTGAGGTCAAGAAGGGCAAGACCAAGCCGATGCCTGAGGGGTTGGGCCTGTCCAACAACCAGTGGGGCAACACGCTGACGAAAGAGGAAAAGGCCGCGCGTAAAGCCGCGGAAGCCGCTGCCGAAACCGCCAAGGCGGAGAGAAAGGCGAAGTGACGCCTATTCCCACCCGTAGTTGAAACTGACCGACACCCGTTCGTCCTCGGCCATGTTCATGGGCACTTCGTGGCGCAGCCAGCTCTCCCACAAAAGGACATCACCCACTGACGGTTTGGCGTAGTGGAACTGCCGCAAATCCTCCGGTGCATCCGCGGTCCGTCCCGGTGCCGCCATCATCATCGGCAGGCGCGGGTCCTCCAGCTTCAGCGCCGAGGTCCCGTCGGGCATGGCAACATATGTCGTGCCGGAGATCACCGAGTGGGGGTGGATGTGGCCGGTGTGGATACCCCCTTCGGGCAGGATGTTGATCCAGATGCTGTCAAGCTTCAGCGCCTTGTCGCCCAGATCGAAGGCGAGGTCGCGGGCGAAGGCGGCGATGTGGGCGTCGAGCGCCTTGACCAGATCGGCGAAGATCGGAAAGCGCCAGGGCAGGTCGTCGAGCGAGGCATAGGAGGTGTAGCCGGGATAGCCATGTTCCTCGCACCAGTCGTGGCCTGCCTCGTCATCCTCGGCGATGGCATAGCAGTGCTGTTCCAATTCGTCCGGGTCGAGCTTGGGGGCGAAGTCGGACAGGGACGCGTGGTAGAGGCGGGTGGCGAAGAGGGATGTGATTTGGGCCATTTGTGCTCTCGCTATTTGTCATGTGTCGCTGGCGATAGGGTCGAACCGCATTGCCCGGGTTTGCCCCGGGCCGCGCCCGACCCTCCCCCCGGGAGGGCGCATGGGTGATGTCGCGCGCCGTGCATCGGTTTAGCAGTGCCTCAGAGCCTTGCAACGCATATATGTTGTGTGCGCCTACCCAGGGTCGGGCGCGGCCCTTTTCGCTATAGAAATAAGTGCGGTAAAGGGGTTGCCATACCCCAATCCCCCCCATATACGGCCCCTCTATTCACCCACTCCACGGGAATCGGTGTCACGTCTTTGGCGGCACCCTCGTGATGTTGAAAGGAAAAAGGCGATGAACGCCCAGGAACTTCGGGACAAGACCCCGGACCAGCTGCGTGATGAGCTGGCAAATCTGAAGAAAGAGGCCTTTAACCTGCGGTTTCAGCAGGCCACGGGGCAGCTTGAGAACCCGGCGCGTCTGCGCTCGGTCCGTCGGGATGCCGCGCGCGTCAAGACGATTCTCAATGAACAAGCCGCCAAAGCGGCCGAATAAGGAGAGCACGAAATGCCCAAGCGTATCCTGTCTGGCGTCGTGACCTCCGACGCAAACGCACAAACAGTCACCGTGTCCGTCGAGCGCCGCTTTACGCACCCGGTTCTGAAAAAGACCATTCGTAAGTCCAAGAAATACCGGGCGCACGACGAAAAGAATGCCTTCAAGGTCGGTGACACCGTCCGCATCATCGAATGCGCGCCGAAATCGAAGACAAAACGCTGGGAGGTGCTGGAGGCTTAACTCCGGCGCTTCACGCATTAATCGAAACCCTGGGGATCAGGCCGCATCAGCCCCCCAAAGGTCGGGAGAAACCAAATGATCCAGATGCAGACAAACTTGGATGTTGCTGACAACAGCGGCGCGCGCCGTGTTCAGTGCATCAAGGTTCTGGGTGGTTCCAAGCGTAAATACGCGTCCGTCGGCGACATCATCGTCGTGTCGGTCAAGGAAGCCATCCCACGTGGTCGCGTGAAAAAAGGGGACGTCCGCAAGGCCGTCGTCGTGCGCACCGCCAAGGAAGTCCGTCGCGAAGATGGCACCGCCATCCGCTTCGACCGCAACGCAGCCGTTATCCTGAATAACAACAACGAACCCGTCGGCACCCGTATCTTCGGCCCCGTCGTGCGCGAACTGCGTGGCAAGAACTTCATGAAAATCATCTCGCTGGCTCCGGAGGTGCTCTGATGGCTGCGAAACTGAAAAAAGGCGACAAGGTCGTCGTGCTTGCGGGCAAGGACAAGGGCAAGGAAGGCACCATTTCTTCCGTGAACCCATCCGCCAACAAGGCTGTCGTTGATGGTGTGAACATCGCCATCCGCGCCACACGTCAAAGCCAGGCCAGCCAGGGCGGTCGCATCCCCAAGGCGATGCCGATCGATCTGTCGAACCTGGCCCTGCTGGACGCCAACGGCAAACCCACCCGCGTCGGCTTCAAGATGGACGGCGACAAGAAAGTGCGCTTTGCCAAGACAACAGGGGACGTGATCTGATGCTCGACACAGCAAACTACACCCCGCGCCTCAAATCGCAGTACCGCGACACCATTCGCGCCGCGATGAAAGAGGAATTCGGCTACAAGAACGACATGCAGATCCCGCGTCTGGACAAGATCGTCCTGAACATCGGCTGCGGCGCGGAAGCTGTCAAAGACAGCAAGAAAGCCAAGTCCGCACAAGAAGACCTGACTGCCATCGCCGGTCAAAAGGCCATGACGACCAAGGCCAAGAAATCCATCGCGGGTTTCCGGGTGCGTGAGGACATGCCCTTGGGTGCCAAAGTCACCTTGCGCGGCGACCGCATGTATGAATTCCTGGACCGTCTGATCACCATCGCGCTGCCCCGCGTCCGCGACTTCCGCGGCGTATCCGGCACATCCTTTGATGGCCGTGGCAACTATGCCATGGGCATGAAAGAGCACATCGTCTTCCCCGAGATCGACTTCGACAAGGTCGACGAGACCTGGGGGATGGACATCGTGATCACCACGACCGCCGACACTGATGCCGAAGCAAAATCCTTGCTGAAGCACTTCAACATGCCCTTCAACTCGTAAGCGCAGAGGAAAAAGATATGGCTAAAAAATCCATGATCGCGCGCGAAGTGAAGCGCGAAAAGCTGGTGAAGAAGTACGCCGCCAAGCGGGCCGAGCTCAAAGCAATCATCAGCGACGAAAGCAAACCGATGGAAGAGCGTTTCCGCGCCTCGCTGAAGCTGGCAAAACTGCCCCGCAACAGCTCGGCCACGCGCCTTCACAACCGCTGCCAGCTGACCGGTCGTCCGCATGCGTATTACCGCAAGCTCAAGATCAGCCGGATCGCGCTGCGGGAACTGGGCTCGAACGGCCAGATCCCCGGCCTTGTGAAATCAAGCTGGTAAGGGAGAGATTGAGATGAACGATCCTATCGGCGATATGCTCACCCGTATCCGCAACAGCCAGATGCGCGGCAAATCCGTGGTCGAGACGCCTGCGTCGAAACTGCGCGAACGCGTGCTCGAAGTGCTGGCGGACGAAGGGTACATCCGTGGTTTTGAGAAGACCACCGGTGCAAACGGCCACCCGGCCATTGAAATCAGCCTCAAGTACTACGAAGGCGAGCCTGTGATCCGCGAGTTGAAGCGCGTGTCCAAGCCCGGTCGTCGTGTGTACATGGGTGTGGGCGACATCCCCTCGGTCCGTCAGGGTCTGGGTGTGTCCATCGTGTCCACGTCCAAGGGCGTGATGTCGGATGCAAACGCACGCAGCCAGAATGTTGGCGGCGAAGTGCTTTGCACGATCTTCTAAGGAGAACAGCAGATGTCTCGTATTGGTAAAAAACCGGTCGATCTGCCCTCGGGGGTCTCGGCCGCCGTCTCCGGTCAGACGATCGAAGTGAAAGGCCCCAAAGGGACCCGCAGCTTCACCGCCACGGACGACGTGACCCTCAAGGTCGAGGACAACGTCGTGACAATCGAACCCCGCGGCAAGTCCAAGCGCGCGCGCCAGCAGTGGGGCATGTCCCGCACGCAGGTGCAGAACTGCGTGACCGGCGTGACCGAAGGCTTCAAGAAAGAGCTGGAAATCCAGGGCGTGGGCTACCGGGCGCAGATGCAGGGCAACACCCTGAAGCTGAACCTGGGCCTGTCCCACGATGTGGACTTCACCGCGCCCGAGGGCGTGACCGTGACGGCGCCGAAGCAGACCGAGATTGTGGTCGAGGGTATCGACCAGCAACAGGTCGGCGAAGTGGCCGCAAAAATCCGCGAGTGGCGCAAGCCCGAGCCCTACAAGGGCAAGGGCATCCGCTACAAAGGTGAATTTATCTTCCGCAAGGAAGGTAAGAAGAAGTAAGGACCAGACAGATGGCAAACAGCAAACGGACCCTGTTCCTCAAGCGCCGCCTGCGCGTCCGGAACAAACTGCGCAAGGTCAACGCCGGGCGTCCCCGCCTGAGCGTGCACCGTTCGAACAAGAACATCAGCGTCCAGCTGATCGACGATGTGAACGGCGTGACCCTGGCCGCGGCCTCGACCCTCGAAAAAGACCTCGGGATGGTTGGCAAGAACAACGTGGAGGCCGCTGCCAAAGTGGGCGCCGCGATTGCCGAGCGCGCGAAAAAGGCCGGCGTGAGCGAGGCCTATTTCGACCGCGGTGGTTTCCTCTTTCATGGCAAGGTCAAGGCAGTTGCCGACGCCGCGCGTGAAGGTGGGTTGAAGATCTAAGGTGTGCGGTGCGCAGTGAATGCGCACCCTACGCCGACACCGTAGGGTGTGCGCTGCGCGCGCACCGTGCGTGACACTTGAGGGGGGCGATGCACGCCCCTCCGATGATCCGGGGGCCTTGGCCCACCTGGATTGAGTAAAACTGGCGCAAGCCACCAATTCAAAGGATGCCTCAATGGCAGAACGTGACAATAACCGCCGGGGCAACCGTCGCGACCGCGACGAAGCGCCGGAATTTGCAGATCGCCTGGTCGCGATCAACCGTGTGTCCAAGACCGTCAAGGGTGGTAAGCGCTTTGGGTTTGCCGCACTCGTCGTCGTGGGCGACCAGAAGGGCCGCGTTGGTTTCGGCAAGGGCAAGGCGAAAGAGGTCCCCGAGGCCATTCGCAAGGCCACCGAACAAGCCAAGCGCCAGATGATCCGCGTGCAACTGCGCGAAGGCCGCACGCTGCACCACGACATGGAAGGCCGCCATGGCGCCGGTAAGGTCGTCATGCGCACCGCGCCCGAGGGGACAGGTATCATCGCCGGTGGTCCGATGCGGGCCGTGTTCGAAATGCTGGGTGTGAAGGACGTCGTGTCCAAATCCATCGGCTCGCAGAACCCCTACAACATGATCCGCGCCACCATGGACGGCCTGCGCAAGGAGCAGTCGCCCCGCAGTGTCGCCCAACGTCGTGGCAAGAAGGTCGCCGATATCCTGCCCAAGCGGGATGACGCACCCAACGAGTCCGCTCAAGTGGCTGAGGAGGCCTGAGACAGATGGCAAAGACAATCGTCGTCAAACAGATCGGCTCCCCCATCCGTCGTCCCGCGAAACAGCGCGCGACACTGATCGGTCTGGGCCTGAACAAGATGCACAAAACCCGCGAACTGGAAGACACCCCTTCCGTGCGCGGCATGATCAACTCGATCCCTCACATGGTCGAGATCATCGAAGAGAAGGGCTGAACGCCTCATCCTGGGCGCGGGCAACAGCGCCTTTAGCACTCAAATGCCTCGGTGAAAGTCGGGGCATTTTTTGTTTTCCGTGTCGAGGGCACCAAAGTGAAGATACTGAAGGCCATAGCGGGTTTGTTTCTGGCATATGTGCTTGTGTTGGGAGTGTACGCGGCATGGTCCTTGGCCGCGGCTAAATTTGAAACTGTTGCCAATCTGGAAAGCCGACTTTCTGCGCTACTTGTTGGATTTGTTCTCGGTGCAGAAACTGACCGTGTCACATTTGATCTGATACTCAATGGGGTGCCCGTCCCACGTGATCCTCGTGTATCAGAACGTGTGCCGCAATCACTTGATGAATTTGATGTTATTGTCTTCCTTTTAAACGGTTTTGAGACTGCCATCCAAAGTGACTTTATGCGTAGCGCGGGTATTAAAGTTGCAGACATCGCAAGTATGGACTCCAGTCATACCAAACGGACGACGACTGTGTCCCTTCACTATCGGATTCATCCACTTCCATTCTATTTGCAGCGCCGTAATTTTGTTTTTGCTGATTTGGGCTATTTGGAACAAAATTTCGAAGTTAGTTGTGTCTCGACCATACTATACGATCTGGCGCTTGGCGGTGGTTACTACGATCAAGAACCTGCGTGTAAAACATCATAGAGCGGCTTACTTTTCGTACTGCTACGCTGCGAATTAGGATGGGCGGGTTGATCGTTCGCTTTGCGGGTGCACGTTGCCAATCAACGCGCAGCCCAACGTCGCCCTAAGCGCATCGGCCAACTCATCCACCGTCTCGCTCGACACATACAGCCCGCCGGTCCGGTCCGCCAAGCACTTGGCCACCGTGTTGCCCGCGCCCACGTCTACTTGTTCGGGGTTGTCCCAGCTGAAAAAGTCAACGACCACCTGAAAGCCGATCACGTGGACGGTCAGGTCGCGCGCCTCCGCCGCCAGGGCGGACCCCAACGCACAAGGCCGCCCGCCGCAGGTCTCGTTTCCGTCCGTCACCAGCACCACGATGCCTGCTCGGTTGCGATAATCCAGCGCGTCGGCGGCGGTACGGACGGACGCCGCCAGCGCCGTCAACCCCTTGGGCTGCATGCCATCGATCTGTGTGATGATGTCCACCGCCGCATCGTCGCGGGGGCCAAAGCGCAAGTCGATATTGTCGCAGCTGTCGGCATTCGCCCCCGGCCCATAGGTCAGAAGGCCCACGCGGCGGAACGGGGTGATGTCGGGCAGCGCATCCCGCAGCGCATCGCGGGCGTCCACGATGCGGGTCTTGCGCGAGACGTCAAAGCTCAACTCGTCCATCGACGCCGACCCGTCAAAGACCAGCATCGCGTCGCGGGCACAGCCCGTGGCAAACCCGGTCGAGGGCAGGGTGGCGACAAGCGTGGCGGCGATGGCTGAGCGGAACAGTCCCATGCGTGCCAGACTGGCACCGTGACCGGCCCAAAACAATGCCGCGCGCATTGCCTGGCGCGGAATTGATGCCTAGCGTGCACTGCATGACCGACCTCATCTACTACTACTCCGCCCATTCCGCCTTTGCCTATCTGGGATCGGCCCGGGTCATGGCGCTGTGCGCACAGCACAACCTGACCCTCGTGCATCGCCCCATCCCGCTGTCGCCCGTGGTCGAGGCGCAAGGCAGTCTGCCCTTCGCCAAGCGGACACAGGCGCATGTGGACTACTTCTTTGGCCGCGAGATCGAGCGTTGGGCAGAACTGCGCGAGGTGCCGGTTGTGCCGTTCCGGCCCACATATCACGACGCTGACTACGCGCTGGCCGCCGGGATGATCCTCGCGCTTGGGGATCGGGTCGCGCCGGTCGATGCGATGGCCCATGCGATCCTGCAGGCGCATTGGCGTGACGATGCCGACCTGTCTGATGCACCGACCTTGCGCGCGCTGGCCGAAGGGCTGGGTCATGATCCGGACACGCTCCTGGCGCGCGCCCAGTCCCCAGACGTGTCCGCGACCTATCGGGCCAACGCCGACGCGGCCCTGCATGCCGGTGTGATGGGATCGCCCACATATGTGCTGGGAACCGAGATGTTCTATGGTCAGGACCGGCTCGAGATGCTGGAGCGCGCATGCGCGCAGCCCTTCACTCCGACGCGGTGGGTGAACCCGCCCGTTGAAACGACATGACCGACAGGGTCAGTCGCTGGTGACGCTGTTCCTGCGGCGCGTCCGCTTGCCGCCGCGCCACGCGCAGATGCCCAAGGCCCATGGCCGCCATGATGCCGCCTGACAGGGCCATGACGTATAAGGGGTACGCCATCAGCAGCCAATCCGCCTGACCAATCGCGACAACGGCCAGGGCCGCCGACACAAAGAACGCCGCCCATGTCGCCCATGTCTCGGATGTCGGGTCAAGAAAGGCCTTCTTCATCGTCAACAGCCCGCCCATCATCGACATGCTGATGGTGACAAACAGCGAATAGACGGCGCTTTCCATCTCGGCCCACAGCCAGATGCCGACGGCGGTCGCGGTCAGAACCTGACTGTCTTCGGTCTTGAACCGCAATTGTGTGGTCTTCCAGAATGTCAGCCCGCAGATGACAACCGTGCCAAGGGTCTGCGTGACGGCAAAGCCCAGCGACCCGTCCGCACCTTCGTAGATCTGGGCCAGCAAGGACACGGCACTCAGCAGCGCCCAGATCAGCCACGAGGCCCGCTCGGGCCGGGTCCGGCCGGCAAGAATGTCGCTGATATAGGGCCAGAAGGCATAAATGCTCAGCACAGCCGAGGCGAGCCCCGCGCGATGCAGGACATCAGGATGCTGTGCAAGCAGTTGCAGCAAGGCGGTCTCCGGAGGCTGGTATTGGCCTGTAAAGGTGTGCTCGGGGTGCCCATTCGGGTCAGTATTGCGGGCAATTATACCCAAAAAAACGGTAAAGACAGCTATATGTTGCGGTCTGCCGCCATTTTTCTACACCGTCTGCACAGGCACATGGCGTGCGGTGGCAAACTCAATTGCGCGCCCGCGGCTGCGACCCAGCACCATGGCCCCCACAATCCCTGAATACAGCATCAGCAGATACAGCGGATACGCCATCAGGATCCAGTCGATGGACCCAACCGCAAACACGGCGCACGCAGCGGCGATCCAGGACACGATCCATGTGGCCATCGTTTCGCTGCCCGGCGCGCGATAGGCCTTGAGGATGGTCGCCATGCCCCCGAGCATGGAAATGGAAATGGTGATGATCAGCGCATGGGCCGCGTCGTGGGTGACGGCCCATATGGCCAGGCCCATCGCAGCCGCCGCAAGGATATATGCATCGCCCGGGTTCAGGAACGGGCCCGTGCCGCGCCAAATGGCAAGCGTGAAAATGGCAATGGTCCAAATGACCTGAATGGCGGCGAACCACAGCGACTCCGTGGCACCTTCGGCACTCTGGGTCACCAGGGCGATGCTGCCCAGCACCGACCATATCAACCAGCAGGCCCGTTGCGGGTGCGTGCGCCCCCGGATCGTGTCGCTTGCATACGGGAAAAAGGCATAGATGCTCAGGACAGCGGACGCGAGGCCACACAGGCGCAGGGGATCGCCACCCTGAAAAAGGAGGTCAAGCAATCGGGGTCTCCAATTCGGGAACATGCGCAGGGCATGCAGGTGCTGAAATCGGGTGCCGCTGAAAGAACGCCGCGGCGGTCTGAAGATGGGTAAGCTATAGCGGCGGCAACCGCGTGCGATCAGTCCGGTATTCCTTACTCTGCGCCCTGGATGACGGATGGGCTTGATCAGGCGCGGTCGCCCGTCTATACGCCCCCGGTGGCGTGATGCGCCGCAGAATCAAAACCAAGAAACGCCGTGGTTGTCCCGTTCACGCTTCGTGGGGCACATCCGGCAAGGAGAAGCGACATGAAACTGAACGAACTGCGCGACAATCCCGGCGCAACCAAACCCCGCAAGCGCGTGGGCCGTGGTCCGGGCTCCGGCACCGGCAAGATGGGTGGCCGTGGTATCAAAGGTCAGAAATCCCGCTCGGGTGTGGCCATCAACGGCTACGAAGGCGGTCAGATGCCCCTGTACCAACGCCTGCCCAAGCGCGGCTTTAACAAGCCGAACCGCAAGGCATTTGCCGTTGTGAACCTGGGCCTGATCCAGAAATTCATCGACGCGGGCAAGATCGACGCGAAAAAAGCCGTCGACGAAGACGCGCTGATCGCATCCGGCCTGGTGCGCCGCAAGCTGGACGGTATCCGCGTTCTGGCCAAGGGCGACATCACCGCGAAGGTTGAACTTGTCGTGACTGGCGCGTCCAAATCCGCCGTTGAAGCCGTTGAAAAAGCGGGTGGGTCGCTGACCACAACCGCGGCGGCCGCCGAGTAAGCCAGTTTGACGCCTTGTGAGCCGCGCATTAGCGGCTTACATAGTCCCTAGTTTTTCCTACGCCGCCCGCCGGAAAACCGTGCAGGGCGGCGTTTCGCCATAAAGGAACATGCCCGCATGGTATCTGCCGTCGAGAATATGGCCGCCAACACGAGCTGGAGCGCTCTTGGTAAGGCCACCGACCTGCGCAACCGCATCCTGTTCACCCTCGGTCTGCTGATCGTCTACCGCCTGGGCACCTTTATCCCCGTGCCCGGCATTGATGGCGCGGCCCTGCGGGAATTCATGGAAAGCGCAGGCCAGGGCATTGGCGGCATGGTGTCCATGTTCACCGGTGGCGCGCTGGGTCGGATGGGCATCTTTGCCCTGGGCATCATGCCCTATATCTCGGCCTCGATCATCGTGCAGCTTCTGACCTCGATGGTGCCCAAGCTCGAACAGCTCAAGAAAGAGGGCGAACAGGGGCGCAAGAAGATCAACCAGTACACCCGTTACGGCACCGTGGCGCTGGCCACCCTGCAGGCCTACGGCCTTGCCGTATCGCTGGAATCCGGCGATCTGGTTACCGATCCGGGCATGTTCTTCCGCGTGTCCTGCCTGATCACGCTGGTTGGCGGCACGATGTTCCTGATGTGGCTGGGTGAGCAGATCACCGCGCGCGGCATCGGCAACGGTATCTCGCTGATCATCTTCGTGGGCATCATCGCCGAAGTGCCCGCCGCCCTGGCACAGTTCTTTGCCTCCGGCCGGTCCGGCGCGCTGAGCCCCGCAATCATCGTGGGCGTGATCCTGATGGTGATCGTGACAATCACATTTGTCGTGTTCATGGAACGTGCGCTGCGCAAGATCCACATCCAGTACCCCCGCCGTCAGGTGGGCATGAAGATGTATGACGGCGGCAAATCCGACCTGCCGGTCAAGGTGAACCCCGCCGGCGTGATCCCCGCGATCTTCGCCTCGTCGCTGTTGCTTCTGCCGGTCACGATCTCGACCTTCTCGGGCAACTCGACCAGCCCGATCATGTCGTGGCTCTTGGCCAATTTCGGCCCCGGTCAGCCGCTGTACCTGCTGTTCTTTGCGGCCATGATCGTGTTCTTTGCGTATTTCTACACGTTCAACGTCAGCTTCAAACCCGATGACGTCGCCGAGAACCTGAAGAACCAGAACGGCTTTGTCCCCGGCATCCGCCCGGGCAAGAAGACCGCCGAATATCTGGAATATGTGGTCAACCGCATCCTGGTCCTTGGCTCTGCCTATCTGGCGCTTGTATGTCTGCTGCCGGAAATCCTGCGCGGCGAATTCGCCATCCCGTTCTACTTTGGCGGGACATCGGTGCTGATTGTGGTATCGGTGACCATGGACACGATCCAGCAAGTACAAAGCCATCTGCTGGCGCACCAGTACGAAGGTCTGATTGAGAAATCGCAACTGCGCGGTAAGGGCAACAAGACCCGCCGCAAACGGAGCCCTGTGCGCCGGTAAGGCGCTCCAGGGAGGGGACAGCTGATGAACATTATTCTCTTGGGCCCGCCGGGCGCGGGCAAGGGAACGCAGGCGCGTTTTCTGGTGGAAGAGCGCGGCATGGTGCAACTGTCGACAGGCGACATGCTGCGCGCGGCCAAGGAAAGCGGGACCGAGATGGGCCAGATCGTGGCCGACGTCATGGCCCGCGGCGCGCTTGTCACGGACGAGATCGTGATCGGCCTGATCCGCGAACAGCTTGAAACGGTGAAGTCCAACGGCTTCATCTTTGACGGCTTCCCCCGCACATTGGCACAGGCCGATGCGCTGAACGATCTGCTGGCCGAACAGGGCGAAAGCCTGGACGCAGTGATCGAGCTTGAGGTCAATGACGAAGTGTTGGTGCAGCGCATCGTCGGCCGCGCTGCCGAGGCCGCCGCCGCAGGCCAGCCCGTCCGCGCCGACGACAACGCGGAATCGATGAAAGTGCGCCTGATGGAGTACTACAAAAAGACGTCGCCGCTGATCGGCTACTACTATGCCAAGGGCCAGTTGACCAAGGTCGACGGGCTGGGCGAGATCGCGGATGTGAAGACGGCGATTTCCAAAACCCTTGATGGTGAGCACAGGGGTTGACGCCCCCTTGATCAAGGCCTATCTCACGCCATCTCTAACGAGAATCAAAGACGGGAACGCGTCCCGTCGGATCACCTGATCAGCGGCAGGCCCGGGGGCAAAATCCTTGGGCCTTATGTTGTGAAAAAAGGGCCTGGAATGACGGGCTCGCAACGAAAGGAAGCCTTACGTGGCACGTATTGCAGGGGTCAACATCCCCACAGCCAAGCGCGTTCCGATTGCTCTGACCTATATCACGGGCATCGGCAACACCTCCGCTCAGAACATCTGCGAAGCCGTCGGGATCGACCTGACGCGCCGCGTGAACGAACTGAGCGACGCAGAAGTCCTGAAAATCCGCGAGCACATCGACGAGAACTATACCGTCGAAGGTGACCTGCGTCGTGAAACGCAGATGAACATCAAGCGCCTGATGGACCTGGGCTGCTACCGTGGCCTGCGCCACCGTCGCAACCTGCCCGTCCGCGGTCAGCGCACCAGCACCAACGCTCGCACCCGCAAAGGCCCCGCAAAGGCCATTGCCGGCAAGAAGAAATAAGGAGGCGCATCCATGGCACGTGACACACGGCGCGCAGGCAAGCGCAAGGTCTCCAAGAATATCGCGGCGGGCGTGGCCCACGTGAATTCCTCGTTCAACAACACCAAGATCCTGATCTCGGATGTGCAGGGCAACGCCATTTCGTGGTCGTCGGCCGGCACCATGGGCTTCAAGGGCTCGCGGAAATCCACACCCTATGCGGCCCAGATGGCGGCAGAGGATGCGGGCCGCAAGGCGCAGGAACACGGTGTGAAGACGCTGGAAGTCGAAGTGCAGGGCCCCGGTTCGGGCCGTGAATCGGCTTTGCGCGCACTGGCTGCGGTTGGCTTCAACATCACGTCGATCCGCGACGTGACGCCGATTGCCCACAACGGCTGCCGTCCGCCAAAACGTCGCCGCGTCTAAGTGACATCTGAATATCTTTGGGGCTGTGTCTTCTGCACGGCCCCAATCCGCTTTTTGAAACCTCGGGCGTCTGCATGTTGGGACATGGCACGCGGACAGGAATGGAGGGACGCATGATCCACAAGAATTGGGCCGAACTGATCAAGCCACAGCAGCTTGACGTCAAGCCGGGCAACGAACCCGCGCGCCAGGCCACCGTCGTGGCCGAACCGCTGGAACGTGGCTTTGGTCTGACCATGGGCAACGCGCTGCGCCGCGTGCTGATGTCGTCGCTGCAGGGCGCGGCCATCACATCCGTGCAGATCGACAACGTGCTGCACGAATTTTCGTCCGTTGCCGGTGTGCGTGAAGACGTCACCGACATCATCCTGAACCTCAAGCAGGTCAGCCTGCGCATGGAAGTCGAAGGGCCCAAGCGCCTGTCGATCTCTGCCAAGGGCCCGGGCGTCGTGACGGCCGGCGACATTTCGGAAAGTGCCGGGATCGAGATCCTGAACCGCGATCTGGTCATCTGCCACCTCGACGATGGCGCTGACGTCTACATGGAACTGACGGTCAACACCGGCAAGGGCTATGTGTCGGCGGACAAGAACAAGCCCGAGGACGCGCCCATCGGTCTGATCCCGATCGACGCGATCTATTCGCCCGTCAAGAAGGTCAGCTATGACGTTCAGCCCACCCGCGAGGGCCAGGTGCTGGACTATGACAAGCTGACCATGAAGGTCGAAACTGATGGCTCCATCACGCCGGACGACGCCGTGGCCTTTGCCGCGCGCATCCTGCAGGATCAGCTGGGCATCTTCGTCAACTTTGACGAGCCTGAATCGGCAAGCCGTCAGGACGACGATGACGGTCTCGAGTTCAACCCGCTTCTGCTGAAGAAAGTGGACGAGCTGGAACTGTCCGTGCGGTCGGCCAACTGCCTCAAGAACGACAACATCGTCTATATCGGCGACCTGATCCAGAAGACCGAAGCAGAGATGCTGCGCACGCCGAACTTTGGCCGCAAGTCGCTGAACGAGATCAAGGAAGTGCTGTCGGGCATGGGCCTGCACCTGGGCATGGATGTCGAGGACTGGCCGCCGGACAACATCGAGGATCTGGCCAAGAAGTTCGAAGACAACTTCTAGGCCCGTGTGGTGGGCAGAGTGCCCACCCTACAACATCGGCGTTTTCAAATGCCGTGATATCAAGGGGTTGCGCGGCATTGCCCATGGGCAACGCGCCACCCCCGGCAGGGTCGGACACCCGACCGAAGAAAAGCGTAGGGTGGGCAATTTGCCCACCTTGCACCCGGGCAAAGGCGCTTTCCCCTTGGAAAGCGCTGGCCCCAAGGAGAGCCGGTGACACGCATCGCCGGCCAGACAAAGCAAAACCGCCCGTAGAGGGCACGATTTGGAGATAGAAATATGCGTCACGCACGTGGTTACCGCCGCCTGAACCGGACACATGAGCACCGCAAGGCGCTCTTTGCCAACATGGCCGGCTCGCTCATCGAACATGAGCAGATCAAGACAACGCTGCCCAAGGCCAAGGAACTGAAGCCGATCATCGAAAAGATGATCACGCTGGCCAAGCGCGGTGATCTGCACGCGCGCCGTCAGGCCGCGTCCAAGCTGAAGGAAGAGCAATACGTCGCCAAGCTGTTCGACGTTCTGGGCCCGCGCTATGCCGACCGTCAGGGTGGCTATGTGCGCGTTCTGAAAGCCGGGTTCCGCTATGGTGACATGGCGCCCATGGCGATCATCGAATTCGTGGACCGCGACCGCGACGCCAAGGGTGCGGCCGACAAGGCCCGCGTCGCAGCGGAAGACGCTGCCGAGGACTGAACCCGGTCCCGGACCTGGTCGAAAACCCCCGTCCCGTGGCGGGGGTTTTTTTGTTTGGGCGACGTGCGGCGCTTGTATTGCGCGTGGGGGATTTGCATATTTTCGGAACAATGAAGCCTCTCTTTGCCCTTCTTTTCTGCCTGCTGCCCCTGGGTGCCATCGCAGAGACCCGCGTCCCGCAAAGCCAGTCCGAAATCAGCTTGAGCTTTGCGCCCCTTGTGCGCGAGACGGCGCCTGCGGTGGTGAACATCTATGTGCGCTTTGTCACGCAGGCCCGTGCCCGCACCCCGTTCATGGATGACCCGTTTTTCGAGCGACTGTTCGAAGGGTTCGGTCAGGCGCAGCCGCGTGTCCAGAACTCGCTTGGGTCCGGCGTGATCCTCAGCAGCGACGGCATCGTCGTGTCGAATTATCATGTGGTCGGGCAGGCCACCGACATTCGGATCGTGCTGAATGACGGGCGCGAATATGACGCCCGCGTGCTGCTTGGCGATCAGGAAAGCGATCTTGCCATTCTCAAGATCGACGGCGTGGACGACCTGCCGTTCCTGTCCCTGCGCGACAGCGAAACGGTCGAGGTGGGCGAGCTGGTGCTGGCCATCGGCAACCCGTTCGGCGTCGGCCAGACCGTGTCCTCTGGGATCGTGTCCGCCCTGGCCCGGTCCGGGGGCAGCAATGGGCGCGGGGCAGGGTATTTCATCCAGACCGATGCGCCCATCAACCCCGGTAATTCCGGCGGTGCCCTGGTGGACATGCGCGGCCAGCTTCTGGGCATCAACACGCGCATCCTCAGCCGCTCGGGCGGCTCGAACGGGATCGGCTTTGCCATTCCTTCTGACCTGGTCGCGGCCTTTGTCAAACAGGCGCGCGACGGCAATGACCGCTTTGTCCGCCCGTGGGCCGGGGCAACCGGACAGGCGGTCGACGCCGACCTGGCCGAAACGCTGGGCCGGGACCGACCCGGTGGCATCATGCTTGCAGGGCTGCATCCGGCCAGCCCCCTGGCCCGGGCCGGATTTGAAGTGGGTGACGTGGTGCTGGCCGTCGATGGCGCCCCTGTCAGCAGCCCCGGCGAGATGTTGTTTCGCATGAGTGTGGCCAGCGATCAGGACAGTGCGACCATGACGCGGCTTCGAAACGGGGCAGAGGACGTCTTGACCGTTGCCCTGGTCCCACCGCCCGAAGTCCCGCCGCGCGACGCCATCACCTTGCCCGAAGGCACAAGCCTGCCGGGCCTGCAGCTGGCACAGATCAACCCGGCGGTCTTGGCCGAATTGAACCTGCCCATCGCCGCCGAAGGCGTGGTTGTGCTGGACACCGGCCCCATCGGCCGCCGCGTCGGCCTGCGCCGCGGCGACGTGCTGCAACGCATCGACCGTCAGGACATTGAAACGACGGCCCAGGCGGCGGATATCCTGTCCGAGGCGCGGCGCGGCACCACCGTGCGCGCCATCCGTGGCAACAGCCGCATCGTCCTGCGGTTCTGAGGATGACCGACCTTTTCGCCTCTGATCCCGCACCGACAGACACAGGCCCGCGGCCCCTTGCGGACCGTTTGCGGCCACAAAAGCTGTCCGAGGTGATCGGCCAGTCCCAGGTGCTGGGACCGGAGGCGCCGCTGACGGTCATGCTGTCGTCGGGTGCGCTGTCCTCGCTGGTGTTCTGGGGCCCGCCCGGGGTGGGCAAGACGACCATCGCCCGGCTGCTTGCGCATGAGACGGACCTGCATTTCGTCCAGATCTCGGCGATTTTCACAGGTGTCCCGGACCTGAAAAAAGTGTTCGAGGCGGCCAAGATCCGGCGCCAGAACGGGCAGGGCACGCTGCTGTTCGTCGACGAAATCCACCGCTTCAACAAGGCGCAGCAGGACGGGTTCCTGCCGCATATGGAGGACGGGACCATCCTGCTGGTCGGCGCCACGACCGAGAACCCCAGCTTTGAGTTGAACGCCGCTGTGCTGTCCCGCGCGCAGGTGCTGGTGCTGGAGCGGCTGGACCTGAAGGACCTTGAACTGCTGGCGCAACGGGCCGAACGGGATCTGGAAAAGGCGCTTCCGCTTGATGGCCCGGCGCGCGAGGCGCTGCTTGAAATGGCGGACGGGGATGGCCGCGCGCTTCTGAACCTGATCGAACAGGTCGCCGCCTGGACGGTGGAGGGCAAGCTGGACAAGACGGCCCTTGCCGCCCGCCTCATGCGCCGTGCCGCGCAGTACGACAAGTCGGGCGATGCACACTACAACCTGATCTCGGCGCTGCACAAATCGGTGCGCGGGTCGGACCCCGACGCGTCGCTCTACTGGTTTGCGCGGATGCTGGAAGGGGGCGAAGACCCCCGTTACCTTGCCCGCCGCATCACCCGCATGGCGGTCGAAGACATCGGCCTTGCTGATCCGCAGGCGCAGGCCGTGTGCCTGCAAGCGTGGGAAACCTACGAACGCCTCGGCAGTCCCGAAGGTGAGTTGGCGCTGGCGCAGGCGCTTGTCTACCTCGCTCTGGCCCCCAAATCGAACGCCACCTACACCGCCTACAAGGGCGCGCGCCGGGCGGCGAAACAGACAGGGTCGCACCCCCCGCCCAAGCACATCCTGAACGCGCCCACCGCGCTGATGAAGGATCAGGGCTATGGCAAGGATTACGCCTATGACCACGATGCCGAAGACGGGTTTTCGGGGGCCAATTACTTTCCCGACGGGATGGACCGGCCCGACCTTTACCAACCGGTGGAACGGGGGTTCGAGCGGGACCTGAAAAAGCGGCTCGACTACTTTGCGCGGCTCAGGGCCAAGCGGACCGGCAAAGCTTGACTCTTTGCCCCCAACCGACGACAGACCGCGCATGTTTTCAACCCTTTCCCTTGTAGCCCTTGGCGGGGCCATCGGCGCCTCGCTGCGCTGGCTGACGGGTGTGGCCATGCTGCGCGCAATGGGCCCGTCCGACTTTCCGATGGCGATCATCACCGTGAACGTCATCGGGTCCTTCCTGATGGGCGTCTTTGTGGTCGCCGCCGCCCACAAGGGCCTGACGCACCTGTCGCCCTTCGTGATGACCGGTCTCCTGGGCGGCTTCACCACGTTCAGCGCCTTCAGCCTTGAGACGATGACGCTGATCGAGCGGGGGCAGGTCGCCTCTGCCAGCCTGTACATCCTGCTGTCGGTCGGCCTGTCAGTGGGCGCGCTGGCGCTGGGCCTGGTCCTGGCGCGGGGGGTGTTCGCATGAGCGGTGTTCAGAACGTGACCGTCGAAGAAGGCGAGGGCGATCAGCGCCTTGACCGGTGGATGAAACGGCGCTTTCCCCAGGTCAGCCAGGGCATGATCGAAAAGATGTGCCGCAAGGGCGAATGCCGGGTCGATGGGGGTCGCGTCAAATCCTCGACGCGGGTCGAGGAAGGGCAAAGCGTGCGCATTCCGCCGTTGCCGGATCGCCCTGCGCCGCCCGTGCAAAAGACACGCATCTCGGACAAGGATGCCGCGATGATCCGCGACAGCGTGATCTACAAGGACGACCAGATCATCGCGATCAACAAGCCGTCGGGCCTGCCGACGCAAGGCGGGTCGGGCCAGAGCAGGCATGTCGATGGGCTGGCCGAGGCACTGATGTTCGACCTTGATGAAAAGCCGCGCCTCGTGCACCGCCTCGACAAGGACACGTCGGGCGTTCTGTTGCTGGCGCGCACGCGGCTGGCGGCCAAGGCGTTGACCGAGGCGATGCGGCACCGCGAAACGCGCAAGATCTACTGGGCGCTCGTCGCCGGCGTGCCGACGCCCTACCTGGGCGAGATCAAGTATGGGCTGGTCAAGGCCCCGGGCCGCGGCAAGGGCGGCGAGGGCGAGAAGATGATCGCCGTGCATCCGCGCGACATCGACGACACGCGCGGCGCGAAACGGGCGCATACGCTCTATGCCACGCTTTACCGCGTGGCGAGCCGCGCGGCATGGGTCGCGATGGAACCGGTGACGGGCCGCACCCACCAGCTGCGCGCCCACATGGCCGAGATCGGGCACCCGATTGTGGGTGACGGAAAATATGGCGGATCAAGCCAGGAAAACATGGGCGACGGCTGGGGCGCGAAGGTGGGTGGCATCATCTCGTCCAAGCTGCACCTGCACGCGCGCATGATGCGGTTCGAACAGCCAGAAACGCGCAAGGTCATCACCGTGACGGCCCCGTTGCCCGACCACATGAAAGACAGTTGGGACACGTTTGGCTGGACCGAGGATCTGGCCGCCGAAGACCCGTTCGAGGCGCTGTAAAATGCGGCTGGTGGTGTTTGACGTGGACGGCACGCTGGTCGACAGCCAGGCCGACATCATCGCCAGCATGGCGGCGGCCTTCGATGCGGTCGGCCGCGATGCCCCGTCGCGGCAACAGGTCCTGAGCATCGTGGGCCTGTCCCTGCCGGTTGCCATGGCGCGGTTGGCACCGGATGCGGATCACGACCTCATGGTGCGCCGGTACAAGGACAGCTATGCCGCGTTGCGCGTGACCAAGGGGGCGTCGTCCTCGCCGCTGTATCCCGGTGCGCGCGCCGCCCTTGATCGCCTGAATGCGCGCGATGACATCGTGTTGGGTGTGGCCACGGGCAAGTCCAGGCGCGGCCTTGACGGATTGATCGAGACGCATGGGCTTCACGGCGTGTTCGTCACCCTTCAAGTGGCCGATTTCCACCCGTCCAAGCCGCATCCGTCCATGCTGTACACCGCGTTGAACGACGCAGGAGTGGCGGCGCGGGATGCGGTGATGATCGGCGACACAAGCTTTGACGCGGACATGGCCCGGGCGGCGCAGATGCCGTTTATCGGGGTCAGCTGGGGCTATCACCCGGTGTCGCACCTGACCGGTGCGTATCGCGTGCTGGATGATTTTTCGGAACTCGATGACGCGCTGGGCGCGCTGTGGGGGCAGTGACATGAGCGAATGGAAGCAAAAGCGGTTCTGGACAACCGCAACGCCCGAACGGACAGCGGCAGGATGGACCGTCACGCTGGACGGGCGGGCGATCAAGACACCGGCCAAGGCGGCGTTGGTGCTGCCGACATCCGCGCTTGCACATGCCGTCGCCGCCGAATGGGACGCGCAGGACGGGGTGGTGAACCCGCTGTCCATGCCCTTCACCCGCAGCGCCAATGCCGCCATCGACAAGGTCGCGGTTCAACATGCCGAAGTGGCGGACATGCTCGCCGCCTACGGCGATGCGGATCTGCTGTGCTACCGCGCCGATAGGCCACAAGGGTTGATCGACCGGCAGGCGGCACAATGGGACCCCTATCTGGACTGGGCCGCGGATGTGCTGGGCGCGCGTCTGTTGCCGCGCACCGGGTTGATGCACGAATCACAGGACGCGGCGGCACTGGCAACACTGTCCCGGCAGGTGCATGCGCTGTCGCATTTCGAATTGGCGGCGTTTCACGACCTTGTCAGCCTGTCCGGATCACTGGTCCTTGGTTTCGCTGCTGCCCAAGACCTGAACCCTGCGCATACAATTTGGGCAGCGTCCCGCCTGGACGAAATCTGGCAGGAAGAGGAATGGGGCGTCGATGAAGAGGCGCAGGAGGTGGCCGCGATCAAGCAGGCATCGTTCCTGCACGCAAAAGCCTTTTTTGACGCCTGCAAAGGGGCCTGAACCCCGGCCCCGAACAGGGGTGAGATACTGCACAATTATGCATCGTTTTTGGTGAAGCGGCCCTTGACGTCCAGCGATGAATCCGCCCAAACTGCGGCCCACCGGTACGGGACAACCCCGACCGGATCGCCTTCGGTGCATCATGCTCACTCAGGGTGCGCCGATCGAACCGCCGAAACATGGCGGAAAATCAGGAAGAGGTAAAAATGAAAAAAACCGTAATCTTTGGCGCGCTGACCGCCGCTGGCCTGAGCGCCGGCGCTGCGGCTGCTGGCACGCTCGATGACGTGAAAGCACGTGGCACGCTGAACTGCGGCGTGACAACCGGTCTGGTCGGCTTTGCCGCACCCGACGCAAATGGCGAATGGAAAGGCTTCGACGTGGCTGTGTGCCGCGCTGTCGCCGCCGCTGTGCTGGGCGACCCCACCGCAGTCGAATTCGTGCCCACAACCGGCAAGACGCGCTTCACCGCGCTTGCGTCCGGCGAAATCGACATGCTGGCACGGAACACCACCTGGACGTTCAGCCGCGATGTGGACCTCAAGTTCACCTTCGTTGGCGTGAACTACTATGACGGCCAGGGCTTCATGGTTCCAAAGGACCTGGGCGTGTCGTCGGCCAAGGATCTGGACGGCGCGACCGTCTGCATCCAGACCGGCACCACAACCGAGCTGAACCTGGCGGACTTCTTCCGCTCGAACAACATCAGCTACGAGCCGGTTCCGATCGAAACCAACGCCGAAGCACAACAGCAGTACCTTGCCGGTGCCTGTGACGTGTACACCACCGACGCCTCGGGTCTGGCCGCGACACGCGCCACGTTCGAAGCCCCCGGTGACCACGTTCTGCTGCCCGAAATCATCTCGAAAGAGCCGCTGGGCCCGCTGGTCCGTCACGGCGACAACGAATGGGGCGATGTGGTCCGCTGGACCCTGAACGCGCTGATCTCGGCCGAAGAGCTGGGCATCACCTCCACCAACATCTCCGAGATGGGTGCAGGCACCAACAACCCTGAAATCAACCGTATCCTGGGCACCGAAGGTACCCTGGGCGAGATGCTGGGTCTGGACGCGGACTGGGCGATGAAAGCCATCAGCGCCAGCGGCAACTACGGCGAAGTGTTTGAACAGAACATCGGCGAAAGCACACCGATCGGTCTGGCCCGTGGCCTGAACGCTCAGTGGACCGATGGCGGCCTGCTCTACAGCCCGCCCTTCCGCTAAGATACAAAGCCGAGGGGCGCAGGTTAATCCCTGCGCCCCTCGCGCATTTGGACACAAGACCGCTGAAAACAGCGGCAGGACTGTCCAAAATGCAGCCAACAACTGAAAACCCGGCCCCGCGCACTGCCGCGTAAAACCAAAGGCCGGAACCACGGGGACCATCTCCATGACCACGTTGACCGACCCTCCTCAGGAGTCGTTCCGCCTGTCGATGCTTTTGAACGACACGCGGTACAGATCATATACGTTTCAATTCATTGCCCTGATCGTTCTGATCGCGTCCGCCGCCTTCCTGATGAGCAACCTGTTCAGCAACCTGGCCGCTGCCGGACTGAACATTTCGTATCAGTTCCTCGGGACGCCCGCGGGCTACGACATCAACCAGACATTGATTGAATACACCAGCCAGTCGTCCAACGCGCGTGCCGCGCTGGTGGGCATCCTGAACACGCTGCTTGTGGCCTTTCTGGCCTGTGTGACGGCCACAGTCTTTGGCGTGATCGCCGGGGTCCTGCGCCTATCCAACAACTGGCTCGTGTCCAAGCTGATGTCCTTCTACGTGGAGATTTTCCGCAACATTCCGGTCCTGATCTGGATCATCATCATTTTCACCATCATGATTGCGGTGCTGCCGGGGCCTCGGGCCTTCCGCGGGGACGATCCCGCGGCCAGCATGGTGCTCGATGCCATCGCCTTTACCAACCGGGGGGTCTACATCCCTGCACCGGTCTGGGGCGCGGGTTCGCTCGTGGTTGTGGCGACGTTCGTCCTGTCGGTGATCGGCGTCTTTGCCTACCGGCGATACGCGACCAAGCTGCTGTATGACACCGGACGCCTGCTGCCGATGGGCTGGCCCAGCCTGGTCATCCTCTTTGTGCCGACGCTGCTGGTCTACTTCGTCATGGGCATGCCCATCGGGCTCGACTACCCCGAGCTGAAGGGCTTTAACTTTTCCGGCGGGATCAAGGTCGGTGGACCGCTGATCGCGCTGTGGTTCGCCCTGTCGATCTATACAGGCGCCTTCATCGCGGAGAACGTCCGCGCAGGGATTCAGGCCATTTCCAAGGGCCAGTCCGAAGCAGCGGGTGCGCTGGGCCTGCGTCCGGGACGGATCATGAACCTTGTGGTGTTGCCGCAGGCGCTGCGGGTCATTATCCCGCCGCTCATCTCGCAATATCTCAACATCACCAAGAACTCGTCGCTGGCGATCGCCGTGGGGTATGCCGACATCACGGCTACGCTGGGCGGGATCACCCTGAACCAGACGGGCCGGGCCATCGAATGCGTGCTGCTGCTGATGTTGTTCTACCTGACGATCTCCCTGGCCATCTCGGCCGTCATGAACGTCTACAACACGTCCGTTAAGTTGAAGGAGCGCTGAGATGTCGGATACTTCTGCTGCCTTCGTGCGCACCGAAACGGTGCCACCTTCGCCGCCGCCTTCCTCGGCCACCGGCCCGGTCAAATGGGCCAGGGACAACCTGTTTTCCACGCCCTTCTACTCGGTCCTGACCGTCGTCGCGCTTTATGTGATCTACGTGATCCTCAGCAACACGTTGCCATGGATCTTCGCCGGGGTCTGGAACACGTCCAGCCTGGCGGAATGTCGTGAGGTTCTGGACGGCGAGTCGGGGGGCTGCTTTTCGGTCCTGACGGAACGCTGGAACCAGTTGTTGTTCGGGTTCAAATATCCGCCGGATGAATATTGGCGCCCCGCGCTGGCCTTCGTGCTGTTCTTTGCAGCCGCCGCGCCGGTGCTGTTTTACAAGCTGCCGCGCAAGCTGTTGCTGTTCACGGCGATCTTTCCGTTCCTGGCCTATTACCTGATCTGGGGCGGCACCATCCTGACACCGATCCTGGCGCTTGCCGGGGTTGTGTTTGGCTACATCGTCTACCAGCGCTTTGTTGCGGGCAGCTTTGCCGCCGGTTTCTTTGGCGGGATCGCGGCGGCGCTTGTGGTCTGGATCATCGGTGGAATGCTGATCCCCGACAACGCGAACGACGGTGCCATGCTTCAGGCGGTGCCGTCCCGCGATCTGGGGGGCTTCATGCTCAACATGATGCTGGGCGTGGCCTGTGTGTCGCTGTCGGTGCCGCTGGGCATCGCGCTGGCACTGGGCCGTCAGTCAGACATGCCGCTGATCAAGTGGATCTGCGTGATCTTCATCGAATTCATCCGGGGCGTGCCGCTGATCACCCTGCTGTTCGTGGCGTCGGTGATGCTGGCCTATTTCTTTCCGCCCGGCACGACGACCGACCTGTTCCTGCGCGTGGTGATCATGATCACAATGTTCTCGGCCGCCTATATCGCCGAGGTGATCCGGGGCGGCCTTGCCGCCCTGCCACGGGGACAATACGAGGCGGCGGACAGTCTGGGCCTGGATTACCCGCAAGCGATGCGCCTGATCATCCTGCCGCAAGCGCTCAAGATCTCGATCCCGGGGATCGTGAACGTGGCGGTGGGTCTGTTCAAGGACACGACGCTGGTGTCGGTCATTTCGATGTTCGACCTTGTGGGCATGATCCGGGGTCCCATCCTCGCCTCGACCGAATGGAACGGGGTGTACTGGGAACTGCTGGGCTTTGCAGCGCTGCTGTTCTTCGTCGTCTGCTACGGCATCTCTCAATACTCGCAGTGGCTGGAACGCCAGCTTGCGACCGATCACCGCTAAGGAGTGGATGATATGACTGACACAACACTTTCAGCGCCCGACACGGGCGACATCAAACACGTGGATGCCAACGTCTCGACCGAGGTCGCGATTTCCATCGACAAGATGAACAAGTGGTACGGGTCCTTTCACGTGCTGCGTGACATCGACCTGACCGTGTACCAGGGCGAACGGATCGTGATTGCCGGACCGTCGGGCTCGGGCAAATCCACGCTGATCCGGTGCATCAACGCGCTGGAAGAGCACCAGCAGGGCTCGATCACGGTGGACGGCACGCTGTTGTCGTCGGACGTCAAGAACATCGACAAGATCCGGTCCGAGGTCGGCATGTGCTTTCAGCACTTCAACCTGTTCCCGCACCTGTCGATCCTGGAAAACTGCACGCTGGCCCCGATCTGGGTGCGCAAGACGCCCAAGAAGGAAGCCGAAGAGATCGCGATGCACTTCCTGGAAAAGGTGAAGATCCCCGATCAGGCCGACAAGTATCCGGGCCAGTTGTCGGGTGGTCAGCAGCAGCGTGTGGCGATTGCCCGCAGCCTGTGCATGCGGCCGCGCATCATGCTGTTTGACGAACCCACATCGGCACTGGACCCCGAGATGATCAAGGAGGTTCTGGACACCATGGTTGAATTGGCCGAGGAAGGCATGACCATGCTGTGCGTCACGCACGAGATGGGCTTTGCCCGTCAGGTGGCGAACCGCGTGATCTTTATGGACGAAGGTCAGATCGTGGAACAGAACGAACCCGAAGAGTTCTTCAACAACCCGCAAAGCCCACGGACACAACTGTTCCTGAGCCAGATCCTGGGGCATTGACGAAAGGTGCGCAGTGAATGCGCACCCTACATCAACTCGCGCGGGATCGCGAAATCAATCGGCTGGCCCGCGCGCCAGCCGATGTCGTTCCAGCCCGCCGCCTCAAACCGGATGACCGCCGTGGCACAGGTCGGATAGTCGGCAAAGCGCGGATGCGGCGGGGCCCGTGTCACCAGGCGATCCGCAAAATCCGCACTGCCCGGATTGTGGCCCAGCATCAGGACGGTGGGCGCTGTCTGCTCCTGCAACACCTCCATCATCATTTCCGGCCCCGCATGGTACAGCGCGCGGGTGAAGGTGATGGGGATGTCAAAGCCCAGTTTCACAAAGGTCTGGCCCGTCCGCGCGCTTGACGAACTGACGGCTGCATCGGGGTGGTGTCCTTGCGCGCGCAGCCAATCCCCCATCGCCACCGCGGACGCGATGCCGCGCGTGTTCAACGGGCGGTCGTGATCGGCAAGGTCGGGATTGTCCCAACTGGACTTGGCGTGCCGCATGAGGATCAGGGTGCAGGTCATCCGACGAAGGCCTTCATGTGAAAGGCCGACTGCGCCGCTGGACGTGCAAAGGCCTGACTGACCGGGCAGGCGCGGCGCGCGAGACAGCCGCCGGTCATGCACGACTGACCCGCGGGCGTATCCAGATACGCCTTGCACGCCGGCACGTCATAAGGGGCGTCGGCCGAAAGCGCGCCAACGGGGCAGGCCGAGACGCAGGGTCTGGCATGGCACGTGGTGCAAGGATGTGTCCCCGCGGGGACAGGTTCAAATTCTTCGGTGAATTCAAGGGCACTGCGTATGGAGATCATCAGTCCCGCCCGATCATGCACCATCATGCCCGTTGGGCTTGGCCAGAACCGCCCGGTGTCAAGCGCCCAGGCGATGAAGGGGGCGTAGGGTGGGCCGTCGGACGGAAAATGCGCCGTAGCGCCCGTCGCCCGGGCGATGCCGCCCAGAATGCGCTTGGACCACGTATCGACGGGATCGGTGACCTTGTTCAGGTATTCCGGGCTTTGGGTGAATACGTCCCACCAGTGGGCGTCGGTCCCGATAAGCACGCGGTTTGCGCTGTGACCCATGACCATCAGGCCATGGGGTGCAACGCAGGCGGCGATGTCATCCAGTGTCATTTCCGGGCAAAAGGCAGGGCCAGCGACCAGCCCAGCTTGGCCGGGCGGTCATCCTGCCATTCAAGGCCGACGGCCATGTCGTCATGTCCCGCCTCGGGCTGGGCAATGTAGGTGCCGAACATCCGGTCCCAGATCGACAGGGAAAAACCGTAGTTGCTGTCATGTTCGTGCCGATGCACCGAATGGTGCACGCGGTGCATGTCGGGCGTGACCAGCACCCGCCGTAGGGTGGCGTCCAGCCAGAGCGGCAGGCGGATGTTGGCGTGATTGAACATGGCGGTGCCGTTCAGGATGATCTCGAACAGGATCACGGCCAGCGCGGCGGGGCCGAGCAGATAGACGGCACCGATCTTGATCAACATGGACAGGCCAATCTCGATCGGGTGAAAGCGGATGGCGGTGGTCACGTCCATGTCCACATCGGCGTGATGGACCCGGTGCAGGCGCCAGAGGATCGGCACCTTGTGCGTGATCAGGTGCTGCGCCCAGATGATGAAATCCAGGATGACGACGGCGGCGATCACCTCGATCCAGGTGGGCAGCGCAAGCGCATTGAACAGGCCCCATCCCTGATTGGACGCGTCGATGGCCGCACCGACGGCCAGAACGGGCAGCGCAAAGGCCATGAGACGGATAATGACCGTATTGGCCAGCGTGATACCCCAATTCGTGACCCACCGGCGCGACCGGGTCTGGGTGCGGACACGGCGCGGCACCACGGCTTCGACCAATGCAAAAAGCGAAAACAGGCCGAGAAAGACACCAAAGCGGATGAGCGTTTCGTTTTCCATGCCCCATATCTACCGCGCTGCGCCCCCGGCGCAATGCGGCGCGCAGACACGTTTGTGTCAGCGGGGGCGGATGATGGACCCCGCGCCGTGATCGGTGAAAAGTTCGAGAAGACAGGCGTTTGGTGCGCGACCATCCAGGATCACGACCGCGCGGACGCCGCTGGCAATGGCGTCGAGCGCGGTTTCGGTCTTGGGGATCATGCCGCCCGCGATGATGCCGTCGGCGGTCAGGTCGCGGATCTGATCGGCGGTGAGTTCGGTGACAACCTCGCCATCCGCGTTCTTGACGCCGGACACATCCGTCAGCAACAAGAGCCGGTCGGCCTTGAGCGCGCCTGCGATGGCACCGGCGGCCGTGTCGCCATTGATGTTGAAGGTTTCGCCGTTTGCGCCCGACCCCAGCGGGGCAATCACCGGGATCATCGCGCGATCAAAGAGCGTGGACAGGATGGTCGGGTCCATTTGCGCGGGCGTGCCCACCAGGCCCAGGGCCGCATCCGTCTGGTCACAGGTGATCAGGTTCGCGTCCTTGCCCGACAGGCCGACCGCCTTGCCACCTGCGCGGTTGATCGCTTGCACGATGCGCTTGTTCACAACCCCCGACAGCACCATTTCGACCACTTCCATGGTCGCGGCGTCGGTCACGCGCTTGCCGTTGACGAAATCGGACTGGATATCCAGCCGCTTCAGCATGTCGTTGATCATGGGCCCGCCGCCATGCACGATCACCGGGTTCACGCCGACCTGGCGCATCAGGACGACATCGTTGGCAAAGCTTTCCATCGCCGCGTCCGAGCCCATGGCGTGGCCGCCCAGCTTGATGACGACGGTCGCACCGGTATAGCGCTGCATGTAGGGCAGTGCCTGGCTGAGGGTGCGGGCGGTGGCGATCCAGTCGCGGTTCATGTCTTGGGTCTTCATCTGTTGGGGCCTTTGAAACGGGCGGGCGAATTTTCGAAAATTCGCGGGCGCTATTCAAGCGTGGCGATGATGGCGCGGAGCGTTTCGATGCCGTCGCCCTTTTCACTGCTGGTCAGCACGATCTCGGGAAAGGCGGCAGGGTGTTTGGACAGCGCCTGTCGGACCTGGGCCAGCACCGCATCGCGATCCTTGGCCTTCACCTTGTCCGCCTTGGTCAGCACGCATTGGAATGTCACCGCAGAGGTGTCGAGGAGCTTGAGAATATCCTCGTCCACCGACTTGATCCCGTGCCGGGCATCGATCAGCACAAAGGCGCGGCGCAGGGTTTGACGCCCCGACAGGTAGTGTTTGAGCAGCCGTTGCCATTTTTCGACCACGGGCAGGGGCGCATTGGCGTAGCCATAGCCGGGCAGGTCGACAAGGTAGTGGTCGTCGCCAGCGGTGAAATAGTTGATCTCCTGCGTGCGACCCGGCGTATTGGACGCCCGCGCCAGCCCCTTGCGCCCGGTGAGCGCGTTGATCAGCGACGATTTTCCGACATTCGAGCGTCCGGCAAAGCAGACCTCCATCCGGTCGGCGGGGGGCAGACCGGACATAGCGACCACGCCTTTGACGAATTCGGTTTCGCCCGCGAACAGGAGGCGGCCCTGTTCGGCGGTCTGCGGGTCAGGTGTTTCGGCCACGGGAAAGGGCAGCGCGGCTGTCATGTCAACCGATCCCCCACAGCGACGGTGCCGCCGGATTTGACCTTGAAATAGACCCCGAAATCGCGCGTGTTCCAGCCATCTTCGAGGGTGCGCAACATGCCGATATCGCGGTGTCCGTTTTGCGGGTTGGCGTCGGGCGCGCGGCAGCGTTCGATGGGTTCGACCGGCGCCAGTGTCACGCCGCCGATGGTGATGTCACCGGCCAGCAGGTCGATTTCCTCGAACGGGGCCAGCCCGTCCAGCCAGAGGTTGATCCGGAACCGCCGCATGTCGACATGCATGCCGGCCCGCTGGCTGAGCGCGCGCAGAGAGGACAGGTTGCCGATCGAGACCGAGGCGTAGGGCACGTCCGTCATGCCCTGGGGCGGCGCCTTGACCAGCCGTGCGGGGCCCGGGCGGCCCGTTGGCCACAGATCACCGATCCATGCGCCCAGGGTTTCGGGGGCGGTGTCCGGTTTGAAATCAAGCGGGTCACGGTCCGGATGTGTGAGCAGCACGCCGTTGTCCGTGCTGACCGCGCCCACAGCGGCTAGCGCCGGGCCCGACGCGACCTGCAGGAAGTTGCGGCGGGGTTGCCAATCATCGGTGTCGTCCGCCTCGGCATTCAGGAGCGCCCAGGTGCGGTCGCCCACAACCGCATGGTCCGGGGTCAGGTCCGCCTGGTCGCAGGCTTCGGATCCGATCCCCTTGATCGGGTGCCGCCAGATATGGGCGAGGGTGCCCGTCACTTCTTGGGTTCCTCGGCCGCCTTCTTTTTGAAGCCGCTGGTGATGTTGCCCAGAAGGTCGGGTTTGTAGCCCTGGCTGCGCATGATCAGGTATTGCTGTGTGAACGTGATCACGTTGTTGGCGATCCAGTAGACGACAAGGCCACTGGCGAAACTGCCCAGCATGAACATGAAGACCCAAGGCATCCACGCAAAGATCATCTGCTGCGTGGGATCGGTGGGCGCCGGGTTCAGCTTTTGCTGCAGCCACATCGAGATACCCAGCAGGATCGGCAGGATGCCGATGAAGATCAGCGCCATGATGCTGGTGGGATCGGGCGCTGCGTTGGGCAGCAGGCCGAAGAGGTTGATGATCGAGGTGGGGTCCGGCGCGCTGAGGTCCTGGAAGGGCCCGAAGAAGGGGGCGTGGCGCAATTCAATCGTGACGAAGATCACCTTGTAGAGCGAGAAGAAGATGGGGATTTGCAGAAGGATCGGCAAACAGCCCGCGGCGGGGTTCACCTTTTCCTTCTTGTACAGCTCCATCATGCCCTGCTGCAGCTTCTGCTTGTCGTCGCCTGCGCGTTCCTTCAGCTCCTCCATCTGGGGCTGGAGTTCCTTCATCTTGGCCATGGAGACGTAGGACTTGTAGGCCAGCGGCACGAGGACGGCCTTGATGATGAGCGTGAGGCCGATGATGGCCCAGCCCATGTTGCCGATCAGGACGTTAAGTTCGTGCAGCAGCCAAAAGATCGGCTTGGTCAGGAAAAAGAACCAGCCCCAGTCGATGCTGTCGATGAAGCCGTCGACACCGGCGGATTGGTAGTCGCGGATGGTTTCCCATTCCTTGGCGCCGGCAAAAAGCTGCGTCTGGATGGCGACGGTCGCGCCGTCGGCCACGTCCTGCGTGGGCAGGCGCGTGACGGCGCGGTAGACATCGCTGCGCGGCGCGTAGGTCAGCGCCTGATCAAAGCTTTGCACACCCGTGGGGATCAGGATCGACTGCCAGTAATGGTCGGTGAAGCCGACCCACCCCTGGGTCACGCCCTGGGTCACGATGGCCGGGCGTCCCCACGCCGCGTCAACATCGGCGTCGGGGATTTCATCCCAATCGGTTTCCGCCAATTCACCGTCGGCCATGGCCACGGCGCCTTCGTGCAAGATGAAGAAGTTCTTGAGGTCCGACGGTTCGCCATGGCGGGTCAGCATGCCATAGGGCGCGGCGCGCACGGCGGCACCGGATGCATTGGTCACCGACTGGGTGATGTCGAACATGTACTGGTCATCGATGCTGATCATCCGTTCGAACACCAGGCCCGCGCCATTGTCCCAGCTGAGCGTGATGGGAGAGCCCACGGACAGGGTGTCACCGTCCGTCTGTTGCCACAGCGTGTTTGGACCGGGCACGGCGTCCGCCTCCAGACCGCTGCCCGGGGCCCAGCCGTAGACAGCATAATAGGCGTCCGGCGATCCCACGGGCGCCATCATGGTCACGATGTCCGCGCCGGGTTCCAGGCTGGTGCGATAGTCCTTCAGCCGCAGATCATCGATGCGCCCGCCCAAAAGCGAGATCGAGCCGGAAATACGGGGTGTTTCAATGGCGATGCGGGGCGCGTCGGCAGTGTCCGAGGCCGCATCCGCAGCCGGTTGCGCCGGATCGGCGGCACCCGCAACGGACGGCACGGCGCCCGCGTCTTCGGTTTGCGCCGTCTGCGACGCCGGTGCGTCCAGCGGCACCTCGGGTTCCGGCGGTGGAAACAGGACGAACCACACGAGAATGACAAGGAAACTGAGCGCCGTTGCAAGAATGAGGTTCTTGTTCTGATCGTCCATCGGGGACTGCCACCTGCTGTCTGAAACGTTTCACGGGTTCAACAGAGTGCAGGCCCAAAGGTCAAGCGGATTCGGGCGAATTGCGGCGACCTGGCCCGTCGCAATGGGCCGTGGATGTGCCATGGTCAAAATCAGGGTCGGATGGCTGCCCCAAGCTGTGCAGCGGCACGCCGGCCTAGTTCATGCGCCGCACCGGCAGGGAGGGGGCCGCTTGCAACTTGGCCTCGTGCGCACGGACCCAGTCCAGGGTCTTTTCGAAAGGCATGGGCCGCGCGATGCCAAAACCCTGAACATAGTCACAGCCCAGCTGTGCCAGCAGGGCATGTTCCCCCACGGTTTCAACACCTTCGGCCAGGGTTTCGATGCCCATCCGTTCTGCCATGGTCAGCACGGCGCTGATCATGCGTTGCTGTTCGGGATCGCGGTCCGCCTTCATCACGAAGGAGCGGTCAATCTTGATCCGGCCCACGCCGAAGCGGCGGATCGAGGCAATCGACGCGTGGCCCGTCCCGAAATCATCCAGATCAACCCGGCACCCCAGCTTGGTCAGCGCGTTGATGTTGCGCGTGATGGTATCATCGGTCGTGTCCGTCACGACGGTTTCCAGAATCTCGACGGCGAGGCGGTCGGGGGTGAGGTCGAACCGGTCCAGTTCCCAACGCACCTTGTCTACCAGCTTGGGATTGTTCAGTTCCGACCCGGAGAAGTTGACACCCACATGCGGCACGTGCAGCCCGGCGGAATCCCACGCCTTGAGCGCGGTGAAGCTGTGGTAGATCATGATTTCCGCCAGACGTTCCAGCAGCCCGGCATCTTCGATGGCCGGCAGGAATTCGGCCGGGGAAATGGCGCCCTTGTCGGGGTGAATCCACCGCGCCAGCGCCTCGAACCCTGCGACCTTGCCCGTGTCAGTGGAAATCTGGGGTTGGAACCAGGGCTGGATATGTCCCTGTTCCAGTGCCGCGGCCACCTCGTCCCGCAGATGGGCGCGGTTCTTGAGGCGAGAGTGCAATTCGGTCGAATAGGCGCGCACCGAAGAGGGGCCGCGCCGCTGCGCTTCGGTCAGGGCGGCAAGCGATCCGTCGATCCAATCCTGCCCGGACGCGCCCGGCGCGCGGTTGAGCAGGCAAAACCCGATACTGACCGAGACATAGACCGTGGCGCCGTCAATCGCGATGGGTTCCTCGATCGCTTGCTGGTAACGCCCGCACAGCTGGATACAGCTTTCGAGATCGAGGTGTTGCACAGCCCCCAGGCACATCGAAAACCGGTAGTCCCCTGTACGGCTGAGCGTGTCGGTATCACGCATGGTGGCAACCAGCCGGTCGGCGACGGCCTTGAGAATACGGTCAATTGCGGCCCGTTCGAAACGGTCGGCCAGGCTGGTATGGTCATCAACCTCGATCGAGAAGATCGCGCTGTGCCGGTCCGCAGGCGGCGCATCCTGACGCATCGTTTCGACCTTTTCGGCGAAGGTGTCCCGGGACACCAGGCCGGGGACAATGGCCCGCGCGCTGCCCTTGCGCAACAGATCCTCGACCCCGCCAAAGACAAACCACGCGATGGGCAGCGCCAGGGCCATCGCCGTCAGGGCCATTTCCCCGCCCAGCCAATATGCGGCAAGCATGAGCGCGGGCAGAAACGCCAGCATTTGCGGCCCGCTCAGGGCCGTGGCAGCGCCCTGTCGCAGACGTTTCATCATATCCGGCGCGCGGAATTCCATCATTGACCCCTTTTTCCGTCCTGCCCTGTCGCAACCACAGGCTGATCAAAGCAGTAGGAAATCGAGGTGAGCGCGCGCTTAACGCAAATCCGGAATGTTCTCGTTTTTTTCTTCAAATTGTTCGGACCTGCGGATCAGCCCGGCAAAGTCGAACAGTTTGGGGTCCAGGAGGTGCGAGGGCCGCGCATTCATCAGCGCGCGGAACATCACCTGCCGCCGGCCGGGGCTGTTGGCTTCCCATCCATCGAGGATCTGCTTGACCTGCTGGCGCTGCAATCCGTCCTGGCTGCCGCACAGGTCGCACGGAATGATGGGATAGGTCATGGCCCGCGCGAACTTCTCGCAATCCGCCTCGGCCACATGTGCAAGGGGGCGATAGACAAACAGGTCCCCTTCCTCGTTCACCAGCTTGGGCGGCATGGTCGCGAGCCGCCCGCCGTGAAAGAGGTTCATGAAGAAGGTTTCCAGGATATCATCGCGGTGATGGCCCAGGACAACCGCCGTGCAACCTTCCTCGCGCGCGATGCGGTAGAGATTGCCACGCCGGAGCCGCGAGCAGAGCGCACAGAACGTCCGCCCCTCGGGCACCTTGTCCATGACGATGGAATAGGTGTCCTGATATTCGATCCGGTGCGGCACCTGCATCCGTTCCAGAAATTCGGGCAGCACGGTCGCGGGAAACCCGGGTTGGCCCTGATCCAGGTTGCAGGCCAGCAAGTCGACCGGCAGCAGGCCGCGCCATTTCAGTTCGTACAGAACCGCCAGCAGCGTGTAGCTGTCCTTGCCCCCCGACAGGCACACCAGCCATTTGCCGCCCGGTTCGATCATGCCGTATTGCTCGATCGCCTCACGGGTGTAGCGGACGATGCGTTTGCGCAGCTTTTTGAATTCGGTCGTCGCGGGCGCGCCGGAAAAGAGCGGGTGGATATCGTCGCCGTTGTCTAGCATGTCGTCTCCTGCATCGCCGTTGCTTTTGCGGGTTCAGCGCGCAAAGCGCAATAATCCTTTGCGATGCCGCGGCGACGACGACATCATTCCATTCATTGTTTCGATACCCCCCATTGCAAGGACCCCGGAATAGATGTTGCTGATCGCCTCCCGTCGAAAACTTGGACACAAGCGCCGCGACAAGCGCAGGACAAGCGCACAGACCCATTACCTGGCCGTGAGCCGCCACACAGAGTCCAACAGTACGGACCTGGTCACGGATATCGGTCAGGCCACGTGGCTGTCGCATGTCAAGGATGCGGGTGCCGCCCATGGTATGGCCATCTATGTGCATGGGTTCAACACGCCGCAAAAGACGATGCTGGCGCGGCATTACCGGATGAAGCATCACGTGCGGCGGAACGGGTTCAAGGGTGTGGTCATTGCCTTTGACTGGCCGAATTTCGCAAGCAAATGGCAGTATTCTGCGGACCGCACGCTGGCCCTTGGGGTGGCGCCGTTCCTGATGTCGGACGTGGTTGCCCCTGTTGTGCAGGCGGTGCCCGCCGCGAAGATCCACATCGTTGCCCATTCGATGGGCGCGTTGCTGACGACCGAAGCGCTCAAGACGCGGGCGGCGGGGCTGTCCTTTGACCAGGTCTGTTTCGTGTCGGCCGATGTCGATGCCAGGGACTTTGCGCCCCATTCCACCGATTGGACGGCCGTGACCGGGGCCTGTAACCGGTTTACCAACTTTTGCAGCGGCACGGACAAGGTGCTGAAAGTGCCGGGTGCCTTTGTAAATGGCATGCAAAAGCGGTTGGGGCAGGCCGGGCTGCCGCAGGCGGGGGCGGGTGATACGTTCGATGTCGAGGGGCAGCACAGGTTTGCCGAGGTCAAGCAGCGCAACAGCGCCCAGCATTCCCATACCTGGTGGTTCGAGGACGCGTTCTTTTTCAAGGACCTGTGCCAGACGCTGATGGGGGGATCGGCCGCGCATGTGTCGACACGGTTGCCGGGACATCCGCCCCCCAAGCAGATGATCCGCGCGCGCCCCTGATCGGCGCCGGGCCTTGCGTGAACCAATCCGGGCAGCGCGCCGTATCCTTTCCAGCAGGAAAAGGGTGTGAATATGCGTTGGTGTGTCATGGGTTTGGCGTTTGCGATGTTGGCGGCGTGCACGGGCAAACCCGATCTGGATGACGCGGCCCTGTCTGACCGGAAGCTGAACCTCGAAGAGTTCTTTGACGGCGAATTGATTGCCTATGGGCAGTTCCAGGATGTGTTCGGCATGGTCCGGCGGCGGTTCACCGTCGAGATCGAGGGCACGTGGGATGGGGAGACCCTGACCCTGGTCGAGGATTTCGTCTATGAAGATGACAGCACCGAACAGCGGATCTGGACCCTGACGAAAACGGGACCCGACAGCTGGGCCGGCACGGCCCCCGGCGTGATCGGCACGGCGACGGGACAAGAGACGGGCGACACGTTCAACTGGCAGTACAAGATCGACTTGCCGGTGCCCGATGGCACGCTGCGCGTGACCTTTGACGACTGGATGTGGCTGCTGAGCGACGACCGCCTGTTGAACCGGGCCTACATGAAACGGGCAGGCGTCGATATCGGTGACGTGATCATCACGTTCGAAAAACTGGACTAGGCACCGGACATCACCATTCAGGCGATTGCCTGCGTGACGCGCGGGGTCGCATGGCAGTGTGGGCTTGCGCCCCAGTGCTTGGCGCGGCGGGGCCTTGACTGTTCACGCCGCCCCACAGGCAGGCAGAGCGGCCTTTTCCGTCAGGGGTCGTCGCGGTTGGGCACCGGGTCGTACCCGTCACCGCCCCAGGGGTGACACCGCGCAATGCGGCGCGCGGCCAACCAGCTTCCCTTGAGTGCGCCGTACTTTTCCAAGGCGTCCATCGCATAGGCGCTGCACGTGGGCTGATACCGGCAATTGAAGCCGACCCACGGCGAAAACAGCAGCCGGTATGCGCGCACGGGCAGGGAGACGATGAAGGCAAACGGGGTCACGGCAACTGATCCAGCGCGGCGTTGCAATCCGCGATCAGGTCCGAAAACGGGCGGGAGGCGGTGATATCGGCGCGGCCCACCAGCACGTAATCGGTGGCCGCACGCCCCCGCTGGCCAAGCACGTGGCGCGCAACCTCGCGCAGGCGCCGTTTGGCCCGGTTGCGCGCGACCGCATTGCCGACTTTCTTGGAACAGGTGAAACCGACGCGGATCGGCCCATCATCGTCGCGTTTGCGCGCCTGCAGGATAAACCCCGGCATCACAACCCGCCTGGCCCGCGCGGCGCGCAGGAAATCCGCGCGGGTCTTGAGGGTCTCCAAACGCAACGATCCCGCCGGCGGCATATCCCCGCCAGCGGGTGTGCTGGGCGAAGAGGCCGTCGGCGGGGTCATAGGTCTTCCCGTGTCAGGGACGCTTAGGCGCTCAGCGACTTCCGACCGCGGGCGCGGCGGGCGTTGAGGATCTTGCGGCCAGCCTTGGTTGCCATGCGGGCACGGAAACCGTGACGGCGTTTGCGCACGAGGTTCGAAGGTTGGTAGGTGCGTTTCATCGCATTGGCTCCGGATCTGTTGGCCCACATACCCGCGGATTCGGGATAGGGCAGTATTCGAAGCCCGTCCTCTAATGCGCAGACCGGGGCAAGTAAACCCTCTGGACACCGAAATCGGCGCGGTTTGCAACAAAACGGGCCACATCCGCGCCGCTATGTTTCAATGTGTTGCGGGAAGCCAAATAAACCTCACGGAAATGGGCACTTCCGTTCAACCGCCCGTGATAAACCTGTTTTGGAGGGTGCGGGACGCGCATTTTCAGGTCACACACAGCGCAACATCCGGCGCATTTTGACGAACGCCCCGAAGGATAGGCCATGACCGATACGAGCGACCCACGCAAATCGACCCTGATGCGGAACCTTCCGTTGATCGGGATCCTGATCATTGCCGCCATCGGTGCCTTTACCTTGCGCGACTATCTCAGCTTTCAGACGCTGGCGGACAACCGCGAAGCGCTGATCGATTTTCGGGATGCCAATTACCTGCTGACAGCCCTGGTTTTCGTTGCTGTATATGTCCTGATCGTGGGGTTTTCCCTGCCGGGCGCCAGCATTGCCACGCTGACAGGCGGCTTTCTGTTTGGAACGGTGTTCGGGTCATTGTTCGCGGTGACTGCCGCGACCATCGGGGCCACGATCATCTTTCTTGCGGCGCGCCATGGCTTTGGCGAGACGCTGGGCCAGAAAATGGAAGCGTCCAAGGGGACCATCAAGAAGATCAAGGACGGCATCGACGAAAACCAGTGGTCGATGCTGTTTGTCATCCGGTTGGTCCCGGCGGTTCCCTTCTTTGTCGCCAACCTGATCCCGGCCTTCATGCAGGTGCCGCTGCACCGCTATGTCATTTCGACCTTCTTCGGCATCATCCCCGGCTCTGTCGTCTTCAACTCGGTCGGTGCCGGTCTGGGCGAGGTATTTGCCCGCGGCGAAACGCCTGATCTCGGGATCATCTTTGAACCGCACATACTTCTTCCTATCCTTGGTCTGGCGGCACTGTCCCTGCTGCCGGTGGTGGTCAAGGCCGTGACGGGCAAGAAAGGTCTGTAAATTCGATGAAACGTATCAAGACCGACATCCTGGTCATCGGGGCCGGGTCCGGTGGCCTGTCCGTGGCCGCCGGTGCCGTTCAGATGGGGGCCAAGGTGGTCCTTCTGGAAGGGCACAAGATGGGCGGCGATTGCCTGAACTATGGCTGTGTGCCGTCCAAGGCGCTGATTGCAAGCGGCAAGGCAGCCTATGGTCAGACCCACAGTGCCGAATATGGCGTGGCCAATGCGGCCCCGCAGGTCGATTATGCCGCGGCCAAGGATCATGTGAACCAGGTGATTGCGCAGATCGAACCGGTCGACAGTCAGGAACGGTTCGAAGGTTTGGGTGTGCATGTCATCCGGGAATTCGGGCGGTTCATCTCGGACACGGAAGTGCAGGCCGGTGACACGGTCATTGCAGCGCGCCGCATCGTCATTGCGACCGGGTCGAGCCCGCTGGTGCCGCCCATCGACGGGATCGAGACGGTGCCATATCTGACCAACGAAACCTTGTGGGACCTGCGCGTGCGCCCCGATCACCTGTTGATCATCGGCGGCGGTCCCATCGGGATGGAAATGGCGCAGGCGCACCGACGTCTGGGGTCACAGGTGACCGTGATCGAGGGCGCCAAGGCGCTGGGCAAGGATGATCCGGAAATGGCCGAGGTCGTGTTGACCAACCTGCGCCGCGAGGGGATCGTGATTGCCGAAGACGCGCAGGCCGACCGCATCGAAGGCCGCGACGCGTCGGTGACGGTCCATACCAAGGACGGGCGCAGCTTTGACGGCTCGCACCTGTTGGTGGCCGTCGGGCGCACGTCCAACACCGACAGTCTGAACCTTGATGCCGCCGGGATTGAAACCACCAGGTCCGGGGTAAAGGTTGATGACAGCCTGCGCACCACCAATCGCCGCGTCTATGCCGTGGGGGATGCCGCGGGCGGGCTGCAATTTACGCATGTGGCCGGGTATCATGCCGGGGTCATCATCCGGTCGCTGCTGTTTGCGTTGCCGTCCAAGGCCAAGACGGCACATATTCCGTGGGCGACCTACACCGATCCTGAACTGGCCCAGGTCGGCCTGACCGAAGCGCAGGCGAGGGAGCAGCATGGTGACAAGCTGGAGGTGGTCCGTTTCCACTATAACCACAACGATCGCGCCATTGCCGAACGCAAGACCGATGGCCTGATCAAGGTCATGGTGGTCAAGGGCCGCCCCGTCGGGGCCTCTATCGCCGGTCATCAGGCGGGCGAGTTGATCAACCTGTGGTCCCTTGTCATCGCCAACAGCATGAAAATGAGCCAGGTCGCCGCCATGGTGTCGCCCTATCCCACCATCGGCGAGGTCAACAAACGCGCCGCCGGTGCCTATTTCAGTCCGCGCCTTTTTGAAAGTGATCTGGTCAAACGGGTGGTAGGGCTTGTGCAACGCCTTGTTCCTTGACCACATAGCACGATGATGAACTCACTCTCCGGCCGTTTCCTGATCCTGACCACGATCTTCGTGATGCTGGCCGAGATTCTGATCTTTGTGCCGTCGATTGCGCGGTTCCGCGAGGAATATCTGCAGAACCGGTTGGAGCGGGCGCAGATCGCGTCGCTCGCGTTGCTGGCGGACGACATGATCGACAGCGCGCTGGAAGCGGAGCTTTTGGAAAATGCGGGCGTCTTCAACGTCGTGCTGCGCCGGGACGAGGTGCGGCAGCTTATGCTGGCCTCACCCATGCCGCAGCCCATCGACGGCACGTTTGACCTGCGGGACGGCACGGCACCGGTTCTGATCCGCGATGCGCTGATGCGGATCGTCGAGCCTGAGAACGAGGTCATCCGGGTGATCGGGGCGCCCACGCGCGAAGCCGGGCTGCTGATCGAGGTCACAATGGAAACGGCCCCCTTGCGCGCCGCGATGATCGACTATGGCATTCGCATCCTGGTGCTGTCGGCCGTGATTTCGATCGTGACGGCAGGGCTTTTGTTCATTGCGGTCCGCGCCATCCTGGTCAAACCGATCCGCGGCGTGGTGGGGCATATGCAGCGCTATGCCGCGGCCCCGGAGGATGCCCGCCGCATCATCACGCCCAATGCGGGGGTGACCGAGTTGCGCGAGGCCGAAGAGGCGCTGCGCAGCTTGCAGACCGAACTGATTTCGGCGTTGCGCCAAAAGGATCGGTTGGCGCAGTTGGGAAGCGCGGTGTCCAAGATCAGCCATGACTTGCGCAATATCCTGACATCGGCCCAATTGTTCACCGACCGTATCGAGGCATCCGAAGACCCGCTGGTGCGGCGCATGGCCCCCAAGCTGGTGAACTCGATGACCCGGGCCGTGCATCTGTGCGAAAGCACGCTGGCCTTCGGCAAGGCGGAAGAACCCAGCCCGACGCTGATGATCTTTACGCTGGATGATCTGGTCGAGGATGTTTTGGAAAGCGAACGCCTTGCGATCGGCGAAAACGACCTGTCGCTGAGCGAGAACATCCCGCCGTTGTTTTCCCTGCGTGCCGATCCCGAACAGCTGTTTCGGGTGATTTCCAATCTGGTGCGCAATGCGCGGCAGGCCATCATCGCCACCGGCAACCCCGGAGAGATCAACGTGTCTGCCTATGAAGATGCCGACAATTGGTGGATCGAGATTGCGGATACCGGCCCCGGCCTGCCGCCAAAGGCGCAAGAGCATCTGTTCCAGCCGTTCCAGGGCGGTGTGGCGAAGGGCGGCACCGGTCTGGGCCTGGCCATCGCCCAGGAACTGGTGCGCGGCCATGGTGGCGCGCTTGAACTGGACCGCACGGGGCCGAAAGGCACGGTGTTCTCGATCCGGCTGCCCAAGGGCGACGGCATTTGAGATCCGTGGCGCTTTTGCCCAGATAAGCCCTTGCAAACCGTCGCGGGCAGGACTAAACCGCCCGCCAGTGGACCGATAGCTCAGCTGGATAGAGTACTTGACTACGAATCAAGGGGTCGGGGGTTCGAATCCTCCTCGGTCCGCCACTTTCCCCTTGAAAAGTTGGCAGTCAATGTGGCGCACAGGCTGCGTCCGGCTGGCATCTGCGGAAGACAATTCAGGCTGACTGCATGAATTTGCGCGAACAAATCGGTCAGCCCTTGTCCCCAATGGATGACCGTTGCCGCGGGCGTGAGTGCTGAGGGAAATGCCCCTGGTCCGCTGACGTCGTGCGCAACGATCCGGCGCCGGTTTTTTGAGCCTGCAAACATGATCTTGATGCGGTTGCACCGCTTGCACCTGCGCACCGAACAGGACGTCCTGTCTGAAACGACGGGAATGGCGACCAGTCGTGGTTCACCTGGATTGCGTTACGCGTCGGCGCCTTGGCGGGCAATTGCGGCGTAAGATGTCAACGCCGCCCCGCATCCTTGTTCCCAGATTACGGAAGACCATCTGCAAAACGCCTCGGAGAAGGGGCGGGATTGTGCCAGGTCACCGTAGATCTTGTCTTGTTCCAACCACGCTTCGGGGCGATCCCTTGCGGCGTCTGCCGCTTGGCGCAATTCGGTCCAAAGCGGATCGTTGGCTTCGATGACCGTGCCGTTTTCACGTGTCCCCGCACACATGCGCGCCCAGAAGGCTTCGACCAGCGCCAACCCTTCTACAGATCGACCGGCTGCCAGTTGATCGCGAACGATGGGCAGAACGAAGCCTGGGTGGCGGGCAGAGCCGTCAAAGGACACCCGGCGTGTGGTGTCGACAATCCGAGGGTTCGAAAACCGCGCCTCGATCAGGTCCACGTATTCTTCGGGTGTCTTACCCGGCACAGGCGCGACCGTGGGCGCGATCTCGGTACGTTCGACCCTGCCAAAGAATGCCCGAACATCCGGATGTGCCATACAGCCGGCTATCGTTTCGATGCCCAGTATTTCACCCACATTTGCAACAACCTGATGGCCCGCATTCAGAATTCGGATCTTCATGGTTTCAAATGCGTGGACATCCTTGGAAAAGGTCGCGCCCATTTCATTCCAGTCCGGCCGACCCGCACAGAACGTGTCTTCCATCACCCATTGGCGAAAGGCCTCGTGGGTGACGACGGCCTTGTCCACAATGCCGAAACCTTCGGCAAGGGCCAGTTCGCCCGGTCCCGTGGCGGGGGCGATGCAATCGACCATCGAGTTGGGGAAGGAAACCTTGGCATCGATCCAGTCCGCCAAATCGGGATCTGACATACGGGAAAGGGACACGACCGTCTGGCGCAAGATATCGCCATTGCCTTGGAGGTTGTCACAGCTGAGGCAGGTGAACGGGCCATGTCCTTGTGCGCGGCGCAGCCCAAGGGCCGCCACGATCGCGCCAAAGGCGGTGATCGGGGTGCCGGGGTGGGTGGCGTCATGTTGCACATCCGTATGGGCCCGGTCGAAGCGTTTGGTGACGGGATCAACGTAATACCCGCTTTCCGTCACGGTCATTGCAACAATGCGAATTGCCGGATCGGCCATTTGCGCGATGAGCGCGCCATTGCCCTCTTCAATAGGCAGATAGTCGATCATGGAGCCGATGACTTCTGCGGACACGTCTTTCGGGTCAAGTTCGATCAGCGTTGTGAGACAGTCCTGCGCCAGCAGCTTTTCCCGCATGGCTGCATCGTAGGGGCGCACACCCGCGCCGATGATCGCCCAGTCGTGCGCGTGACCCGCCTGCATCAGACGGTGCAGATACCAGGCCTGATGCGCACGGTGGAAATTGCCGACACCGATATGCACGATGCCCGGTGTCAGGGCGCTGCGATCATAGCGCGGACGCTCAACTGTCAACCGATCAAGCGTCGCGTTCGAAAGGGAGATCAGCTCATCCATTGTCCACCATCCACGTTGTAGGTTTGCGCCACGATGTACTTCGCCGCGTCACTTGCGAGAAAGACAGCCATGCCGGTGAGGTCTTCGGGCGTGCCCATGCGCCCAAACGGGACAGCATCGCCCACTTCCTTTTTTTTCTGACCCGGCTGCTTGTTCTCGTATTTGGCAAAGAACGCGTCGACACCATCCCAGTGTTCACCATCGACAACCCCGGGCGAGATCGCGTTGACGTTGATCCCGTGCCGGATCAGGTCCAGCCCCGCCGATTGGGTCAGGCTGATCACGGCGGCCTTGGTGGCGCAGTAAACGGCCACCAACGGTTCGCCGCGCCGCCCGGCCTGCGAGGCCATGTTGATGATTTTGCCGCCTTTGCCCCGGGCGATCATGTGGCGGGCGACGGCCTGCATCACGAAAAGCGGGCCGGACACATTGACATCAAACACGCGGGCAAAGTCGTCGCGGTCGATCTCGACGATGGGGGCTGCGGTAAACAGGGCCGCGTTGTTGATCAGAATGTCGATGTGGCCAAGGTGCCGGATGGTGTGTTCCACGGCGCGGTCGATGCTGGACTGATCCGTGACATCCATGTTCACGGACCAAGCGGCATCGCCGAGGTCCTGGGCCGTTTGTGCTGCCCGCGCCTTGTCGATATCCGCAATCGCGACGCGCGCGCCCTCGCGGATATATGCAGCAGCGAAGGCCCGCCCGATCCCCCGGGCGGCCCCGGTTATAAGGGCTGTTTTTCCAGCCAGTTGCATCACTCGATCCTCAGGCCCTGCGCGTCAAACCGGTGAAGTTGCGACACGTTCGGTGTCAGATAGACCGTGTCGCCATGTTTGAACGACGCATCCCCGGCGGCGCGAACCGTCACCGGATCACAGCCCGGGATGCCATGAATATGGATGAAAGTGTCTGAGCCAAGGTGTTCGGCGACCCCAACCGTGCCCGTCCAGGTGCCATCCGTGGCCGAAACCGCCATATGCTCGGGACGGATGCCGATGGTATGGGCCCCGTGCGCTTCGGCCTCGCGCCCTTCGATCAGGTTCATCTTGGGGCTGCCGATAAAGCCTGCGACGAATTTGTTGCAAGGGCGATGGTAGAGTTCCAGCGGGCTGCCGACCTGCTCGATCACGCCAGCTTGCAAAACGACGATCTTGTTGGCCATGGTCATCGCTTCGACCTGATCGTGCGTCACGTAGATCATGGTGGTCTTCATGCGTTCGTGCATCTCTGTGATCTCGAGACGCATGCCGACGCGCAGGGCCGCGTCGAGGTTGGACAGCGGTTCGTCAAACAGGAAGGCAGATGGGTCGCGCACAATCGCACGACCGATGGCGACACGCTGGCGCTGACCGCCCGACAATTGGCCCGGTTTGCGATCCAGGTATTCGGTCAGGTTCAGCGAGTTGGCGGCCGCTTCTATGCGCGTGTTCTGTTCGTCCTCGCTCATTCCGGCCATCCGCATGGGGAAGGCGATGTTCTTGCGCACCGTCATGTGCGGATACAAAGCGTAGGTCTGGAACACCATGGCAAGGCCACGCTTGGATGGAGAGACTTGGGTTACATCCTCGCTATCGATGATGACCTTGCCGCTTGTTGCGTCTTCCAACCCTGCAATCACGCGCAGCAACGTGGATTTACCACAGCCGGAGGGGCCGACAAACACGGCAAACTCGCCATCTTCGATGGTCAGGTCCAAAGGAGGAATGACCTGCGTTTCGCCAAAACTCTTGGTGACTTGTTCGAGTACGATACGTCCCATGATCTTTTCCTAATTCCCGAATTTATTTGACCGCGCCAAAGGTGAGACCCTGGACCAGCTGTTTCTGGCAGAACCAGCCCAACACGATGATGGGGCCGACGGCGGCGGCGGAGACAGCCGACAGGCGGCCAAAGAACAGGCCTTCCGGGGCACGGTTGCCTTCGATCAGTTTCGACAACGTCGCCGCATCCGTCGTGGTCAGGCGAACCGTCCAATAGGCCTCGTTCCAGCAGAAGATGAAGCACAGCAGCGCCGTTGAGGCGATGCCGCCCCAGGCCAGCGGGATGAGAATCTCGCGGATTTCGCCCCAGGTGTTCACGCCGTCCATCTGGCCCGCTTCGATGATCTCCTTGGGGATCTCCTTGAAGTAGGTGAAGAGCATCCAGATCACGATGGGCAGGTTGATCAGCATCAGCACCACGATGACCATGAAGTGGGTGTCAAAAAGGCCCAGGCTTTTTGTCAGGAAGGTCATCGGGTAAAGCACGGCTGCCGCTGGCAGCATCTTGGTGGACAGCATCCACATCAACACGTCCTTGGTCGCGCGGGACGGGTTGAAGGCCATGGCGTAGGCGCAGGGGATACCCACGGCGAGGGCAAACACCGTGGCGAAGACCGAGGTGATGACCGAGTTGGTGGCAAAGCGCCAGTAGTCGTAGTTCTCGGTCATGTTCAGGTAGTTGTCGAGCGTCGGTGTGAAGAAGAACAGGAACTCCGGTTTCACCGCGTCGGCGTCTGTCTTGAAACTGGTCAGGACCAGCCAGAAGATCGGGAAAAAGAACAGCAGTCCCACGGCCCAGGCCAGAATGGTGCGGCCGGTTTTCCCGTATTTCGAGGATTGTGCAACGATAGCCATGTGTCCGTTACTCCATCAATGTCTTGCCAACCATCCGCAGCAGGAAGATGGCGACGATGTTGGCGAGGATGACGGCGAAGATGCCGGTGGCAGAGGCCGCGCCGATGTTGTTGTTGGCAAATTCACCGATCAGATACGGCAGGTTCTTGTTGCCGTTGCCGCGGCTCACGATCTCGATCTCGGCATAGAGCGACAGGTGGAAGATCGCCTGGATCATCACAACGATGGCGATGGGGCGACCCAGATGGGGCAGGGTCAGGAACCTGAATTGCGACCATGCGCTGGCCCCATCAAGGATCGCGGCCTCTTTCTGTTGCTGGTCCTCGGATTGCAGGGAGGTCATGAAGATCAGGACCGCGAAGGGCGTCCATTGCCATGTGACCATGATGATCACCGCATAGGCCGATGTTTGCGTGGCGCGGAAGGAAATCGGTTCCAGTTCCGGCCAGAGCGAGAAGAACCAGCCCACGACAGGCGCGCCCTGCAGCGATGCGATCAGGTCATTGATGCCATTCACGGCAAGGCCCTGCAGGCCCAACACGGGGTCGAGGATCATGTTGATCCAGAGCACGGCGTTCACGGCGGGCATCACGAAAAAGGGCGAGATCAGCAGGACCCGGACGATCCCCTGGCCCGGAAAGGCCTTGTTGATCAGGACGGCGATGAGGACACCGAGGATGACGGTCAGAAACAGGATGCTGCAGACAATCAGCAGACTGTTCTGGATGGCGAGTACGAAGTCCTTGGAGTTCAGGACGAATTCGTAATTGCCGAACCCGCGCCAGTTGCTGAAGGACGGGGTGGTCCATTCGGGGCGACGCAGGTTGTTCAGCACGTAGCGGATGAACGAAAAGTAAAGCGTGAGGCTCAGAGGGATCAGCATCCAGATCAGCAGCAGTATGACGGCGGGTGTCTGAAGCAAACGGGGGAGCGTTCTGTTGGACATGACTTTCCTACCTTGGCGAGACGTTTTGTCCGCCGCGTGCAGTGCGTTAAAATTCTATGGGTTTCAGTTTCGAACGGTATGCCCGATCGGGCAAGGCTTTCGATGGGCCCTTGGGGTGAAGGCCCGGGGGTCCCGGGCCTTCCTGGTCTGCTCGAATTACTCGTAGTAACCCGCTTCTTTCATGACCGAGTCAGCGGCTTCCTGAGCCGCGGCCAAGGCATCTTCGACCGACTTCGCGCCGGACAGTGCCGCGGCCATTTCCTGACCGAACGCGCTGCCGATTTCCGGGAACTCGGGAATGGCGACAAACTGGACACCAACGTATGGCTTCAGGTCCGTGGCGCCGGGTGCAGCGGAGTCGATGGCGGCCATTTCAGCCTCTGCGAATTTTGCAACAGCCTGGAATTCAGGGATTGCGTAGGTCGATGCGCGCTGACCTGTCGGAACTTTGGCCCAGCCAAAGTCGGGATGGTTGCCAACAGCCTGCACATAGTCTTTGGACGTGGCCCACTCGATGAAGGCTTTTGCTTCTTCGGCGTTCTCTGTACCGGCGGGCACGGCCATCGCCCACGCCCACAGCCAGTTTGCACCTACCGGGTTACCGGCGTTAGGCGACTGTGCATAGGCGACGTTCGGGTTTTCCAGGAACGAGGCGGCGATTGTCGCGTCGATCCACAGGCCACATTTGTCTTCGTTGTAGAGCGCCAGGATCTCGTTGAACGAGTTGCCTTCCGAACCGGGAGGGCCGTAGCTGCTGAGCAGGTCAACATAGAAGCTGACGGCTGCGTTCCATTCGGGTGAGTCGAGCTGGGGTTTGAAATCTGCATCGAACCAGCGTGCGCCGAACGAGTTGGCCACGGTGGTGATGAAGGCCGCGTTGTCGCCCCAACCGGGCTTGCCGCGCAGGCATGCGCCATAAACGCCGTTGTCGGGGTCGTGCATTGCGGCAGCGGCTGCCTTGACGTTTTCCCAGCTGTCGTTGTCGGCGATGGTGACGCCAGCCGCGTCGGCCAGGTCCTTGCGGTACATCACCATCGAGCTTTCGCCGTAAAACGGTGCCGCATAAAGCGTGCCGTCATGGCTCAGGCCTTCGCGCATGGCGGGCAGGATGTCGTCAGCGTCGTACTCGGCGCCGAACTCAAGCGGTTCGATCCAGCCGGCTGCGCCCCAGATGGGTGCTTCTTGCATGCCGATGTTGATGATGTCGTACTGACCGCCGCCGGTGGCGGTGTCGGATGTGACCTGCTCGCGCAGCACGCCTTCTTCGAGCGACACCCAGTTCAGTGCAACGCCTGTTTCTTCTGTGTAGGCTTCTGCAACTTTCTGCATGTTGATCATGTGACCGTTGTTCACGATCGCGATTGTCAGCTCTTTCGCATGACCGTCGGCAAGAGCACCGCCAACTGTCACCAGTGACAGTGCCGTTGCACAATACAGTGTTTTCTTGATGGACATCCCCAATTTCCTCCGTGTTTGGCGATCGAAGGAAACGTACAAGGGGTGGTGACGCGAAGTCAATAAAAAATTTACGCGCGCAAATTATCTAGGGTGCTGGCGTATAGCTATTGGCCTAGGCGGAGTCCCGCATGACCAGGCGCCCCTCGAAGGTCGTTTCCGTGCGATCCGAAAGGCGTTCATCGTTTTCAAGCATCCCGAAAAGTTCGCTAACCGCATGATTTGCAATCGCTTCATAGTCCTGCGCGATTGTCGTCAGGGGAGGGCAGGTGAACCTGGAAAACGGGTGGTCATCATGTCCGGCAATGCGCAGGTCGCAGTCCGCGCCATGTCCCACGCAAAGCCCAAGCCCGTACGCTGCCGACAGCATGCCGATTGCAAGGCGATCATTGCTGCACAATACGGTGTTGGTGCTGAATGCCCTGGACGACAGCAGACGACCACCTTCGGTGCTCCCGATCTCTTCAAAGTTCCAGCCTTCGCCATCGGCCTGGAAAATGCGCGGGACCTGTCCGTGCCGCTCCATACTTTCGACATAGGCTTGGTGCCGTTTGTTGGCATTCGGGTTCGTGGGCGTCTTCATCTCGAAAAAGCAGGGTGGTTCACCGCTGCGGCACAGGTACTCAACCATTAAATCAACGCTTTGCGCGTTGTCCGTGCCGGCGAATGCCTGGCCGATCCCGCTCATGTTCGCATCGAACAGAACAAGCGGAAAATCCCGGTCGATGTCCCGGACCGCAGCTTCGTCCGACATCCGTCCGAACGGTGCCAGCAAAATGCCCGCCGGTTTCAGCGACCGCAGTGAATTCAGGTTGTCCCGTTCCATGTCGGCACTGCCGTGAGAGCTTAGCAGAATGGGGCTGTACCCAGCCTTGATGCAGGCCAGTTCCACGCGCCTGCCGATCTCGGAAAAAAACGGGTCGGCGAGGTTTGGCACAACGACACCGATGTTCTTGGTCGTGCGCCTGTTCTGGTTCATCGCGAAGACGTTTGGCTGGTAGTCGTACTTTTTCAGGGCGGCCTCTATTTTCGCCCGAGTAGTTGCCCGGACGCTTTCCGGATCATTGAAGTACTTTGACACAGTTGGCCGGGAAATACCGCTGATCGCAGCGAATTCTTCCATATTGCGAATTTTCGGCTGTCCCATTTTAACACCTGATGCGTGCAAACATATCGCGCGGTAACTTCGATAAGGTATTTAACTTGCCCCGGATGCGTCAAGGCAATACCCCGTGCCGTCAGGTTTTTCAGGCAAATGCCGAAAGTCTGCACAGGTTTTGGCCGCTGGTTGTGGGCCGGTCCGGCCGGTCGCCCGGTGCAGGGGAACGCCGATGGCGGCGCGCGCTTATTCGGCTGACAAGGATGCGCCCTGTCTGATCACCCAGCGCCTCGCCCTCACGATTCTTCGTCGCTGTCTTCCGGTGAACTGAACTGCGCACCCCAGATGCAGGCGGTTATCGAGCAACACAGGCCAACCGCGCCTGGAAGGCCATCGAATACAAAATAGCCAAATGGGGCGCCGACCGCAGAGCCGACCAATGCACCGTATGCAAGTTTGCGTAACATTCAAAAGTTCCTTGCAGCAGTCATGCCAGCACCGCGGAAACACCCGGGCGGATGTAGAGGCATGAAAAAGGCGGGTTTGGCGCGCCGACCCAAGTGGGACCTGGGTCGGGCACCTGTTGGATGCGCCGGGCACAATCACCACCGATGGAACGGACACTGACAGTATGGGCGCGCTTTCAAGCCTTCCGGCGTCCCGAGCGACCCTTTCCGCAGATGCCGCTCGGGCGCGATCACTTAGAAACCCCCCGCCGACGTGGCCAAGGTTTGATTGCGGGCATTGACCCGTTGTTGAACGGCGGCGCAGGCCTGGAGGTTTCCGTTCAGACAGGCTGCATCCAGCTGATCGCTTGCAGCGATTTCCGCCGGTGAATCGCACGCGCTGAGGCCAAGTGCAGCAATGATAAGAAATTTTTTCATGGTTTTACCTTTCTCGTTTTCCATGACCCGACCCCGCTTGTGCAGGGCGGATGACAAACGAGGCGCGCAGCACCAGACAATTGGCGCATGTCACCTCGTTCCGGTTGCGTGTGTGTGAGTGGTGGCGTGTTCGGGTGTCCTGATCAGTCGTAATGGGGCGGACGTGGCCCAATCAGGATTTGCTGTCGTCCAAACCGTCACGCTGAGACATCGTTTTTCGATAACTGGACGGCGTTTGCCCAGCTATGCGCTTGAACGCGTTGTAGAATGAGGAACGGGCGTTGAACCCCACATCATAGGTTATCGTCAAAACGGATTTGTCGGTCGTTGCAAGCAGCGTCTTCGCCTCGGCCACACGATACCCGTTCACGAAATCAAAAAAGCTTTCGCCGATCTGTTCGTTGAGCGTTTGGGAAATGTAGTTTGAGGACGCCCCGGTGTGACGCGCCAAGGCCCAAAGCGACAGGTTGGGGTCGCGGTGCAGATGGTCAATCTCCATCGCGGCGCGCAGTTTGCGACCAAGCCGTTGGGACGCCTCGTCACTAAGTGCCGACTTTTCGTACTTTTTCGTCGTTTCACTGGCGGGCGGTTCAGGTGGATTTGGGTCTTCGACGTCCGGCACCAGAGGCGGGCGTTGCCGCAACCCCCAAAGCACGGTTGCCGAGACGAGCGCAAACCCGGCCAGGCTTGCAAAAATGAGGAATGCAGCCGGCGTTTCGGTGTCCGTTGTATCGAAGGCAACGAACAGCAAGCCCGCTTGCGTCAGCCAAAACAGCGCGCCAAGCCCGCCAATCACATAGATCCAGCGCAATTCGTGCCGTTCCGTGCTGGCATACACATCCCGCAACTTCTGCCGGAACCGCGACAGTCGGCGTATGATCAGGACAAGGTAAAGAGCAATTTGAGGATAGACGGCAAGTTGCAGCACGCCGACCCACACCATCAGGGCCAGTGTCCATGCCGTGTCCACCTCCCCTTGGTCCGACATCAAGGCGGTGCTGACATCGGGCGATGCCGCCAGGACCGGGAGGGCTGCCAGCAGGGCGAGACACGGCAACACAAAATGTCGCCAAAGCCGCGTGGGCCTTTTTTGTTCCGGCGACGTCAAAATGAAGACGTATATCCAGAAAAGCGGACCCAGCAAAAAGTTGCTGGGCCATACGGCGATGTCGATTGCAGGTCCATGAAGAGTTGGCGTCGCGTCGATCAGCTGCCGAAACGCATCGGGCAGGTTGTTCATGGCCACTGCCGCAAGAAACGCCGCGAAACTGCGGTTGATGCGAGAATACTTCGTCTGCATCAAACAGAACACAGCACCGAACGCCGCGATGGCGAAGGTGCCCGTGCTGGTCAGTTCCACGACCACATCATCCATGCATCAAACTGTCTCAAACACCGTCAATGGGCCAATCCCCTAAAGCGGCAGTGGTCAGAAGACCAGCACGACCGGTCGCGTCATTGAGGCAAGAGTTGGCGGGCATATGTATCAAGGGCGCCGTTTTGGTTTGTGACAGCCGCACGGACGCGTCCGGTTCTGAGATCGGCAACCACAATTGCATCAAAACCGAAGTTTCGCCCCTGATGCGAAATCATCGGGCCGGGGGACACAAAAACACCTAAACCTGCGCCGCTGCTTACCGGTGTGACCATACGCTCGGCCAATGCGATCGGGATGAGGGCGTGGCGCACCCCGTCCAACGCGCGAAGCACGGCGTGGAATATCCGGGCAAGATCAGATGCAGTGGCCCAGAGCCCGGCCGCAGCGCTTTCGGGGTGCCTTCTGAAGCCACCGTTGAGCGCCTTGCCGTTTTCAAAGGACCCGTGTGCGAAAGGTGCGTCCGGTATGATTGCAAACGTCGCGCCGGATGCGCCAACGGGTTTAAGAACCGCATCACGTGTGTAAGCCGCGAAATCCATGCCGGTCACGTCTTCGATCAGCGCTTGCAAAACCATTGTGCCGCCACCGCTGTATCTGAACTGCCGAAACAGCCTGCGACGTGCCTGGATGGGACCTGAATTCGCCGGTCCGTGCCCTCCCAGGATTTCGGTCAGATCTGGAAGGTCTTCGTCCGGCTCGTAGCCTTCGAACCCATGTACAGTCGTGCCCGCCGTGTGAGACATGAGTTCCGCGATACTTGCCTTTGCGCCCCTGGCTCCGGTCAAGTGCCATCGGCGGAGATACCGGTTGACCGGTTCGTCCAGGTCAACGTGTCCGTCGCGCACCAGAGCCAGGACAGCCAGGGCCGTCACCGTTTTCGAGCAGGATGCCACTTGAAACAGGGTGTCATCGTCGACGGCGGTTCCGGCGCGGGCCATGCCGCTGTGCTTGACTGTGAGCAGCCCGTCATTGATCGCGGCAAACTGGTAGCCGGTCGAGGCTTTGGAAACGGCTGCTGCGGATAGCTGGCGCGGCAATGGCGACACGGCAGCGGCGATCGCTGTCGCGTTAAAGGTACGTCGGTTCATGTGGTCGGGTGTCCAATGTCGAATGGGGCTTCAGTGGTCAGGCTGTCCATGTCCACTGTGGTTTCAAAAACCAGAGGCATCGCCCGGACCTGTAGGGATGGACAAAAAGGACCGAAAAAGACCGTGGCGCCCCAAACCCGCGTGGAGTGAACCCGGTATCCGCCATAACGGCCACGTTGCGGCGGGCGTTGATCCCCTACGTCCGCGGCGCGTGCCTGTCCCGCTTAACCGGCTTCAAAGAAAGTCGTCACGGCGCGGCGTGAAGCAGTCAATCAGCGTACCCGGTTCCATGCATTCGCACCCGTGCAGTGCGCCGGTCGGGATGACAAAGCTGTCTCCGGCCGCGACGTCGCGGATTTCATCACCTATCGTGAAGCGAAAGCGCCCCGTCTCGACATAGGTCGACTGAACATGTGGGTGGGCGTGTAGCGCGCCAATGGCGCCCACGCTGTCGAACCGGAACGCAACCACCATCATGTCGGGATGATCGGCAAGCACCTGACGGGTCACGCCGTCGCTGGTCACGACAATTGGGTATTCGGTCATGTCAAAGGGCCCCTTGCGGTTCACGAAAACAGCATGCCGCCGTTGATGTCGATATTCGCGCCCGTGATGAATGCCGAATCATGGCAGGCAAGAAACAGGATCAGATTGGCGGTGTCTTCGACTGTCCCTTGCCGTTTGACGGGGACCGTTGCCTCGAACCCACGGCGGGCGGCGTCTGCGGTGTGAATGTTGTGGAAGTCCGTATCGATCATGCCGGGACACAAGGCGTTTACACGGATGTCGGGGCCAAGCTCTTTTGCGAGGCCACGGGTCATGGTGGTGATCGCGCCCTTGGACGTGGCATAGGCGACAGCACCTGCACCGCCACCGTCCCGGGAGGCTTGGCTGGCGAGGTTCACGATTGCACCTGATGTCATGTGCGCAAGGCACGCCTTGGTGATCATGAACACGCTTGTGACGTTCAAATCCATTACTGCATTCCAGTGGGCCAACTCCATCTCTGCGATGGTTTTGCGCGCGATCAGGCCACCTGCATTGTTCACCAGGATGTCGATGCCGCCAAATTCGTCGACAGTTTTGGCGACCAGCGCATCGACGTCGGATTGCTGTGTCAGATCGCCTTGCAATGCAAACGCTTGGCCGCCTTGTTGCTTGATGTGTTCAGCGGCAGCATCTGCGCCTGCGCCACTTGAAAAGTAGTTGAGTGCCACATTTGCACCTTCCGATGCGAGCCTAAGTGCTGCTGCAAGCCCGATGTCGCGGCCGCCACCGGTCACGATGGCCGTTTGTCCGGCAAGTTTCATGCTGTCATCCTTCGTCCATTTTTGCCTGGATTTTTGACGATAGGGCAGGGGAGATAGGCGCCCGCGCCGTCCCTTGATCCAGATTCGATTTCACTTTTCCCGGAAACTGGTATACTAGTCAATCAGTGTTATTTCGCTTGCGGATGCACGGTGTTCAGATTGCAAGGTGATCGGGTCTGTGCATCTGCAATTGGAGTGTTCGTCGCGCCGCAAACCCATTAAACCCGGCGAAAGACGACACGGTACGGAGGCGGTCAGATGGCGCAAGTAACTCAAATCGGTGCGCGCCGCACAAGCGTAGATGACATCTACGCCTATCTTTACGAAGAGATTTCCGCGTTGCGGCTGCGGCCGGGTGACAAGATTTCCGAGGCGGATATCGCCACGAAATTCGGTGTGTCGCGACAACCGGTTCGGGACGCGTTCAACCGGTTGGCCACTTTGGATTTGTTGCTGATCCGCCCGCAACGCGCCACCGAGGTGAAACGCTTTTCCATGCGCGAAATCGTTAAGTCACGCTTTGTCCGCCTGTCGGTCGAAAAGGAAGTGCTGATGCGTGCATCAGAGCAGTGCGACGATGACGGTGCGAGTCAGCTTGGCGCGGCATTGAACTTGCAGGAACAGTCCGTCAGAGACCGGGACATCGACCGCTTCAACACACTTGACTACGAGTTTCACAAACTGATTTGCCAGATTGCGCGGTCGGAATTCGCCTTCGATGTCATACTGGCCGAAAAGTCGAAAGTTGACAGGTTGTGCACCCTTAGCCTGTCCAAGGGGGACCGCATGCCCGAGCTGGTGGAGGATCACCGCGCGATCGCGACAGCCATTCAGAACCACGACGCGGGTGCCGCGATCCAGGTCGGTGTTCATCACCTGTCCCGGCTGGACGAGACGATCAACCAGATATCTCAAACCAATGCGGACTACTTCGTCCCTGATGACACCTGAGAGCAGGGGATTGCCAAGATGACACCGAAGCCCCACGTCGGAAAGCCCGTCGGCCCGTTTGAGTTCGCGACTGTGGGTGCAGGCGCGGTCTCGGTCGGTCAGGCCAAGGAACGCTGGACCATGTTGTTCGTTTACCGCGGGCGACACTGCCCGCGATGCAAGCGGTTCCTCAACAAGCTGAATGATATGTTGTCTGAGTGGACGGACCTCATGGATGTCCTTGTCGTCTCTGCCGATACCGAGGAAAAGGCGCGTCTGGATCAGGCTGAATTTGCGTGGAACTTCGACCTTGGATACGGATTGACCGAACTTCAGATGCGGTCGCTTGGGCTTTATGTTTCTGACCCACTGTCAGAGGCGGAAACCTCGGATCGCTTTGCGGAACCTGGCGCATTTGGCATTCGCCCCGACGGCACATTGATGCTGGTCGACATTTCCAACGGTCCCGCTGCGCGACCTGATCTTGCCGAATTGTTGGACGGCATGACCTTCAACATCACGAACAATCGCCCGGTGCGCGGCACCGCCTGACCTGCCCGATCGTTTGTGTTTTCGGTCCTCGGTGGCGCACTTCGCTGGGCGTATGGGCAAAACAATTCAGTTGACAGAACTGGTATACTAGTAGTCTGATGAGTGCATCAAGACGCCAAGTTGCCGTCTTTTGCCGGTCAAGGCGGGACATACCCGCGTCCAAGGCAAAGCAGGGCGCGCTATCGAACTGGCTCAGATCGCAAGGGAGGACTTCATGTTCAACAACATCACCAAATCACTGGTCGGTGCGGCAGCTGCCGCAGTCATGGCCGTTACGGCCAACGCGGCAGACTGGCGTGGCTGGAACATCCACGTCGACGGCTATCCAAACACCGTCGCCATGGACAAATTCGCAGAGTTGCTGGCCGAAAAAACGGGCGGCGAGGTGACGCTGCAAATGTTCCATGGCGGGACATTGGGCAGCCAGCCTGACGCGGTCGAGCAGGTGCGCGCCGGTGCGCTTGAAGTCGGCAACTTCAACCTTGGTCCCATCGGTCCCATTGTCGCCGAGGCGAATGTCGTGTCACTGCCGTTTGTCTTCAAGGACGTCCCGCATATGTTCCGGGTTCTCGACAGCGAGGGTGGGGCGGCAATTGCCGAAGGCATGGCCGCCAAGGGGCTGACCCCTTTGGCCTGGTATGACGCCGGGGCGCGGTCCTTTTACAACGGCGACAAGGCAATCAATACGCCAGCGGATGTCGCGGGAATGAAAGTGCGTGTGATGAACAACGACCTGTTCACAGGGATGATTGCGCAACTGGGTGGCAACCCATCGCCCATGGCATTTGCCGAAGTGTACCAGGCCTTGAAAACGGGTGTCGTGGACGGTGCCGAAAACAATTGGCCGTCCTACGAATCCACCGGGCATTATGAAGTTGCGGGCTACTACTCTCTGTCGCAGCACCTGATTATTCCCGAATGCATCTGCGTCAACACGGCCGCTTTCCAGGCGCTGTCTGCCGACATGCAGGCCGCGGTAACCGAAGCGGCCCAGGAATCGGCGATCCTGCAGCGTGAATTGTGGGCCGCTCGCGAAGCAGCCAGCCGCGAAGCAGTAGAAGCCGGTGGCGTGATCGTCAATGAAATCGCTGACAAAGGTCCTTTTCAGGACGCGATGGGTCCCGTCTACGAAGCCTATTTCGAAAGCAATCCAGGCCTGCGGCCTCTGGTCGAAATGATCCAGGCCACCGAGTAACCTGGTTCCGGATCAAGCTTCGAAGACGTCCCGGTTCTGCCAAGGCGGAGCCGGGTCCCTGTATCTCAAGGACCACTTCATGAGTGACGCATTGCACAGGCCGCAGTTGCAGAGCATGTCTGTTGTGCTGGATGGAATTGCCCTTCTTTGCAAGATTCTGACGGGAACTGCACTTGTTGTGCTGACGGTCATTTTCGGCTGGTTGGTCTTTGGTCGCTATGTCCTGAACGCGACCCCCACATGGGTGGAACAGGTCGCGTTGCTTCTTGTTATGCTGATCGCATTTCTGGGGGCGGCGGTTGGTGTGCATGAGAATACGCATCTGTCGGTCTCCATCTTGCGCAGTTCAGTTTCCAAACCTGTTCGGTTCATTCTGCTGGGTGTCTCTGACCTTGCCATGGCGGGCTTTGGCGGACTGATGTTGTGGTATGGATGGCAACTGACCCTGTTCAAATGGGGATCCCTTATCCCGCTGCTCCAGGTTCCCGAAGGCCTGCGATCCTTGCCACTTACCATTGGCGGAGGATTGATCCTGCTTTTTTCGGCTGGTCATCTCATCCGCCTGTTCCTGGGTGCGGATGAACGCGCCGACAGCATCGAATAGGACCGGCCCATGGGAATCGCAGTTCTTCTGGGCGCTTTCGCCTTTTGTGTCGTGATCGGCACCCCGGTCGCCTTTGCTCTCGGTATCTCCGCAATCGTCGCGTTCTGGTTCGAAGGGCTGCCGCTGATGATCGGCTTTCAGCGGATCGTGTCGGGCATCAACGTCTTTGCCCTGATGGCGATCCCTTTCTTTATTTTCGCGGGCGAGCTGATGTTCCATGGCGGCATCGCCATGCGGCTTGTCCGCTTTGCCCAGGCAGCGGTGGGCGCTGTGCGCGGCGGTCTGGGGATCGTGAACGTGTTTTCGTCGATGCTGTTTGGCGGCATTTCCGGATCGGCCATTGCCGACATTTCTGCTCTCGGGTCGATCCTTGTGCCGGTCATGAAGGAAAAGGGCTACGATGCGGACTATGCTGTCAATGTCACCGTGACCTCGTCCATTGCCGGTATCATCATCCCGCCCAGCCACAACATGATCATCTTTGCCATCGCGGCAGGAGGCGGTATCTCGATTTCGAAACTGTTTCTGGCAGGCGTCGTGCCGGGCATTCTGATGTGCATCTGCCTTGCGGCAGCTGCGTATCTCGTCGCGGTCAAACGGGGTTACAGCGCAGAAAAGTTCCCCGGCTGGACGGCCCTGATGATGGCATTCCTTGGGGCAATCCCGGGCTTGCTGACGGCGGTCATCATTGTGGGTGGCGTGCTGTCTGGCGTGTTCACGGTGACCGAATCCGGTGCGTTCGGCGCCATCTATGCCTTTCTGGTGACGCTTCTGGTCTATCGATCCATCACGTTGGACAAGTTCAAGACGGCGGTCATTTCTTCGGTGCGTACCACCGCCATGGTCATGATCCTGATCGCGTGCGCAGGGGCGTTTGCATACATGCTGACCTTCTATCGGGTCCCTGCCAAGACCGTTGATCTTTTGACCGGCCTCACGGAAAACCCGATCCTTATCTTGCTGATGATCAACCTGGTTTTGCTGATCCTTGGGATGATCATGGACATGGCGGCGCTGATCCTGATCTGTACGCCGATCTTTCTGCCGGTCGCAAACAGCCTTGGCATTGATCCGCTGCAATTCGGGATGATCCTGTTGGTCAATCTGGGTCTTGGGTTGTGCACGCCGCCTGTCGGGTCCTGCCTTTTTGTTGGATGTGCTGTCGGCAAGCTGCCGATGGAAAAGGCGGTGCGGACGATCTGGCCGTTCTACATCGCAATTCTTGTCGCCTTGATGCTGATTACCTTTGTGCCTGCAATCTCGCTGACGTTGCCGTCACTGGTCGGCGGGTAACCGCGATCGGGCTACGGATACCGGGTGGAAATCCGTGACCAAACATGTGCTTTGACCGACAAAAAAGGGCGCCTCGAAACGAGGCGCCCTGTCTGCGGTTATGCGGCTGGTCTTAGCCGACCAATGCGCCGTCGTCGCGTTTCACGACAACAATGGCCGACCGCGGCAGCGATCCGTCGCCATCCGGGAATGGTGCGCCGGGGTGCTGGATGCCGACAAACATGGTGCGGCGATCCGCTGACCATGTCAGACCGGTCACTTCGGACCCGTTGGGGCCGGTCAGGAAACGGCGAATTTCGCCTGTCACCGGATCACCTGCCAGCATCTGGTTGTTGCCCATGCCGGCAAATTCCCCCTCGTTGTCGTCGTCTCCGTCCGTCTGGATCCAGATCAGGCCGGTGGTGTCGATCTGCATCCCGTCGGGCGAGTTGAAGAGGTTGCCCGCATTGATGTTTGCCGATCCGGCATAGGGCCCATCGGTGTGCACGGTCGGGTTGCCAGCCATGACATACAGGTCCCAGTCAAAGGTAGATGCACCGTGGTCATCGTTGTGCGGACGCCAGCGCACGATTTGACCATAGCGGTTGATCTCGCGCGGGTTGGGGGCGTTGGGGACCATGGGTTCGCCAGCCGCATTGGTGCGGATCGACCCGTCATCATTGGTGGCCCCGCGGCGCGAGTTGTTGGTGAGGCAGCAATATGCCTCCACCGCGGTCGGATTGACCGCGATCCACTCGGGACGGTCCATGGTGGTGGCCGAAACGGCGGTGCCCGCCATCCGTGTGAAGACAGCAATTTCCGCTTCGGTCATGCCGGTGTCTTCCGGCGTCAGCGCGATCCAGGTGCCGGTGCCGTCGTCGTTGAACTTGGCAACCGAAAGCGTGCCCTCGCTCAGCAAGGTCGAGGTGTCGCCGCCGGGAACATAGATGTCACGGCTGGTCCACTTGTACATGTATTCGCCGCGTTCGTCGTCGCCCATATAGACCACAACCTGCCCTTCGGGTGTCAGGGCATAGGCGGCGTTCTCGTGCTTGAAACGTCCCAATGCGGTGTGCTTGACCGGCGTCGAGTCAGGGTTCCAGGGGTCAATCTCGACAATATAGCCCGCGCGATGCGGCTCGTTCGGATTCTTCGAGATGTCGAACCGTTCGTCAAAACCGTGATAGTTGTAGCGGCCCGTATCTACGTCGGTGTTCACGCCGTAGCGCTGGAACCCGGCGGCATGCACATCAGACAGCGACAGTTCTTCTGTTGTGCCGAAATAGCCGTTGAAGTTCTCTTCGCAGGTCAGGTAGGTGCCCCAGGGCGTCCGGCCAGAGCCACAGTTGTTGAACGTGCCAAGCGATGCAGTGCCGGTGGGGTCCGCGTCGGTTTTCAGCAGGTCGTGACCCGCGGCGGGGCCGTCAATCTGCATGGGCGTGCGGTGGTGGATGCGGCGGTTGTAAGGGCTGTCGACAACCACTTTCCATCCGTCTTCATCTTCGGTCACTTCCATGACGCTGACGCCCTGGAAGTTCTGCAGGCGCACGATATCGTCGGCAGAGGCAGGATTGCCTTCCTGATCGGCAGGCAGGTTGATCTTGGTGTTCACATATTCGCTGTTGACAACCAGCAGTTCGGTATCGCCGATGTGGAACAGTTCCATACCGTCGGTGTTTTCACCAAAGACGCGGTCCGATCCTGCGGTCGGGATGCCGGTTGCTGCATCGAATGCAGGCGCGTCCGAGAACAGCGGGTCGCCCCAGCGGACCAAAACGTCCCATTTGTAGCCATCGGGCACGTGCACGGTGCCGTCGGTTTGGGGGGCCAATTGCTCAAACGCGAAGCGCGACGATTGCTGTGCCATCGCCGTGGTGCCCTTGAGCATGCCGGTACCCATCACGGCAGCACCCGACCCAAAGGCGAGCACGCTGCCAAGGAAACCACGACGCGAAATGGCGCGGTCAACCACGGCATCAAAATCGTTGGTTTCGGGGCGGGGGAAATGATGTTCGTCCCACTCGTCGAACGAGAGGGCGTCGTGTTCAATTCTTTTCATGATTGCTTCCTGTCAGGTGGCAGTTTTTTGGTGGCAATTTTGCCTACACGGACGGTGCAGGAGGATCGTCACAACAGTATGACACGGTGCGTCCATTCCCGCTTGGCGGGTGGCGAAAAATTGCCCGTTCTGCGGCCTGAACACTTGCGCTCAGAATGTCTGGTCGTAGTCCCCGACGCCCGGCTCGGTGCGGATCACTGCATCAATATCGGCAAAGATGGCACGCAGTTCGTCTTCGCTTTCGGGGCTCTCGCAAACCACAACCAGGTTGGGCGTGTTGGACGATGCGCGGACCAGCCCCCAGGCCCCGTTATCAAGGATCACGCGCGCGCCGTTGACGGTAACCACGCTCTTGATCTGGCGACCCGCGACGGTGCCGCCAGTATCTGCCAAAGCGGTCAGTTTCTGAACGATCCGGTCCAGGATGTCATATTTCTCCGTGTCGGATGCATATGGCGACATGGTGGGCGTCGACCAGGTCTTGGGCAACGCGCGGCGCAGGTCCGACATCTTCATATCGGGGTTCCGGTCCATCAGCTTGCAGATCTCGACCGCGACCCGCATGCCGCAGTCGTATCCACGCCCCACGGGTTCGGCGAGGAAGTAGTGCCCGGATTTTTCGAAACCGGCCAAAGCGCCCAATTCCTTGACCCGCCGTTTCATGTGACTGTGGCCGGTCTTCCAGTAGTCCGCCGTCACGCCGTTGGCCTTAAGCTCGGGGTCCGAAGCGAAGAGGCCTGTGGATTTCACGTCCGCGACAAAGGTGGCGTTCGGGTGCAGTTTCGACAGGTCGCGGGCCATGATGACACCGACCTTGTCGGCAAAGATCTCTTCGCCCTCGTCATCCACAACGCCGCAACGGTCGCCGTCACCGTCAAAGCCAAGCGCGAGGTCCGCGCCTGATGCCGTCACGCTGGCCGACATGTCGTGCAGCATTTCCATGGCTTCGGGGTTCGGGTTGTAGTTGGGGAAGGTGTAGTCGAGCGTTGCATGGCTTTCGACCACCTCGACCCCGATGCGGCGCAAAAGATCCGGCGCGAAAGCGGCGGCTGTGCCGTTGCCGGTGGCGCAGACAACCTTGAGCTTGCGTGTCATTTTGAAGTCGCGGGCGAGGTCATCGAGATACGCCTCTCGTACGCCGTGCACGAATTCATAGCCACCGCCGGGACGCGGTTCGCCCGCGCCGTTCAGCACGATATCGCGCAGTTCCGACATATCGTCCGGGCCGTGGGTAAGGGGGCGGTCAAAACCCATTTTCACGCCGGTCCAGCCGTTCGGATTATGCGAGGCCGTGACCATGGCGACGGCTGGCACATCCAGATGGAACTGGCTGAAATAGGCCATGGGGGACAGGGCAGGCCCGATATCCTTGACCTGAATGCCGGCCTGCATCAGCCCCAGCATCAACGCGTTTTTGATCGACAGCGAATAGTCGCGGTAATCGTTGCCCACGGCGATGACCGGATCGATCCCGCGCCGCTGCATTTGCGTGCCAAGACCAAGTCCCAGGGCGGTCATGCCTGGCAGGTTGATCTCGTCCGGGTACTTCCAGCGCGCGTCATATTCGCGAAAGCCTGTCGGCTTGATCATCGGATCGCGCAGGAAATTCCACGTGTTCGGGGTCACGGTGTCGGCAGGTTTGGTCATGTGAAAAACTCGCGGACTTAAGCTGTCATGGGCCGCGCCTTGGCAAGCGCGTCGAATTGCATGAGCGTTTCGATCAGGGCGGGCATCTGGTCGAGATAGATCATGTTGGGCCCGTCCGACGGGGCGGTATCGGGATTGGGGTGCGTTTCGATGAACACCGCGCCCACGCCGATGGCCACGGCGGCGCGGGCCATGACCGGCGCAAACTCGCGCTGGCCGCCGGATGAGCCCCCCTTGCCACCCGGTTGTTGCACCGAATGGGTGGCGTCCATGACAACCGGGTAACCGGTTTGCGCCATCTGGGGCAGCGACCGCATGTCGGCCACCAGCGTGTTGTAGCCAAAGGAGGTGCCGCGTTCGGTCAGCAGGATACGGGTGTTGCCGGTGCTTTCGACCTTGGTGACGATGTTGGGCATTTCCCAGGGGGCAAGGAACTGACCCTTTTTGATGTTCACGACCGCACCGGTGGCGCCCGCGGCCAGCAGCATATCAGTCTGGCGGCAGAGGAATGCCGGGATTTGCAGGATGTCAGCCACTTCGGCGACGGGCGCACATTGCGCTTCGGTGTGTACGTCCGTCAGGACCGGAACGCCGATGGCGTCCTTGACCGATTGCAGGGCCTTGAGCCCTTCATCAAGACCCATGCCCCGGCCACCGGACAGCGAGGTGCGGTTGGCCTTGTCGTAGCTGGCCTTGAAGACATATTGCGCGCCCGCGGCGGCGCAGACTTCTTTCATGCGGCCCGCAACTTCCTGTCCGAGATCAACACTTTCCAGGGCGCAGGGCCCTGCGATCACTGTCAACGGGCGATCATTGCCGATCGTCAAACCGGCGACTTCAACATGTTTCATTTTGGGTCCTGACCCTAGCTGGTCACCTGTTCTCTGAGGATCGACGCGGTAAGCGAGATCATCAGATAGATGCCTGCAAAGACGAGGAAAGCCAAGATCGTGTTTTCGAATGCGCGCGGATAGGTCGGTTCCTCGGGGGCAATGGGTTCCACGGCCACTGTCAGATAGCGCACCTGCCGCGTGGCCTCGACGCGGGCCTGTTCCATCTGTTGCAGGGCCGATTGCAGCATCAGGTCGCGCGACGCGAGGTCGGCCTGCGCAATCTGGATGCGCGCCGCCAGTTCGGCCAGCGAGTTTTCGCCCTGGCTGACATCGGTCATCTTGGCATTCAGCAGCGCAAGCTGGTTTTCGAGGATCTCAAGCGTGCTGCGTGCACCGTCCACGCGACTTTGATTGGGGCGGGAGTTGTTCAGAAGGCTTTGCAGTTCGATCTGCTTTTCGATGATCTGCGTTTCCAGCTGCCCGATCTGGGCGCGCAGGCTGGCGATGACGCCTTCCGGGTCAAGCGTTGAACCCTCGATCTGCAGGCGCACCAGGTTTTCCTGCGCGGCGCGGCGTTCCGCCTCTGCCCGTTCGAACCCTTCGCGGGCGTCGCGCATCTGGTCGTCACGCTTTTGGGCAGACAGCCCGTTCACCCGTTCTTCGGCATAGTCGATCAGTTGGCTGGAAAACTCTGCCGACACTTGAGGGTCTGCGGCTGCGACTTCCATGCGGATCATACCTTCGGTCGGGTCGTAACCGATTTTGACGTTCTTGGTGAACGTCTTGTATGCCTCTTCGTTTGTGGGATCGTCGCTCAGGCGCTGGATCGGATCGATCCAGTCCTGCGTGAAATGCGATTTGAAGCCCACGTCACGGTCCAGCCGCAGCATCGCATCCTTTGATTGCAGAAAGCTCTGGACCGCAATGCTGTCCGAGCTGTTGGCAAATTGCGTGGGCAGGAGGCCACCCAGCGGCCCGGCGCCACCCGATCCCTCGTTCTGGATGATCAGGAACTCGGACTTGGTCGCATACATCGGCGTGGCGATGGAATAGAAATAGTATCCCGCAAGGAACGTGGGCAACACGACAAAGAACGCGAGCCGGACCAGAAGGAGGCCCATCTTCTTGCGACGACGGCGTGCAATGTCGCGCTGGATGTTCTGGATTTCCTGTGTGCGCCGTTCCGCGGGGCTCAACTCGGTCGAGGGAAGCTGTTGCTGCTTGGGCTGGATCGTTTGCGGCAATTGGGTGCGCGCGGCGCCCGCGCCGCCGGTGGTGGCAGGCAGGTTCGCGAATGCATCAGGTGCGCCGCCTTCATGCGGTTCGGCCCCGGCCTGCGGCACCACAAGTTCCAGCATGTTCGACCGTTGGAACGGGTCGATCCCCTGTGCGCGCAGAAGGCGCACGGCGTCGAAATCCGACGTGGGCGCAAGCCCGTGTTTCTGTGCAACCCTGCGGGCCATCCGCAGCTGGCGGCCCGTCAGCCCCTCTTGCCGGATCGTGTCGATGGTGTTTTCGCTTTGGACCTCGGTGGCCGACGCAACCTCGCCCTGTTGCGGAGTGGCCGGCGGATGTTTCGGCGGCGGTGCTGCCGGCGCGGCAGGTTGAGCAGCTTGCGGGCCATCATCACGCGCGGTGGCGGCATGCGACGTGCCAAGCGCGGGCGCCGTCCGCTTGATGCGAAATTTTCTAGCTTTGGGTTTCGTAGTCATAGAGCCGTTTCGCTTCTTCGAGCGTGTCGAACATATGCAGCTTGCCGTCCAGCAGCACAGCCGCAGAGCGCGCGAACTTTTCGAGCGTCTGGGCCTGGTGAGACACAATGATAATGGTGGTGGTGCGCAATCGTTCCTGCAGCACATCACCGGCTTTGCGGTTGAATTCGACGTCGGTGGATGCGGGCATCCCCTCGTCAATCAGATAGATGTCAAAGTCGAGCGCGAGCATCAGTGCAAAGGAAAAGCGCGCCCGCATGCCCGATGAATAGGTGCCGAGCGGCTGGTCGAAATATTCGCCCAGGTTGCAGAGCCAGCGGCAGAAGCTTTCGACATAGTCGGGGTCGAGCCCATAGAGCCGCGCGATGTAGCGGGAGTTTTCCAGCGCCGAGATCTTGGGCAGCACGCCCCCCATGAAGCCCAGCGGAAACGAGATGTTGCAGCTGCGGCGGATCTCGCCCTCGTCGGGTTTTTCGAGGCCCGCCATCATGTTGATCAGCGTCGTCTTGCCAGTGCCGTTCGGGGCCAGAATGCCAAACGAATTGCCCAATTCCACCCGAAAGGACACACGGTCAAGGATCACCTTGCGCTGTGTGCCCGTCCAGAAGGACTTGGATACGTTTTCGAACTCAAGCATCCTTGCGTTGCTCCGCGGTGTCTGCTCTGCCCCCACACCTTCAGGTGGGCGACCGGTGCCCTCGTTACCAGAGGGGTCTTAACGGTCTATTCACCGACTTTGGCGATATTATGTCCAATGTCCCGATAAATGTATAGGTTCAGGCGGGCATTGTTGCAGGGGAATTGACAATGGAGCATCCCCCGCCACGCAGTCGTGACGGGGTGTGAAGGTCAAGCTTCCTGTTTTTCGACCCGCGTGAGCCGCCCCACGACAATCGAGATCACCGCAGCGATAAAGCTGAAGAGCGCGCCCATCTTGGCCGCATCCTGAACCGGCCCTGCATCGAAGGCGGCGGAGGCGAAGAACAGCGACACGGTAAAGCCGATGGCAGCCACACAGCCGATGACCACCAGGTCGATAATGCGCATGCCTTCGGGAATGCCCAGTCCAAGCGGTCGTGCGGCCAACCAACCGAAGATCAGGATGCCGACGGGCTTGCCGATCAGCAAGCCCGCCAGCACGAGCCACGTCGCGTCCCCGATGGCGCTGAACGCAACCCCTGCGTTCAGGAGACCAAAGAAGAACAGCACGATTTCCACGGGTGATTTCAGCGCGTGTTCGATCTGGTTCAGCAGGTCGGTCAGGTATTTCTCGGCCTCCGAGAAGATGCCGAAGGCACGGTCTGCGTGCGGAATGGCCGGTACGATGGGCAAAAGGCCCAGCGACGGGTGCAGGCCCGACGCCATGAACCCGTACCAGCTGACACAGCCCGCCACGGCATAGGGCCAGAAGCCAAGCGTTTTGCGCACCCATGTCGAATTGGGCCGGTCCTGCTTGTGCTGGTCCATGCGCCGGGGCAACCAGTTGAAGATAAAGAAGACGGCCACGGCGGCGAAGGCCGACAAAAGCAGCCATTCCAGCGCCAGTTCACCAGAGGGGTAGAAGATCGCAAGGATGATCAGGCCCGCCGCGTCATCCGCGATGGCCAGCAGCAGCAGGAACCGCACGGCAGGGTGGCCCGCGCCAAACACGATACGCCCGACCAGATAGCTGAACGCGATGTCGGTGGCAGTGGGAATGGCCCAGCCATTGGCGACAGCATCATAAGTGTCGGACCCCAGCAGCACGGCAAGCCCGAGGTAGACCGAGATGGGGCCAACCATACCGCCCACCGTTGCAAACAAGGGGGTTGCGGCCTTTTTTCCGCGCAGCGAACCGTTCTTGAGGACGACGGCCTCCCACACTTCCTTGGCCGCGATGCCAAAGAACAGGGCCATGGCCATGTCGTTGATCAAGTAGTGGGCAGACAGAACCTTGGCCGCGCCGCCAGCGTCATACTTGTCGTACCCGTCGCCATAGAGCTTTTTCCAATAGTCATAATCGACGCCGATCCAATCGTTGAACCAAACCGGATATTCCACGAAATGGTGATAGGAATGGGCGTCAATATTGGCCCAGATCAGGGCAGTGACCGCGCCGAGGATCAGCAACAGAGAATAGTTGGTCAGAAAACTCCAGACGCGGTACATGTGCGCTCCACCCGTATTATTGCTAAAGCGGCTTAGCGCATGTGGCGGCAAAGGGGCAACCCGGCGGATGCATCGCCGGGCCGGTTGACGCGAATTCGGCAGGGGGTGTGGCGGTCAGGCGATCATTTGCCACGCGATGCCGGTCAGAACGGACCCGATCAGGGCAAAGCCCAGATAGGCCGCAAAAATGCGCGGCTTGACCAGCGCCCAGACAGCAAGTGCGGCCGGGATCGAACTGACACCGCCCGCGATCATGAAGGACATCGCGGCACCCGGTGCCATGCCCTGATCCAACAAGTCGCCGATCAATGGGGCCGCGGCATAGCCGTTGAGGTAGGCGGGCATGCCCACGAACGCACCCAACAGAATGGTGCCCAAGCCCCCGCCACCCAAGACATTGGCGATGAAATCAGCGGGCATGTAGTAGACCATCAGCGCTTCGATCACGTAGGCAAGTGTCAGCCACTTCAGCAGGAATACCCCGTTTTCGAGCCCCGCATGGCGAAAGATCTGTACCCGTTCCGGAACCTGCCAGAATGACCAGACAGGCGTGGCGGAGAAGGGCGCCTTGACCCCACAGCATCCACCCACGGCGGGCTTTTCCCGCAACGGGTCGGTAAAAATGGGCGTCCGCGAAAGCATCAAAGTGCCGAACCCGCCAAAAAGGCCAAGCGCAACAGCGGCGAGCGTTTTCGCAATTGCGAAGTCCAGCGTGATGGCACCGGTGGTGATGGCGAACATGGCCGGATCCATCAGCGGCGAGGCAAGCCAGAAGGCCATGACGGCGGCCAGCGGCGCACCGACGGCCAGCAGGGCGGCGATGAACGGGATGACTTCGCATGAGCAAAAGGGCGATAACCCACCCAGCAATGCGGCCATGACGATCATGCGCGCAGGGTTGCCCTGAAATGCCTTGGCCAGAAGGTTTTCGGCACCGGTCGCTTTCAGATAGGCGATTGCGAAGACGGCGAAGGCAATAAAGGGCAGGGTGCCCAGCAACGCCCTGGCCGCAAAGGTGATCACATCATCGGTCCGGGGAAAGTCGATCAAGGCCACGACGCCGATGATCAGCGCGGCGGCAAGCCAGACACGGTCGATACGCGCCCAGAGCCGTGGCGTGGAGGAGGGGGACGTGGTGTCAGCCATGATCGTGATCCTGGTTGGGGCTGTCTGCACAGCATTCGGTCAGAAGGAAATTCGACAAGTCCTGCACTTCGTCAAAGGCGACAGCCGCACAGATGATCGATCGGCCCTGACGCGCTTGTGTCACAAGGCCTGCGCTATGAAGGATCTTGACGTGGTGGGTCAGGGTCGAGCCTGTAACACCAGTGCGCGCGCCCAAATCACCGATGCTCAACCCGTCCGGACCCGCCCGGACAAGCATACGCAGAACCGACAAGCGCTGTTCGGATCCAAGCGCGGCAAAAGCAGCGGCAGCGCGCGTCAGATCAAGCGGATGATGCGAATCTATTTTCATATTTCTAGAATTGTCGAAATGAATGGCTGGCGCAAGACTTATTTCGACAATCCTCGAAGTAATTGCCTAAGTGCCTGAACGCGCTTAGGTGCTTGCCATGGCTTTGACCGATGACATTCGTGCCTGCACCCTTTGCGCCGACCGCTTTGCCGCGACCGAGACGGCCCACAGGCCGCGCCCAGTCGTGTGGTTCAAGCCCGGCGCGCGCATTCTGATCGCAGGACAGGCGCCCGGAGCGCGCGTGCATGAAAGCGGAAGACCCTTTACCGACCCTTCCGGCGACCGGTTACGCGATTGGCTGGGGATGGATGAGGCAACGTTTTATGATCGCGACAAGCTGGCGATCGTTCCGATGGCGTTCTGTTTTCCGGGCTACGACGCCAAGGGGTCCGACCGTCCGCCGCCGAAAATCTGCGCCACGACATGGCGAACCCAGGTTATGAACCATTTGGGCGACGTACCTTTGGTGCTGCTGATCGGGGGCTATGCGCAGTCCTGGCATCTGGGCACCAGGATGTCGGTGCGCGACACGGTCGCGTCGTGGCGTGACTTTGCACCCCGGGCCTTTCCCTTGCCTCATCCGTCATGGCGCAATACCGGGTGGCTGAAGAAGAACCCGTGGTTCGAGGAAGACGTGCTGCCCGTGCTGCGGGCGCGGGTGAAAGAGGTACTGGCGTGACGGAAACAGTATTGGATCAGGCTCATGCTTCCATGCAGGCAGCGCCCGAGGATGACAGCGTTCGCCTGCGGTTTTTTGAACGGCTGGGCGATGCAGAACTCTTTCTGCTGTTGGAAGCAGAGGCGACCGGTGATCAGGTCACGCCGCAAGTGTTTGATCCGGGCGCAGGCCCACTGGTGCTTGTTTTTGATCGTGAAGAACGGCTTGCCGCCTTTGTTGGGGCAGAGGCCCCTTATGCCGCGCTGTCCGGCCGCGTTATTGCACAGCTGCTGGCGGAACAGGGTCTTGGTCTTGGTCTGAACCTCGATGTTGCACCCTCGTCCTTTCTGCTGGATGCGGATGGCGTCCGGTGGCTGGCCCAAACGCTGGGACATGGGCCTGACGAAGTTGAGGCGCGCCTGGCCGAGGTGTCCGCCCCCGCCGGATTGCCGGACATTCTGATTGCCGCCCTGGACACCAAGCTGGCGACAGCAACCGGATTGGCCCAGATCGCCTATCTGGTGGGGACCACGGATGATGCGGGCGTGTCCGGCCACATGCTCGCCTTCGTGGGTGCCGCGCCGGGGGCAGAGGATGCGCTGGCCCGTGCCGCTTCCGAGGCTTTGACCTTCTCGGGGATCGAGGCGGGCGCGATGGATGTTGGATTTTTTGATGCCGCTGATCCGGTGACCGAAAGACTGGCCCGTGTTGGTCTGCGGTTCGACCTGCCGCAGCCCGCCCCGGCACGGTCACCAGAACCGGTCGCACCAGGCATGGACCCGGACCGCCCGCCCCGTCTGCGCTAGGGCGCAGTATCCCCTGTGAATGATCACGTATTCCCGCGCGTCCTCACATCGCCGCGAGAAGGGCTGAAATGCTGGACCGTGCGCCCTTATTGTCCGATCATCCGGCGCAACACTGCGCGGGTCCCAGTTTGACAAAGGATGACACCGGATGATGAACCGCTTTTCGATGACCCTTGCCGCTGCTGCTACCAGCGCGCTTGCTTTTGCTTCTGCGGCGTTCGCGGGAGATCAGTATGTAGACGAGACCGGCTTTGCCGTTTCGGGATATGACGTCGTGGCATATTTTGACCTGCCATCCAAACCTGTCGGCCAAACACAGACCGCGGGCGTGCCAGGCAACGCCAACATCACGGCAGAGTACAACGGCGCGACATTTGCATTTTCCACCGAAGAGAACCGCGACAAGTTTGTCGCTGACCCAGCCCGCTATGCACCTCAATACGACGGTCATTGTGCTTACGGCGTTGCCCAGGGCGGCAAGGTTCCTGCCAACCCCAACCTGTGGCGCATCGTTGATGACAAGCTGTACCTGAACATCACGGATGTGGTTGTCGGGTTCTGGGAGGAAGACATTCCCGGCAACATCTCGAAATCCGAAACCAACTGGGTGAGTATCGAGGATGACGCGGCTTCGGACAGTACGATCCCGAAATTCACGAGCGAAGCACCGAAAACCTGACATGACCAACACGCCCGAACACCCCCCCGAAACTGATCGGGCGCAGGCCCCGGCGCGCATGTCGCGCCGGGGCTTTGGCCTTTTGACGGGTGCCGCCGTTGTCGGCGGTGCGGTGTTTGCCTCCCGCTGGTACAACATCTCGGCCCAGGCCGGGGTGGATGGAACGCTCAGCACACCCGATGCGCATGTTGCGGCGGTCAATGGGGACATCATTCTGGTTGACATTCGCCGCCCCGACGAATGGTCGCGTACCGGCATCGGCGAGGGCGCGGTGCCCATCGACATGCGCCGCAAGGACTTTACGGATGTGCTCTTGACCCGCACAAACGGCCGGACGGATACGCCTGTCGCGCTGATCTGCGCGCGGGGCGTGCGGTCCCGCAACATGACACGACGCCTGACCGACGCGGGCTTTTCCAACATCATTGACGTTCCCGAGGGTATGCTGGGATCCGGTGCAGGACCCGGTTGGCTGAAGCGCGGCTTGCCGACCGTGACGTGGGTGGCCGAGTAGCGCGCGGTTCAAGCAAGCGCGGTTGTGCCTGGGCCTCGATGCCACTGTCTGCCTGATCAAAACAAAAAGAGTTTGCCTGCCTGTGCCGACGTGATCGATGGCAAGGGGTGCCGAACGGCCAGCACACTCTGGCACATTTCCAAGAGAACACGTCACCGACACCGCACCGGACGGTGAAACGCCCTAGCGGTGCTTGCGCGCCTATTCTGCCGCGATTTTGCTGGCTTCGATCCGGGCCCGCATTTCTGCGCGTGCCGTGCGGGCGCTGCCCACAATAGCGGGCTCGCGCAGGGTCAGAGGATTGTCGAGCCGCAACCCCGAGAGGCGCGACTGTGCCAATGGATAGGCGCTAAGCGCAGACAGCGGCACCGCGAAGGCAAGGCTGACGGCGATCGGGATCAGCCACCAGGACACCAAACCAGCACCCAGACCCAGGACCAGAAGCGCACCCAGGGCGGATTCGATCCAATGGAACTTGATCAACGTGGTCCAGGGATAGGCCTGAGCCGTTCGGCTTTGTGGCGCCCAGCCCCCGCGTCCCAACATTCCCCCGATCACGGCCTTGGTCTGTTGGATCATCATGATGGGGGCATAGGCAATCGACAGCGCCAGTTCGGTCAGGACAGCCCCGGCAAAGACCCGGCGCCCTCCGAAAAAGCGCACGGCCTTGCCGTTTGCCGAAATGATGATCGAACTGGTGATCTTGGGCGTCAGCAGCATCGCGTACATCACAACCAGGAAGATGGCACTGTCGATATGTGTCATCGCGGGCGGCCAGTTCGGAAAAAGCGGGTTCGCCTCGTTGAAATACGAAATCACGTTGGTTTCGGAATCGCGACCCAGAAGCGCCCAGAACACCAGCAGGACAAACCATGCGGGCGACATCAGATAGGCAGCAGCCCCCTGGAACAGGTGGAAACGGCTGACGGGGTGCAGTCCGCGTGTGCCCAATAGGCGCAAGTGCTGCAGGTTGCCCCGGCACCAGCGCCGGTCGCGCACGATGTAGTCAATCAGCGTGCCGGGCGTTTCCTCGAAACTGCCGGAGATGCGCGGCAGGAAGCGCACCCGCCAACCTGCGCGACGCAGCAGTGACGCTTCGACAAAATCATGGGACAGGATCAGATCGGTGCGTCCCGACAGGCTGCGCAAATGCGGCAATCCGGCCGAGGAAGCAAAGGCATGTGTGCGGATGATCGCGTTATGACCCCAATAGTTGCCCTCGGTCCGCGCCCAATGCGCCAGCCCCTCGGCCAGAAGCCAGCCATAGGCGATGTTCGAAAACTGCTGCATCCGGGCAAATAGCGTATTTGCACCGATCAGCTGCGGAAAGCTCTGGATCAGACCGGCCCTGGGATCAGCGGCAAGTTCCGTCGACAACCGGTCAACCGCGCGCCCTGTCATCAGACTGTCGGCGTCCAGCACCAGCATCGCCTCGAACGCGGCACCCCACCCGGTGATCCAGTCTTCGAGATTGCCGACCTTCTTGTCGGTATTCTGCTCACGACGGCGGTAGTACACGGGCATCGGTGCGGTGGCTTGCAGCGCTTGAAACGCCTCCCACTCCTGGTCGGCAATCGCCTCATCCGTCGTGTCGCTCAGGATGAACAGCGCGTAACGGTGGCCGCCCGTCCGGCGCGTCAGATCCGTCAACATCGCTGCGGAATTGCCGAAGACATCCCAGGGCGTTTCGTTGTAGATCGGCACCAAAAGCGCCACATCCAAAGGGTCCGCAGAGGCCGGCTTGCACGTCGGATCAAGCCGCCCGGCCAGACCCACGCCAACGGTCGACACTGCAATCGTGACCCAGATAAACGTCAGACCGATCAGCGCCAGCAGCACATATTCGAATCCGGTCATGCCCGACATCTCGAACAGCCCGTAAAAACCCCAAAGCGTCAGACCCGTGATTGCAAGGGCTGGCAGAAATACGGCCATGCGCCAGATCGGGTCTTGGCGTTCGGTGCCCGCGTCGGCCTGCGATGGCGCGCGGGCAAAATCCTGCGCCGGCATATCAAGCGGCGCGCGAGGGGGCATGGCGTGCCGGGTCATGCGGTCCACCTGTACAACCACACTTCGCTCAAAGCCTGACCATCAAGACGCAATTGCGCGCGGAACTCGGCCCAATTCGCGTCGCCTGCCGTGAAGGTGAAGGCAAGGCGCGGGCCACCTGTTTCAGGATTGCGCTGGATGATGCCTTCGGTCACATCGCCCGCACTCGACCGCACAAGGCGGTCGATCTTGGACAGGTCATCCGGAACGTGCGGCGCGTTCTCGAAATCGATGGTAAAGATGCGTCCACCTTCGGGGCGGCCACCTGCGGCCGTATTCAGCACGCGCAACGGCATGGCGGCGGTGGGGGCGGGGTCTTCGCCCCAATCCAGCCGATAGGTCATGCGGTGTGACGTCCCGGCCTCGATATCAGCCGACGGTCGCCAATAGGCCACGATGTTGTCGTAGATTTCCTTGTCGGTCGGAATTTCGACCAGCGCGACCGAGCCGCGCCCCCATCCTTCGCCGGGCGTGACCCACAGGCCGGGGCGGCGATGATAGAGCGCTTCGAGATCGTTGAAGTCGCTGAACTTGCGCGCCCTTTGCATCAGGCCAAAGCCGCGCGGATCTGTGTCGCCGAAGGCGCTGATCTGCAACGTGCGGGGATTGGCGAGGGGCCGCCAAATTACTTCGCCCGCGCCATTGTGGATCATCAGCCCGTCATTGTCGTGCACGGCCGGGCGGAAATCATCAAAACGCTGTTTGTCCATGTCGTCGAACATGAACATGGAGGTCAGCGGTGCGATGCCCACATGGGTCAGTGTTTCGCGCGCGAAAATCTCAGCCTCGACTTCCATCACCAAGGGCTGGCCGGGCATGATCTCGAACCGGTAGGCACCGGTGCACGACGGGCTGTCGAGCAGGGCGTGCACGATGATTTTTGCGGCCCCGGATGCGGGACGCTCCAGCCAGAATTGGGTGAAGTCGGGAAATTCCTCGCTTTGGCGCAGGTCGGCGGTATGCAAGGCAAGGCCGCGTGCCGACAGGCCATAGATGTCGCCCGTCCCGATGCCCCGGAAATAGCTGGCCCCTTGAAAGACGGCGTATTCCTCGTAGATGCCGGGCTGGCGCAGCTCGGCCCGCAGGCGCAGGCCGGAATAGCCCAACGTGTCATCCACGGGCAGGTCTGCCGGGAACTTGTCCGTGGTGTCAAAAACACCAAAGTCGAACTTCAGCGGTCGGGCTTGCCCATTTTCGACCACGTAGGTGCGGATGGCCTGCGGGTAGTAAAGGCCAGGCGGGAACACGTCGACCCGTTGGGACGCGTCGGTGCCTTCCCAAAGACCGTTGCGGCTGTCGAACCAGATCTTGCGATACTGGTCGTAGGTCAGGTTCTGCCACGGCTCCGGGATCATCGGGCGGGGCTCATAGGCCCGCGATGCCTTGTCGCGCGCCAGCGCGATCACGTCCGCCGGATTGAATGCTGTTGCGTCGCCCAGTTGCAAACCGGGTTCATCCTGCGCCCAGGAGGCGCCCGGCGCCGCGGCGAGGGCGGCCAGAGATGCGAGAAACTCGCGTCGCAGCATCAGCGGGTCACCTTCGGTTTCCACGGGGTCGTTTTGAACCAGCCTGCCAGGTAGGCGGTCAGGATCAGCACGCCACACCCAAACGCATTGACGGCCAGAACAGTTCCGGTGTCGCGGCCAAGAACATCCATCGCGAAGCCGTTGAAGCGGGCGACAAAGATCGACACCACGAAAACGGCGAGCGATTGCTGGCCGACCTTCAGGATCAGGGCAAGCACTTTTTCCCAGGCCCGTGCGATTGCATTGGTCGCGGTCACGCGCAACCGGTTGCCCTTGTCCCCTGCCAACACCCAGGCCAGATAGGCCAGCGCTAGGAACTGGACATAGCGCAAGAGCCCAAAGTCGGACTTCGAAATCCATTGACGGTTCTCGGACCGCCATTCGCGGGCCCACTCAAGGCCCAGCCCGCCATTGTCGCGCACGCCGACGCTGGAAAACGGGATGTTCGCCAGCACGATGATCGTGGCGATGCCGATCAGTACCGCGTTCACCGGCGGTTTGGGCAACCACCCCCGCATGAAGGCAAAGCCGGTAAAGAACACGAGCTGCCAGCCAAAGGGATTGAGGAACCAGCGCCGTTGCCACTCGTCACTGCCCACCCACGGCTCAGCCGTGAAATTGAGATAGGGCAGGCCTGCCGCCTCCATGAAGCGGCGCTGGGCAAAGACCCACAGGATGATGCAAAGCGCAGCCACCAGGCCCAGATGCACGCGGCTCAGGGCAATGACCAGCGGCATCATGGCAAGGATCACCATGTACATCGGCAGGATGTCGAACAGGTTCGGCACCCATTGCAGCGTCATGAAGCTGAACAGCATGTTGGGAATTTCCCAAAGCCCCTCGTCATGCTCGACAAAGATCATCCAGAGGTTCATCTGACCCCAGTAATTGCGGTCCGTGATCTCTAGGTCGGTGACATAGACCAGCAGGGCAGCGGTGGCAAAAAACAGGCCCACATGCGCCCAGTAGACTTGCCAGATGCGATACCCCACACGGGCCGTGCCAAGGGCAAAGCCCGCCCGGTCAAAGGTTGCGCCAAAGGCGATGGCAGAGGCCATGCCCGAGCAGAACACGAACATTTCGGTCGCGTCGGAAAAACCCCAGCGGGCAGGAATCCACCGCGTCAGGAAATTGCCGGGCGTGTGGGCAAACAGGATGATGAACATCGCGATGCCACGAAAGAAATCCAGACGGATATCGCGCACCCGCACCGGATTGGCTGCGGGGGCCGCTGCGGACGGGGCCGCGGCAGTGTTCGTGGGGTCGGCAAACGTCATGGCCGCTGTCTACTTTACCTTACACATGGGCACCATCTCCCCGCGCCTTATTGCGCAGGGATGCGCCGGGCGTCGTTGATCGAGGCAAGCCGCGTCGCGGCGAACCGGTCGATGACACCCGCGCGGCGGGCGATCCTGTCTTCGATCAGGGCCTCAACCGCGTCATACATTCCGGACCGCAAGCCTGCATCAATGGTCATCCGTTCGAATACGTCGCGCTGGGCGTGGCTGCCGCCGATGGTTTGCATGGTCGGGCGCGCCGCAGCGAGGTCGCGGAAGGCCGCGTCATAGCGCCCTTCGGCAAAGGCATTCAGACCGGCAAGGGCTGCCTTGCCCGGATCGGCGACGCGTGCGGGCATTTCGCCCTGGCGTGCGGCATCAACGGCAAAGCGCGCCGCCATGGCGGCCTTGGCGTCTTCACGCCCTGCGGCACCAAGCGCCAGTTGATAGTGCAGATCGGCAAAGACCAGGCAACCGTCGTCGGTGCGGTTCTGGGCGAAATCCGCCAGCTCGTCCCACCGGTTCGATACGTTCATGCCTTCCAGTTCCAGCCGCATCAGCAGCGATGTTGCATTGGCGATGTCGCGGTAGTCGTCGGTCTTGTCCGCGCGGATCTGCTGATCATAAAGCGCCAGCACGATGTCGTTCTCGCCCCGGTCCATGTGCAGCAGCGCCTTGTGCCACCACACATGGTAGCGGAAGTTGTTGCAGTGATCCCAGGCAGAAAGGTTGTTTTCGATCAGGGAAATCCCGGCATCGGGGCGGGATGTCATGTCATAGACGTGGGCGACAGCGTGCAGGCCCCAGGCGTCGTCGGTTGTCAATTCCAGCCCCTTGAGGCCAGCGGCTTCGGCAGCGGCGTACTCGCCCGTTTCTTCCAGCGTGAAGGCGTGGCAGCCGTGCACATAGCCTTCGAGCGCGTGGCCTTTGTGGGCGTCCAGGATGTTCTCGATCGACGCGCGCATGCCCACGCCATCGCCCAGGATAAAGCGGATGGCATGGCTGACCTTGGCCGACAGGGTATCTGTGGGATGTTCAGCCAGCACGCGTTCCATCGCGGCAATTGCGCCGGATGGGCGGCCATCCAACCACTCACCCAACGCGCGGACCCACAACCGTTCCCGGGGGCTGCCGCCAGACACGGCCAGCGCGGCAACGGCGTCCTTGCCGGCCTGATGCGCTACGTCCCAAAGTTCGGCCCGTCCCATCATCAGGGAAAACAGGCCCTTGGCAGCAAAGCCCATCGCGAATTGCGGTGCACCGGACAAAACAGCGCCCAGATGCGTCGGCGTGGCGGTGCCGTGCGCCATGAAGGCGCGGATCATACCGTTCCACTCGTCAACGAGCGCGGGGTCCTCCAGGCTGACCGGCGCTTGGCAGATATCGTGCATCATGTGGGCGGTACCTCTTACCGTAAGTATTCTGGATGTGGTGTAGAACATCTAAGCCCGTTTGACATGTAATGTGCGGTGGACACACGCAACCGTGAAGGTTTGGTGGGGGGAATGTGAGCAAAAATTCTGCACATTTGACGAAAGCAGGCGAAAACCGGCCAAAGCGCTTGGGTCAGGTGTCGTCTTGGTGCGGTTTTTGAGACTTCAGTGTTGCAAGAACCGCGTCCGTGTCCTGCCCGAACCGGGGCGGAGGGCGCCGATATGTCACTGGTGTTGCTGAAAACTTGAGCGGATTCGCCAGAAGCCGGACGTGTCCGTCCGCGACGTCGTCGCGCGGCACATGCACAACCGTACCGCGTGCTTTTGCCTGATCGGACTTCAGTGCTTCGGCCACGTCATGGATGGGACCACCTGGCACCTTCACGCTGTGCATCTTGCCCAGCAGATCGTCCTTGGTCATGGCCGCAAGGAGGGGCGTCAACGCCGCTGTCAGAGTGACCCGGTTTTCGATCCGCTTGAGGTTGGTCGCATAGCGCGGATCCGTGCCCAGCTCTGGTGCGCCGATGGCGTCGCAAAACCGGACGAACTGGCTGTCATTGCCCACGGCCACCAGCACGTGGCCGTCCGACGTGGCAAAGGCGTCATAGGGCACGATGTTGGGATGCGCGTTGCCGCGTCGTTCGGGCACCTGACCCGAGACAAGGTAATTGCACCCTTCGTTGATCAGCCACGCCATTTGCGCGTCCACCAGGCTCAGGTCGATATGTTGCCCTTCGCCTGTCTGATCCCGGTGGCGCAGGGCGGCCAGAATACCGATGGTCGCATACATTCCGCACATGACATCGGCGATGCCCACGCCCACCTTGGTTGGCGTGCCGTCCGGGTCGCCAGTCAGCGACATGATCCCGCCATACCCTTGCGCCATCAGGTCATAGCCTGGCTGATCCCGGTTTGGGCCGGTCTGCCCAAAGCCAGAGATCGAACAGTAGACTAGCCCGGGATGCGCCTTGCGCAGCGTCGTGTGGTCGAGCCCGTATTTGACCAGCCCGTCGGGTTTGTAGTTTTCAATCACCACATCCGCGCGGGCGGCCAGCTGTCGGACGATGTCCTGCCCGTCGTCGGTGGACAGGTCCACGGCCACTGATTGCTTGTTGCGGTTGGCCGCCATGAAATAGGCCGACAGGTCGGTCGGGTTGCCATCCGCGCCCTTGGCATAGTTCGGCCCCCACGCGCGGGTGTCATCACCTCCGGTCTCGGGGTTTTCGATCTTGATGACCGTTGCCCCCATATCGCCCAGCAACTGAGTGGCCGTCGGACCCGCAAGGATGCGCGACAGGTCAAGGACAAACAGCCCGTCCAGCGCGCCCGGTGTGTCAGATGCGGCCATCATACGCCCCCCGGTCAATCACGGCTGCGATGACAGTGAAGGTATCCGCGGATCGGGCGGCGTCCAGGGCCGCCCGAAGCTCGGCGCGCGAGGAAACCGTATGACCCGCCCCGCCAAAGGCACGGCCAATGGCGGCAAAGTCGTGCTTGGCAAAATCCACGCCCGCATTTGTCAGTTGCCGCTGACGCTGTTTCAGCTCGATCAGGGCAAGGGAGGCGTCCACGAACACCACGAAGATGGTCCTAAGCCCCAGTTCGGCGGCAGTGGACAATTCACCCGCGACCATCAGGAAACCGGCATCGCCGGAAAAGCTGACAACCGTGCGGTCAGGCTCAGCCACTTGCGCGCCCATCGCCAGCGGAACCGCACAGCCCATGGTGCAAAGTGCGGATGACTGCATCAGACCGCGCGGCTCGTAACACGCCCACATCTGGCTCAGCAGGATGCGGTGCGCACCGCTGTCAGCAGTGGCAAGCGCGTCGCGCGGCAGGGCGGCCCGGCAGGTATCGATCACGGCGGCAGGACCCCAGTCTTCATCGGTCGGGAAGGCGGCTGCAAGATCTGCCCTGGCCTTGGCAATTTCGCCATCCGCCCACGTCGTGCGCGGTTCGATCCCGTCGCTCATGGCTGTCAGGGTTGCCGCGCAATCGCCGATCACGTTGGTGGTGGCCTGGTGCATGTAATGGTGGTTCGGCTCCGCCGTGATGTCGATCATGGTCTGGATGCCGGGATAGTAGAAATCCCGCCAGCCGGTCCGCATTTCGATCGGATCATAGCCCAGGCCGATGATCAGGTCGGCCCGGTGCACAACCGGCAACAGGATCCTGTCCGCCTTGGGCGACAGGCCCGCCCCACCCAGCGCCAGCGGATGATCCTCGGGCAGCAGCCCCTTGGCCTTGTAGGTGGTGATGACAGGCACGTTGTAGGTTTCGACAAAGCGACGCAGCGTGGCGGCCATGTCCTGACAGCGGGGGTCAAATCCCTGGTTCAGCGCATCAACACCCACGATCAGAACCGGGCGTTCGGCGGCGGCCAGTGCGGCGCGCATCTGCGTCAGGGATTGCTGGGCCGGGACCACCGGTTCGGCTGGTGCGCGTGGCACCGAAACGGGCGGTGTCACGGGCGTGACGGCCACGGTGATGGGGACATCGATATGGACGGGACCGGGGCGCCCTTCCGTCGCGATGCCAACGGCCTTGTCGGCGATCACATGGGCCGCACCCGTGTTCAGCGTGAAGGTGGCCTTGGTGATCGGGCGGAACACCTGGGTCTGGTCCAGCACCTGGTGGGTATAGGTCTGCGCCTCATCCGCATCGACGCAGCCCGCCAGCACGATCAGCGGAACACGGTCCTGATGGGCGTTGGCAACGGCGTTCACGCCGTTCAAGGCGCCGGGCCCCACCGTGGCCACCAGGATGCCGGGCGCGCCTGTGCGGTGCCAGGCTCCCTCAGCCATGAAAGCGGCGGCATTTTCGTGCTTGCACAGAATGAACCGGATGCCCGCCCGCTCCAGCGCGTCCACGATGGTCAGAACTTCGCCCCCGGGCATGCCGAAGGCAAAGCGACACCCGGCGTCATAAAGCCGCGCAGCCAGAACGTCAGCGGCACGGGGCGGGGTGGGGGGCAGGTCTTTCATCTTTGGTCTTCCACGTTTTGGCACCGCGCCTTCCTGTCATGGTCGCGCCTGACGCACAACTCACACCTGCGCCATGCATTGTTTCATCCCGGGACTTGACCTTCCAGTGACTGGAACCCTTATGTGCAAGGCATGAGTGACACACTGACATTCGGCCTGCAGGGCCTGAATTGCGCGTCCTGCGTGGGCCGGGCAGAGGCCGCGCTGACTGCGCTGCCCGGCGCGCGCGACGTCCGCGTGAACCTGGCGGATCACAGCGCACGCATCGCCGGGGTGCGGGCGGACAGTGCGGCGGACGCGCTGCAACAGGCGGGCTACCCCGCCGAACTTTCGGACTTCGATCTGCATATCCCCGCGATGTCCTGTGCCTCCTGCGTTGCCCGGATCGAAACTGCCGCACAGGCCGTGCCCAATGTGCTGCGGGCCGAGGCGCGACTGCCCACCAAAACCCTGCATGTGCAGACATTGGGAAGCGGCGCACAGCTGCATGCGGCCCTTGCCGATGCGGGATATCCAGCCGAAGACACCCAAGACACCGCAGGGACCACAGGTACGGATGGGCAGGACGTCGTGTCGGGTTTGCGGCGCTTCCTTCTGGCCGCAGCACTCACGCTGCCCGTCTTCGTGATCGAAATGGGCGGACACCTGTATCCACCGCTGCACCACTGGATTGCGCGCAGCATCGGGCTGACCACCAGCCACGTGGTCCAACTCGTTCTGACGGCCATCGTGCTGGCTGGGCCGGGCGCCGTGTTCTTTCGTCGGGGCATACCCAACCTGATCAAAAGGCGCCCGGATATGGATGCGCTTGTGGCGCTTGGGGCCGGGTCGGCATTCGCCTTTTCCGCCTTTTCGGTTCTGGCGCCAGGTGTCTTGCCCCCTGCAGGTGTGTATTTCGAAGCGGCAGCGGTGATTGTGACGCTGATCCTTCTTGGGCGGTGGCTGGAGGCGCGGGCCAAGGGCAGAACCGGTGACGCCGTGCGCCGGCTGCTTGGATTGCGTCCCGACACTGCGGAACGGGTGCAGGGCGATGACGTGTCCGAGGTGCCCCTGTCCGTCATTGGTGCGGGAGATCTGCTGCGGGTGCGCCCGGGCGGGCGTATTCCGGTGGATGGTGTGGTCGCATCGGGCCACAGTCACGTGGACGAAAGCATGCTCACGGGTGAACCGGTGCCCGTGCTGAAACAGGTGGGCGATATCGTCACCGGAGGCACGTTGACGACAACCGGCACGCTGACAGTGCGGGCAACGCATGTGGGCGAGGATACGGTGCTGGCCCGCATCACGGCCCTGACCCGTGACGCTCAGGCCGCACGCCTGCCAGTCGAGGCGCTCGTGAACCGCGTGACCGCGTGGTTCGTACCGGCCGTCTTGTTGATCGCCGCGCTCAGCTTCGGCACGTGGTGGGCCCTGTCGGGATTGGCACCCGCTGTGGTGGCGGCTGTGTCGGTCCTGATCATCGCCTGCCCCTGCGCCATGGGGCTGGCCACGCCCATGTCCGTGATGGTCGGAACGGGCCGGGCGGCGGAACTGGGCGTGCTGTTTCACAAAGGCGATGCCTTGCAGCGATTGCAGGATGCGCGTGTGGTGGCCTTTGACAAGACCGGCACGCTGACCCTCGGCACACCGCGACTGGACGGCGTCGTCTCGGCGGCGGGTTGGACCAAGGACGAGGTCCTGCATTTGGCGTCAGGCGTCGAAACCATGTCAGAACATCCGATCGCCCGCGCCATCGTCGCGGCAGCCAAGGCAGTCCCCGTCACGGTCACGGATTTTTCTGCCGCGCTTGGTGCAGGGGCAAGCGCACGTGTCGACAGCAGGCACATCATCGTCGGCAACCGCGACATGCTGGCGCTCTCAGGCGTGCAGGCAGCCCCCGAATTGCTCGAACCGGCCGATACGTGGGCAAAGAGCGGGGCAACGGTGGTGCATGTGGCCGTGGATGGGGTGCATGTCGCGACCCTGTGCATCCGGGACATGGTGCGCGACGGGGCAGGCGCAGCCATTGCAGCGCTCAAGGGGCAGGGACGCGCGGTTGCGATGATCTCCGGTGATACGCCCGCCGCGGCACGGCATGTGGCACAGGCGCTTGGGATCGACACGGTCGTGGCAGGGGTCAAGCCGGACCAGAAGGTGCACGCGCTGGCCGACCTGCGCGCCACGCACGGGGCGGTTGCCTTTGTCGGGGACGGGCTCAACGATGCGCCTGCGCTGGCCGCTGCTGATGTGGGGCTCGCCGTCAATGGCGCCACGGACGCGGCGATCGAGGCAGCCGATGTCGTTCTGATGTCGCCGGATCCCGGAACTGTGTTGCGCGCCATGCGCATCAGTGCGGCGACGCTGCGCAACATCTGGCAGAACCTGGGCTGGGCCTTTGTCTACAACGTGGCGCTGATCCCCGTGGCCGCCGGTGTCCTGGTGCCGCTGGGCGGGCCGCAACTGTCACCGGCACTGGCCGCGCTCGCCATGGCGCTGTCGTCGGTCTTCGTGGTCACCAACGCGCTGCGCCTGCGCGGTTCGGGGGCGACATGAACATCTCGCAAGCGGCCCGGGCCACGCGCCTGCCCGCCAAGACAATCCGCTACTACGAAGCGATCGGGCTGATCACACCGGACCGATCAGCCAACGGGTACCGCAGCTTCTCGGACACCCATATCCACCAACTGACCTTCCTGGCACGCGCCCGTGCGCTGGGCTTCGCGGTCGAAGACTGCCGGTCGCTTCTGGCGCTATGGGAAGACCGGGACCGCGCCAGCGCAGATGTCCGGCGGATTGCCCGTGCCCATCTCGACAGCATCGAGGCCAAGATCGCCGACCTGTCGGCGATGCGGGACATACTCGGTCATCTGGTGCACACATGTGCAGGGGATGACCGACCGGACTGCCCCATCCTGCAAAACCTGTCTTCTTCCGACTGAAAATACGACGGGGGGTCGCGCATGCGACGGGGCGGAGCCCCCGAAAAATGTCGTCGCCGTCAGGCGACCGTCGGATCAGCGGCGGCGATCACGGCGCGAGGACATCGGCTGGAACGCCACGCCGACATGGGCCTCGCAATAGGGTTTGCCTTGTTGCACAGGCAGACCGCAGAACCAGAAATTGTCCGTGGCGGGGTCGCCCACGGGCCATTTGCAGGTCCGCTCGGTCAATTCCATCAGGCTGATCTTCTTGGCCTTCTTCTCGACCTCGTTGACCTTGGCCAGCGCCTCGGGGCTGATTTCATTGGCCGACGGCTGCGGGGGCAGGGGCTGGCCCGCTGGAATGATCTGCTTGCGCGCGGGCACGGCGGCCTTTGGGTCGGGCGCTGCGACCGGCTTGACGGCAGGTTCTGTCTTGGGCTGCGGTTTCGGCTCGGCCTTGGCCTTCGGAGCGGCCTTGGGCTTGGCCTCCGCCTTGGCTGTGCTGGCACTTGACCCGCCGCCTGCGCGGTTCGACAGGCCAAGGCGGTGCACCTTGCCGATCACCGCGTTGCGGGTCACACCACCAAGTTCCTTGGCAATCTGGCTGGCCGACTGGCCCTCGCCCCACATTTTCTTCAAAAGTTCAACGCGTTCGTCGGTCCAGGACATCAGCAGGCTTTCCGATTTAAAAAGCGGCCTCGCGCGGGGCCGCTTGTGGGTCTGAATTCAGTGTCAGCGCCCTATACTAATCACACGGGACGAAGTTACAAGGGACGACCTGTGGGTTTGGCGACAACGCCTCGTCCTTCGCGCCACGCCAGCAACAGCGCACCGGCAATGATGATCCCGGCCCCCACCATGGTTGTCGCGTCCGGCACGACGCCATAGAACATGATGTCATAGACGGCTGCAAAGATCAGGGTGCCATAGCTGAATGGCGCGACAAAGCTCGCATCCGCCCGTGCCATACCGTTGACGAAACAGGACTGGGCCGCCGCCATCGCACAGCCCACTCCCGCCATCAGGGCCCATTGCTGGGGGGATGGCGCGATCCACACAAAGGACACCGCGACACCGGCAATGCACAACCCGATGGCGTTGTTGACCAACAGGATGGAAAACGGCCCCTCGCGCCCCGTCAGCTTCTTGATGAAACTCAGCTCAAGCCCCAGCGCCATGGCCGCGCCCAACGCCAACAGGGCGGCGGGCTGAAAACTGTCCGGCGTCGGGCGCAGCAGGACCATGGCGCCGACAAAGGCAATGGCCGCCGCCAGCCAGCGCCACTTTCCAACCCGCTCACCCAGGAGCGGGATCGCCAGGATCATGCCAAAGACCGGGTTCAGGAACGAAATGGCGGTGGCATCGGCCAGCGGAATGTAGGCGACAGAGGCAAACATCAGCGTGACACCGGCCCAGCCGCTTGTCGTGCGGGCCAGATGCAGACCCAGATGCGGACGCTGCAACTGCGGTCTCAGGATGGTGGCCGCGACACCCAATGTCAGAAAGGCAAACAGGAACCGACCAAAGCTGATCTGGAACGGATGCAACGGCGTGCCGAACTGGTCCGTGCCAAGCGCCTTGGCAAACAGCGTGGTGGCGGCGATGAACGCACATGCCGATACGATGAATCCTGCCGCCAGCGCGGGGTTATGGGCCTTGGGGGTGAACATGGCGCGTGACTGCGCTCCTGCCGCCCCAAGCGCAAGTGCATTTTTGCTGGCAATGGATGCCGACCTGCCGTACACGCCCCCCATGATCAGCTATGCACATCTCCGACGCATCTCGCGACGCAGCTAAGTCCTGCGCCTGATCTTTTTGTGCCCGGATGGCACACCCCTTCTCAAATCTGTTGACCCTGCTCTGTGCGTCATGCACCAACATGCCTTGACGCACAGGGCTCTGACAAAAGGATGATCCACATGATCACGTCCGTTCTGCCGACCTACAACCGTGCCCCCTTGACCTTTGTCAAAGGCGAAGGCACTTGGCTGATCGAGGCGGATGGGCGACGTTTTCTGGATCTGGGCGCGGGGATCGCGGTGAACGCACTGGGCCACGCCCATCCCGCACTGACACAGGCGCTGACGGATCAGGCAAGCAGCCTCTGGCACACGTCGAACCTGTATCACATCCCGCAGCAACAGGCCCTGGCGGACCAGCTGGTCGATGCCACCTTTGCCGATACGGTCTTTTTCACCAATTCGGGCACCGAAGCGTGCGAATTGGCCGTCAAAATGGCGCGCAAGCACTGGTTCGAGAAAGGGCACCCGGAAAAAGTCGATATCATCACTTTCTCGGGCAGCTTCCACGGAAGGTCATCGGCAGGCATCGCGGCTGCCGGGTCGGAAAAGATGACAAAAGGCTTCGGCCCCCTGTTGCCTGGCTTTATCCATCTGGAATTCGGCGACCACGATGCCATCGCACCTGCGCTCACCGACACGACCGCCGCCATCCTCATCGAACCGGTGCAAGGCGAGGGCGGGATCATCCCGGTCCCGGATCAATGCCTGAAGGGATTGCGCGATCTGTGCGATGAAAAGGGCATCCTGCTGATCCTGGACGAGGTGCAGTGCGGCGTCGGCCGGACCGGCAAGCTCTTTGCCTATGAATGGGCGGGGATCGAACCGGACATCATGATGGTGGCCAAGGGCATCGGCGGTGGCTTCCCGCTGGGCGCCGTCCTGGCAACCGAAGATGCGGCCAGCGGCATGACCGCGGGCACGCACGGGTCAACCTATGGCGGCAACCCCCTGGGGTGCGCGGTCGGGTGCGCGGTCCTGGACATCGTCAGCGATCCCGCCTTCCTCGATGACGTGAACCGCAAGGCGGGGCTCTTGCGTCAAAAGCTCGAAGGGTTGGTGGCTGCACATCCGGATGTCTTTGACCTGGTGCGTGGCTCTGGCCTGATGATCGGGATCCGGTGCAAGGTGCCGTGCGGCGATGTTGTGTCGGCCGGATATGACCACAACGTCATTGTCGTGCCCGCGGCGGACAATACGATCCGGCTCTTGCCACCGCTCACCATCACGGATGAAGAGATTGCCGAAGCCGTCACACGGCTGGATGCGGCCGCAACCGCGGTTGCGGCCTGATCCTTCTCTGTTCCACAGAAGGCCGGGGCGCGCCCCCGGCACTTGCCTTTCACGAGACCGAAGATGACCCATTTCCTTGATATCCACACAACCGATCGGGCTGCGCTGCGCCAGATCATCGACTCTGCGCAGGCCATGAAGACGGCCCGTGCGGGCCGCCCAAAGGGCACACCCGACGACGACATGCCGCTGGCGGGGCACATGGTGGCGCTGATTTTTGAAAAACCGTCGACCCGGACACGCGTCTCCTTTGATGTCGGCGTGCGCCAGATGGGGGGGCAGACCATGCTGCTGTCAGGCAACGACATGCAGCTTGGGCACGGCGAAACCATCGCGGATACAGCGCGCGTGCTCAGCCGATATGTGGACCTGATCATGATCCGAACCTTCGAAGAGGCGACATTGCTTGAAATGGCCGAATATGCGTCGGTCCCGGTCGTGAACGGTCTGACCAACCGGACCCATCCCTGCCAGATCATGGCCGATATCATGACGTTCGAGGAACATCGCGGCCCCATCAAGGGCAAGAAGGTCGTCTGGTCAGGCGATGGCAACAACGTGTTTGCCAGTTTCGCCCACGCAGCCAGGCAGTTCGACTTTGATCTGGTCTTTACCGGGCCGGAACCGCTGGACCCGGAACGCGCGCTTGACGGTCTCTACACCACCGAACGGGACCCGCACAAAGCGGTCGAAGGGGCCGATCTGGTTGTGACCGACACCTGGGTCAGCATGCATGACCCGCAATCGGCGCGCGAACGCCGCCACAATCAACTGCGCGGTTATCAGGTGAACGCGGACCTGATGTCCAAAGCCAAGGATGACAGCCTGTTCATGCACTGTCTTCCGGCCCACCGCGATGACGAGGCCACGTCAGAGGTCATGGATGGCCCGCATTCGGTGATCTTTGACGAGGCAGAGAACCGCCTGCACGCGCAAAAGGCGATCATGCGCTGGTGCCTGGGCGTCTAGGGCAGTGACCGGGCCGCGCATAACCGTCGCGGGTGCAGGCAGCATTGGCTGTTATGTGGGCGGCGTGTTGGCAGCAGCCGGGCAGGACGTGCGGTTTCTGGCGCGGGACCGGGTTGCGTCCGCCTGCGCTGCGGCGGGGCTTCGTTTGACCGACTATGACGGCAACGACCTGCATGTCACCGCACCGGTCATGGAAACCGAGGCGCGATTGGCCTTGAAAGATGCCGACGTGGTTCTTGTCTGCGTCAAATCCGGCGACACCGCAGGCATGGCACGCGAGATTGCGGCGCATGCACCTTCCGCGCAGGTCATCAGCCTGCAAAACGGCGTCGAAAATGCGGACATGCTGCGCACGCACCTGCCCGGTGCCGATGTGCGTGCGGCGATGGTGCCGTTCAACGTCGCGTCCCAGGGGGCGGCCCGGTATCACAAGGCCACATCCGGCGACATTCTTGTCGAAGCGGGGCCCATGCCGGACCTCGGCACACCCACCCTGACCTGGCGGCAGGTCGACAACATCAGGGCCGTTCAGTGGGGCAAGCTGCTGATCAACCTGGGCAATGCCATCAATGCCCTGTCCGACCTGCCGTTGCTGACCCAGTTGCACGACCGCGCATGGCGCCGCCTGATGGCGGATCAAATGGCGGAAGGGTTGCGCATCCTCGCGGCGGCTGGGATCATTCCGGCCAGGACAACGGCCGTTCCCCCGTGGCTTGTCCCCCATGTCCTGCGGCTGCCCACACCCGTCTTTCGCAGGATCGCGGCCCAGATGCTGACCGTTGACGCACAGGCCCGTTCATCGATGTGGGACGACCTCAAACACGGCAGACGGACCGAGATTGACGCCCTGCAAGGTGCCATCATCGCCCTGGCCGCGCGCCATGGCAGGCATGCGCCCCTGAACACCCGAATGCGCGCGCTGATCCGCGCGGCCGAAGATGCAGGCAATGGACCACCCGGCCTGACGCCACGCGAGATCCGAGGCGCGCGCGGCACCTAACCGCGCCGCGGCTTGGCCCGCAATGTCGGGTCGGCCTCGGTCGGGTCTTCGGGCCATGGATGCTTGGGATATTGTCCGCGCATGTCCTTGCGCACATCGGCATAGGACGTCGCCCAGAACCCCGGCAAGTCCGCCGTCACCTGCACCGGGCGTTGGGCCGGGGACAACAGGGTGATCTGCAACGCCTGCGCACCGACGCGGGGGTGCGTCGTGACACCGAACATCTCCTGCAGGCGAACGGCAATGCCCGGAACCTCCCCGTCATAGTCGATCGGAACACGACGCCCCAGAGGTGTCTCGAAATGGGCAGGCACGGCCTGGTTCAGCCGCCGCATGGCATCCCAGCCCAGATGCGCTTCAAGGGCCGGCAGAATGTCGAACGCCTTCCACTCCGCTGCCGTCCGGACCGTGCCCAGATGGGGCAACAGCCAGTCGTCCAGCGTCTCCATCAAGGTCGCGTCGTCCAGCCTGGGAAAATCCGGTCCCATCAGGGCCGCGCGCGCCATCAGACGCCGCGCCCCTTTCGACGGGGCCAGTCCCAGGTGGCGCACCCCGTCCAGCATCGCCGCGGCGATGGCGCCCGGCGGCGCATCGTGCCAGGGTCGATCCTCCAGCACCAGGGCACCAAAGCGCCTTTGCGTGCGCGCCAGGACCGCACGCTCGCGCCTCGACCAGACACAGGTATCAGACCAGGCGATCTGGTCCTCGAACAGCGCTTCCAGGTCTGACAGGGCCAATGCCGCTGCCTGCCGGACCCTGGCCTCTCGTGGGTCGCCATCAAGGTCGGTCGCGACGATCAAGGACGTGCCCGCCAGCGCGTCGCCCTCGGGCAGGACCGCGCCCTTGCCACCCGACAGGACATAGCGCGGCACCTTGCCCGTGCGCCGCAGGCCGACACGGTCGGGATAGGCCAGTGCGGCCATGGCCGCCAGGCCAAGTGCGGGGCCATCACCTTGACCGCGCGCCAACCGCCTGCCTTCGTCCTTGATGCGGGCAATGGCACCGCGATGGACGCTTTCGCCGAAATCACCGGGCCGGTGCAACGCACGCATGCGCAAGGCCAGGTCCGTACCCCGGTTGCGCAGCGGGTCACGATCCGACAACAGCGCGGCCAGCGGGGCCGCCTGCGCCCCGGCAGAGACCAGCATATGGGCCAGCCGCGGGTGCAAGGGTTGCCGCGCCAACAGGCGTCCGTGGTCCGTGATCCGGTGCCTGTGGTCGAGCGCGCCCAGCATCTGCAACACGGCGCGCGCCTCGGCCAGACGGCCCGCATGCGGCGGCGTGACAAACCGCAACCCGGTCTCGCTGGCCCCCCAGATGGCAAGCTCAAGGGCAAAGCTGGCAAGGTCTCCGGCACTGATTTCAGGCGGGGGGAAGGCGGCCAGTGCGCCCTCTTCGCCCCGGGTCCACAACTTGTAGGCGGTGCCGGGCGCCACGCGGCCGGCACGGCCTGCGCGCTGGGTGGCCTCGGCGCGTGTGACCCTTTCGGTGATCAGGCGTGACATGCCTGATGACGGATCAAACTGCGCGCGCCGTGCCCGACCCCCGTCCACCACGATTTTGATGTCAGGGATGGTGAGGGAGGTTTCGGCGATGGAGGTTGCCAGCACGATCTTGCGTTCCTTGGAGGGCGACACGGCGGCGCGTTGCGCCTTGAAGTCCATGGCCCCGAACAGGGGTTGCACATTCGGCAGGTCAGAGAGCAGCCCCGCCGTGCGCCTGATTTCACCTTCGCCGGGCAGGAAGGCGAGCAGACCGCCTTCGTTCGCGGCGTATGCGGTGCGGATCAGGTCGGCCATTGCGGTCTCAAACCGCGTTGCCTTGGGCACGGGGGTTTCGAGCCAATGGGGGGCGACGGAGAAACTTTTGCCTGCGGAGGTCAGGATGGGGGCGTTCATCACCTCGGCCACGGGTGCGGCGTCCAGTGTGGCCGACATCGCCAGCAGGAACAGGTCATCGCGCAGCGCCTCTGCCACTTCAAGGCACAGGGCAAGACCGAGGTCTGCGTTCAGAGAGCGTTCGTGGAACTCGTCAAAGATCACCGCACCGATGCCCGGCAGGTCAGGCGCGTCTTGCAACATGCGGGTCAGGATGCCTTCGGTCACGACCTCGATGCGTGTGGCCTTGCTGACCGTGCTGTCGCCACGGATGCGGTAGCCCACGGTTTGGCCCGTCCTTTCCCCCAGGGTCTGGGCCATGCGGTCAGCAGCGGCCCGGGCCGCAAGGCGGCGGGGTTCAAGCATCAGGATGCGGCCCTGCGTCAGGCCCGCGTCCAGCATGGCAAGGGGGACACGTGTCGTCTTGCCCGCGCCGGGGGGCGCTTGCAGGACAGCCCGTCCCTGTTCGCGCAACGCGTCCATGAGGTCGGGCAGGATGTCGTCAATGGGCAGGCGCATGGGCGGCCTTATGGCGGAATGGGCGCGCTTCGCCAACACTGGACATTCCGGGGGCGGCCCCGCAGAAACGCTGGCATGGATACGCAGGACCTTGCAGCGCGGATTGCCGCGGGTGAACGGCGCGCCTTGGCGCGGGGGATCACACTTGTCGAAAGCGGGCGGGCGGATCACCGGGTGCAGGCGACCGAGGTGTTGGCGGCCCTGCCACGGGACCGGCAGGCGTTGCGCATCGGCCTGTCCGGCACGCCGGGCGTGGGCAAGTCCACATTTATCGAAGCCTTTGGCATGCACCTTCTGAAGGCGGGGATGCGGGTGGCCGTTCTGGCGGTTGATCCGTCATCGGCCCGATCGGGGGGCTCGATCCTTGGCGACAAGACGCGGATGGACCGGCTCAGCCGCGAGGCCAACGCATTCATTCGCCCATCGCCCAGCCAGACGCATCTGGGCGGGGTCGCGCGCCGCACGCGCGAGGCGGTGGCCCTGTGCGAAGGTGCCGGGTTTGACGTGGTGCTGATCGAGACCGTGGGCGTGGGGCAATCCGAGACGGCTGTGGCGCAGATGGCCGATCTGTTCCTGCTGTTGCTGGCACCCGCCGGAGGGGACGAATTGCAGGGGGTCAAGCGCGGCATCATGGAGATGGCCGACATGATCCTGATCAACAAGGCGGACGGAGACCTCAAGCCCGCCGCGACGCGGACCTGTGCGGACTACGCCGGTGCCCTGCGGCTCTTGCGCAAACGGCCGCAGGATCCGGACGGTTTTCCCAAGGCGATGATGGTGTCTGCGTTGACGGAACAGGGGTTGGAGGCCGGGTGGGCCGACATGCAGGCGCTTGTCGATTGGCGTCGCGAGGCGGGGTTCTTTGACGGAACGCGCGCGGCCCAGGCGCAATACTGGTTCGAACAGGATGTCCGGGCGGCCCTGCTGTCCAGGTTGGAAACCGGCGCTGCGAAACAGGCGATGAAGACCCTTGGCGCACAGGTGGCCGAGGGGGCGCTGGACCCGTCGATCGCGGCCGCACGCATGCTCGATGTTCTGGGGGCTGATTTCGGCGCGCCTTGGGTTGACCCGGTCCCCGATTCCCCCTAAAGCCACCAAACGAATTTCTATGGTGCCGCCGTGTTGCGCGGCGCCTTGTCGTTTGAGGAACCGTTTCGGGACCGAACGGCAAAGCGGAGAAGAGGATAAACCCATGTCGCGCGTATGCGAACTGACCGGTAAGGGCCCGATGACTGGCAACAATGTCAGCCACGCCAACAACAAGACACGTCGGCGTTTCCTGCCGAACCTGAATGATGTGACACTGCAGTCCGAAACACTGGGCCGTGGCGTCAAGCTGCGCATCTCGGCGGCGGCATTGCGGTCGGTCGATCACCGCGGTGGTCTGGACGCCTTCCTTGCCAAGGCCAAGGACGTCGAACTGTCGGACCGCGCGCTGAAGGTCAAGAAAGAGATCGCAAAGGCCCAGGCCGCAACCGCCTGAACCCTTGCACCGCGCCAAAACAAGGCCCCGCTTGCGATGCAGGCGGGGTTTTCCCGTTTCTGCGCCGTGGCCTTGTGCGGATCCGGCGCATCTGCCGCAGTTGAGGCGCGCGGCATTTCGGGCTAGGCATCCGGCATGTTCCGCAGTCTGGCCGCCCTTGTTCTGAGCCTCGCGCTCGTGGTGACAAGCCACAGTGCCGCAATGGCGCGTGGGTCGGCCACCGCTGTCGACCAGATGGTCATCTGTACCGGCGCGACCGTGATGACCGTCTACGTGGACCGTGACGGCCAACCGACCAAGGCCCCGCACCTGTGCCCCGATTGCGCGTTGCACATCTTCGCCGCCGCGGTCCCGCCAGCCACCCATGCGGGCCCCGCATTCACCGTCGTGACCCTGCACCCGTGGCAGCCTGCCGTGCGACATGCCCGTGCCGCGGTAAAGCAGGCCCTCGCACGCGCGCCACCCGTCTTGATGTGATCCCCGACATATCCTTGGACCACTTCAATTCAGGAGGACGACATGTCCCTTCGCACCCCTATCGCCGCGGCCATCGCCGCCACGTTGCTGGCCTGTCCCGTTCTTGCCGACGGTATCATGGTCGTGGACCCCTACGCCCGGGCCGCCAGCCCCGCCGCCAAATCCGGTGCGGCCTTCATGACCCTGCACAACGACAGCGGGCAGGATGACACGCTGATTGCCGCGCGCACGGAGGCCGCCGTCCGCGTGGAACTCCACACGCATATCGAGGTGAGCGACGGCGTTCTGCAAATGACCGAGATCGAGGGCGGGATCGCGCTTCCGGCGGGCAGCATGCACCACATGAAGCGGGGCGGTGATCACGTCATGCTCATGGGGCTGACCGGCCCGCTGGAACAGGACGCCACCATCGACGTCACCCTCGTCTTTGAACAGGCAGGAGAGGTCGTGGTGACCATCCCGGTCGACAACGACCGCAAACCCGAAGCGGGCGCACATGGCGGGCACGGCCACTGACCACCGCAGCGCCTGATCGCAAGGCGGACGCGGGTCCGGCCTTACCCGGCCAACACCGTCTCCACCCAGACGGGGACCGTGTCAGAGGCCTTGCCGGGTCGGGTCTCGTCAAACAGACCCGCGTTCTCGCCCGGATCAAGGTTCATCTCTATGGTCCGGGCCCCGACATGCCGGGCCATCTGCACGAAACCGGCCGCAGGATAGACATTGCCTGACGTTCCGATGGCAACAAAGATGTCCGCCGCGCTCAGCGCCCGTTCAATCCGCTCCATGTGGTATGGGATTTCGCCAAACCAGACGATATCCGGGCGCGCGGCGGGCGCATTGCACCGCGGACACGCCGCACCAACCGCCATGGTCAGCGGCGCAGGCCACCTGTTGTCGCACGTTGCACACAGCGCCGACGTCAACGCGCCATGCATGTGAATGACGTCCTGACTGCCGCCTTTTTCGTGCAGGTCGTCGACATTCTGCGTCACCAGCGTGACGGGCCCCGCATGGTTCGCCTGCAATCGGGCAATCGCGACATGTGCGGCATTCGGGGTCGCTGCATGGGCCTGGGTGCGGCGGGCATTGTAAAAATCCACAACCAGCTGCGGATTGCGCGCGAACGCTTCGGGCGTCGCGACATCCTCGATCCGGTGCTGTGCCCACAGCCCGCCTTCATCGCGGAAGGTGCCCAGGCCACTTTCGGCCGATATACCGGCCCCGGTCAGGATGACGATCGACGGCGCAGACATGGCAGCGCTCCTTGTGTTCAGGCGTCCAGCAGACGCAGATCGCCGGCCAGCCAGGGCAGCTGGGTCAGGGCCGGATCAATCATGTGCGTCTTGATCAGGCGGCGCATCGTGTTCGCGACATCCGTGGGCACGTCGCCCGCCCAATCCGCACTGGCATAAAGCGATATGGTCCGCGAAAACGGTTTGAAGGGCAGGGGAAAGGCGTCCACCTGATCATGAAAGCGGCCGGCGCGCATATACCCCAGCGGCGTGGTCACGGACCACCCGATGCGGCGCGCAACCATCGCCATCAGCGCCAGGTGACTGCCAATTTCGAAACGGTCGGAAAAATCCAGCTTCTGGCGTGCAAGATGCGCTTCGATCTGACGCGAAATCAGCTGTTCGCGTTCATAGCGCAAAAAGGGCAGATCGGGCAGGATCGACATCGGATTGCCATCGCGCACAATGCCGCGCGGGGCCACCAGGATGAACGGATCGCGCGCCAGCGGATACTCCAGCACGCCGTCGCGCATCGTCCCGTCACTGGCCGAGATGGCGATATGCAGGCTTTTGTCGGATATCGCCTGCAGGATTTCATGGCTGGGCGCGGTGGCGAGCGTGAATTTGCAGCGGGTCAGGCTGTCTGCCAGGATCGTGACCAATCGGGGGGTCAGGTCGTTCTCGAAATCGTCGATCACGCCAATGGACAGGGACGACAGATGCGCCAGGTCCATGACCGTCAATTCGGATTGCGCCAGCCGAAGCTGCGACAGCGCCGCCTCTGCCCGCGCCAGGAAACTGGTGCCCGCGGGCGTCAGCCGCATGGGCCGCCTCCCGTGATCGACCAGGTCGGTCGACAGCGCTGTCTCCAGGTTGCGCAACTGCTGGCTGACCGCAGGTTGGCTCAGCCCGGTCACCACGGCGGCCTGCGCAACCGATCCGGTCGCGGCCAGGGCTTCGAAAACCTCAAGCCCGCGCAATGTGACGCCCTTGCTCAGCATGTGTTGCCCCTGTCCAGTTTCGCAATCTTTGAATGTCGCGTTGGGGCCAAGGTCAAGAAAAATCCGCTTTCGCGCAGGCCATATTTCAGAAAGTTGAAAGATACGCCAAGCCTTGCACCATTTGGCGCGGGTGGTGCACAACATGGGCATGAGGATCGCGACCGCTGCATATCCGTTGGACGTCCTGCCCGATTGGGCCGCGTACGAGGACAAGCTAAGCGCTTGGGTGGATGAGGCGGCGACGGCAGGTGCGGACCTTCTGGTTTTCCCCGAATACGGCGCGATGGAATTGGCAACGCTTGCCGGGTTGGATGTCGCGGCCGACCTGGAAGCGTCCCTGTTCGCAGTGGCCGACCGTCTGGCAGAGGCGGACGCCATGCATGCCCATCTTGCCGCGCAACATGGCGTCCACATACTTGCCGCGTCGGGTCCCGCAACGACGCATCTGCCCGATGGGGTGACGCGTCCCGTCAACCGTGCGCGCCTCTTTGCGCCGTCGGGGCGCATGGGCGTGCAGGACAAGCAGGTCATGACCCGTTTCGAGGCCGAGACATGGAATGTGGTGCCGGGCGGTCCGTTGCGTCTGTTTGACACCGCCCTGGGCAGAATCGGCGTCTTGATCTGCTACGACAGCGAATTCCCGCTCCTGGGCCGGGCGCTGGCGGACGCGGACATCCTGCTGGTGCCGTCCGTGACCGAGGCGCTGACAGGGTATTCCCGCGTGCGGATCGGCGCGCAGGCCCGTGCATTGGAAAATCAGTGTGTGACCGTCATGTCCTCGGTCGTGGGGGCGGCGGCGTGGTCCGAAGCGGTGGATGTATCGGTTGGCGCCGGGGGCATTTTCGGCCCGCCGGACAAGGGGTTTCCCGACGACGGTGTCATCGCCCTGGGCACCCTGAACGCGCCCGGCTGGGTCTACGGCGATGTCGATCTTGCGGCGGTGGCTGCCGTCCGCGCCGACGGTGCCGTGCTCAACCGCAGGGACTGGGATGCGCAAACGGGTCGTGCCGATCCTGTCACAGTCGAGACACTGGCCTGATTACCCCTTGAATTATGGGGCGCGGGGGCGCATTTAGTGGCGCGTCCGCAACTTGGCGGGCCGTGTAACGAAGGAGAGACCATGGCCAAGGAAGATACGCTCGAATTTCCCGGTGTCGTGAAGGAACTCCTGCCCAATGCGACGTTTCGGGTCGAGCTTGAGAATGGCCATGAGATCATCGCACACACGGCAGGGAAAATGCGCAAGAACCGTATCCGGGTTCTGGCAGGCGACAAGGTGCAGGTCGAAATGACCCCCTATGATCTGACCAAGGGTCGGATCAACTACCGGTTCAAGTAAACCGTACGCACCGTTAACGGTTGGGTTCGGTGCATGCGCGGTGCACGACCTGTGCACAGCTTGTGTACGGGCTGTGCAGGCCCTGTTTCGGCTGATTAACCTTATTTACAAGGGCCGCGCGGGCTGGCATCACCCCTGCTGTTGCAAGGCACGCCAAGCAGCGCACGCATGGGTCACACACGGGTTGGGATCATCGATGTTCATCCTCGGATCGGGAAGCCCGCGACGGCTGGAACTGCTTGGGCAACTGGGTATTGTTCCCGACACCGTGCGCCCCCCCGACATCGACGAAACACCGCTCAAGGGCGAGTTGCCGCGCCCCTATTGCGCCCGCATGGCCCGCGAGAAAGTGGCGGCGGTCAAGGCCGCGGCGACGGATATCGTGCTGTGCGCGGACACGACCGTCGCGCTGGGCCGCCGCATCCTGGGCAAGCCCGCAAACAAGGACGAGGCCCGGGCGTTCCTGCGTCTGATGTCAGGTCGACGCCACCGGGTGATCACCGCCGTTGCCGTGCGCAAAGGCAACCGGATCTGGGAACGTGATGTCGTCAGCACGGTCCGGATGAAACCGCTGTCAGACCCTGAATTGACGGGCTATCTGGCCACGGATGACTGGCAGGGCAAGGCGGGTGGCTACGCTATTCAGGGACCGGCCAGTGCTCTTATCCCTTGGATTTCCGGGTCTTTTACCGGGATCGTCGGTTTGCCACTGGCCGAGACGGCGGGTCTGTTGCAGGCGGCTGGAATGGAGGTCTGGACATGAAGGGACGGCAAATTCTGCTGGATCACCTCGATGGGCGCGAAGCGGCGGCCCTGATGGTTGATGGCCAACTGGATGATCTGCTGATCGACGCGGATACGCCACGCCCCGGAACGATCTACCGGGCGGTCACGGATCGGCCCGTCAAGGGGCAGGGGGGCGTGTTTCTGAAAACGCCGGACGGCGCCGCATACTTGCGCGGCGTCAAGGGGATCGGCCCGGGCGAGACGGTGCAGGTCCAGGTCACCGGATATGCCGAACCGGGCAAGGCGATCCCCGTCAGCCACAAGGTGCTGTTCAAAAGCCGCTACGCAATCGTGACGCCGGATGCGCCGGGTCTGAACCTGTCACGCAGCATCCGCGATGAGGATGCAAGGGACGCACTGCTGGCCCTCGCGCATGAGGGTATGGGCGACAGTCCCATGGGCCTGATTATCCGATCAGCCGCCGCAACCGCCGACCCGTCCGAGGTCGCGGCCGACATCGACGCCATGCATGCATTGGCCGAAGCGGTAACGGCAGACCAGGGCACGGGCCCCGAAGTTCTGGCCGAAGGGGATGGCCCGCACGTGCTGGCGTGGCGCGACTGGATCGATCCCGCAGAGGTCGTGACAGATGCGGGGTGTTTCGAAACGCACGGTGTCCTTGACGCGATTGACCGGTCCAAAGGCCCCTTTGTGGCGTTGGACGGCGGCGCAGGCATGTATGTGGAGGCGACCCGCGCGCTGGTTGCCGTGGATGTGAACACCGGCGCCGACGGATCGTTTGCTGCGGGGCTCAGGGCCAATCTTGCCTGTGCCCGACGCTTGCCCGCCGCCCTGCGGGTGCGTGGCCTTGGCGGGCAGGTCACCATTGATCTGGCTCCCATGCCCAAGAAAGAACGCAAGACGTTCGAGGCCGCGCTGAAAGCTGCCCTGCGCAAGGACGAAATTGATACGGTGATGGCCGGTTGGACGCCGCTGGGACATTATGAATTGCAGCGCAAACGCGCGCGTCTGCCGTTGACAGAGGTGCTGGTGTGACCTGTCCGATCTGCGCGAAGAAGACAGTGCGGGAATATCGCCCTTTCTGCTCTCGCCGATGTGCGGATGTGGACCTGGCACGTTGGATGAATGGCGGATACGCGGTGCCGTCCCAGCGCGAGGAAGACCCCGATTTGCCCGACGATGCAGGCTCTGCGCCACATTAGGCGTCAGCGGTGATTTTCCTATGGACAGTGCCTGGTGATACGCTTATCACGCCCGCACCCGAAGCCGCAGGCTTCTCCCGTGCCCGGGTAGCTCAGGGGTAGAGCAGTGGATTGAAAATCCTCGTGTCGGTGGTTCGATTCCGCCCCCGGGCACCATCGTTTCCATACCAAGACGATCTTCACTCTGTCTGGGCGGAAGAAAAACCCCTTCAATGTCGCCGTTCAGCCCACCATCGGGCCTTGCGGCGCTTTGTTGGGGGGACGGAAGGTGTCGGCAGACATGTTGAAGCGCTCAGCCTGCATTTCCGGGCAGGCAACAAGTGTCGCAAGGTGCCTGCATTCAATTGCATCTGAAAGGTCAACCACACCTCCCGACCGTTTGGGGGGTGTCTGAGACGGGCCGACCCCTTCGCGGCCACGTCGGCCTTGCCCTGGTTGGATCGTTCCATTTTTCCAAGCGGGCTTCCCTGCCGCCTCCACGTGACGTACGCAGCCATGGTGATGCCCCCGGTCAACCAGTGTATTGGCCCAATTTCAGCGGGATGGGCACGTAAACGTCAGCCCGCGAAATGCGCGCCATGCGGCGCTCTGAACGGACGAAATCCGCAGCCCAACGCAAAAAGCGTGATGCGTCAAACAGGGCGCGCTGTCGGACCGCGCGCGACGTGCCCGAAGACGAGGCTCCGTCTGCGTCACGTAAGGGTCTGACGCCGATGATACTTCCGGCTCATGTGGAACTTATCGCCGACGTGCAAGTTGGAAACCCAGAGTTGATACGTGACCGTCTACCAATGTCGGTCGCACTGTCCGCTCCGTCGAATTGGTGCCTCACGTGGATCTTGGGTTCACGACAGCGGCGTTTCGGCATCGTTTTGGCATGCGCATGCAGGGAAAGCGTGCCGGCGAAGCAAAGCAGTGTCTGCCGATCCCACGCGGCATCATCGTGGTGGGGCGAGCTGATGACCGGAATATCCCTGGGATGGCCCTTGGCGCCGCCACGGGCCTGACACGCGCCAACCACGATCCTTGGCCCGAACGCACCAGAAACCGAACATGACACAGGAGACCACGAACACGCCATGACCCGTTACGCACAACAACGTATTGCAAACCCTGTGTATTTTTTCGATGCACCGGATCAAGTCCTGACAGACGAGAAGCTGACATGGGATGAAAAGCAGAAAGTCCTTCAATCGATGGTGGTCGATGCCGAGCAGTTGGTCGACGCCACCGCAGAAGGAATGGAAAGCCCGGAACCCACCTACAAGGCCGAAGATCTGCGTCGCGCCCTGGCGCAGCTGGGCGACACAAAGGACACCGCCGCGCCTGCCGCGGACGCTGTCCAGAACCGGTCCAGCCAATTCAAGCGGATCATTGTCGTGACCACGGCACGGCAGGACCTCAACCGTGTCGTGCTGGATCATGCGTTGGACATGGCGGACCTGTCCGATGGTGACGTATCGCTTTTGAACATCGTCCCGTCCGAGGCTGACACGGTGGGGTCGATGGCGGCCATGCCGATGGCCGGAACGGTTCAGGGCGTGCGCGTCGACACTTCAGCGATCCTGGAAGATCGGAAGAAACTGCTTGCGGACCTGCGCGATACCTGCGGCGCAGGAGACGCCGTGGAAATAGAGGTCAGAACCGGTCCGATCGAAGGCGAGATCGTTGCCTATGCCGAAACCTGCAACGCCGATCTGATCGTTGTCGGGTCTCCCAACCGGTCTTGGCTCGAGGGTTTGTTCAACCCAACGCTGGACCGGCACGTCACCAGAATTGCGCCATGCCCGGTCCTCGTGGTGCCGGAACCGACGTAATTGTGAACCGCTTTGAACAAGAAATTGGAAACCCGGTCGCATCTTGTGAATGCCTCTGTTACCCGAGGGTCTGAAATCAAGAAAATCCGGCGTGCGGACCGCGCCGCCGCCGTCAGTCGCAGACTGCGCTCTCCCAAGCCGGACAGCTTGGGAGAGCCGTCGTTTGCCGTACAGAAAGGGACATTGAAATGTCAGATGTAACCGCCGGAACGGGCATACCCGAACCAGAGGGCGAAAGCGATGTGATCGAAACCAATTACGAGCTTGGTCAGGACAATATCCAGAAAAGCGTCGGTCAGTTTGGCGTCGACATCCACAACCCGGTCTTCGTGATCTCGGGGCTGGCTGTCGTGGCGTTTGTGTTCTTCACGCTGGCCTTTCCGACACAGGCGGGTCCGATCTTTGCCGCGATGTTCGATTTTACGACCAAGAATTTCGATTGGTTCCTGATTGGCGCGGCGGATCTGGTCGTGATCTTTGCGCTCTTGCTGATCGTGACGCCGTTCGGCTCTGTCCGCCTGGGTGGATCAGAGGCTACGGCGGATTACAGCTATCCGGCCTGGTTCGCGATGCTGTTTGCCGCCGGCATGGGCATCGGGCTGATGTTCTACGGCGTATCCGAGCCGCTGACGCATTTTTCAACGGCCTTCGGCGGGACCGCACTTGAAAATGACCTGCGCACGGACTGGGCGCCGCTTGGCGCCGCCACCGCGGACGAGGCCGGGTCCATTCGACTTGGCATGGCCGCGACGATCTTTCACTGGGGTCTGCACCCCTGGGCCATCTACGCAACCGTCGCCCTGGCCCTCGCGCTCTTTACCTACAACAAGGGCCTGCCGCTGACGATCCGGTCCGCATTCTATCCCATACTGGGCGAACGTGTCTGGGGCTGGCCCGGGCACATCATCGATATCATCGCCGTGTTCGCGACCCTTTTCGGTCTTGCGACATCTCTGGGCTTCGGGGCCACACAGGCCACGGCCGGTCTCAACGCGCTCTTCGGCCTTCCCATGGGCACGACGTCCGAGATTGTCCTGATCACCCTGATCACGGCGGTGGCGCTCATCTCGGTCCTGCGCGGGCTGGATGGAGGGGTAAAGGTGCTCTCCGAACTCAACATGGGGCTTGCGGCGATACTGGCGCTCTTTGTCCTCATCGTCGGGCCGACCGCGTTCCTGCTGACCTTCTTCTGGGACAGCCTCGTGGCCTATGTCACCTACCTTCCCGCGCTCGCCAATCCGTTTGGGCGCGCGGATGTGAACTTCAGCCAGGGCTGGACCGCGTTCTACTGGGCGTGGTGGATCAGCTGGTCACCCTTTGTCGGCATGTTCATCGCGCGGGTCAGCCGGGGCCGCACTGTGCGTGAATTCGTCACCTGCGTGCTGATCATCCCATCCTTCGTCTGCGTTGCGTGGATGGCGATCTTTGGCGGCACGGCCATCAACCAGGTCCTGGCCGATGGCTATACCGCCGCCCAGCAGGCAGAGCTTCCGCTGCAGCTGTTCAAGATGCTCGAACCGATGCCGCTGGCCGGGATCACGTCCTTTATCGGGATCGTTCTGGTGATCGTGTTCTTTGTCACGTCGTCCGATTCCGGCTCGCTCGTGATCGACACGATCACGGCGGGCGGCAAGATCGACGCCCCGCTCCCCCAACGTGTGTTCTGGTGCATCTTCGAAGGTGCCGTGGCCATCGCCCTTCTTGTCGGCGGCGGTCTTGCCGCGCTTCAGTCGATGGTGATTTCAACGGGGCTTCTGTTCACCGTTGTGCTGTTGCTGATGTGCTGGTGCATCTGGCGTGGCCTCGCCAGCGAACGCGCCAAGATGTGATCATTTCGCCTCCGGCCCGGTCATCGGGCCGGGGGCCAACGACAAAGCCCGTAAAACGATCCCCTGCCTCAAGATTGGTCGCCCGCCCATGTCTGAACCCTCCGGACCCCTGACACAATCCCTCGACGATGTCCGTGCCGCCGCCTCCGGCGCGCAGGTGTCGGTGGGCGAGATCATCGATGCGCTGAAGGAACGCGGGCTCTTGCCCATCATACTGGTCCCGGCGACTGTCGCCGCGACGCCCCTGTCCGGCATTCCGGGCCTGTCGGCGTTCTGTGGCATCATGATCGCGATCCTGTCATTCGAACTGCTGCTGGGGTTTCGAAAGGTGCGCCTGCCCCGAAAAATGCGATCCAGATCAATCGACGCCGACAAGCTGGCGAATGCACTGTCGCGCATAGAACCCGTCATTCACTGGGTCGAACGCCGGACAAGACGCCGATTGTCCGTGCTGTTCCACCGCCCCCTGGTGTGGATCCCGCAGGCGCTTTGCCTTGCAACCGGTCTGGCAATGCCATTTCTGGAGATCATTCCCTTCTCCGCATCGGCGGCCGCGATTGCCGTGTGTTTTCTGGTGGTTGCGATGCTGACCGCAGATGGCCTGTTCTTCATCCTCGCGCTCTTGCCCTATGCCGGTCTGGGCTTCATCGTGGTGCGCATGACGTCAGCGTGACCGCGACATGTGGCGGCCCGCGACATCGACTGAGCGCGCGGATGCGACCGCTGCGGTCCGGTCAGTTGATGGCTGATTTGAACTTGGCGGCCAGGGTTTCGCCAGCACCGTCATAGGCCTTGGGCACAATGCGATAGACCGCATTCACGGCGCAGAAAAACGCAAAGCCGACAAGGCCAACACACAAGACAGCGACAAGGACGCGCCCGAACGCCTGACCTCGAAGCCACTCGAACGCCTGGCCCATGCCACCGGCCTGCGACGAATCCGCCTGCAGCGCGGCATAGACGATCAGACCGCCGATGATCCCGACCACGGCCCCCTGCGCCAGCACGCCGCATTTCAGGACGATGTTGGCGCGCGCCGTAAACGCGTTGGCCTTCAGATTGCTGCGATAATCTTCCTTCAATCCCTTGCGGAAGTAATAGATCGACGCGCAGGCGGTCAGCGCACCCGCAATCCCGACAATCCAGCGCCCGCCGGGCATCTGCATCAGCGACGCGACCAGCCCGTCACTGCCACCGGATGACGACCCGATCAGGGCGGACAGCGCCAGAAACCCGATGCCAAGGTGGACAAGGCCGGTCACGATCATGCCCGTGCGGGCGATCAATCCTTTCGCATCCGTACCATAGGCTTCCAGGTCGGCGATGCTGTCGATCAGCCGCCAGAGCGCATAGGCCGCCATGCCAAGCGCGATCAGCACCAGCACGGGCCAGCCGCTTCCGGTCAATTGCTCCATCACGCCTTTTGTGCCTTCGGCCTGACCGCCCTGGGCGATCGACCAAAGCGAAAATCCGGACACGACAAGGTAGACCAGCGCGCGCCCGGCATAGCCCGCCCGCATGAACGGGACGGCCCATCGGTACTCATCGGGATTGACCTCCCGAAGGCGCTTTGCCCGATCAGACGTCCCGTCCAGTGCCAATGCTTGGGTGATATCCATGGGGCCGCTCCAACATGCTTGCGTCGCTCGACATTGGCAGACGCGTCGATGACCCAACAGCTGAGCAGGCGAAATCGTTCCGCAGCGCGCCATGACACGCATCGCTGTCCGCAGCGACGCTGATATCCGCAGGCGGGGCTGCGCCATCGTCAAATCCACACGCGTCGTTGGTGCCATGGCTGTTGGGGCAGGGCGCGGTTGCAAGGCAGCGTCGTCCACCACGGTCGCGTGCGGGTACGCAGCCGTATCCACGTCGGTCAGCGCGCCCTGTCCCGGATGCACGCTTTACCCAGGTCTGAAGGCCAATTGGTTCACCGCGGACAACAGGTCGGATTCCAGCACCGGCTTCGCCAGCCGCAACGCGGTCTTCAGCGTCTCGGGGGCTTCGAAGCTGCTTTCCGAATACCCCGACAGAAAGACAAAGGGCACGCCCAGGGCGTGGATTTCTTCGGCAAAGTCAAAGCTGGTTTTGCCACGGCCCAGGTTGACGTCCAGTATGGCGACGTCCGGGCGCCGCGACGCCACCGCCGCGCGTGCCGCCTCGACCGAATTGCACGGGCCCAGAACGAAGAACCCGTTGTCCTCCAGCATCATCTCCATGTCCATCGCGATGATCGCCTCGTCTTCGAGGATCAGAACGCTTCTTGGGTTCATGCGGGCATCTCCCGAACAAAACTTACTTCAAAGATCAGGCCATCCGGCGCAAAGTCGTTCTTCACGTCCGCGGACAGATCGCGGGCCAGCACTTTCTCAAGAATGAGAGAGCCGAACCCGCTGCGGTCCGGCGCCTTCTTGATTTTCGGACCATTCCGTTCGTGCCAAGTCAGGGTGACGGTCTCGTGCCCATCCTCCTGCGCATCGACGCGCGACGCAATGACAACCTTGCCATCCGGTACCGAAAGCGCGCCGTATTTCGCGGCATTTGTCGTCAATTCGTGCAACGCCATGCCCAAGGACAGCGCTTCGGAACTGTCCAGCGCGACATCGGGGCCCTGCCGTTCGAACACCGGTACCGGGCCGTCGGACGCATAGGGCGCCAGTTCTGCTGTCACCAGCTGATCCAGCGATGCGCCGGTCCAGCCGACGCCTGTCAGCAGGTTGTGTGTCCGCCCGATGGCCTGCAGCCGTTGGGACAGCCGCTTTTGGTAATCGGCGGCGGTGTCCGTGCCCTTCAGCAGCAGCTTGGAAATCGCGTTGATCGTGGCCAGGGTGTTCTTGACCCGATGTTCCAACTCTCCCAGCAGCAGGGTCTTTTGCGCGTCCGAGGCTTCGGCGGCGTCGCGCGCCTCGATCGCGTCGCTGATCTCAAAGGTAAACGAGGCAACGCCAGACACATCCCCATTGCCGTCGCGGATCGGCTCCAGCGTCTGCACGAACCAACCCTCTTCGAAATCCCCGTCCCCGTCGCGGTCGAAGACGGCCTTGAATTCCGGGATCCTCAGCGTTTCGCCGGTATCATACACCTGATCGAACCGCTCTATTACGCCTTGGCCCTTCAATTCGGGAATGGCGTCCAATATGGATTTTCCGATCAACTCCCGATGACCGCAGATCGCGTCATGCGGCGGGTTGGAATAGGTATAGACGTGGTTCGGCCCCTCGGTGATCGCCACAAACACGGGCGAGGCATCGAACAGCCGTTGCAGCCGCGCCCGGCTTTCCTCCAATTCCGCCTGGAGCCGTTTCTGATCCGTCACCTCGCGCACGCATGCGCCGATCGCGAACACCGTCTCGTCCGCCGAGACAGGATAGTAATCCGCAATCCAGTGCCGGGTGACGCCGGGTTCGGCTTGCGTCTCGCCCGTCACCTCCTCGCCAAGCACCGGTTCGCGGGTGTCGATGACCCGTTGAAAGGCGGCCTCGATCTTGTCTGCGATTTCCGGCAGCAATTCGCGTTGCGACTTTCCGATATGCGCGTCCACCGGATATCCGTTGATGGCGGCAAGGCTCTCGTTGATGCGCATCCAGCGAAAGTCCGTGTCCACCAGTGCCAGACCCACGGGGGTCGTGTCATACAGGTTCTCCAACTCGGCATATTGCCGCGCGAATTCCTGTTGGTTGCGCTGCAACGTATCTTCGTACTGCTTGCGCGACGTGATGTCGAAAAAGGACAGCACATAGCCGTCGATCAGGTTTTCGGTCGTCCGATACGGCCTGATGCGCAGCAGGTACGTCTCGCCCGAGGCATCGATGCCGATCTCGCGCTCAAGCGGCTGCAGGGTGTCGTCGACCTTTGCGGCGTCCTCTGCCAGTCCGGGATAATCCATCCTCGACGACAGGTCCGAAATCGGCCGCCCGATATCGCGCCTGCGGATGCCGAACAGCCGCGTGGTCGTGGGGGTGAAATTCCGCACACAGAAATTGCGATCCAGAAACAGAACGGCGACATCCGTGCTTTCGAACAGGTTCTTCAGGTCGCTGTTGACGCGCGTCAGCAAGCGGTTGTTTTCCTGCAACTCGGCGTTGACGGTTTCCAGTTCTTCGTTGATCGACTGCAATTCCTCGCGCGAGGTCTCAAGTTCCTCGTTCGAGCTTTGCAGCTCTTCGTTCATCGACAGCAGTTCCTCGTTGGTGTTCTTCAGCTCCTGGCTTGATGCCTCGTGTTCCTGCAAGATGGCCGACAATTGGCGGCGCAAGCTGAAATTCTCGGCCTCCAGCATGTCCTGATCCCGGGTCTCGCGCCGGGCGACGGCGTCGCTGACCGCCTCCTGAGCAAGGCTGCGCACACGGTTCAGCCGGATCAGAAACAGCGTGTCGTCCTGTTGGGTCGCCCCCAGGTGAACATCGACAAACGACGCGGACCCACCGTCGTCCAGCATCACGTCCTGTACCTCGATGATGCCGCCGCGTGCGCGGGCCTGTTTCAACGCGTTGCGGACGGGCAGGCGCAATTCGGGACGCAGATAGGCGTCGATATTGCTGGACGGCACACCGGATTTCGGTGCGACGAACGCGGTCATGCCTTCGGACAGAAAGACGATGTCACCACTGCCCGTCACCAGGGCATAGGGGGCTGCGAACCGGCTGAGGTATTCACGCTCGGCGATGGTCTGGCGCGCCGCGTCGGTCACCGCACCCGGCAGGGCCGCAATTTCGCCCGGTGTGGGGCGCGGGTGTGCGGTACGTGCCCGCGGCTTGGGATCACTCAGCGCAGAGTACCTGGTGACCGCCTCGTCGTTCTTTGCAAAGATCCTGTGGGTGCGGTCGACCTCAAGGAACAGGTTGTCCTCATCACCGACACCTTCCGAAGGCCCGAGCAGCAGATGCCCGCCCTCGCGCAGTGCAAAATGCAAGCGCGGCACAACGCGTGCCTGCAATTCGGCCGACAGGTAGATCATCAGATTACGACATGAAATCAGGTCCAGCCGGGAAAACGGTGGATCCTGTATCAGGTTGTGGGGGGCAAACACGCAGCAGTCGCGCAGGAACGGCACGGCCCTGTATTGCCCGTTCTCGATCGAGAAGAAGCGCGCGCGCTGCGCGTCGCTCAATGCCGACATCGAGGCGGGGGCAAACAGGCCATGGCGCGCGTTGAACAGCGCTGCGGTGTCGATATCGGTGCCGAACACCTGCAGCGCATGTTGCGCGCCCTGCGCCTCCATCTCTTCAAGGAACAGCATCGCGACGGTATAGGCCTCTTCGCCCGTGGAACAGCCCGGAACCCAGACGCGGATGTGGGTCTGGTCACGTGCCAGCAACGGGCGCACGACCTGCGTGCGCAGCGCGGCCCAGGTCTCCGGATCACGAAAGAACTTCGTCACGCCGATCAGGAAGTCCTGCGCCAGCAATTCGGCCTGCATGTCGTCCTGGGTCAGCACCTCAATGAATTGCGCGACCGACTGAACCCGCAAAAGTGCCATGCGCCGTTCGATACGTCGCACCAGCGTGCCGGGCTTGTACCGGGAAAAGTCATTGCCCGCCACATCCGCCAGGTGCGCGGTGATCTGGGGCAGGTGCGCCTCGACAGAGCTGCGCAGGTCGGCCTGCGCGGTGTCGTCCATCAACTGGCGGCGGTGCATGATGATCTCGTGCAGACGCACGGGTATCTGGCGCGCGGGCAGCACGAAATCCACCAGTCCGGTTGCCACGGCACTGTCCGGCATGCCCGGAAACCGCGCGCCGGTGCTTTCCTGCACCAGCGCGAACCCGCCCGCCGACTTGACCGCGCGCACCCCGTCGGACCCGTCCGTGCCGGTGCCCGACAGCACGACGCAATACGCGTCCCGTCCCTGCGCCTCGGCCAGCGACCGAAAGAACATGTCGATCGGCCGGAAAACACCGCGATCCTGCGATCGTTTCGTCAACTTGAAACGCCCGTCGGTCAAGTGCAGCGTAACCCCCGGCGGCACCATGTAGACATGGTCGGGACGCGGGATTTCCCCATCCTCGATCTGGGTGACAGGCACGGGCGCGACCGGTTGCAGCAACTGGTCCAGAATGGAATCCTGATCCGGCGACAGATGCTGCACGATGACAAAACACGCGCCAAGATTTGCAGGAATGTGCGCAACGACACTTTTCAGGGCGTCCAACCCGCCTGCGGATGCACCGATGCCGATGATGGGCGTTTCGGCCCGGGTGGGGTCAGTCTGTGTCATGCGGACTGCATTTCAGTCACCGGGCTAAGGCTGCAACTTTGCGGAAGAATCCCGAAAAACAGTGCAGTGATGTAAGCCCAGACATATACTTATCGCCGCACTTTGCCACTGTTCCGTTGCTTTGGTGCAAAAGACCACGGATCCGCCTGTCCTGCGATGTCCCCCCTGCCGTGTTCGCGAACCCGTGCGCTGGCCCAAGTGACACCGGGCTGCGCCTTGGGATCAGGTCCGAACGGGCACAACAGCGGCGCACGCCCGGCACATCCCGCGATGCCGGGCGAAACCGGCACCGCAGGACATCGTGGCAAAGACCAACGGGCCAGCCGTCATGCGGCCACCGTGTCAGGCCGCGTCCTTGTTGATCGTGCCGGTTGCCAGATCCGTCATGGCCCGGTCGCCGTCATAGGACTTGTTCAGGCATTCTTCCAGTTTCGACACGTCATCGCCATGGTCCATGCGCCGGGCAAATGCCAGGCACGAGCCGTAGCCCGCAATCGCGTAATGCGCCATGCGCTGGTATTGCGTGATGATCATCGCATCCTGTGCGGCACTGTCGCCAAAGTCCTGCTCCAACCCGTGTGCGCGCGCTTCCTTGACCAGACCTTCCATGCCCTTGCAATGCTCGCCCTCAGGGTCGGCATCATGGCCCTTGATGATGTGGCTGAGCGTGTCCATGCCCCGCTCGATCCCCTCGACCCCGCGTTCCAGCGCGTCCTTGAGGGATGGGTCCGTGGCGGCGTCGGCCAGCTTGCGGGTCACGCCGCTGGACTGTTTGCAGGCGCTGTGAATGTCCTGAAGCTGGTCGATATATACGTCATGAAGAGAGTTGAGAGCCATGGTGCGTCCTCCGGTTGCGGTTGTGCCGTTTGAAAGGCAACACGCGCCGGTCGATTTTGTTCCGGCGTGGGATGAAACGCGCAAGGACCGGGCAGGGACCATCCCAAAGCCCGGTGCCCCCGAGGTCTGAGATAGGACGCGTCAGCCCGCATCCTTTTGATGCGTCGCAAGGAAAAAGGGGCGTCCGTCTGAACGCCCCTTCTGACATTGGGGAACACGCGCGGCGCTAGTCCCGCACGCGGATCGCAAGGCCCAGCAGGAAACCGATACCGGCGGCACCAGCCAGCGCGAGGGCGGGATTGTCCCGCACGAATTGCGCCCCCTGGTCCGACGTGCGTTGCGCCGTGTCCGCCACCTGGCGCCGCGTGCTGTCCAGCGCGTCACCTGCCTGCGCGCGGCGGGTTTCGAATTCCTTGCGCGCGGCGTCGGCCAGGGTGTTGCCGTCTTTGCCGTTTTTCGTCTCGGTCGTTTGGTCGGGATGATATGTGGTCATTGAATGTGTCTCCTTTGCTGAATCAACGCCGCGCGGCGCAATCGGTTCCGCCGCTCTGACATCCGGCAGGGCCGGTCGCGCCTGTTCAGGCGGCGGGGTCTGCCGGGCCGCGCGCATTCAAAAGGACCGCGAGCCACAGGGTCAGCGGCAGCGCGACGATCGCCCCCACCGGTCCCCAAAGCCACAATCCGATCACGATGGACACAAACACGGCAAGCGGGCTGATGCGCAGGCGCTGCCCGACAAACCCTGGTGTCACGAACTGCGCCTCGATCATGTTCAGGCACAGGAACGCAAAGGGTGGCAGCAGCGAATAGCCACCGTTGAACTGCACCATGCCCACGATCAGCAGGCCGAACAGGATGGTGAGCGGCCCAAGATACAGGATGAAGTTCAACAGCCCCGCAGCCAGCCCCCACAGGACCGCGTTGTTCAACCCGATCAGGGACATGACCACGGCCACGGCAATGCCCAGGCCCGCGTTCACGATGGACACGGCCAGAAAATACTTGGCCACGGCACGGTCCGCCCGGAACAAGGTTTCGCTGAACCGGCCAGCGGCGGCATACAGGTCGGTGCGTGTCAGCATGAAGAAGAAAAGCGTGCCCGCGAAGATCAGCACGCTGGCCCCCAGATCCGGCGCAAGCCACAGCGCATCCATCATCGTGGGCAGTTCGGGGGCTTCGTCACCGCCCTCGGACGCGCCGACGGTCTGTTCTATCTCTTTCGAAATGGTTTCGATCCCGCGGATCAGGCCCGACGCGCTCTGGACCCAGCCTTCGATCTCGGCGCGGATTTCAGGCAACTGGGCCGCCATCGAATTCAAGAGCGGCTCAAGCAGGACAAATCCAAGGACCAGGCTGCCGCTGGTCAGCACAAGAAGCGCGGTGGCGATGGCGATGCGCGGGACACCCCAATCGTGCAGACGGTCTGCCAGCGGCGACGCGACGATCCCGACCACCAGTGCGAAACACATGGGCACAAGCACGGGGCGCGCCCATATCATGATGCCCCCGGCGGCGAAAATCGTCAGGATGAACAACATGACGGACCGGGCCCGCGGCGTCGACAGCAGGTTCAGAAAGTTCCCGCGTGCGGCTGCCACGGGCAGGGCCGGCGCCCGCTGCTCGTTCACGACGGTACTTGCAGGCTTGCCGCGTCGCGCGGGCCGGTTTCCGGCTCGCGGATCGCGTCGGCCACGGCATCGCGCGCCCGCGCCATCTCTGCCTGCAACGTGGTCCCGGCTTCGGCCATCATCGCATCGCGATGTGCGCCCAGCAGGTCATCTTCGCGCCGGGTCGACGGCAACAGGGCCGCCACCAGCGCCCCCACGCCAAAGGCTGCCGCAGCGCACCCGACGGGGTTGCGGCGCGCCATGCTGTGCGCCTGACCGGCCACTTTCGCAGCCTCCCGTTCCACGGCCTCCTGTGCGGAAATCGCGGCTTCCCGTGCATTCAGGATGCGCGCCTTCGCCGCGGGCGGCAAATTGTCCAGACCGCTGTGCAAAGCGGCCCGCAGGCGGCTGGCGCTGGCTGGCGCATGGGCGGCCTTTTCGTCCTTGCGCATCTGCGCATCCGCCGCGGCAACGCGTGCGTCAAAGCCCTCCATCGCCTCCTCTGGCGGAACTGCCATCGGCGCGTCGGCGGCGGGCACCGCATCGCCTTCGCCCCGGCGGCCCGTGTTGCTCAGCAACAGCGCCAGACCGGCCCCGACCAGCGCAAAGGCCGCCGGGTTTTCCCGCGCCGCTGTCCACGCCTGCCGACCCAGATCGGACCCGTAGGTGTTCGCAAGATCAGCGGCCTCGCGCTTGAGGCGGTCGGGCGCCAACGTGCTGCTCAGCACATCAAGCGAACGGGCAAGCTCGGCCCGGTCGCGGGCAACGCGCTGTTCGATATCGGGCAGAGATCCATCAGGCATCGGTTGCCTCCTTCATGGCATCAAGGTCTTGGGATAGGTTGTGCATGGTGCGGTCGGGCGACAGGGCGTCGGCCGTCAGGCGTGACTTGCCCACGAAGGCCAGAACTAGGGCCACAACAAGGCACCCGCCCCCCACGATCAGCGCGGCGGTGCCGACACTCATCTCCGTCGTCGCAAGGTAGGCCACCAGCGCCCCCGCCAGAACATCCAGCGCGGTCAGCGCGAGGATGGCGGCGACGCCGATGAGGGCCAGACCGGCCCCGGCCCGCGACAGGTTACGGGACAGCTCGGCCTTGGCCAGCGTCACCTCGTCCTGCATCAGCTGGCTCAATTGCCGGAACGCCTTCACCATCAGCGACGGCGTGTCCTTGATCTCGGCGTGTTGCGCCATCGTTCACGCCCCTCCGCTGGTGTTGTCGTTGACGCGCCAGACGTTGCCGTCCGTGGTCCCGCCGCGTGCGTGCGGATCGTTGTAGCCCTGCGCCGTGCGCCGTTCGGGATCACGCGACCGCATGAAACGGGTCGCGGCAAACCCCACAATGGCGGCCCCGGCGACAAACATCAGCGGGTTGCGCTGGGCCGCCTGTCCGACGCTGCGCGCCAGACGGTCGATATCGGTTGTGCGGATCTGTTCGGCAAGGTGATCGACTTGGCGGGCCACCTCTTCCAGTGCCTTGGCCTGGATCGAACCGGGGTCGAACTCATCGGCGGCTGCCTGCGCGGCCCCGGCGGTTTTTTCCGCCTCATCCGATACCATGTCGCGCGCGGCCTCGGCTTCTTTCCGGGCCTTTGCAGCGGCTGCATCGGATACGTCGGCCGCGGCGGTGGCGGCGCTTTCCTTGACCTTGTCAGCCAGGGGCTTCTGCGATGTCTGGGCCATGTCGTTCTCCTTGCGTGAATAAATATGTGCTTGGTCGATGAACGCGGGCGCTGCGACGAAAGTTCCCGGAACAATGGTGCGCACATGGCGTTGGTCCTGTACTTCAGCGGAGGATTTCCAATGTCTCGCGGACGCAACGCGCACACGCCCCGAAATATCACGGGCAAAGGGTGGCTTGATGTCGCCGCACGGGTGTGGTCGGGCATCGGCGACCTGCATCTTGGCCTTTTGGCGGCGGGCGTGGCGTTTTATGGTCTGCTGTCGCTTTTCCCGGCCATTTCGGCAGGCGTCGCGATCACCGGCATCGTCTACGACCCCGCGTCACTGGTGGATCAGGCCGGCTGGCTTTTGAACATGCTTCCGCAGGCCGCGCGCGACGTCATCACCGGGCAACTGTCCGAGGTGTCCGGCGCCGGGCAGGGGGCGCTGGGCCTTGCGGCCATCGTGTCGATCGCGCTGGCGCTGTGGTCCGCATCAAGTGCGACGGGCAGCCTCGTGGAAGGGCTGACCCTGATCTACGAGGAAGAGGACACGCGCGGCTTCCTCAAGTCCAAGGTGCTGGTGATCGGACTGACGCTTGCCATCCTTCTGGGGCTTGTGGTGATGGTGGTCGTTGTGGCGGCCATTCCTGCGGTGCTGACATTTGTGGGCGCGGGGCAGGGCCTGATCGATACGGCGCTGATGCTGCGCTGGCCGATCATGTTTGCGCTGGGCGTGCTGGGCATCGCCTTTCTGTATCGCCACGGTCCCGACCGGCGTGCGCCGCGCTGGCGGTGGGTGACGCCGGGTGCTGCGCTCAGTTGCGTGCTGTGGGTGGCGGGCACCTTCGGATTCAGCGTCTATGTCCAGTCCTTCGCCAGCTATAACGAGACCTTCGGCGCGCTGGCGGGTGTGATCATCCTGATGACATGGCTGTGGCTGTCGGCCTTTGTGGTGCTGCTGGGCGCGCTCCTGGATGCCGAGCTTGAGGCGCAGACCGCCCGCGACACGACCGTCGGACCCGACCGCCCCATGGGCGAGCGTGGCGCGGTCAAGGCCGACACGCTGGGTGCCCGCCGCGACCAGAATGATGGGGCGGATGCGGAACAGGTAGGCGCGACCGCGCGTTGAGTTTGCAACCTGACACATGACCGATTGGACCCTGCCATGGACCTTGTTCGCATCATCATTGCCATCTTGCTGCCCCCGCTTGGTGTCTTTCTTCAGGTGGGCATTGGCAAGCATTTCTGGATCAACATCCTGCTGACCCTGCTGGGCTACATTCCGGGGATTGTACATGCCATATACATCATCGCCCGCAGATGACGCCGCTACCACGCAGGCACGTGCCGCGCGGCGCGACCGTGTCGCCCGCCTTGACCGGCTGGCCACCGCGCTGGACGCGCGGTTTCGTGTCTTCGGCATTCCGGTGGGCTGGGATTCCATCCTCGGGCTTATTCCCGGTGTTGGCGACGTCGCTACCGCCTTGCCCGGCGCCGCCATGTTCTACGAAGCGCGGCGCATGGGGGCGCGACGCCGGGCCCGCACCCGCATCGCGATCAACACCGGCATCGACCTGGCGGTGGGGGCAATCCCGCTTGTGGGCGACCTCTTTGACCTCGCGTTCAAGTCGCACCGCCGCAACATCGAGATTTTGAAGGCCGAACTGGCCCGGACCGAGGCGCAGGAGGGCCTGCCGCCGCCTGCGCCACACCAAACCAACACATCAGAAACGGAGGCATAGAGATGGCAGACCGACACAGATCGAAAGACGGCAGCCGCGACAGCGACAAGGTACTGGGCGAAACGGGCCCTGTAAGCCAGCAGGGCCGCAGCGGCGGCACGCTGCAACGCGACATTGCCAGCCGCGACGAGGAAAAGCGCGCGACCGAGCGCCCCGCCGGTCAGACGCGCGTCACGAAATCCGACAAGACAGGAGACAAAGATGCGTAAATCAGGCTTGCCCCAGAGCACATGGGTGATCGTCGCCGACGGAGAAAAGGCGCTGTTCCTGAAGAACCAGGGCGACGATATGGACATGGACCTGACCGTCATCCGCAAGGACGAACAGGACAATCCACCGGCGCGCGAGTGGGCCGCCAACCGCCCCGGTCGCTTCAACGACGGGCCGGGCGTGCAGCGGTCTGCCGTGGATGACACCGACTGGCACGAGCTGGAAAAGGAACGCTTTGCCTCGGACCTGGCCGACCGGCTGTACAAATATGTGCACAAGGGTGCGTTCGACCATATCGTGCTGATCGCCAGCCGCGTCGTGCTCAGCCAGTTGCGCGCGGAACTGCACCAAGAGGTGCAGGACCGGGTGATCTTCGACATTGCCAAGGTGCTGACAAACCACCCCATCGACGAGATCGAAAAGCACCTCGCGCGGGATCTGGCCGACGCGGACTGAACCGGTGGAACCGGACGGACGCGCGGCGCGTTGACCAAGTGAACACAGACGAGAAAAGGAGACTGCGATGAATTGGGACCAGATCAAAGGCAACTGGAACGAAACAAAGGGCAAGCTGCGCCAGCAATATGGCGATTTGACCGATGACGAACTGGAACAAGCCAAAGGCAGCCAGGAAGAACTGGTGGGCCTGATCCAGAAGAAATACGGCAAGACCAAAGAGGAAGCGGAACGCGAACTCGACAGCATGTCGGCCTGATCAAACAACACCGCCGCGACCCTTTCTCCTCCCTCGGGTCGCGGCAACTGCTTCTGGTCGGCCTTCGGGCCGGCTTTTTTTATGCCGGATCGGTCCGGGCGGCGTGGACCTGATCGCGGCCCCTTGCATAGGCGCGTGCCGCCACGACCAGCGCGCGGAAGATGCGGCGTTGGCGGCGGGCATAGAACAGGTGTTCGGGGTGCCACTGCACGCCCAGGGCAAAGGGGTCGCGCACCCGCTCGACCCCCTGCACCATCCCGGCGGTGTCGCGGGCGCACACACGCAGGCCGCGGCCCAGAGTGTCCACCGCCTGCGTGTGCAGCGCGTTGACCTGCATCGGTGCGGTGCCTGCATGCCGCGCCAGGTGGCTGTCCGGCACCACGCGCACCGCGCGACGCGGCAGGATGGTTTTCACGAAATCGGCGTCCGGGTAAATGTCCCACGCGTCCTGATGCAGCGTGCCGCCAAGCGCCACGTTCAGCATCTGCGCGCCCCGGCAGATCCCCAGCACGGGGATGTTCCGGCCCAAGGCCTCGTCCGCAAGGCGCCGTTCCAGCGCATCGCGGGCGGCATCGATGCGCGCACTCAGGCGCACGTCACCGTCATATAGCTCGGGCGAGATGTCGTCGCCGCCCCCGATGATCAGGCCGTCCACGCGGTCAAGATCAGCGGGGCGTCCCGCGCCCCAGCGCACGCCGCGCCCACCGGCCAGCCACAGGTTCAGGTTGACCAGCGGAAAGATGCGCCAGCCCGACCGGGTCGAGGTGGTGATGGCAATGCAGGGGCGTGTCATGGGCTCAGGCGCGCGACAGCTCGCTGTGCGATTTCAGCACGCGGTCGCCATCGTCCTGTTCGATCATGTAGGCGGGGCACCCGGCATCTGCCTTGCGCGTGACCTCGTTGCCCTTGATCGTGCGCGTGACATCATCGGTAAAGCGTTCGACAACCTTGCCGGTGCCGGTGCCGCCGCCCCAGTTCCATTCCACGGTGTCGCCCTTGGAAAACGTGCTCACCAGATCCTCCTTCAGCCCCTGAGGGCGTCAATCAATTCATCCTTGGTCATGTCCGACCGGCCCGCGATGTCCAGTTCGCGGGCCCGGTCCATCAAGTCGTCCTTGGTCCAGTCCTCGTAGGGCGGGGTGGACCCGCCCTTGGCGGATGGGTCCATGTCATCGCTGGCCTGCGCGTTGGCGATGGCTGCCGCCTTGGACTTGTCGTAGCCCTTGTCGCGCAGGCTTTCATAGGTGTCGTCATCCTTGATGGATGGCCCGTGATCCTTGGTCATTCCGCGTCTCCTTTGCCATGTGGCAACGCGCGAACTGGACAAAGGTTCCGGCATTCGTGTGGTGAAAACCGATAATTTTCAACAGGTTGATCGGCATTGCCAATGGGCAACGCCACCCCTCAGCCATAGGTATGCGCGATAAAGCGTTCGAACGCCCCGCGCAGGGCCTTTTCCCCGAGGGTGGGGGAAAAGCGCAGCGTGACCTCGTTGCCCCGGCGCTGCATCGTGATGGGGGCGTCGTGTATGGACCGGCGGAACTGACGCGCACCGCGGGGCAGGCGCGGTGGGCGGCACACGGCGGCACGCAGGCGCGACACAACCCGTGCGGCGGGCAGCGCGGTGCCCTCTGCTGTGATCGCCGCGGCGGCGGCCAGAACATCGGGGGCGGTCTCGGGGTCGGCCAGCAGGTGCCCGATCTGGCGGGCATGGCGTTCGCGGATCTCAGCGGGATCGGCAAAGGCGGCCACGATGTCCTGCGGCAGGCGGGCCAGTTGCAGGTGCCGGCTCAGCCAGGCGGCGCTGACCTGCATCCGCGCGGCCATGCGTGCCTGCACCCCGTCGTAATAGGTGTCCAGCGCCGCCGCGTATGACCGGGCCCGGTCATAGTCGCTGATGTCGGTCCGGGTCCGGTTTTCGAGGTCGGCCACGCGGAACGCTGCCTCGTCCGTCAGCGCGCGCAATTCGACCAGGAACCCGATGTCCATACCCGCCGCGCGCAGATGCGTGACGGCGTGGTGGCGACGGGCGCCGCAGATGATCTCGTACCTGTGGGTGTCGTCCTGGGGCAGGGGCCGGACGATGGCGGGCAGTTCCTGTCGGCCCTGCGTGCGCAGGCTGTCGATCAGATCGGCGCAGGCGTCATCGGTCAGGGTGCGGGCGGCACGGGGATTGCCCGGCCACAGACGGCACAGGGCGGGATCGATCAGTTGGAAGTCATTTGGCATGTCATGTCCTTTGCAATGCAAAAACCGCGCACAGATTTACCTGCGCGCGGATGCGGATGTGCGGGACAATGATTGACAAACGGCGACGGCACCGTTCGGTGGTCTGCGTCAGTTTTCGGGATCGCTTTCCAGAACGGGCGCGTCATCCGCGAAAAACGCGTCAAGCGGCCCGTCGCCGTCTACGGAAAAGGCGACATTGAACAAAAAGACAAGGGCAGCAAAGACTGCAACGATCGCCATGCCCCAAAGCGCGGGGCGGTGGCGTCTCTTTTGACGTTCGATATTTGTGTTCGGGGCTGACATGTGTGGCCTCCCTTGGGTTTGCGTGTCTGTTTATGAAACGCACGCCGCGGTCAAAACGTTGCGCGGCATCCGTTTGCGTGATGGGTGCACTGCGGCCTGCCTCGCAGCCACAGGCCCTACACCCGGCCGTGCCATCCGCGCCTAGCCTGACTGCGCGTCACGGGGCGACGTGACGGGGAAACTTTGATCCCTGAACTTGTCGAGCAAGGCCTTGAACCTGTCGGGGACGTCGTCGTCCACGGTTTCCCGAAATGCACGTCTGAGGTTGTCCTGAATATGGGTCTGCGACGTCTCTGCCCGTTTATTCGTTATCATGTGTCGCTGCCTTTTTGTGTCGCCAAGATGTTTCGGTTGTGGAACCAAACGCATAGAGTCGACGTTAAGTTCCGTTATTTGTTGAGAGGACGCCCTTCCATGACATCCAATGCCGCTCCGGCACCGCTTGCGGACGCGATCAGCCCGGCCTTGCCGTACCTGCGCAGATATGCGCGCGCCCTGACGGGAAGCCAGACCAGCGGTGACGCCTACGCCGCTGCAACGCTCGAGGCCATTCTCGGGGACGAAGCCAGCTTTGACCGGTCACTGTCGGACAAGGTGGCGCTGTTTCGTGTCTTTCACGTGATCTGGCACGGCGGCAACGTCGCTGCCGACGGGACGGAAACCGGTCTGAAGGCCACCGCGCGCAAGCATCTCGACAAATTGACGCCGAACAGCCGCGAGGCCCTGTTGCTGTCCACGGTCGAGGAGTTCACGGTGTCCGAGATCGCCCAGATCATGGGCATCGACGGGCAGGAAGCGGACCTGCTGGTCGCCACCGCCTACCGCGAGATGGGCAACGCCATCGCGGGCAAGGTCATGATCATCGAGGACGAGGCGATCATCGCCATGGACCTGGAGGCGCTTGTGGCCGAATGCGGCCACGCGGTGACGGGTATCGCCCGTACGCGCAGCGCCGCCGTCGATCTGGGGCGGCGAACGCCACCCGACCTGATCCTGGCCGACATCCAACTGGCCGACGATTCGTCGGGTATTGATGCCGTGCGCGACCTCTTGGCGGACCTGGGCGATGTTCCGGTGATCTTCATCACCGCATTCCCCGAACGGTTGCTGACCGGGGACCGGCCGGAACCGGCTTTTCTGATCACCAAGCCGTTCAGCGAACCGCAGGTGCGCACCGCGATCAGCCAGGCGATGTTCTTTTCATCGACCGAAACGCTGAAGGCGTAAAAAAGTGGTTTGAAAACAGCCACGGCGGGAACCGACCTTCGCCGCGGCGCGTTCATCTGACGTAACCTTGATGGAAACGAAGGAGAACCATTATGACACGCTTTCTCACAAGCACCGCCGCCGTTCTGGCCCTGTCCACGTCTGCCGTATTCGCGCAGTCCGAGACCAAGGACAACCGGTGGGAGATGCACAACAACACAGCCAAAAGCGCCATGTCCAGCGAAGAGCTGTCGCAGGCCCAAGGCACGCTGATCCGCTCGCGCGACATCACCGGTGGGGCAATCTACACGATGAACCAGGCCAATGACGAAGGCTGGGACCCGGAAATGAACCATGAAGAGGTTGGCGCCGACTGGAACAAGATCGGCGAGATCGAAGACCTCGTGCTGACCAGCGACGGCAAGGTGACAGGGATCGTCGCCGAAGTCGGCGGCTTTCTGGACATCGGCGACAAGCACGTCGTGATTTCCGTGTCGGACCTGAACCTGGTGGCCGTGGATGACAAGACCTACGCCTATGTGACCAAGTACAACGAAGAAGACCTGGAAGAGATGCAAGGCGTCGATGAAGGGTTCTGGAACTGATCCGCTAGGGGTCATTCAGGATTGGGAAAGGGGGGCGTTTCGCCCCCCTTTTTCTGTGGTGCCGACGGGATGACGTCTGACAAGCTGCGCGGACTGGCGTCAGTGGCTTGACAGGAGCGCGCCCATATCCTGTATTTGGCGTCTCTGGGGCAATGCGCGGATCGAACCCTTTGAACGATGACACCACTTCGCACGAGACACTGACTGGAACAAGCTTTCTGGATGCGCTGTCGCACGCCCCCTTTGCCATCGTCATCACCAACCCGCGGCACGCCGACAATCCGATTGTCTATGTGAACGACACCTTCACCGAAATGACCGGCTATGCACGGGACTTTGCCGTGGGCCAGAACTGCCGCTTCCTGCAGGGCGACGACCGGCAGCAGGACGGGATCGTCGCGCTGCGCAAGGCAGTGGCCGAAGGTCGGGAGATCACGGTTGATCTGAACAACTACCGTCCCGACGGCGTGATGTTCCGCAACCAGCTCACGATTTCGCCGCTCTATTCCCAAGAGGGCGATCTGTCCTTTTTCCTTGGCATCCAGATGGAGCTGGAGGCGAAGAAGGACGACCCGAAGACCGAAGCCGATCGCCGCGTGCGCACGGCTCTCGAAGAGATACAGCACAGGGTCAAGAACCATCTGTCCATGGTCGTGGGCTTGATCCGCATGCAGTCGCGTCAATCCGGCGACAGCGGCGCGCAGGATTTCAACACGTTGGCGCGCCGGGTCGAGGCGCTGCAGCTTCTGTATGCCGAACTTGCCGACAAGAGTGGCGCAGAGACAGAGAACCCGGAAGACGAACTGGTGGCCCTTGGGGCGTATCTGTCGCGGATCGCGAACGCGCTGGGCCATCTTGAGGGGCGCAGCGGCATCCGGGTAAATGTCGAGGCCGAGAAGATGAGCGTGCCGTTCCAGGTCGCGACCCAAGTCGGTCTGGTCTTGTCCGAGTTGATGACAAACGCCCTTCAGCACGCATTTGTCGACCGTGAGGAAGGCTTGCTCGAGATCGAGGCCAAGACCCTGAGCAACGGGGTGCTGCGGCTTGTCGTTTCGGATGACGGGCACGGCATTCCCGATGGTGTGAATTGGCCGCAGGACGGCAATCTGGGCAGTCGCATCGTGCGCCAGCTGGTCAGGGATCTGGACGCATCGCTTGATGTGGCCAGCGGCGGAGTGCAGGGCACGACCCTGACCCTGGACGTGCCGGAAGCATCGCTGGCGCAGGTCGAGGTCGAGAAAGCCTAGCGCGGCTGATCGCGTGCCCTTCGCCGCTCAGATGGCTGGCACCGATGACAGCGGCAGGCGCAATTCCAGATCGACCGCCATACCCTGTTCCACGACCGCGCCATAGCTGTGCAACAGGCCCAGCATCGCGTGATTGTCGCGGTGGACCAGCGCGATAAAAGCGGTCACGCCGCACCCGCGCGCCGCCTGGGCCAAAGTCTCCAGCAACACCCGCCCCGCGCCTTGTCCCTGAAAGGCGTCCACCACGGTCAGCGCCATCTCTGCGTCGGGGCCCGCCGGGTCCAGACGGATAAAGCGGGCCAGTCCCACGGGTGTGGTGTCCGGTTGGGTGACGGCCCCGAGCGCCAGGCTATCGTCGTCCCCGGCGTCCGTGAGACGCGCCAGTTCCGCGTCGCTGAGCGCGCCGCGCGTCGCGAGGAAGCGCATGAAGCGCGACTGGTCGGACAGGTGTGCAAAACCGTCGCGGATCAGCGCGCCGTCGCGTTCCTCGACCGGTCGTATCTCGACCTCGTGGCCCGATTTCAGCCTGGCCCGCCGTGGCAGAATGTCATGCGCGTGATGCCTGCACCCCGTCATGTGTCGCCTTCCCCATGTCAAAGCCCCCGCCGCGCGGACCGGCGCGGGCGGGGGCACCTGGTGCAAATGCGGCGCGTCCGCGGGTCGGGTGCGCGGCGCGCCGCATCGAAGAACCGGACCCGTTACACCGGGCTGCGCGCGGCTTTGGGGCCTGCAATCAACCAGACGATAAAGCCCAGGACGGGCAGCAGGAGGATCAACAGCACCCACAGGACCTTGGCCCCCGTCGATGCGGCCGAGCCGATGATGCTGACGATGGCCCAGATGTTGAGGACCAACAGGATTAAGCCGCCGATGCCATATATCTCTACCACGAGGGATCTCCTTTTTTTCAACGTGACACGACCATAACCTGCCGGTCGGCCAGACGGTTCCATCGTGCGGTGCCGTGACCACATCCGCTGGCGGCCCCGATGTCGGGATCGGCCCTGCCGTCCCGGCGCGTCCCATTGACCGCCTGCCACATCTTGCCGATAGTTTCGCCCAAGGGGATCGGCAAGGAGCATAGGATGACGCGTCGCGATGCCAGGACGGTCAATGACGAGATCGACAGCAACCTCAAACGGGCCTTTGCCGAGGTGGCCGAAGAACCGGTGCCCGATCACCTGCTGAAATTGCTGGATCGCCTGCGATCGCAGGACGCGGACACGGCGGATGGCGACCCGCCAAAGGACCCTCCGGACCGGAACGACACCGCCTGACCCCTGCGACTGGGCCGCGCGCGGGAATGTACCGGGGAACCGGTCGGGGCGGCGCGTGTTCTTCCCGCGTCATGGGGGAGAACGGACATGAACTGGGACGGCATCCAGGCGCACTGGCCCGCGCTGAAAAGATCGTTACGCAAAGAACATCCTGATCTTGACCTGGACGCGCTGGAGAGAACGCCCGAGGGGCGTCGCCACGTGTTGCAATTGCTGGATGCGCGGTAAGGATTTGCCGCACCGAAGGCCAAGGATGACGTGACCCGACATGTGGACGACGAAAAGAAAGGCTGAGCGTCAGGGCGTGAGCGCGGCCCAGTCCACGCCAAGCACCTCCTGCACGACATCTGTCCAGCCGGGCTTGCCTGCGCCCTGAGCAGCCCAGGCGCGGCGCTTGTGCGTCAGGGCGGACAGCGTATCGGCATCCGCGGCCAGCCGCTCGACCAGACGCCAACGCTGCCATTCCAGGTCCAGCGACCACGCGGCATCGTCTATGCGGCAATCGGGCAGGCGAAAGTGAAAGGCCGGGCGGCCCGTGGTGTTGGACTGGTTCGGGAACAGGCGGTCAAACCCCTCTGCATCCGCGTGGCGGAAGATGGGCAGCAGATCCAGCGCATGGTTCCGGCTGTTGCAGTGCTGCGCATAGAGGTCGCGCACCGCGTCAAGGGTGGATGCCGGACCGATCCGGGCAAGCTCTGTCACGAAGGCATCCGGCCAGGGGGCGACAAAGGGCATCAGCCGCCGTGTGTCGTCGATTGGCATCTGGCGGCGCAGCCATCCCTGTATCAGGGCAAAGGCCAGCACCGTGTCCCAGGTGAAAGGATCCTGCGTGTCGGTGATGGCCACGTTCAGATGAACGCCAAAGCCCAGCAGCACCCCGTCCGTTGTCCCCACCGCCCCGTGTCGGCGCAGCGTGTCGCGGAACGCATCCAGTTGGACAAGCTGATCGCGGGTCAGGGGATCGGTGACAATCTCGACCGGGATCAGGCCGCGCAGGGCATCCAGAACCTTGTCGACCGGTCCCGCGTCCCCCAGCCTGCGCAGGGCCGTGTCGAGGACGATCTTGACCTTTCCCAGCTCCGTCCCGCTGACATGCAGGTCATGGGTCGCGTCGCGGTGGATGTCGCCACCCAACGCGTCGCGCACCAGCGTGGCGGTGGCGTCTTCGGTCAGTCCAGCAAACTCGATCTCGACACCGACGCGGCGGTCGGTGCCATCGGGCCGGTGCGGATGGGGCAGCGGGGCAAAGGGGGGATCGGTGCGGGACATGTCAGGGCCTTGTGTGGTGCCGGTCAGCAGCGGATGTCAACAGATCGTCGGGGGCGGAGAGACGGGCAGGCGGCCTGCCCGTCACGCCGCGTCCGAACAGCCATCCGATTTCAGCGGATCATGCCCCCAGTTCATCAGCGAATAGCGCCATTTGCTGTGGTCCACATCCTCCTCCGGCCCGCCCTGGCTGCAATGGCGGTTGATGTAGCCCACGACGGTCGCCATGTGGTCCCATTGATCATCGGTCAGGTCGTCCTTGTTGGTGCGCTTGATCTTGACGATCCGCTTGGCGGATGCGCGCCCGGTTGAACGCGCGTCGCCGGTGTCGCCGACCGATTTGCTCTCGTCCGTGTCCAGCCACGCCTCGATCTCGGACGGGCTCATGTTGACCTGCGCCCGCCATTCGTTCCAGATCTGGTCGCGTGATTTCGAAGAGGACATGCCGGGGCTCCGTTGTTGCAGCTTGGGTTCACGGGTGGAACGCGGCCGGGGTGATTTTGGTTGCAGCGCCGCGTACGGGGTGTCGCATCCGGCGGGGTCTGGCCCCCCGCAGACTGCGACGCCTCGCGTTATCCGCCGGACCGGGGCCTGCAGACCGGCTGTCGCGGCGGTCGGCGGGCGCACCGGAACAAATCATGCCGGTGACGGGTTTGCCCACAAGACCAAATAAAAATCATCGAGGCAACGGCACATGGCGCAGACCCCGAAACGCCAGATCACGCGCTGGCACATGGCAGCGATCAAGGGACCCTTGCGGCGGGCCTATGCCACAGGCGCACCCGATTGCACGGTGCCCCGCCGGCTGGGCGCCCTTCTGGACGCGCTGCGGGACACGCCCGGCGCGGCGACAAGGCCGTGATTGCAACCTGCGGAACGGCGACCCTGCACAACGCCCGCAATCCGCATTCGGGGCGCGCGACGGGCGCGGTGCGTGATGCGTTTGGTTACATCGGCACATCGCCCGTTGCACCGGTGGCGCAGCAAGGGCGGCCTGCTTTTCAGATGTTGCGATCGGGCACGCACAGGCGTTCCCCGTGTCTGCGGCCGGTCGGCACGGTCAGACGACCGGATCAACCGCGTCCGCAAAAGACGTGCGGACCTCATGGACATGGTCGCCAAACATGTCATCCTGCCCGATGACAGGGTCACAACGACGCTCGAAGTACGTAAAAGGCAATATAGTGACATCAGACACTTCAAGTGGCGACACCGCGGTCACGACCGGCACGTCGCTGACGTTTCGCATCGGGGCGTTGCTGACGCTGGCCCTGCTGCCCCTCGGCGTGATCGCCATCCTGCAATCCTGGTCAGCGATCGACACCGCGCGCGACACCTACCGTCAAAGCCTGGCGGCGCAAACCCTGCGTGCCGCAAGGCCCGAAACCGAGGCGATCACCCACGCCTTCGGTCTGGCCCTCGGGCTGAGCAATGCGATCCCGGCCTTGCTGGCGGATCCGGCGGGTTGCGTCGCCGCCATGCGCAACGCGGTCAGGCAGAACCCCAAGTTCGCCTTTGCCAGTTTCATCGAAATGGATCAGACAACCACGTGCAACAGCGCCGATCGGCGCTTCGACTTTTCGGACAACCCCGCAAATGAACAGGTGTTCGAAGCACGCGCGGCGGATGTCACGTTCAACCCGTCCGGCAGCGTATCGAACCAGGCCGTGGTGATCGTCAGCCAGCCGGTGCGCACGCGCGACGGCACGTTTCTGGGGTTCGTGTCCCTGTCCTTTCCAACCACACCGCTGGCCGAAACCCGCGCCCGGGCCGATGCCGACCCGGAACTGACCCTGATCACCTTTGACGGGCAGGGGGAGGTGTTGACAACCGGCGGCGACCGCGACGCGGTCGCGCCCCTGTTGCCTGCCGAGGGCGGATTGACCGCCCTTGTCGGCGGCGGGCAGCGCGTCTTTTCCGCTGTCAGCGTGGACGGTCAGCGCCGCGACTACACGCTTGCGCCGATTGTGCCCGGTCGGGCCTATGCGTTGGGCATCTGGGATGTGCCGCGCCTGAACACGGGTGATCTGCCGCTGATCCTGCGGGCCGCGTCCTTTCCCTTGCTGATGTGGCTGGCCAGCCTGATGGTGGCCATCATGGCGCTGCGCCATCAGGTCATCGGGCCGGTGCGCGCATTGCGGATGCGAATGCGCAGCTTTGCCGATGGACGGGCGATCTTCCGGGCCAATTCCATCCCGAACGCCCCGCGCGAGTTGCAGGAGATCGGCGAGACGTTCGAACAGGTCGCCGACAAGGTTGTGCGCGACGAGGCAGACCTGGAAGAAAAGGTGCACGAGCGCGAATTGCTGCTGCGCGAGGTGCACCACAGGGTGAAGAACAACCTGCAACTGATGTCCTCGATCATCAACATGCAGATCCGTCAGGATGTCGGTGCGGAAGCCGAGGATGCGCTGCGCCGCGTGCAGCAACGGCTGTCGAGCCTCGCCAAGTTTCACCAGGACCTGTACGAAACCTCGTCCTTGTCCAAGCTGCGCGCCGATCAGCTGCTCGAAGATCTGGCCCGTCAGAACGTCAACCTGAACACCGATGTGCATCGACAGATCGACCTGCGGCTGGATCTGGACAAGGTCACGTTGGAGCCGGACCAGGCGGGCCCATTGGCCATGCTGGTCACCGAGGCGCTGACAAATGCCATAAAGCACGCAAGCGGTGCGGTGGATGATCCTGTTTTCATTGCCGTTTCCATGAAGCGAACAGGCGGCGACACGGGCCGGCAGATATGCCTGAGGGTCGAAAACTCGCTGTCGCGGGACGCGTCGGGGCCCGGAGAGTCCGGTCTTGGGACGCGGTTGATCCAGGCCTTTGCGTTGCAAGTGGGGGGCAGCCTGCGGCAGGACCGGGACAGCGACCGTTACTTTGTCGAACTTGTCTTTGACCGGCTGTAACGGACTTCGGCGGGAACAAGAGGGGGCCTGCCGCGTTGGACCTTGCAGTGGACAGGCGGACCGGAGACGATGGTGCAGGCACATTTCGATCACACCGGCACGGGCGCGTCTGCGCCTCGGCCACCAACGCCCGCATTGTCGGATGTGCAGATCCTCATCACCGCGGCGGAAACCTATCCCGAGATGGAACGCGCCTTTCTGGCCGCCGAGCGTGAGATCTGGGCCAGCTACCGCGTGTTCGATCTGGGGACCAAACTGCGCAGCGACGAAGGACGCGCCATCGGCGACACATGGTTCGACCTGATCGTGCATGTGCTGCGCAGGGGTGTGCGCCTCAACATGGTGCTGGCCGACTTTGATCCGATCCTCGCGCCAAAGCTGCATTGTGCCGCGTGGACGGCGCGCCGCGCCTTCATTGCGGCAGGAGAGGCGGCGGGACCGGACGCGGACCTGCATGTGGTCAATGCCACGCATTCGGGCCGCGTGGGGATCCTGCCCCGCACCCTGCTGTGGCCCCGCACCGTGCGCGAGATCGCGCGGCTGGCCCGCAAACTGAATGCGATGCCATCCCACAAGCGCGCGCGCCGCCTGCAATGCAGCCCGGGCCTGCGGCCGTGGTTGAAGGAAAGCGCTGGCGGCACTCTGAGCGCGCGCAAATGGCCGCCCCCGCCGCTGGTGCCCGGCACACACCATCAGAAGATCGCCGTGTTCGACCGGACCCGCCTGTGTGTCGGCGGGCTTGACCTGGATGAACGCCGCTATGACGACCAGGGCCACAACCGCCGCCGGGACGAAACCTGGCACGATGTCCAGCTGATGTGTCGCGGTGCGGTCGTGCAAGAGGCGCAGGAGCATCTGGAGACATTCCTTCATGCGGTGGCGGACGACGGTGAGGTGCCGAAAACCTCGCACCTGCGGCGGACCCTGTCGCGCCGCCGCCGGATGGAGGCACCGTATCTGGGCCCGCAACCGCTGGTCTGCGAACTGGCCGACGCGCATTTCGACATGATCGGGCAGGCGCGGCAGTTGATCTATCTGGAAACCCAGTTCTTTCGGGACGTACGCATCGCGGACGCGTTGGCCGAGGCGGCGCAGAAAACCCCGGACCTGGGCCTGATCCTGATCCTGCCCGGCGCGCCCGAGGACGTGGCCTTTGACGGCAATACCGGGTCGGACGCGCGCTTTGGCGAATACCAGCAGGCGCGCGCGCTGGACCGGGTCAGCGATGGCTTCGGGACGCGGCTGGCGCTGTGTTCTCCGGTCAAGCCGGTGCGCGTGGCGGGGCGCGGGCGGGACACGTTGTGCGGATCGCCCATTATTTATGTGCATGCCAAGGTGTCGGTCTTTGATGATGCCGGGGCCATCGTGTCCTCTGCCAACATGAACGCCCGCAGCCTGAAATGGGACACCGAGGCCGGTGTCGTTCTGGACCGCGCGCAGGATGTCTGCGGGCTGCGGAACCGGGTGTTCGACCATTGGCTTTCGCCGGATGCGGACCCCGCATGCTATGACCCCGCGCGCGCTGTCGCGGCCTTTCGGGATGTCATTTCCCGCAATGCCGATTGCAGGCCCGACGCGCGCACCGGCTTTCTGGTGCCGCATGACCGCGCGCCCGCCAGAGATTTCGGGCGCCCCCTGCCCGGTATCCCGGACGCGATGGTCTAGCGCCCCCTGCGGGCGGGAACAACTGCCCTGCGTGCCGCGTTTCACCTGCAACGAGGTTATGAAACCGGAGATTGAAAATGGATGTTATGAACCTGCTCGCCGTGCTTGCCCTTGCCACCCTGGTGATGGTCATCGTGTTTGCCCTGGTCAGCAAGCGGAAGACGGAACAGCGCATGAACGACGACGATGCGCCCAAATCTCGCCTGGCCAAGGACGCCCCGGACAAGTGATCCGTCATCCCATCTTTCCGTTGTCGCGCAAAGGAGACCGCAAATGACCATTGATACAGCAACCGACACAATCGCGCCCGGGCGGGAACAGGCCTTTCGGGCTGGCAAGGATGCTGCGCAAAACCGCTGGCTGCTTGGTCTTGTCGGGATCGTGACCGTGGTCGCGGGCGTCATCGCGCTGGCGATGCCGTTTCTGGCGTCGCTGACGGCGGCGCTGATTGCGGGGTGGGTGTTGATTGCATGCGGCGTGGTGGGACTTGTCACTGCCGTGCGTCGGAGCGCGGGCTGGTCGCTGGCCGCATCTTTCGTGCTGTCCCTCGTGTCGATCCTGGCGGGTGTGATGACACTCGTCCTGCCCGGTGCGGGGCTGTTGGCCCTGACGACACTGCTGATCGCCTATTTCGCCGCCAGCGGCATCCTGCGCATCTACTACGGCGCGGGCGCGCTGCAGGATGGGGGTGGCTGGATGCTGGCGGCAGGTCTGTTGTCGCTTGTGCTGGCTGTTCTGCTCTTTTTCGGGCTGCCGTTCAGCGCCGCCTGGGTGCCGGGCGTGATGCTGGGTGTGGACCTTGTGCTTTTGGGGGCCTTGCAGATTGCGCTGGCCGTGCGCGCGGGCAAGGAAGGTCCGCGCACAGAGGCCCATGGCGCAGAGCGTCACGCCTGATCCTTCGCAAACACCTTGGTCAGCGCCTCGGCGTCGTCGCACGACACGACAAAAAGCACGTGATCGCCTTCCGACAGGGTCACGTCGGGATCGGCAAACACTTCCTTGTCCTTGCCTGCATGGGCCACGGGCCGCGCGTTTTCCGGCAGATCGAGATCCTTGATCGCGCAGCCATGCAGCGCGCCGGGCACCGCGTGGTTCGCGATCCGCAGGTCGCGGTGCAGGGCCATGTCCGTGTCCATCTCGCTGTGGTCGGTCAGGTTTGACAGGATCGACGCGGCAAGGCTTTCATGCGGTGTCACCACATCGTCCAGCGACAGTTCCTCGGCCACCGACATCAGTTCGGCGCGCACGATCTGCGGGATGACCCGCTCATACCCGACAGAGCGCCCGACGATGGCCGCCAGGATGTTGACGTCGTCCTGGTTTGTCAGGGCAACCAGGGCATCCGACCCGTCGCCATAGGCATCCCGCAGCGTGGATGGCAGCGTGCCATCGCCGCAGACCATGGCGCAATCCAGCCCGTCGGCCAGATCATCAAGCCGGGACCGATCAATGTCGATCAGGATGACTTCGTGATCCGCATCCACCAGTTGACGCACCAGCGCCACGCCAAAGCGCGACGCCCCCAGAACGGTGATGTGCATGATGTGTTACCTCATTGAAAACCAGGTCGAGGGGAGAAAGAGCGCGATCAGCACGAAAAATTCGAGCCGCCCCAAGAGCATCGCGAATGTGGCCAGCAGCTTCAGGCCGGGGCCCAGATCGGGCCCGATCACCCCCGCCGACAGCCCCACGCCCGACAGGGCCGATACCGCGTCGAACAACGCAGGCAGGGCAGGGTGGCCCGCAGCGTACAGAGCGGCCCAGAAGATCAGGGCGCTGGCCAGATAGAGCGCCAGCAATGCGGCGGCGAACAGGATGGCCTCGGCATCGGCGCGCTTGTCCCCGATCTTGAGATGCGACAGCGCCCGTTCCGGCAGGCGCAGGCGCAGAAAGACCAGTGCCACCATACGCCAAAGCATGCTGGCGCGCGCGGTCTTGATGCCCCCGGTGGTGGACCCGACATCGCCCCCAAGGGCCATCAGCACGATCAGCAAAAGCATCAGGGGGCTGAACGGCATCAGCGGCGCGGTCGAGAACCCCGCTGTTGTCTGTGCGCTGAGTTGATTGAGCAGACCGGAGATCAGCGCCTCGCGTTCCCAGCCGTGCAGGACGCCGTGACCCAGCACATAGGCCACGCTGCCCACCAGAAGGATCGCGAGCGTGGTGCGGACCGTGCCCCGGCGCAGGGCGGCCCGCGGGCCCAGCTTGACCGCGACCGCATAGAACAACAGCGACAGCGACGTGGCGACACATAGGGCCAGCGTCAGGATCTGGGCGGGTCGGGAATAGTCGGCAAGACTGCTGTCGCGGGGCGTGAACCCGCCCGTGGATACGGCGGCAAGCGCGACCATCGGCCCCTCCCACCATCCGGGAAACAGGGGGATCGAGAGGACGACACCAGTAGCGGTGATGGCGGAATAGCCCATCAGCACCAGACGCGCCTTGGCCCGGGTCGAGGCGTGATAATCGGTGCCCGCCACCGATTGCTTGCCCAGCACCTGCGCCGCACGCCCGCTGTCCATCAGCAGCGCAACACCGGCCACCGCAATGGCAACCCCGCCGCACCACTGCATCCAGGCGCGCAGGAAATGGGCCGACACCGGCCAGCTTTCTGCATCCCGGGCCACGGACAGACCCGTGGTCGTGATGCCGGAGGCCGCTTCGAACAGCGCGTCATGCGGGGCGAGGCCCAGCACCATGAAGCCGGGAACGGCCAGCACCGTCGACAGGACAAAGATCAGGGCCAGCGTGGCGACGGCCTCGATCCGGCGCAGGTCCGCATCGGTCTTGAACTGCCGTGACCAGACGCCAAGTGCTGCCAGAATGACGGTCGGCGCCAGCAGCGCGGCGGCCAACGGCCGTTCGCCTTCGATCAGGGCGGCCACACCTGGCGCGCCGACCAACACGGCCAGCACCGGCGTCTGGTTCAGCACGGCGCGGCCCACGAATGCCGGACGTGCCCGCACGGACGCTGCCGCCTGTCCCCGGCGCGCGAGATCGGCGGCATCGCCACGCGTCATGCGATGTCTCGATGAAGGGGATGAAGGGACGGCTTCATACCAGAAAAATGCGCGTCGCGCCAAATGGTTCCCCACCATGCCGGAACCGTTGCCCGGACTGGTGCGTTGACCACTATGCACAGTTCCGAACGGCCCCTATCCGGCCCCCCGTCGAAACACACCAATTCGGACGAAGACGAGGCGTCGGTCCAGACGGCCACGCGCCTGTCCGCGCGCCTGATCTACGAGGTCATCCGCCGCGATGGCGAGGAAGAGCTGGAGCGCCCGACATCGTCCCTTGTCTGGTCCGGCATGGCCGCCGGGATCGTCATCAGTTTCTCGGTCTGGGGCGAGGCGGTGCTGCGCACGTATCTGCCCGACACGCCGCACGCCTTTCTGGTTGAGAACCTTGGCTATTCGCTGGGCTTTCTGATCGTGATCCTGGGGCGGATGCAGTTGTTTACCGAAAACACGATCACGACCGTCCTGCCGGTGATGCACCGGCAATCGTGGTCCTGCCTGGTGGCGATGCTGCGCCTTTGGACCCTGGTTCTTCTGGCCAATGTCGTGGGCGCCTTTGTCGCCGGGTTCTTTCTGTCACTGCCGGATGTGGTGTCGGACGCCGTGCAGGCGTCCTTGCTGGAATTGTCGTCGCATGCGGTGGGCATGGGCGCATGGCAGGGGTTTGTGCGCGGTATCCCGGCCGGTGTCCTGGTCGCCTCCATCGTGTGGATGATGCCGTCGTCGCAAAGCGGGGGCTTCTTCATCATCCTGGGCTTTACATGGATGATCGCAGCCGGTGACCTGACCCACATCATCGCGGGGTCCGTCGAAATGGCATATCTGGTCTGGCAGGGACAGTTGGGTGCCTACGCCGCCATTGTCGATTTTTTCCTGCCCGTTCTGGCAGGCAACATCGTGGGCGGCACGGCCATTTTCACAATGCTGGCGTGGGGCCAGGTGAAAAATGAGGTCGCACACGGAACCGGCACGTCAGGATCGGGTTGAGTCAGGAGCACACCCAGCCCGGAGCTTCCCCAATGGCCGACCAGAAAAAGATCCCCGCGCAAGCGCAGGAGTCAATGCCCGCGCACGAACACAAGATGGAGCCTGCCCCCGACTGGACGCCACGCCATGCCGGTGTCGGCAAGCTGTGGGGCAAATGCGCCATCATCACCGGCGGTGACAGCGGCATCGGCCGCGCCGTGGCCGTCCTCTTTGCCCGCGAAGGCGCGCGCGTCGGCATCATCTACCTGAACGAGGATCAAGACGCCGAGGAAACCTGCCGCATCATCGAAGAGGATGAGGGCGGCACCGCCTTTGCCCACAAGGCCGATATCGGCGACCGTGACGATGCCTTTGCCGCCATGGACGCGCTGCGTGAAAAGCTGGGCGGGATCGACATCCTGATCAACAACGCCGCGCAGCAATTCATGGAAACCGACCTGCGCGACATCACCGAAGAGCATCTGCGCCGCACCTTCGACAGCAATGTCATGGGCTATTTCTTTTGCACGCAGGCCGCGCTTGACCACATCCCCGAAGGCGGCGCGATCGTGAACACGGCCAGCGTAAACGCCTTTGCCGGGATGGCATCGCTGGTGGATTATTCGTCGACACGCGGCGCGATCACCGCCTTTTCGCGGTCATTGGCGCAGCAATTGGTGGGCAAGGGCATTCGCGTCAATTGCGTCGCCCCCGGCCCGATCTGGACGCCCTTCATTCCCGGCACGATGCCCGCCGAGATGGTCGAGGATTTCGGCAGCGAGGTGCCCATGGGCCGCCCCGGCCAGCCGTGGGAGGTCGCGACATCCTACCTGTTCCTTGCCAGTGACGACGGCAGCTATTTCTCGGGCCAGACGCTGCATCCCAACGGTGGCATGATCGTTGGCAGCTAAGGCACGTCCGCTGCGCGGCAACTGGCCCGCCAATCCCGTCATCTACCAGATCTACCCCCGCTCGTTTCAGGACAGTACCGGAACGGGCGAGGGGGACTTGCCGGGTATCACACGGCGGCTGGACCATGTGGCACGGCTGGGCGTGGATGGCATTTGGCTGTCGCCCTTCTTCACCTCGCCCATGTGCGACGGTGGCTATGACGTGGCCAACCATGTCGAGGTCGATCCCCGCTTTGGCACGATGGCGGATTTTGACGCGTTGGTCAGCCGGGCGCATGATCTGGGCCTTTTGGTGATGATTGATCAGGTGTTCAACCACACCTCTGACCAGCATCCGTGGTTCAAGGCGTCACTGGAACGCGCCCCGGAGTTCGAGGATTTCTATGTCTGGGCCGATGCGCGCGCGGATGGCAGCCCGCCGTCGAACTGGATTGCCTATTTCGGGCACCCTGCATGGCAATGGCACGCGCAGCGCGGGCAGTATTGCCTGCACCAGTTCCTGCCGTGCCAACCGGGTCTGAACCATCGCAACGATGCCGTGCGCGCGGCGTTGCAGGAAACGACATCGTTCTGGCGCGCGCGGGGGGTCGACGGCTTCCGCTTTGACGCGATCACCAGCGTTTTCTTCGACCCCGATTTCCCCGACAACCCGCCCGCGGATGACGCGGCGCGCGCGCTTATTCCCGGCCCCAGGAACAACCCGTTTACCATGCAGCGACACGACCATGACATGCTGCCCAAGGAGTGCGCGGCTTTTACCCGCGACATCCGCGAATGGTGCGGGTCCGACACGTATTTATTGGGAGAGATCAATCAGGGCCCCGGATCGATTGAGGTGCTGACGAAGTTCACCGGCCCGGACCGTCTGGATGCCGGATACACCATTGACCTGCCGGAGCGGGGCCTGTCGGGCACGATCATCAAGGATGTGCTGGACCGCCTTGGCGCACCCGGCCCAATGGCGTGGTGGTTGTCATCGCATGACCAGCCGCGACAGGTCACACGCGCCGGGGACGGCAGCGCCCGTGACGCGCGGATGATGATTGCCATTCTCTGCGCGCTGCCTGGTGCTGTGCTGCTTTATCAGGGCGAGGAGTTGGGCATGACCCAGCCCGATCTGCCGCGCGAGGTGCTGACTGACCCGTTCGACCTGGCCTATTGGCCCGATCCGCCGGGACGCGACGGGGCCCGCACCCCCATGGTGTGGGATGATACGACCGATCAAGGGGGCTTTAGCACCGCGTCCGATACGTGGCTGCCGGTGATCCATCCGCCCGGCGGCGGTGCCGCGCGCCAATGGGCAGACCCCGGATCGGTCCTGCGCTTTTATGAAACCGTCATTGCGCAGCGCCGCGCACTGGGCCTTGCCGATGGCGAGATCGCGGTGCAGGTGGCCGACGACACGCTGTTTGTGGCGCGGATCACCACCCCGGACGCGACTGTCTTGCTGTATGCAAATACAGGCGACGCGCCGCGTGCAGTCGATCTGCCCCCCGACGGGCACAGGATGCTGAGCAGTGCGGAACAGACCGATCAGGGACAGATCGCGCCGCGCAGCACGATCTGGGCGGTGATCTAACCGATCAGAAGGCCCAGGCACAGCACCAGCAGCAATGGCACGCCAAGCGCGATCAGCCGGGCGCGATCCGCGTCGATGATCAGGGCGCTGTTGCTTGCGCGGTCCGAAAACCGGCCACGGGCCGTCGCCTCGACGCCGGAGACCGGCCCCTCGATGTTGTTGGGGCGGCCGCCGGGTTCATTGCTGTCGGACTTCTGCATTTCGGCACCGCTGTCGGCCAGCTTGTGATCCAGCCAGTCGGGCAGCACCATGTTGCCGAACACCAGTTGCAGCACCGAACCGCCGACAAAGTATTCGCGCCGCCCTTCGCGTACCGCGCGCAGGATGGCGCGGGCCGCCACCTCTGGCTGGAAGATGGGCGGCGCGGGTTGCGGTTTCTTGGGCAGGCGGTTCAGCGCCCAGTCGAATTGCGGGGTGTTGAGCGCGGGCAGCTGCACCAGCGACACGGTGATGTGTGACCCTTCGCGGATCAGCTCGGACCGGATGGCAGATGTAAAGCCGTTGATGCCATGCTTGGACGCGCAATAGGCGGATTGATAGGGCACCGACCGGTAGGACAGGCCCGACCCCACATTGACGATCCGCCCGCTGTTGCGCCGTTCCATCAGCGCCAGCGCGGTGCGCGTCCCGTTCACCGCACCGATCAGCGTGGTGTCGACAATGCGCTGGAATTCGTCCGGGCCCATGCCGGGAAAGGGCGAAAAGCTGGTTTGCATCGCCGCGTTGACCCAGACCGAAACCGGGCCAAGCCGCTCTTCGATCTCGGCACCTGCGCTACCGACGGCCTCGGCATCCGACACATCGCATGTCCGGCAGACGACCTTGTCGCCATATTCGGTCTCCAACTGGTCCAGACGTGACTGGCCACGGGCCAGGATGCCCACGCGATACCCCTTGTCGATCAGGGCGGCGACCGTGGCACGGCCCACTCCTGCTGTGCCTCCTGCGACGACGGCGACGCGATCTGTCATTGGCTTGCCTCCAGTTCTGGTGCGCGGCCGTGAACGGCAACGCTTCAACAAGGGAACGCGTACCGGTCAAGGGCTGTTCCACGCGGACGGGCCGGGGACGCGGGCGATTGCGCGTGCAGCGTGCGACCGTGCGCCGCGCCTGCGGGACCACGGGTCAGCCGCGCGGTACATCGCGGTTCTGTCCGTGTGGCTTGGCACCTGCGGGATAAGCCGCCGTGGTCCCTGCATCGCGGAACTTCGGGCACCGCGGCGCGTTTTGACCTTGACCCTGACTGTTTTTGCGCGCCTTCCAGCGTCGCACGTTTGGGCTGGCACGGGGCCAGTCGATGGGGTGGACATGATTGACCTGAATGCAGCCACAGACCGCATCTTTGCCGCGCGCAGCATCCCGATGCTGCGGCGCACCCTGTTCAGGCTGTTGCGCGGGCTCCGGTTCCGCCGGATCGCGTATATCCACGCGGCCCTTGGCCGAAACGACTATCATTTCATGGACCAGGTCGGCTTTCCGCGCGACTTCGTGGTGTCCTATGCCGGGGCGCGGAACGATCCCGAAAGTCACATCAACGATCCCTTTCCGGTCGCGTCGCGGCAATGCGCATTTCCGGTGCGCTGGGCGGCATTCACGCAGTCCGCCGATCTGTCCTATCGGCATGCCGCGTTTGTCGACACGCTGCGCGCCCGGGGGATCGGAGACGGCCTGAGCGTGCACGTGGCGGGCCCCAGCGGGCGCGACGGCTATTTCGCACTTGGCTACGGGCGCTATGGCATCGACGCATCCGCGCGCGAGATGGCGCATGTGCAATTGATCTGCCAGGCCGCGCACAACATGCTGTGTTACCTCAGCCCCGATGGAAACAGGGTGATCCGGGTCGCGCTCAGCCAGCGGGAGATTGAGGTGCTGCACTGGATCGCGCATGGCAAGTCCAACAGCGTCATCGCGGAAATCCTTGGCGTGTCCCGCCATACGGTCAACACGCTGTGCCGCCGCAGCTTTGAGAAGTTGGGCGTAAGCGACCGGGTGTCCGCCGTCATCATCGCGCTGCGTCTGGGCGCGATCCCCAGCCTGTCGACAGGCCCCGTCGCGCAGGTGTCACTTACCTGAGTGACTTACACGTCCCCGTTGGTTCGCCTATCGCGTCCCCGGCCAGACGATGCGCAAGGGGTCCATCCGCATGCTCAAGATATCCGCTGACATCCTGGACCTTCTCGACACGACGCTTGATCCCTTCGACCGCCAGATCAAGGCGCTTGTCAGGGTCGAGGTCGCGGCGCACCTTGCCGAACACGCCGCCTACCAGATCCCGGAATACGAAGACTGTGCCGCTCTGCCGCGCCTGATCGAGGCGGCAGCCGAACTGAACCGGCTTGTCGTCATTCTTGCCGACCGGATCGACGGCTCACCCCCGATCACCGCCCCGCTTGCCAAGCGTTGACCCATCGCAGGGGCGACACACGTCAGATCGCCATCGTCGCGACCGATCCACCGTCGACGCGGTAATTGGCCCCTACGACAAAGCTGGCCTTGTCCGAGCACAGGAAGGCGATGGCTGCGGCCACTTCCTCGGGCTTGCCGCGCCGCTTGAGTTCCAGATACGGGCGCTCTTCGTCCAGGAAACTGCGCACCGCCTCGTCGCGGCTGACGCCGTCCTGTTCGGCGCGTTTGTCCATCATGCCATCGGTCATCGGTGTTTCGATGAACGCGGGCGACACCGTGTTGACCAGCACGCCGTTCCTGGCCGTCACCCGGCTGAGCCCCTTGGCGAAGTTCAGCAGACCGGCCTTGGCGACGTTATACACCGCCTCGTCCGCATAGGGTTGCACCGCGTTCTCGCTTGAGACGATGACGGCGCGGCCCCAGCCCTTGCGTTCCATCGGAGGGACAAAGGCGCGCATGGTGCGCACGACGGACATGAAATCGGTGTCCCAGGCGTGGTGCCAGTCGCTGTCCTTCATTTCCAGCGGGTGCCCCTTGGCCCCCGTCACGCCTGCGGCGCAGACCAGGATGTCGGGCATGTTGAACCGTTCCTCGACCGAGGCGGCCAGCCCCTCGACCTGCCGTGCATCGGTCAGGTCCGCTTGCAGCGCCGATGCGGCATCGCCCAGTTTTGCGGCGGCATCCGACACCGCGTCGCCCTTCAGGTCGACAAGGATGACATGCGCACCTTCTTCAATCAGGGCCTGTGCGGTCGCGCGCCCGATGCCGGATGCGCCGCCCGTTATCAGGGCCGTCTTGCCGTTCAATCCATAGTCCATGACGTGACCTTTCGCGTGTTGCGGGGAATGACTTGCAGGGCAAACGCCCCATCGACGTGACGGTTCCGCGCCGTCACCAGAACAGGATCAGAGTGCCGATCATCAGCGCGCCAAGGATCCAGGCATGGGTTTTGACATTCTTCAGGAACGGTGCATTTGCCGCATCGGTGTCAAAGGCCGCCGCGCGGGACCACAGCGCGTCCTCGTCCACGTCGTCCCGGTCGCCCATCAGGCTGAGACCGACAAAGATGGCCCCGGACACGAGCGTCATGATCGTGACGTTGATGGTGAAATGCAGCGGCCAGATCCCGAACTGGTTGGCGATAAAGACGCACAGGCCCAACAGGTGTCCCGCGATCAGGGTCCAGAATGCGGCACTGGCCGTGCCACGCGACCACAGCGCGCCCAAAGTGAAACAGACGACGAGGGGCGGCACCAGCACGGAAAACGCCTGTTGGATATAATCCCAAAGCCCGCCGAAATACTGGATGAACGGGGCCCAGATGATGGCGATGACCATAAAGCCCAGTGTCGCCCACGTGCCCCATTTTTTCTGTTGTTCCGGCTCGGGTTCACGCCCTTCCTTGGTCAGGAAATCATTGACCAGCAGGGTCGAGGACGAATTGAGCGTGCTGTCCACCGACGACATGATGGCCGCGATCAGCCCGGCCAGGACAAGGCCGGTCAGGCCTGCGGGCAGCACCTCGGTGATGATGATGGGAAAGACCTGATCGGGTGCCGAGATGTCCGGCAGGGTGACGACGGCCATCACACCCGGCAGGATGATGAAGAACGTCGGCAGGATCTTGAGAACACCGCCAAGGATGGCGCCCCATTGCGCGCGGCTCAGATCCTTGGCGCCCAGCACGCGCTGCACGATGTACTGGTTCGTGACCCAGTACCAGAAGCCCAGCAGCCAGACGCCGGTAAAGAGGCCGGGCCACGGCAGCGTGTCGTCGTCGATGGGCTGCACGATGCTCAGATTGCCGTCGGGCACCTGATCCTGCACGGTGGCCCATGAAAAGTCGACGGACTGGAACATCAGGAATGCCGTCAACGCCGTGCCCAGAAGCAGCACGACGGCTTGCAGGATGTCGGTGTAGACCACGGCCTTGAGACCGCCAAGCGCGGTATAGATACCTGCAAAGATGCCGATGCCGACACAGAACATCCAGATGTCGACACCCGGAAAGAACACGCGCATCACGACCGCCCCGGCATAAAGCCCCCCGGCGGTGTCCACGATGACGGTAAAGACGATGGTCAGGCCGGAAAAATACAGGCGTACCCGGCGCGAGTACCGTTTTTCCAGGTATTCCGGCGTGGTCGAGATGCGGGATTTCAGGAACACGGGCGCAAAGACGAACGCCATCAGCAAAAGCGGGATGCCCGCCATCCATTCATAGGCCGACACCGCCAGCCCGCCGGAATAGGCGCTGCCGGTGAGGCCCACAAGCGTCGAAGTCGAGATGTTCGAGGCAAAGAGCGAGAAACCGATGGCGGCCCAGCCCAGCGACCGGCCCGCCAGAAACAGGTCCTCGCCCGTCTTGGTCTGGCGCGCGACCCAGACGCCGATGGCCACAACGATGCCCAGGTACCCCGCGATGACGATGTAATCGAGAACGGCTAGGTCGGCGTCGATCTGGTTTTCCAAGGTGTCTGGTTCCCGTGTGGCAGGCTGTGCCACGGGCCACCCGGGCGGTGCGATGCGTTAAATATCATCAGCTTAACGCCCGAACCGGTCTTCGGTTCCCGCCTCAGGACAGGCTTTTGCGTCCTTGCCGCCACAGGATCCACGCCAGCGGCAGGGTCCAGATCAAGGTCGCGGCGACCGCGATCTTTTCCAGCGCCCCGTCATAGCTGTCGGGCGCCAGCTTGAAGCCCGTGGCAAAGACGATCCACAAAAACGCGGATGCGATGAACGCCCCGCGCAACGCCGTGCTGACCCGCGCAATCGCCCCGGCCATGGCCAGCGGCCCGGCAAGGTAGAGCGGGCCCAGCAGGAAGGTCAGCCAGACATGCACGGTCCAGTTGTCGCCCTGTGTCGTCAAATCGTCCCATAGGCCCAGCAGCGTGATCACGAGGGCCAAGAGCGCCAGCATGAACACCCCCATGGACCACCAGAACCGGCCGATGTGGTAATGCGCCGTGCCGATGGACAGCGCCAGCATGCCGGTCGCGCCCAGGTAGAACCCGGTGTCCATAATCCACTTGTGCGGCCCGCGCCCCAGGTCGCTGATCGTGTCGGCCATGAAATCATGTTCGGCGAACGCGATGGCCATCAGCATGGCGGCAAGGGGCGCGATGTTGCCAAGCGCCCCGACCGCGCCGCAAAACACCAGCAGTTCGGGTCGCAATTCGTTCAGGGCATCGTGGTTGCGTTCGTGGGCCATCAGATCATGCCGCCCGGCCATTGGATGCGTCGCGGTCGTCGCGCGCGGGCGTGCTCAACTCTCCGCGCAGACGCGGCAGCGCCTGCGGGTACTCGGACTGGAACCATTCGATCATCTTTTCCCGGATCTCGCAGCGCAGGTCCCATGCCTGCGGCGAGGTGCGGGCACTCATCAACCCGCGCAGGGTGACGGTATCCTTGTCGGTGTCGGTCACTTGCATGTTGGCAACCTGCCCGTCCCAATGGGGCGAGTTTTTCAGCAGCGTCATCAGGTGTTCGCGCGCGGCACTGACCGGCACGGTATAGTCCAGATACCAGTGCACAGCACCGATGATCGACGCGCTTTCGCGGGTCCAGTTCTGGAACGGCTGTTCGATGAAATAGGACAGCGGCACCACCATGCGCCGCCAGTCCCAGATGCGCACAACGACATAGGTGGCAAAGATCTCTTCGATCCAGCCCCATTCGCCTTCGACGATGACAACGTCGTCCAGCCGGATGGGCTGCGTGATGGCGATCTGGATGCCCGCGATCAGGTTGGCCAGCACGGGCCGCGCCGCAAGGCCCAGGATCAACCCCGCCGCCCCGGCGGAGGCGAACAGGCTGACGCCGTAACGCTGCACGCTCTCGAATGTCAGCAGGACGGCGGCGGCGGTGAAGATGCCCAGCACGATCACGGCGGTGCGCCGCAAAACGCGCACCTGCGTGACGTATTTGCGGGCGGCCAGGTTGTCGTCCGTGTCGAACCGGTACTTGCGCATCGACCGTTCGGCAAAGTGATTGACCAGCAGGATGGCGGTCCACCCCACAAGCACGATCAGAAGGATAAGCACCGTGTGCTGCAATCCGTCGTTCCAGAATGTCGGCAGGCGCACCGCAGGCAGCACAACGATCAGGCCAAGCAGGACAAAGGCAAGCCGCATGGGCCTGCGCGCCCGGCGCACGGCGGACCCGGCCAGCCCGACATCGGCCCCGAACACCCGCGTCAGCACGCGAAACGTCAGCCAGTGCAGCAGCAGCCCGCCCAGAATGGCAAGCCCGACCGCCGCAAGGGGCAGCAGGAAGCCGGGCAACCCTTCGACCCAGGCGATGGCATCCTGTGCCGCATTTTGCAGATCAGCCGGTTCCATGCCCGTTCACCAGAACCAGATCACGAAGCCTGCGGTGCAGACCACCAGCAAACCGGCCCACAGGGTGCGGTCCTGCCAGAACGGGGTTTCGATGGTGGTGAACACCTCTCGCGCTTCCTTGCCCGACCAGACCAGATCGCCCACGTTTTCCTTGTCATCGGGCGAGGTCAGGGCGGAAATGCCCATATGCGTGGCGATGCCCAGGACCATCATGATGGTCGACATGATGGTATAGTGGATCTCGGGCAGGCCCAGATCGGCCCAGATGCCCGTCACCTCTTTCATGATGAACAGCGGAATGCCCACGACAAGACCCAGCACAATGGTCCAGAACGCCCCGTTCCCGTTCAGCCACGGGATGAACAGGCCAAGGATATAGACCACCACGATGGTCGGGATGATATAGGACAGCGACGACTGGAAATAGCTGAACAGGCTTTCAAAGCCCGCGATCGACGGGGCATAGAGCGCGCCGAACACCATGACCACACCGGTCACGACCCGGCCCAGCCAGACCTGCCGCTCCTCGCTCACGTCCCAGATGGGTTCGACGAAATCCTTCACCACGAGGGTCGAGGCCGAGTTCATCGCGGAATCCAGCGATGACATGATCGCCGCGATCAGCGCCGCCATGATCAGGCCCCGCAGACCGATGGGCATCAATTCGAACGCGAGGGTGGGAAAGGCCAGGTCGGGCGTTTCAAGGCCAGGGTACAGTTTCAGCGCGATCAGCCCCGGCAGGATCATCAGGAACAGGTTCGGCAGCTTCAGGAACCCGGCGAACAGGGCACCGATCTGCCCTTCCTTCAGGTTCTTGGCGCCCAACGTGCGCTGCACGACAAACTGGTTGATGGTCCAGTAATAGAACCCCAGCAGAACCACACCCCACAGTCCCGTCCACGGCAGGAAATCGTCGCTCGGCGGCAGGATCAGCTTGGTCTTTTCCTCGGGGATGTCGACGAACAGCTCTTTCCAGCCGCCAATCTCGTCCAGCCCGATCCAGAACAGGGCCGCCGCCCCGATGATCAGCAGGATGGCCTGTACCGTGTCTGTCACGACCACGGCCGACAGCCCGCCCAGGATGGTGTAGATGCCCGCCACCAGCGCCAGCACGGCGACGGCGGTCCACAGGTTCAGATAGCCGGTGACGTTCGAGATCACGAGCCCCCCGGCATAGAGCGCGCCAGCCGTGTCGATGAACAGGATGGCCAGGATCGTGAACAGCGAAAACGCCCGGCGCGACCGGACGTCATAGCGGACTTCGAGGAATTCGGGAACGGTCGAGATCTTGGCCCTGAGGAACGAGGGCAGTATGAAGATCGCAAACAGGATCAGGACAAGCGCCGCCGTCCATTCGTAGTTGAAGATGACGACGCCGTTGGAATAGGCCCCGCCCATCAGCCCGACAAAGCTGGACCCCGACATGTTCGAGGCAAAGAGCGAGAAGCCGATCAGGTACCAGGGCAGGGACCGACCGGCGAGGAAATAGTCTTCCGATCCCCCCTTGGACTTGCGCGAGACATAGATGCCGTGACCGATGACGCCGATGAAGTATACGACGACAATCGCGTAATCTATCCAGTGAAGATCGAACTTTGCGTCACCCATGATAGCCTTCTGTCATCTGTACGCGGTGGTCGGCCGGTGGCGGGAACTTGCGCCGTCCGATGGCCGCCGGGGAGTGTGCGGTGGAACGGAAACGCGGCCTCGGGACGTTTTCGGTCGGGGCAGTCAGCGCGCGGGCAGAATCGGTCGGCGCGGCCTGGAAATGGCGCGGACCGGCACACATGCGCGGCGTTCAAAACTTGGAAAGAAAAATCGACGGAAGGACTGGATCAGGTGAAGCAGCATGGCGAACCTCCTTGAATGGATCGGACGCAGCGACCATGGCTGCGCATCCTAACGGTCAACGCGGTTCAACGTGCTTCGGTTGCGCAGGATGTGCATTTTGATGCCGAATGCTGCGCGATTGCGTTGATTTGACGATGGTTTTTCCCGGCAGCCGGATGCGCCGCGCGCCTTTACAGCGCGATGGCCTGCACGGCGATGGCCCCGGCATAGAGGCCCAGAATGGCAAGGCTCTCGCGCCCGATCCCGCCGGGTCCCTGCCGTTCTCGGTAAAGCAGGCCAAGCAGCAGGACCGCCGTCATCATCATCCCCACGGTCAGCCAGAACAGGTCGCTTGTCTGGATCGCGTGGTAGATCGAGCCGTCCCGATATCCCACGTCCGATATCGTCAGGAACAGGGTGTCAAAGGTGTTGCCGCCGATGATCCCGCCCACGGCCAGTTGCAGTGCGCCCCGCCGGACGGCGGCGATTGTGGTGACCAGTTCAGGCAGTGATGTCGCCACGGCCGTCATCAAGGCCCCGACCAGCGATGCCGACAGGTTCAGCCGGTCCGTCATTTCACCCCCGACCTGCCCGATCGCCCACCCGGCGGCACCCAGAAACAGCATCAGGACCCCGAACTGCACCAGCAGCCCGGTCGCGCGCTGGCCCGGTTCATCGCCGTCATCCGGCGTATCGGCGCGGGTGTCTTCGGTTTCGACCGGGCGCCACATCGGTTCCGCGCGCAACCGCGACGTGGCGACGACGCCAAGACCGTAAAGCAGTACCAGCAACAGGGACGCAGGGTGCACGCCCCATATGGCCACCTCTGGCGTGGCATAGGCGGCCAGCGGCACGCTCAGCAGCAACAGCAGCACGCCGCATTGAAAGACATTGGCCAGTTCCGCAGCCGCATGTTCAAGGTTGGCGCGCCGGTACAGTATATCCGCCACGGCCAGAAACGCCGTCTGCGCCGCAATGCCGCCGATCCCGTTGGAAAAGGCAAGCGACGCGCGCCCGTCCAGCGCCGCCGTCAGCGATACGATTGTCCCCGAAAACGACGTGGCCGCCCCCAGAAGGACGCCACCCACGACCGCCTCGCCCAATCCGGTGCGGTCCGCGATCCGATCGGCAAGGTCCGTCATGCGCATGCCCGCAAACAGGATCACGGTTGCGGCGACCGCACCGACACCAAACAGGGCCCACAGGGAAAACGAAGTCAGCATATCCACAGAACGCAAACCGGCGCCTCTTTGTTCAATCGCGCTTTGCACCTTTGCGTGCGGACCTGAAATAATCCCGGGCCATCACCGGCCATTTTCAATGGAACCCGCCACGGTTGCGCGACGTTGGTCTGTTGTTCACTGACCCGGAGACATATCCATGCCGCCCCGCTTTTCCCGACGCGCCGTCCTGCTGTCCATGAGCGGCGCGGCCCTTGCTGCAGGCATGCCAGTCCGGCACGCCTTTGCCCAGATGGACGCCGAACCGTGGGCCTTCCTGACAGATGACGAGGCGCGGTGGCTGGCCGCCGTGGCCGACATCTTCATTCCCGAGGACGACCATCCCAGCGCCAGCCAGGCGGGTGTCGTGGACTACATCGACATGCAACTGGCCACCGGCTACGGGCAGGGGCAGGGGCTTTACCTTGCAGGGCCGTTTCCCGAAGGCACGCCCGAACAGGGTTGGCAACTGCCCATGACCCCCGCCGAACTGATCCGCAACGGGATCGCGGCGGCGCGCGAGGAGACCGACCTTGCCACGCTGCCGGATGCCGACAGGCTGACCTGGGTCGAAGAGTTTTCCAAGCGCGAAGATCCGATCGGGGACGCACCGGCGCAAAGCTTCTTTGGCGAGTTGCTCAGCCTCACGAAGGAAGGGTATTTCGCCGATCCCATCTACCTCGGCAACCACGATTACGCGGGCTGGCGCATGGTCGGCTTTCCCGGCGCGCACGCCTATTTCACCGAACGGGTGGGCGACAACGCCCCCACCAGGCAGCCCCCCATGGGGATCGCGCACGGCCAGTTGCGCCACCGCGCCCCCCGTCCCATCGTGCAGGAGGGTTGAGCCATGGCCACACGCACCCTTCCCAAGACGGATGTCGTTATCGTCGGCGGCGGCTGGACCGGCCTGACGGCGGCCTATGAACTGGCCCATGCCGGGCAGCGCTGTGTCGTGCTGGAACGCGGACAGACCCGCCATACGGCGACGTCTTTTGCCGGGCCCGAGGAACATGACGAGTTGAAATACGCCCTGCGCTACGGCCACATGCAGGACGTCAAAAAGGAAACGCTGACCTTCCGCAACAACCGCGACCAGCAGGCGCTGCCGATGCGGCGACTGGGATCGTTCCTGCCCGGCACGGGGCTGGGCGGTGCGGGCATCCACTGGAACGGCCAGATCTGGCGGCCCCTGCCGTCGGACCTTGAGATGCGGACCCATTACGAGGACCGCTATGGCAGCCAGTTCATCCCGGACGACCTGACCATTCAGGACTGGGGCGTGACCTATGATGAACTGGAACCGCATCTGGATTTCTTTGAACGGATCTGCGGGGCGGCCGGTTACGCGGGCAACCTGAACGGCGAGACGCAGGCAGGCGGCAACGTGTTCGAAGGACGGCGCAGCGCCGACTATCCGAACCCCGCCATGAAGCAGCCCATTTCCAACACGCTGTTCGGCAAGGCCGCCGAAAAGCTGGGGTATAACCCGTTTCCCATGCCCTCGGCCAACGTCACGCAGGCCTATGAAAACCCCTATGGCGCGCAGCTGCACCCCTGCACCTATTGCGGCTTCTGCGAACGCTTCGGCTGCGGATATTTCGCCAAGGCCGACCCGATCATCTGCGTCTATGACCGCATCAAGGATCACGAGAATTTCGAGATCCGGTTCGAGGCACAGGTCCTGCGGGTCGAAAAGTCGGAGGACGGTCAGACCGCCACCGGCGTCACCTATCTGGATGAGGACGGGGTGGAGGTGTTCCAGCCCGCCGACACCGTTTGCCTGAATGCCTATGCTCTGTGGAACGTGCACCTGATGCTCGTGTCCGAGCTTGGCAAACCTTACGATCCCGAAACGCGTACCGGTGTCGTGGGCCGAAACTATGCCTACCAGACCATTGCGGCGGTGGATGCGTTTTTCGACAAGGATGTGGTTACCAACCCCTTCATGGGGGCTGGTGCGCTCGGCGTGGTGGTTGACGATTTCAACGGTGACAATTTCGACCACGCCGAGCTGGGGTTTCTGGGCGGCGGTTACATCGCGTGCAAGCAGTACAACGGTCGCCCCATCAGCTACCAGCCCACACCCGAAGGGACGCCCGCCTGGGGCGGGGACTGGAAACGCGCGGTGCGCGACAACTACAACCACCACGGCGATCTGGTCATTCACGGCTCGTCCGTGTCCACGCACGAGAACTACCTCGACCTCGATCCGACATGGACGGACGCGTATGGCAGGCCGCTGCTGCGGATGACGTTCAACTTCCCCGACAACGACCGGAAGATGAGCGATTACGTGATGAACCGCGCCGTCGAGATCGCGCAGGAGATGGACAACGTCACCTCGGTGTCGTCGGTCAACCTGGCGGCAGAGGGCAAGGATTATTCCATCGTGCCCTACCAGACGACGCACAACGTGGGTGGCGCGGTCATCGGCACCGATCCGACCACCAGCGCCGTGAACCGCTATGGCCAGATGTGGGACCATCACAACGTCTTCGTCTTCGGCGCGTGCCTGTTCCCGCAGAACCTTGGCTACAACCCCACGGGGCCGCTGATGGGGCTGGCCTATTGGACGCTTGAGCACATGAAGACCGACTACCTGCCCAACCCCCGCCCGCTGATGGACGCCTGAAGGAGGATCCTATGACCCGCAAGAACCACATCGCCGGCAGTATCGCAGCGACACTGTCGATCGTGATTGTCGCCCCCCTTGTCGCCATCGCCCAGAACCGCGAAGAGCAACCGGGCATCCGCGCGCTTGAGGCGAACCTTCAGGATGAGCGGGTGCTGTTCAACGCGACGGTCAACGAAACGGTCGATGACGACCTGCTCGAACTGGGCCGCCTTGTCGCCGTGGGCGGTGCGGAACGTGGCGGATCGGGCATGGCCTGCATCACCTGCCACGGGGCCGAGGGGATGGGCGACGGGTCGGGTGCGTTTCCGCGGCTGGCCGGGCAGGCGGGCTGGTACACCTACAAGCAGCTGATCGACTACGCCTCGGGCGCGCGCCCCAATCAGGTGATGTCCGGCATCGCCCAACGCCTGACCGAGCGTGAAATGGAAGCCGTCAGCGCCTATTACGCGGCCATCGACGCGCCCTATCACGAACCTGCGGGCAATGTGGACGTGGCCCTGTTGCAATGGGGCGGCCAGCTGGGCGCTGCCGGGTCGGCGGAAAAGGGCATTCCGGCCTGCGTGAACTGCCACGGCCCCTCGGGCACGGGCAATCCCCCTTCGGTGCCGTATCTTGCCGGTCAATACGCCAATTACATGACCTACCAGCTTCAGCTCTGGCGCGAGGGCGTGCGCGACAATGACGCCATGAACGTCATGTCCTCCATCGCCTCCAAGATGACGGACGAGGACATGCGCGCCGTGTCCGAATACTACGCCCGCGTGCGTCCGACCGACCATGTGGCCGACACCGCGCCACAGCCTGTCGACACGCCCGCGATTGCCGACTGACCGCGCATGTCGCGCAGGCGCACATATGTGGTGGCGACCGTGCTGGTGGCCTTGTCCTGTGCCGCGATGGCGTGGGCTGCGGTCCGTCCCGGTGACGGCATCGGCCACCGCACATGGGTGGCGGCGGGCGATGCCTTGCGCCATGTCGGGGACTGGTACCGCAGCGGTCCCGCAGACCGCCAACCGGACTGGGACGCGGCAAGCCTTGCGCTGCACGGCGCCGATGCGTCGCGCGGGCCTGACCTGATGATCGCCCATGGCTGCGGGTCCTGCCACGTGATCCCCGGCGTGTCGGGTGCGCGCGGTACGGTTGGCCCGTCGCTGGCCGGTCTGCGCCACCGGTCCTATGTCGCGGGGGTGCTGCCCAATGACCCCGGATCGCTGGTGCGCTGGCTGATGAACCCCACCGTGCACGCGCCGCAAACCGCGATGCCCGACCTTGGCGTGACCGAGGCGGAGGCGCGCGACATGGCGGCCTATCTCTACACACTCAGGGGCGGATGATGGAGCCACAGGACCACACGCCATCAACGCTGGACATGTACGGCTCGCAATCCGCGCTGAACCCCGTGGGCCTTGGCGCGGACCTGACGCTGGATTTGACACTGGCGATGACCATCGGTTTCGGCATGGTCTTTGTCGGGGTCATGGGCATCGTCTGGCTGGCCTGGCGGCGCGACCGGCCTGCGGGCCGCTGGTGGGTCTGGTCGGGCGGCATCGTGCTGCCCATCGCGGCCATCCTTGTCCTGATGACCGCGTCGACCGCGATCCTGGTGGCCAGCACCCGCGCCGACGACCGCGCGCTGGTGATCGACGTCACCGGCTATCAGTTCTGGTGGGATATCGTCTATGACCCCGGCGGCATCGCCCTGCGCGACGCCAACGAACTGGTGCTGCCTGCGGGCCGTGCCGTGACGCTGCGCTTGCGGTCGGCCGATGTGATCCACTCGTTCTGGGTGCCCAGCATCTCAGGGAAAATGGACATGATTCCGGGCCGAGTGAACACGCTGACCATCCGCCCCGACACGCCCGGACGCTACCGCGGTCAATGCGCCGAGTTCTGCGGCCTCAGCCACCCCCGCATGGCGTTCGAAGTGGTCGTGCTGGCACCTGACGACTTCGACCGCTGGCTGGTCGAGACGCAGGGCGAGGCGCGCGACGCGGCCAAGCCGGAACTGCTGGACGGCAAACAGGTGTTCATCGACTACGGCTGCCCCGCCTGCCACGAAATTCGCGGCGTGGCAGAGGGCGGGCGTCTTGGCCCCGACCTGACGCGCGTGGGCGGGCGCGCAGCGCTTGGCGCGGGCATGTGGCGCATGAACCAGGGCAACCTCGCGGGCTGGATCGCCGATGTGGGCGACATGAAACCGGGCGCGCAAATGCCCAGCTACAACCACCTCAGCGGGCCGGAACTGCGCGCCGTCTCCGCCTATCTGGCAAGCCTGAAATGACCGACACCCCGTTTGATCCGACCCCCGTGCCGCCGCCGCGCAACGACGCCTATGATGTGGCCCCCAAGGGCGAGCCGGACAAGGATTTCGAGGAGATCTGGGCCACGCCACAAGGCGCGCGCGTGCTGTCATCGGTCAGCCACCGCGTCGTGGGCAAGCGGTTCCTGATCACCGGCTTCATCTTTTTCCTGATCGCGGGCGTGCTGGCCCTGCTGGTCCGCCTGCAACTGATCGTGCCCGAAAACACCTTTCTCGACAGCGAGACCTACAACCAGGTCTTCACCATGCACGGCACGATCATGATGTTCCTTTTCGCGATCCCCATGCTGGAAGGGTTCGCGGTCTACCTGATCCCGCTGATGATCGGCGCGCGCGACCTGGTGTTCCCCCGCCTCGGGTCGTTCGGATATTACTGCTACCTCTTCGGCGGCATCATCGTGCTGTCGTCCTTCATCTTCGACGCGGCCCCGGCGGGCGGGTGGTTCATGTATGTGCCCCTGTCCACCAGCCAGTACACCGAAGGGTTAAGCGCCGATTTCTGGCTGATCGGCATCACCCTGGCCGAGATTGCGTCCGTCACCGCCGCCGTGGAAATCATCGCCGCCATCCTCTGTTCCCGCGCCCCGGGGATGAGCCTGACGAAGATGCCGATCCTGATGTGGTACCTGCTGGTCACCGCCTTCATGATCGCCATCGGCTTTCCGCCCCTCATCATCGGTTCCATCCTGCTGGAGGCCGAGCGTCTGCTTGGCCTGCCCTTCTTCGACATCGCCCTCGGGGGCGACCCGCTGCTCTGGCAGCACCTGTTCTGGCTGTTCGGCCATCCAGAGGTCTACATCATCTTCCTGCCCGCCGCCGGGATGGTCGCCACGATGCTGCCCGTGTTCGTGGGCAAGCCGCTTTTTGGCTATGGCTTTGCGGTGGCGGCGGTCGTCACGATGGGCTTTCTCAGCTTTGGGCTCTGGGCGCACCACATGTTCGCGACCGGTTTGCCGGTCATGTCGCTGTCGCTGTTTTCCGCCGCCTCGACCATGGTGGCGGTGCCCACGGGGGTGCAGATATTCTGCTTCATCGCCACGCTGTCGCTGGCACGGCCGCGCCTCACGGTGCCGATGCTGTTTATTCTGGGCTTCCTGTTCATCTTTGTTCTGGGCGGGCTGACCGGCGTGATGCTGGCGGCGGTGCCGTTCAACTTGCAGGCGCATGACAGCTACTTTGTCGTGGCGCACCTGCACTACGTGCTGATCGGCGGCTTTGTCTTTCCGATGTTCGCAGCGCTTTACTATTGGGTGCCGCATTTCACGGGCCGCATGATGTCCGACACCTTGGGCAAATGGGCGTTCTGGCTGATGTTCTCGGGCTTCAACCTCGCCTTCTTCATGATGCACCTGACGGGGCTGCGCGGGATGCCGCGCCGCATCGCGACCTATCCCGAAGGGATCGGGTGGGACCGGCTGAACATGCTGTCCACCATCGGCGCCTTCATCCTGGCCGCCGGGGTTGCGGTGTTCATCTGGGATTTCTTCCGCCACCAGCGCACGGGGCGCGCGGCGGGGCGTGACCCGTGGGGGGCGGCGACGCTCGAATGGCTTTATCCGACAAACGCGCCCGGCTACAACTTTCGCGCCATCCCCGAGATCCGGTCGCGCGAACCGCTCTGGGACCAGCCCGAACTGACGCAGGGCGACCCGGCGCAGATCGACGGCGCATTGCGCGCCTATCCCGATCACCGGCGCGAGACGATGGGCTGCGATCCCGTCAGTGGCGCGCCCATTCAAATCCTGCGGCTGCCGCATCCGACATGGATGCCGCTGGTGTCCGCCTTTGGCCTTGCCGTCCTTTTCGCCGCCACGCTCGCGTCGCTTTACTGGCTGTCGGCCATCGGTGCGCTGGTGGCCCTCGCGGGCCTGACCGGCTGGGTGTGGGAGCCGTCGGATAGCGGCGTCACCCGCGACATCGGCATCCGCGACGGCCTGCGCCTGCCGGTGAATGCCGTCAGCCGGTCCAGCCACCTGCATGTGGGGACGGTGGGCACGATCCTGATCCTGTTCGCACTCTACGCGTCGCTCCTGTTCGCGGGCCTCTACCTGTGGAACGTCAAACCCGACTTTGCCGAGGCCACGCAGCGCCCCGCGCGCACCTTTGCCCTGCTGGCCTTCGGCCTTGCGGTGGTGATGTTCGCGCTCAGCTGGATGGCCGGGCGCACGGCGCTGTTGCAGGGGCCGCGCGCGCTGGGGCTGGTGGCGAATGTGCTGCTGGCGTTGACGGTGCTGGGCCTGGGTCTGTGCCTGTTTTTGGCGCTGCTGCCGGTCGATCCCTACAGCACGGCCTTTGCCGCCGTCGGTTGGGCGATTGGGGCATTCGTGGGCGCGCTGCTGTCCGTGACGCTTTACTGGTCGCTGTTCAATGCGCTGCGCAAGCTGGTGGGGGCGGTGCGCCCCGGTCAGGGACTGCCCGATCTGCTGCTGGGATCGTTCGGCAAGGCGACGGCGACCATGGCGGCGATGACGGCGCTGGCCTATCTGGTCGCGGGGTCGCCGCAATGACCGGGCAGGTGATCCGCATCGCGCGCCCCGTCACGCTGTGGTCGCTGCACTTCATCGCGATCTACGCGCTGATCTCGGCCGCCTGCGCGCCGCGCGGGCTGATTGATCCGGACATGATGCGCGGCATCGCGGCCATCGTCACCGCAGGCTGCGCCATCGTGTTGCTGGTGTGGCTGGTGCTGGGCCTGCGCACGGCGCGCACGCTGGACGCGGATGCACCGGAGCGTCCGCTGAACGTGGCGGTCATCTGGTCGGCGCTGATTTCCCTGCTGGCCATCTTTGCAAACCTCTGGCCCGTGGCGGTGCTCGCCACCTGCGCGGGCTGACCTGACAAGGAGAGCGACATGGACCCCTATACCCCGTTCTGCGGCACACCGCCGATCCCGACCGAGCTGCTGACACGCTGGACCTTCGATCCGGTGCTGATCGCGGGCCTTCTGGTCGCGCTGGGGGCCGGGCTGGCGTGGGCACCGGACAGACAGCGGTTTGCCACGGCGTGGGCGCTGGTCGCGGTCCTGTTCGTCTCGCCGCTATGTGCCGCGTCCATGGCGCTGTTTTCCGCCCGTGTGGCGCAACACATCCTGCTGACGCTGGTGGCGGCCCCGCTGCTGGCGGCGGCCCTGCCGAAGACACGGGTTTCACCCGTCGGGGCGGCGGCGGCCTTTGCCGGGCTCTTCTGGATGTGGCACGCGCCCGGCCCTTATCAGGCGACGCTGGAAAGCGACCTGATCTACTGGTCCATGCATCTGAGCCTGTTTGCCGCCGCGACGCTGATGTTCGCCTCGATGCGCGCCGCCCCGGAAAAGGCGGTGCTGGCGGCCGCGCTGACGGGCACGCAACTGACGGTGTTCGCGGCCCTTTTGACGCTGTCGCCCAGCCCGTGGCACGGCTGGCACGCGCTGACCACGGTGCCTTACGGGCTGTCGGCACTGGCCGATCAGCAACTGGCGGGCGCGCTGATGTGGGTGGCGGGCGGTGGCCTGTTCATGGCGATGATCGCGCACCTGACATGGCGCTTTCTGCGCGAGACAAACGCCGGTCATCGCTAGCCGGTCAGCAGGGTCGACGGCGGCGGCGCATGTGCAGTCCGACACAGGCCACAGCGTGAGACCGTCGGCCCATGGCGCGCCCGTTGATGGCCCGGGACCGTCCGCACGCGCGGGTCTTCATCTGCCGCCCGCACGGAACGAAACCCACGATCCTGCGTTGAACCATGAATCCCAACAAGGTGAGCCCCCGACATGACGGCGTTTTCGACGATCAATCCTGCGACTGAAACCAAACTGGCGGGCTATGACCTGATGTCGCCCGATGCGGCTTTTGGCAAAATCGAAACCTGCCATACCGCATTTCTGGACTGGCGAAAGAAAAGCCACACGGAACGCGCACCCTACCTGCGCGACATCGCGAACCTGTTGCGCAACAAGGCGGATGACTACGCCAACCTGATGACCGAGGAGACCGGCAAGCTGTTGCGCGACGGCAAGACCGAGGTGGAACTCTGCGCGCAGATTTTCGAATACACGGCCGAGCACGGCCCGGACATGTTGGCCGACGAAGAACGTCAGCATGGCGCGGACGGCAAGCAGGGGGTCGTGGCCTACTGCCCGATCGGGGTGATCTACAGCATCCAACCGTGGAATTTCCCGGTCTACCAACCCACCCGCGTGCTTGCGTCGAACTTGATGGCAGGCAATGGCGTCATCCTGAAACACGCGTCGATCTGCACAGGCAGTGGCCTCATGCTGCGCGACATCTGCCTTGAAGCCGGACTGCCCGAAGGGTTGTTCGATGTGGTGATCATTGATCACGACACGTCGGATGCGGTCATCGAACACAAGCTGATCCGCGGCGTGACCATGACAGGCAGCGACGGCGGGGGCCGCCATATCGGTCAAGTCGCGGCCAAGAACCTCAAGAAGACTGTGTTGGAGCTTGGATCCAACGACGCCTATCTCGTCCTCGAAGATGCCGACATCGAATTGGCCGTAAAAACCTGCGTCCAGGGCCGTCTGTTCAACAATGGCGAAACCTGTGTGTCCGCCAAACGCTTTGTCGTGACCGAGGCGGTGTATGATGATTTCGTCGGTGCCTTTGTCGAACAGATGCGCGCCATCGAACTGGGCGACCCCAAGGACGAGAGCACGCAACTGGGCCCGCTTTCGAGCGAGGAACAGTTCGACACGATCTGCACGCAGGTCGCCGACAGCGTCAAGGGTGGCGCGGAAATCCTGTGTGGCGGCGAAGCGCCGGACCGGACCGGTCAGTATTATCCCGCGACCGTGCTGGTGAACTGCCAACCCGGCACACCTGCCTATGATGACGAGATTTTTGGCCCCGTCGCCGCGGTCATCAAGGCCAAGGACGATGAAGACGCAATGCGCATCGCGAATGACAGCCGGTATGGTCTGGGCGGGGGTATCTTTACCCGCGACGAAGATAAGGCGCGCAAGCTGGCCCGCGATCATTTCGACACCGGCATGGTGCGGATCAATTCGTTTGGTGCCGCGGACCCGAACATGCCCTTCGGGGGGGTGAAGGATTCCGGTTTCGGGCGCGAACATGGCGGCTTTGGCATGAAGGAATTCGTCAACGTCAAGGCGATCTACATGCCCTGAAGCATCGCCTGCCGATGCCGGGACGACCCCGTTGTCGCCCTTTGCCCAAAGCCCTCGAAAAGGACACCTGACGCCGTGATCACCATCCATTGCCTCGCCTATTCCCGCGCCATCCGGCTGATCTGGCTGATGGAGGATCTGGGCCAACCCTACGACCTGGTCCGATACGACCGGACCGATGCCTTTCGCGCACCGCAGGCGTTGCGCGATGTCCATCCGCTGGGAAAATCGCCGGTCATCGAGGATGGCGATCTGCGTCTGGCCGAGTCAGCAAGTTGCCTCCGGTATCTGACGCGCAAATTCGACGATCACACCCACACGCCGGACCCGGGGTCAGCCGCCTTCGCGCAGCACGAAGAGATGCTGGACTACGTCGAAAGTTCGTTCGCAGCGGCGTGCATGCGCGTGCTGCTGCCAGCGATGAAGGGCGAGGAGGTCGCCGAAAAGGCGCGGGATACCCTGCAGATGCACCTGGGCTATATCGCGCAGTCCCTGCCCGATCACGGTCTGCTTTTTGGTGATGCGGCCACATTGGCAGACATCCAGATGTCCTACCTTCTGGCGAACCTGGCTGCGGGTGGCTTTCTGGCCGAAACGCCGCGCGTCGCAACCTATTGGAACGACCTGCAAAAACAGCCGGGCTACATCGCCGCAACGAACGTGGCCGGACCGATGGCCCCCGATCTCTGAGCCGCCCCAAACCGCGCGGCCCATCTTCAAATTCAACAAAGGACCTTGTCATGAAAATTCTTGTCGCAGGCGCCACCGGCGCCACCGGAACACGCCTTATGAACACGCTTGTGTCAGAGGGGCACGCCCCCATCGCCTTGGTGCGCGAAAGCTCGGACACCAGCAAACTGCCGGATCAGGCAGAGACGCGCATGGGCGACCTTGCGGACCTTCAGGACGGCGTGTGCAACGGGTGCGAGGCGGTAATCTTTGCCGCCGGATCAGGTGGCGACACCAGCGCGGAGATGACCGACAAGATTGATCGCGACGGCGCGATCAGCTTGATCGATCACGCGTCCAAGGCGGGCGTGGCTCGCTTTGTCATGCTCAGCAGCGTCGGCGCGGATGATCCCGATCCCAGCACCGACATGGGCCATTACCTGAAGGCGAAACATGACGCCGACGAGCACCTGAAAGGGTCCGGCCTGACCTACGCCATCGTGCGCCCCGTCGCGCTGACTGACGACGATGGCACCGGCGACATGAAGTTCGGCGACGACGTTGATCCGAAGGCCAAGGCCGCGCGCGGCGATGTCGCGCGCGTTCTGGCCGATGCCGTCACCAGCGACGCGTGGGCTGGCAAGACCCTTTTGATGCAGTCGGCCTGAGCGCCGCTTGCCCAATCCGACCCCGCGCCGGTGCGCCCCACCGCGTGGCGCACCGGCGCGCGGTTGGCGGAGTACGGTGTCCCGCCCGGAGCAAAACAATGACCACATCCAAAACGTCCGTTTCCGTCATCCGCCCTAAAGACCGCCGACGGTCTTCAGGCCAGAGGTCCTGAGCGCTGGCCATGCCACATATCGAAATTCGCCATGAAACGACGTACCGGTACGCCGGTCCCGTGTCCCTGGGCCCGCACCAGATGATGCTGCGCCCCCGCGAGACCCGCGATCTGCGCCTGGTGCGGTTCGATCTGGATGTGTCGCCCGACGCGCGTATCGACTGGTCCACCGACGTGGCCGGGAACACCGTGGCCAAGGCAACCTTCGACGCCGCAAGCGATACCCTTGCTATCAAGGCGCGCATGATTGTCGATCTTACCGCGTCGGTCTGGCCGGTCTTCCCGATCTCGGCTGACGCGGCCTCTTATCCCTTTGTCTATATGAATGACGCAATGACCGATCTCGGGCCTCTGGCCGCGCCGCAATACGTGGATGACGCCGGTCGTCTGTCCGACTGGGTCGAAGGGTTCGTGATGCAGCGGCCGACCGACACGCTGTCCCTGCTCAAGGATGTCGCCAATGGCGTGACGGCGCAGGTCGCCTATCAAAGCCGCGAGACGGAAGGGACGCAAGGGCCGCTGGACACATTGGACAGGGGCTGGGGCACCTGCCGCGATTTCGCCGTTCTGTTTGCCGAGGCTGCGCGGACACTGGGCTTCGGCGCGCGGATCGTGTCCGGCTATCTCTCAAACCCGAACGCCGATCTGACCGGTTCCGCGGGCGATGGCTCTACCCACGCCTGGGTCGAGGTTTTTGTGCCGGGGGCCGGATGGATCCCGTTCGACCCGACCAATCAGTCGGTCGGCGGGGCCAACCTGATCCCCGTCGCGGTGGCGCGACGGATCGAACAGGTCGCACCGGTGACCGGCAGTTTTCACGGTGCGACAGATGCGCAGATGTCGATGGATGTGAGCGTAAGCGTCAAGCATATCGCGGACACGGCGGGCAACGACACCTGACCCTTCGCGATCTGGCGCGACGCTGGCAATGTCCTTGCCCACGCAGATGATATCGCGCCCGGCATTGCGGCCCTGGGGTATGCTGGTCTCAGCCCAGCGGAATGGCCAGACGGAATACGGTGCGATCGTCATTCGATGTCACGCCAATCTCTCCGCCATGCGCCTTTGCGATCTGATCCGCGATGTACAGCCCCAGGCCCAATCCCTGAAGGGACGCGCTCTTGTCGGCACGCTCGAACGGCTTGAACAGGTTCGAAAGAATATCCGGCGGAATTGCCTGTCCGGAGTTGGCGACCGACAGCACGAAAAAGCCATCCACCTCGTCCGTGACAACAGAAATCGGGTCATCCTGTGCCCCGTGCGCGACGGCATTGGCAACCAGGTTCGACAACAGCTGATCCAGCCGGGCCGCATCGCACAGCAATGCACCATCAAACGTGAACGAGGTTTCGATCTGTCGCTCGGGATGCGCCATCCTGACCTCATCCACGACGCGTTCAAACCCCGCCTGAAGCGTGTCGATCCGCTTCAGATCAACAGGAATGCCGCCGCCCAGACGGGCCCTGGCAAAATCCATGATGCTGTCGATCAGCGCCGCCATCCGCTCCGTACTTCCATGTATGGCGGCAAGCATGGCGGCGATTTGTGCGTCATGGGGTTGGCGTGAAGCGATCCGCGCGGCCGATCCGATGGCAGCCAGCGGATTGCGCAGGTCATGCCCCAGAATGGCGATGAATTGCTCGCGCAACAGGGCTTCGTCCTCCGAGGACTGCAGCGCCCGGGCGTTCGCCCTGTCCTGTGTCACATCACGCGCACTGCACACGAAAATGTCGCCCTCGGGGACCGCAACCCAGGACAGCCAACGATAGGTGCCGTCCTTGCACCGGTACCTGTTTTCGAAATGAAGCGCGGGTTCGCCTGCTTGCATGCGGCTGAACAGCGCAAGCGTCCGTTCTATATCTTCAGGATGAAGAAAGTCGGTAAAGACCATGCGCCTGATTTCAGGCTCGCTCCACCCGAGAACAGATTGCCATGCTGGGTTCGTCTCGACAAAAACACCGGCCTGATTGACGATACCCAGCAGGTCGGGCGAAACCTGCCAGGTCAAACTGTGTGTATCTGCAGCCATTGTCATGCCCGCATTTTAACGCAATCACGGCGATTGTCATGCCAGATGTAACGGGGTGCCAGTTGCGCGCTGCACAGTTGGGCCAGCGCGCCATCGGCTTAGGGAATCGACACCTGGCAGGTCAGACGCAAGTGCGGTGCGGGCGCCGAAAGACCTGGACCGAGGCGTAGGTGAACATAGGTGCGCATTGGCAAAGGCCGCCGCGGATGTCGCGGCACAAAGGGCCGTCGCCGGACAGGGCGCCGGGATGCGCCGCTGTCCTGGACCGGATTACGATGCAAGAACCCACAACAGGATCAGAAACAGCGGGCCCACCACCAGGGCGGCGATGAACAGGCCCTTGCCGCTGCGGGCGGGTTTGTCGCTTGGGTCATCCAGCACGCGCGGGGCGTCCTGCAATCCGGCATCCCCGGGGCCCGCACGCACTTCGCCCTGGCTGTCGATGGTATGGACAGTCTCGCTCTGCATGCCCGCTCCGGGTCGTGGCGCGCGGCGCCCGGCCTCTTCATCCGTGCCCAGCGGGGCAGCGGCGGGATGCACGCCCTGATCGGTGTCGGCGTTGTGTGCATGATCCGTCGGGTCGACGGGGTCGGCCTTGGGGCGGGGTTTGCGGGCGGGGTCCTGTGCCATTGAACGGGGTCCTTTGTGCTGTCGTCGCTGCGGGGTCAACAGATCAACCCCCAAGGGGCGCGGTCGGTTCCGGGCATCCGTGCGGAACCACCGACCGGCGGCCTGCGTTGCTTTCATGTCCAGCATCGGAGACGCCATGACCACCACACTTCCCCAAACCCCCGATCTCGTGGTCATTGGCGCAGGCGTCGCCGGTGGTCTGGTGGCCAAGCGCGCGGCCGAGGCGGGCCTGCGTGTCACCATCATCTGCGACGGTCCCGTCGTGGCGCGCGGCGACCTGGTCAACCGGTTTCGAAACGCGCCCGAGCAGACGATGATGTCGCCCTATCCCGTCGTCCCCCACGCGCCGCAACCGCAGACGGTGCGCACGGATGACTACCTGATCCAGAAGGGGCCATACCCCTACGACCAGCAATATATCCGCGTCGTGGGTGGCACGACCTGGCACTGGGCGGCCGCCACATGGCGGTATCTGCCCAACGACATGAAGCTGAAGACCCTTTATGGCGTCGGACGCGACTGGCCGATCAGCTATGACGACATCGAACCGTGGTACCAGATGGCCGAAGAGGAAATGGGCGTCGCCGGGCCGGAAAACGCGCCCTATGATGCTCCACGGTCCAAACCGTATCCCATGGGACCGGCCCCGTTTTCCTATATGGACAGTGCGTTCAACGAAAAACTGTCGGCGCTGGGTTATGATCACATCCAAGCCCCGCAGGCGCGCAACAACCAGCAGGTCTATGACGACCGCCCGCCTTGCTGCGGCAACGCCAATTGCATGCCGATCTGTCCCATCGGGGCACAGTATTCCGGCAACATGTCCGTGGAAAAGGCGCAGGCCGCCGGGGCGGAGCTGATCACGGATGCGGTTGTCCATCACCTTGAGGTCGACGCAGACGGACGCATCACCGCCGCCCGGTATCTCAAGCCCGACCGGTCCGAATTCCGCATCGAGGCGTCACGCTTCGTTCTGGCCGCCAACGGCATCGAGGGGCCGAAGATCCTGCTGATGTCGACACAGGAAAACGCCCCCGACGGGGTCGGCAACGCGTCGGATATGGTGGGTCGCAACCTGATGGACCACCCCGGCACCGCCAGCGCGTTCCAAAGCGCCGAGCCGCTCTGGCCCGGGCGCGGGCCGAACGTGCTGTCGGCCATCACGAACCTGCGCGACGGTCCGTGGCGGTCGGACATGGCCGCACGCAAGCTGATGATCCTGAACATGAACCCCGTGGCCGGTGTGACAGAGGACGCCATCGACGAAGGGCTGACCGGCACCGCCTTGCGCGACGCGATCCGCCACCGCACGGCCCGCGCGCAGGTGATCACCAGCTTCAATGAACAGCTGCCGGACCCCGCCAACCGCATCGTCCCCTCGACCGAAGGGTTGACCGACGCGCTTGGCCTGCCGCGCCCGGAAATCCGCTACAACATCGACGATTACGTGCACCGCGCCGCGGCTGATACCCGTGCGCGCGTCGAAAAGATTGCCGAGGCAATGGGGGCCGCGCCGGGCAGCGTGTCGCATAATGACGGCTATGCCCCCAACAACCACATCACCGGGGCCACGATCATGGGCGACGACCCGTCCGACAGCGTGGTGGACAGCGAGTGCCGCACCCATGATCACCCGAACCTGTGGATCGCGTCCTCGTCGACCTTTCCGTCGGTGTCCAGCGTGAACGTGACCCTGACCATCGCCGCCCTTGCCCTGCGCATCGGCGACAGCATCGCAGCGGAGGCGCGGCCATGAGACATATCTCCCTGATCGCCGCCGCCGTCCTGTCCCTGACCCTCGCGCCGCAGGCGGGCGGGCAGGGGGCGGACGTGCTACTGAACTGCTCCGCCTGCCACACGGTCGGGCCAGACCGGAACGCAGGCGACATGGCGCGGGCGCCGTCGCCCTATCCCAACCTCAACGGCCAATCGGTGCGCTATCTCGACCGCCAGCTTTGGGCCTATCGCCAAGGGCTGCGCCAGCACCCGCAGATGCAGGCCACGGCCACGGCACTGGGGGACGGGGCAGGGGCCATGGCGCGCATGTACGCCGATGCGCCTGTACCGGAGCTGACGTTCAATGCATCGCCCGGTGCGTTTGCCGAGGCCGAAACGCTGGTCATGGAGGGCGACTGGTCGCGCGGCCTGCCGTCCTGCGCCAGCTGCCACGCGCTGGACCCTAATGACCGTGCGCGCCTGTCGCCGCGCCTGCACGGCCACCCCGCGCCCTATATCGCCCGCCAGTTGCGCGCCTATGCCGACGGCACGCGCCGCTCTGACCCGATGGGCCGGATGCGCGCCTATGCCGCCGAACTGACCGAGGACGAGATCACCGCGCTGGCGGACTACTACGCCGCCTGGGGTCCGGAGACCGACCAGACGCAGGAGGACGACACCGATGGTTGACCCATATCCCACATCGCGCCGCAGCTTTCTGGCGGGCGTGTCCGCCGCCGCCCTGATCCCCGGCCAGGCATGGGCGCAAGCCGCGCCGACATTCGAGGATTTCGCCGCCCGCGCCCGCGCCCTGTCCGGCTTTGACCCGGTGCCGCGTAGCCTGCTGACGGGCGCGCGCGGCGTCCTGGACGACATGCAGGCCACCGCCTTTGCCGAAGGGCACGGTGCGGCAGACGCGGTGACCAAGACGGTGCTCAGGGCGCTTTATACCGGGCGGCACATGCCGCGCGACGGCGACATGGAACGCTTCGCCTATGCCGACGCGCTGATGTATGCCGCGATCGAGGACAGCGTGAACGTGCCCAGCTATTGCGGCGGCGTGCCGGCCTATTGGGCCGAAAAGCCCCGAATCACGTAACCCGGCACGACATGAACAGCATTGATTACAACGCGTTGCGCCACGTTGCCAACGGGCAACGCCTGCGCACGGCCATCGCCGAACGGCTGCACGTGGCACCCGTCACGGGGCCGCCCGTACAGATGCGCGCCCGCTTTGCACAGCTTGTCGGTGCCGGGCCCGCAGGACACCCTGCCACGATTGCGGGCGTGCCGTGCGTGCGGCACGGGGACGGGCCCGCGGTGATGTGGCTGCACGGTGGTGGCTATGTCTTTGGCGGGCCGCACACCCACGCCCGGGCGGCTGATGCGCTGGCCCATGTCAGCGGCTGCGCCGTCTATGTGCCCGACTACCGGCTTGCCCCCGAACATCCCTGGCCTGCCCCGCTGGAGGATGCCTGCGCCGTGCTGGACGCGCTGCCGGGTCCCGTGGCCCTTGTGGGCGACAGCGCCGGGGGGCACCTTGCCCTTGCCGTCGCGCGGCGGCGCGCGGGGCGGGTGCACGCGCTGGCCCTGATCTCGCCCAACACCGACCGCACGGGGCGCAGCTGGACCCGCGCGGCCAATTCCGACAGCGACCTGATGAACAGCGACGCCGATGACGCGCGTCTGGCGCGGATGGCGATGCCCGATCTGGCCCCGGACGATCCCGACGCCTCGCCCATTCTGGCGGACCTTTCGGCCCTGCCGCGCACCCTTGTCACCGCATCCCCGGACGAGGTGCTGTTTGGCGACAGCGTCCTGTTGATGCAGGCGCTGGCCCATGCCGGACATAACGTCAGTGCCGATATGCCCGGCGGTCTGTGGCACCTGTGGCCGCTTTGGCCGGGGCGGCTGCGTGCGGCGGACATGACCCTGCGGCGCATCGCGGCATTCCTGACCGCCGATGCGGACGCGATTGGCCGCGATCCCGGTTCCTGATCCGGGCGAAGACGGTGCACCACGCGCATGCGCGCGGCACGGCGCATAACCGCCGATCCCGGCATTTTCCGCGCGCTGCCTGTGGAACCCCACCCGCTGCGGATCGGTTGACCCGACAGATACCTAAAAAGGAGACAAAGATGCCTGCCGTAGAGAACGCGAAGATCCTGATCATGTCCACCAACGGGTTCGAACAGTCCGAACTGACGGGGCCGAAACAGCAACTTGCCGATGCCGGGGCCACGGTCCATGTCGCAACGCCCGATGGCGAGGCGATCACCGGCTGGGACGGTGGCGATTGGGGCGACACGGTCGAGGCCGACCTCAAGATCAGCGACGTGACCGTCGATGACTACATCGCGCTGGTCCTGCCGGGTGGGCAGATCAACCCCGATATCCTGCGCACCGATGAAACGGCCGTGCAGCTTGTGCGCGACTTCGTGGCAGGCAACAAGATCGTCGCCGCCATCTGCCACGCCCCGTGGCTTCTGATCGAGGCGGGCGTGGTCGAAGGGTGCGAGATGACGGCCTATCCGTCCATCCGCACCGACTTGCGCAATGCCGGGGCCAACGTGGTCGACAGCCAGGTCGCCATCTCGAACGGCATCATCACCTCGCGCAATCCGGATGACATCGACGCCTTCGTGGCCAAGATCCTGGAAGAGGTGAAAGAGGGCGAACACCAGCGCAACGTCGCTGCGCAATAGACCGGATAGGGCTCCCGCCATCATCCTGGGCGGGTGCCCAGCTGCCAAACGTGCATGGAACTTGCACCAAGCAGGCGCGTTGCGCTTTCACACGTAGGAGAGCCGCCGCCATGACATTTCCTCATACCCGTCCCTGCGCCCCCGCACATTCATGAGCGAGGACCGCACATCACTGGAGTTCGAGGATGATGCCGGCTCGGGGCGTTCTGCCTGGATCGCGGCGGGTATCACGATTGCCGCCGTTCTGTGGATGGGCAGCGGATTTATCTGGCCCGCCGACGACACGTCCGAAAGCACAAATACCGAGACCGAGGCCGAGGCGGTGTCCGTCGCAACGCGCCCGTCCCGGGCCGAGGACGTCACCCTTTATTTCCGAGGCGAGGGGCAGGCCGAACCCGACCGCGAGACGATGATCCGCGCCGAAATCTCGGGCGAGGTGGCCGAAGTGTTGGTTGAAAAGGGCAGTGATGTCGTGGCGGGCGAAATCCTTGCCCGGCTGTCCACGACGCGCCTGCAGGCCGATCTGAGCCGCGCGGAAGAGGAATTCGACCGCGCCGACCGCGAATTCAACAATGCCGTCGAGTTGCTGGACCGGGGTGTGGCCACGGTGGACCGCGTGTCGCAGGCGCGCGCCACGCTGGCCGCCGCCCGTGCCGCCCGCACCAACGCCGAAGAGGCGCTGGACGCCGCCCGGATCGAAGCCCCCTTTGACGGGCGGCTGGAACAGTTCAACGTCGATCCCGGCGAATATGTCACCGCCGGGTCCGAGGTGGGCCGCATCGTCGACAACCGCCCCCTGACCGTCTCGCTTCAGGTGCCGCAGCAGATGCTGGCCGGGCTGCGCGATGCCGAAACAGCGCGCGTGACGTTCATCACCGGACAGGAACGCGACGGGCGGGTGGCCTTTGTCGGATCGTCCGCCGCGTCCGAGACGCGCACCTTTCTGGCCGAAGTCGTCGTGCCCAATGAAAATGGCGACATTCCCGCTGGCATCTCGGCCGAAATCCGCATTCCCAACGGGCAGGAACGCGCGCATTTCGTGGCACCCTCCATCGTGTCGCTGAACGCCGCCGGAGAGATCGGGGTCAAGACGGTCGCGGACGGCGCGGTCGTGTTCCACAAGGTCGAGATCGCGCGCGCCGAGGTGGACGGCCTGTGGGTCACGGGCCTGCCGGACGAGGTGGAGTTGATCACCATCGGCCAGGGCTTTGTCCAGGATGGCGAACCGGTGCGCACGCGGCCGGAACCCGATGCGCAGGGCACAAGCGGATGAACGCGGTGATCGACGCCGCCTTTTCCCGCACCCGCGTGGTGATCATGGCGCTTGTCGCCATTCTGGCCGTGGGCGCCTATGCCTATGTCGCGATCCCGAAAGAGGCGAACCCCGAGGTGCCGCTGCCGCTGGTCTTTGTCACCACCGGCCTTGACGGCATCAGCCCCGCAGATGCCGAGGACCTGCTGGTCAAGCCGATGGAAACCGAATTCGGCGCGCTCGAGAACCTCGAAAAGATGACGGCGCAGGCGGGGCAGGGCTTTGCCAACGTGCAGCTTGAGTTTACCGCAGGCGGCGACATCGACGACGCGCTCGACAAGGTGCGCGAGGCCGCCGACCGCGTCGAAAGCGAACTGCCCGAGGATGCGCGCGACCTGACGATTGTCGAGATCAACACGAGCCTTTTTCCCATCATCACCATCGTGCTGTCCGGTCCGCTGCCGGAACGGGCGCTGAACGACATTGCCGACACCGTGCAGGACGAGCTTGAGGCGCTTCCCGGCGTGCTGGAGATCGACATCGGCGGGCAGCGGGACGAATTCCTTGAGGTGCTGATCGACCCGACGGTGTTCCAGACCTACAACCTCAGCTTTGACGAGATCGTGGGCCAGATCCAGCGCAACAACCGCCTGATTGCCGCCGGTGCGATCCAGACGGGCGGCGGGCGCATCGTGCTGAAGGTGCCGGGCCTGATCCAGAACGTCGAGGATGTGATGGACATGCCTGTCAAGGTGCGCGGCGATGCGGTCGTGACCTTTGGCGATGTGGCCACCGTGCGCCGCACGTTCGAGGACCCCGACAGCTTTGCCCGGATCGACGGCCAGCCCGCGCTGTCGCTGGAAGTGACCAAGCGGTCGGGCGCCAACATCATCGACACCATCGCGCAGGTGAAGGCGCGGATCGACGCGCTGTCGCAGGACTGGCCCGATGCGGTGCAGGTGACGTATCTTCAGGACCAGAGCGAACAGGTGGAAACCCTGTTGTCGGACCTTGAGGCGAATGTGATCGCAGCGGTCATCCTGGTCATGGTCGTCGTGGTCTTTGCCCTTGGCCTGCGGCCCGCGATCCTTGTGGGGCTGGCCATTCCCGGTGCGTTCCTGTCGGGCGTCATCGCGCTGTGGGCGTTCGATTACACGATGAACGTGATTGTGCTCTTTGCCCTGATCCTTGTCGTGGGGATGCTGGTCGACGGGGCCATCGTCACGGTCGAACTGGCCGACCGCAAGTTGCAGGAGGGGATGGACCGGCGCGCGGCCTATGCCTTTGGCGCAAAGCGCATGGCGTGGCCCATCATCGCGTCCACCGCGACCACGCTGTCGGTGTTCTTTCCGCTGCTGTTCTGGACGGGCACGACGGGCGAGTTCATGAAATTCCTGCCCATCACCGTGATCCTGACGCTGTTTGCGTCGCTGTTCATGGCGCTGATCTTTATCCCTGTGGTGGGCGGCGTGATCGGCAAGCGTCAGCCGCAAAGCGCGCGCGGCAAGGCGGTGCTGCACGCCGCCGAACTGGGCGATCCGCGCGACATCGGCGGGGCCACGGGGGCCTATGTGCGGGTGCTGGAATGGGCGATCCTGCGCCCCGGCACGACGTTGCTGTGTGCCGTTGGCCTGCTGGTCGCGACCTTTGCCGCCTATGCCGAATTCGGGCGCGGCGTGTCGTTCTTTCCCGAGATCGAGCCCGAGTTCATGCGCGTGGAACTGCGCGCCCGCGACAACCTGTCGATCTGGGAACGCGACGCGCTGGTGCGCGCGGTCGAGGCACGCATGCAGGGCTATAACGAGGTCGAGACGGTCTATGCCCGCGCGCAACTGGCCGAGGGGCGGCAGGACGAGGATACGATCGGCGTCATCCAGCTGGACCTGATCGACTGGGACGAACGGCGCACCGCCGCGGAACTGGGCGCGGATCTGCGCGCCGACCTGAGCGAAATCCCCGGCATCGATATCGAGGTGCAGACCGCCAGCAACGGACCCAACCAGGGCAAGCCCATCAACCTGCAACTGCGCACCCGCAGCCCCGACAAGCAGGCCGCCGCGGTCGAGACCGTGATGACCCTGATGGACGAGATCGGCGGCTTTACGGACGTGTCCGACACGCGGCCCCTGCCGGGGGTCGAGGTGTCGATCCAGGTCAACCGGTCCGAGGCCGCGCGCTATGGCGCGGATGTCAGCCTGCTGGGGCAGGCGGTGCAGCTTCTGACCCAAGGGATCACCGTCACGGATTATCGCCCCGACGACACGGACGGAGAGCTGGACATCCGCGTCCGCTTCCCGCGCGAGGAACGGTCGCTGGCCGAGTTGAACACGTTGCGCGTGCCGACGCCCTCGGGGCTGGTGCCGATTTCGAACTTCGTGACCTTCGTGCCCTCCGAGCGCGTCGGCACCATCCGCCGCATTGACGAGGCGCGCGTCGTCACGATCGAGGCGGACGTGGCGCCGGGCGTGCTGGTGGCCGAACAGATCAGCGCGCTGCGCGGTGCCCTTGAGGGGGCGGACCTGCCGGACGGTGTCACCTATTCCTTTGCCGGTGAGGCACAGGACCAGCAGGACGCGATGCAGTTCCTGAGCAGCGCCTTTGTCGCGGCCCTTGTGCTGATGGTCCTGATCCTGGTGATCCAGTTCAATTCCTTCTTTCAGGCGGCCATCGTGATGAGCGCCATCATCTTCTCCATTGCCGGGGTTCTGCTGGGCCTGCTGGTCACGGGCCGCCCCTTTGGCATCGTGATGGGTGGCATCGGGGTGATCGCGTTGGCGGGGATCGTGGTGAACAACAACATCGTGCTGATCGACACCTACAACGATCTGAAACGGCAGGGGGTACAGTCGCTGGAGGCGGCATTGCGCACCGGCGCGCAGCGTCTGCGGCCTGTGGTGCTGACATCCATCACCACCGCGCTTGGGCTGATGCCCATGGTGATCGGGGTGAAGCTGGATTTCTTCACGCGCGAGGTTGTCTATGGCGCGCCGTCGACGCAGTGGTGGACCGAACTGTCCAGCGCCATCGTCGGCGGTCTGACCGTCGCGACGGTGCTGACGCTGGTGCTGTCACCTGCGATGCTGATGCTGCAGGATCGGCTGGCGCAGGTCAGGCTACCGGGTTTTCTGAGGGGTCTGAAAAGGTCGAAACCCGCGCAGTAGCGCGGGTTCGGTTGGCCCGTCCGCCCGTGTCATCACGGCGCACGGGCGGGGCAGGATCACTGGCGCGCGGTCAAAGCTCTTGCTGGACGTCGTTCGAGACATCAGAGATGGCTTCACCACCGGCCTGGACGTCGCGGCCGAAGCCGTCCGCCGTTTCGCAGGCAGCAAGAGCGAGCACCGAGAAAAGGGCAAGTATGTGGAGTTTCATGGGGTTTATCCTTTCGTGACGGGCGCTGTTCGCCGCGAGGGCGATTGGAGCGCGTGTATGGTCCACCAACGTCTTGAGGGCCGATCGGTTCCTGAATGCGTGCGCAATACCACCGGGCCGCGGTGTGCTGTCTTCGGGACATGGCCCCCAGCGCCGCAGCGGATGCCCGTGGCAACGCGGTGATCTGCAGCCTTGGCGCTGTTGCTGACCGTGTCCTCGGGAGGACGCGTGCAGGGGTCAGCCGCCGGTGAACTCTTCGACGAATGACGGATGGATGGGCGCGATGCGGTCCAGATCGCTGGCCTTCGCCCCGGACCGGCGCAGGGACGCCAGAAGGGCGATCAGATCCTCGGCATGCTCTGCCGCGATCTCGGCCCCGGTCAGGGTGCCGCCCGTGTCAAAGCCGAGCCGGAAGACCTGTGGCTCAGGGCCGTTCGCCGGACCAAGGACACTGTCCGACAGGGTGCGGAACGTGTCGGTCCGGGGCGATCCGTCTGCCGTGCCGATGAAGGCCGCAGGCGGGTAGACAAAGGCGGTTGTGGTGACGTTGTCCAGATCGATCAGGGCCCCGCCATCACCGTGCAGCATGTGGGCCAGTTGCCGCCCGTCCGACGTGGCCACCGGGGTCAGCGGCATCCGGTCCGCCGCATCGCCCAGGGCATGGACACCCGCCACGTTCGTGGCAAGCCAGTCATCCACCTGCGCGGCCCCGCTGTCGGCACAGGCCAGGTCATCCGACAGCGGCCCGAGCGTGTCGGTGTTGGGTGTACGGCCCACGGCGGCGATGACGGCATCAGTCTCGACCTGCGCGCCACCGGCAAGTGTGCAGCGCAGGCCCGTATCCGTGCGGTGAACCGCAGTGAGGCCCGAGCCCATGTGCAGGGCGATGCCGTCGTGTTCGAAGATGTTTTGCACATGCTGGGCCAGGGAAGGGGGGAAGGTATCAAGGATCGTGGTCCCGTCCTGCACAAGTGTGATGTCGCTGCCCATGGCGGCAAAGATCGCCGCAAACTCGCACCCGATATACCCGGCCCCCACGATCAGGATGCGCGCGGGCCGGGATGTCCAGGACAGGACATCGCGGCTGTCGCTCAGATGTTCGGAGCCTTCGATGTCCAGCGGCGTGGGGCGTGCGCCGGTGGCGATGACAACGTTTTCCGCGGTGTAAGTCGTGTCGTTCACGCGCACGCATGTGCCGTCAACCTGCGCCCGGCCGCGGACAAGGGTGACGCCGTCCTGTGCCAGGGACTCCTCGAACCCGTCCCGGATGCCGGCGATGTGCGTGTCGCGGCGGGTGGCCAGCGTTTGGAAATCCATCGCCGCCGGGCCAAGGATGCCGGTCGTGTGGGCCGCTGCCAGTGCGCGCTGCATCCGGCCCGCGGACCACAGGATCTTTTTCGGGACGCAGCCCCGGTTCACGCAGGTGCCGCCCAGGTCTTCCTGTTCCACCAGCAGGACCTGTGCCCCCAGTCCCGCCGCCGTGCGCGCAAACGAAAGCCCCCCGGATCCGCCGCCTATGACGATGCTGTGGAAGGTGGTCTGGGTCATGCCGGTGCTCCGAAGTCTGGGGCGTGCGCCGATTGTGTCGGCACGCCTGCATCAACCCATGAGGTTCAGGTTCAGTTCCATGCCAGGGGGTCGGGCCTGTCCCGCCTGCTGGTGGTTCAAAGGTGTCAGGCGCCATTCAGGCGCGGCTGCGGACAGGGGATGTGCATATGGCGGGACCCGTGATGCCCTGCCGCGTCCGGGGGCACCCGGCGGGTGCCCTTGCCCGGGTCATGACGTGATACGCTAGCGCGTGTGCCCGCCCTGGCTGCGCCAGCCGATCAGGTTCAGCAGTGCAAACGACGCGGCGGCCACACAGACGATGGATGGCCCCGCCGGGGTGTCGAACAGATACGCGCCCTGTAAACCGGCAACGGCAGAGAGTGCGCCGATCCCGGCTGCGATGAAGGCCATCGCCTCGGGGGTGCGCGCCAGACCGCGGGCCGCCGCCGCAGGGATGATCAGCATCGCCGCGATCAGCAAAACGCCCACAACCTTGATTGCGACGGCCACGGTGATGGCAAGTGACACGGTCAGGATCAGCTGTTCCCGCTTTGGGTCAAGGCCACTGGCATATGCCAGTTCCTCGTTCAGGGTCGAGGTCAGCAGCGATGACCACCGCCAGGCGATCAGCCCCATTACCATCGCCGCACCGCCCCAGATCACCACAAGGTCGGTGCGGGACACGGCCAGGATATCGCCAAACAGGTACGCCATGAGGTCGATCCGGATGCCCGACAGGAAGGACACCGCCACAAGGCCAAAGGCGAGGGCGGAATGTGCAAGCACGCCCAACAGCGTGTCCATGGCATAGCCGCGCCCGGCCAGAACCGTCACGATGAGCGCCATGGCCAATGCCACGGCCAGTGCGCCGGGAAAGATCGACATCTCGAACGCCAGGGACAAGGCGACGCCCAGGATGGCGGCATGCGCCGTTGCATCCCCGAAATAGGCCATCCGGCGCCAGACCACAAAGCAGCCCAGGGGCGCGGCGGCAAAGGCCACACCGACCCCGGCCAGGGTCGCGCGGGTCATGAAGTCATCCAGCATTATTCGGCGGCCTCGTGGCTGTGCGGGTGATCATGGCCGTGGTCATGTTCGTGACGGTACAGCGCCAGCGCGCCGCCGGTCCCGGTTCCGAACAGCGCGCGATATTCGGGCGCGGACGCGACAACGGCCGGGGTGCCTTCGCAGCAGACATGCCCGTTCAGGCAGACGACCCGGTCCGAGGCGCTCATGACGACGTGCAATTCGTGGCTGATCATCAAGACGGCACAGCCGGTATCGCGCCGGACCTGTTCGATCTGCTGGTAAAAGGCCGCCGACCCACGCTGGTCCAGTCCCTGCGTCGCCTCGTCCAGCAGCAATATGTCCGGCTGATTGATCAGCGCGCGCGCCAAAAGCACACGCTGAAACTGGCCGCCGGACAGGTGCGACATCTGCCGTTTTTCCAGATCCGGCACGCCCGCACGGTCCAGGGCCGCGCGGCAGGCGGATCTGGACACACGGCCCGTCAGGCGCATGAACCGGTCCACGGTGATGGGCAGGGTCGGATCGATATGCAGGCGCTGCGGCACATAGCCGATCTTCAGCCCGTCTTTCAGCGCGATCGTGCCGCGTGTCGGTCGGGTGGCGCCAATAACGGCGCGCAGCAGGCTGGTCTTGCCTGATCCGTTCGGGCCGACGATGGTGACGATTTCGCCCGGTTTCACGCACAGGTCCACATCGTGCAGCACGGTGTTTGCGCCGTAGGCGACGCTCAGGGCGTTCACGGTGATCAGGTTCATACGTCGACCTTGTTCACGCAGGCCGGGCAGATGCCTTCGGCTTCGATGACTGTCTTTTCGATCTGGAACCCGACTGCGCGCGCCGCCGCCCCAAGCGCGCCTTTTGCGGGCGGCGATTGCGCTTCGGCAACGGCGTCGCACAGGCGGCAGATCATGAACGCGGGCGAATGGGTTTCGCCGGGATGCGTGCAGGCGACGAAGGCATTCAACCGTTCGATCTTGTGAACGAAGCCGTGTTCGGCCAAAAAGTCCAGCGCGCGATAGGCGACCGGCGGCTGTGACCCGAAGCCTGCGTCGCCCAGCATGTCCAGAATCGCATAGGCCCCAAGCGCGCGGTGTTCCTGAAGCAGGAGTTCCAGCACCTTGCGCCGCACCGGTGTCAGGCGCAGCCCGCTTTCGGCACAGCGTGCCTCTGCTTCGGCCAGGCCCTGGGCGACACAGGCCCTGTGGTCGTGTTTTTCAAAGCCGATGGGGGTCGCACCGTCTGCGGACATGGGTCGGAGGCCTCTTGTCATGTTATTATATATCATTTATGTAGCGACAAACGTTATAAAATCACATAGGTATCACAATGTCCAGATCGCGCATGTCCCTCTCTGTTGTCGCCATGTTGATGGGTGGAACAGCCATGGCTGAGGTGCCGCGTGTTGCCGTTGATATTGCGCCGGTACATTCGCTTGTGGCCCGGGTCATGGAGGGTGTCGGCGTGCCGGACCTGATTGTTCAACCCGGCGCATCCCCACATGCATACAGCTTGCGCCCGTCCGAGGCCGCTGCCCTGCAGAATGCCGATCTTGTGTTCTGGATCGGCGAGGATCTGACGCCCTGGATGGAGGGCGCAGTCGACACGCTGGCGACGGGCGCGGCGGTGACCAGCCTGCTGGAGGCGGATGGAACGACCCTTCTGGATTTCCGCGAAGGCGCGTTGTTCGAGGCGCATGATCACGGCGATGAAGATCACGCGGGCCATGATGACCACGGCCACGACGACCATGGTGAAGAAAAGCATGCAGAGCATGACGCGGATGGACACGATGACCATGGCCATGACGATCACGGCGATGAAGATCACGCGAACCACGATGACCATGCCCATGATGATCATGGTGACGAGAAACACGCCGAGCACGACGATCACGGCCATGACGACCATGGGCACGACGATCATGCGGGGCACGATCACGGGGCGCATGATCCGCATGCCTGGCTGTCCCCCCGGAATGCCGGCGCGTGGCTGAATGTCATTGCCGCGCAATTGTCGGCGGCGGATCCCGACAACGCGGGCCGCTATTTTGCAAATGCAGCCGCCGCCCGGGAGGACATGCAGGCACTGGCTGCCGAGGTGACTGCGACGCTTGATCCCGTCCGCGGCGGAAGCTTTGTCGTGTTCCACGACGCATACCAGTATTTCGAGGTGGATTTCGATTTTCCCGCGTCCGGTGCGATTTCGCTGAGCGATGCGTCTGATCCAAGCCCGGCGCGCGTGGCCGAGGTGCAGGGCCGCATTCGCGAAGAGGGTGTGGATTGCGTTCTGGCAGAGCCGCAGTTCAATGCCGGGCTGGTCGAGACCATTCTGGACGGAACCGAAGCCAATACCGCGATCATCGATCCGTTGGGGGCCGCCCTTGAACCCGGCGCGGCCCTGTATCCACAGCTGATCAGAAACATGGCCACCACCCTGGCCGAGTGTCTCTGACACCCCGGGCATGTCGTGACCGGCACCTGTTCGGTGCCGGTGCGCCAATGGGTCGACGGTGTGGTTGCCGGGCCCATATATGTGGTAAACGCGCTGCCTGCTTCCTAGATTGATATGCGTCTGCGCCTGCCCGCGTCTGACCAAATCGTAAAAGGATGCCGTGCCATGCCGATGCCCTGGACCTATCGCCATGCGACAAGGGAGTTTCGGTCCTTTCTTGGCGATGCCAAGGAGCGGATGAGCCTGGTGTCGGACAACAGCACCTATACCGCCGTTGATGCCGTGTTTCAGGTGTTCCGGCGACGGCTGACGCCGACACAGGTGATGATGTTTGCCGATGTGCTGCCATCTGTTCCGCGTGCCATCTTCGTATATCGCTGGAACCCCGAGGCGGCGCCCGTTCCCTTTGCCAGCCTTGAACAGCTGACCCGCGAGGCGCAGCGCGTGCGCAAGGATCACAATCTGACGCCGGACAATGCCATCGAGGCCACGGCCTGGGCCCTGCGCCGCCATGTCGATCAACGCAGCCTTGACCGTGTCCTGGATCAGTTGCCGGACGGAGCGGTGCAGTTCTGGACCGCCAGGGTCGATGACCCCAGGGAACTGGAACAGCGTATTGTCTGACGCCCACGGCCAAAGGACGAAGGTGCCGCGATGTCGCCCCTGCGTGATGATCACTCTGCGCGACCGGGCAAGGCGATGAGCGCCACGATCACTTTTGCGCGGCTGTCGACGGTGTCCTGTGACGAGATTGCCGCCCATATGTCCGACCCGCGCGTGGCCGCGCACATGCCCTTGCTGACGTCGGCGTGGGACCACGCCAAGGCCAAACGGTTTGTGGACATGAAAGAGGCATTTTGGCAGCGCGACGGCCTCGGCCACTGGGCCTTTCTGGCGGGTGGCGCCTATGTCGGGTGGGGAGGCTTTCAGAAAGAGGGTGCCGAATGGGACTTTGGACTGGTCTTGAAGCCGGACGCCTTCGGGCTTGGCATACGGATCGCACATCTGGCGATGGCCTGCGCGCGGGCGGACCAGCGCATTCCGTTCGTCACGTTCCTGTTGCCGCCGTCACGTACCCGACTGAAGGCTTTGGAGCGACTGGGCGCTGCGTTTGTCGGACGCGTGCGCCATGACGGCTGCGACTTTCTGAAGTACCGGCTTGAGACGCCGCGATAGCGGAAACCGGATGCCTGCCAGTCGCCGCCGAACGACACCGCCCGACCTAGAATCCGTGCATCCGTTTTGACCATTGATAGGCAACAACAAGCCCCTTCATCCGGGGCAACAGGAACAGTGTCGATGCCACCGCGACCGCCGACAGCACAAGGGCCAGTGTCAGCGGTTCGGGGCGGAACGCCGTGTACGCAAAGTGCAGGACAAAGCCCATGATGTGGCCGACAAGCAGGATGGTCAGGTAGGCGGGGCCATCATCGGCACGCTGCGGGCGCAGGTCCTCTTGGCACGTGTCGCAGTGTTCGTTCACCTTCAGATAGGAATGCAGCAGGCGGCCGCGTCCGCATTTTGGGCATTTCAGGCGCATACCGTTGAACAGGGCGGGTTTGAGCGCCCGCTCGGCTGGCGCGGTGCTGGCAACATCGGTCATCGCACATCTCCATCGCAAGACACGTGCAGTGCATATATGACCGGAAGGATTGTATGCAATCAATTTATGGAAATGATTGCATGTAGAACATCCTGTCCCCGGCATAGGTACAGCCCGGTTTTCAGTTGTTAGTTACAAATCCAACTAATAGGGAAGACCGACAGAAAGGGCTGAACCATGAATCAGGATGTGTTGATTTCCGGACTGAAGCGCGCGCCGAACATGACCGGCACCCACGAGGGGTACATGCCCGGCTGGGCCAACGATTTCGAGACCGAAGCCCTGCCGGGTGCATTGCCGCAGGGCATGAACAGCCCGCAAAAGTGCAACTACGGGCTTTATGGTGAACAACTGTCGGGGACGGCCTTTACACAACCCGGCCCGGAACGGACCTGGTGTTACCGGATCAGGCCATCTGTCAAGCACACGCATCGGTTCAACCAAATAGACCTGCCGCATTGGAAAACGGCCCCGCATGTCGTGGGCGGGATCGTGTCGCTGGGCCAGTACCGTTGGGACCCGGTCGAACACACGGGCGCGCCGCTGACCTGGTTGACCGGCATGCGGACGATGACCACGGCGGGGGACGTCAACACACAGGTCGGCATGGCCAGCCATATCTACCTTGTCACCGACAGCATGGTGGATGCCTATTTCTATTCGGCCGACAGCGAATTACTGGTTGTCCCGCAACAGGGCCGTCTGCGGTTTGCCACCGAGCTGGGCGTGATCGACGTTGCCCCGCAGGACATCGCGATCATCCCGCGCGGGCTGGTGTACCGGGTGGAGGTCCTGGAGGGTCCGTGCCGCGGGTTCGTGTGCGAAAACTATGGCCAGGCATTCGACCTGCCGGATCGTGGCCCCATCGGGGCCAATTGCATGGCGAACCCGCGCGACTTCAAGACCCCGGTCGCCGCCTTCGAGGATCGCGATGTTCCGTCTACCGTCACGGTCAAGTGGTGCGGTCAGTTTCACGAGACACGGATTGGGCATTCGCCGCTGGATGTCGTCGCATGGCACGGCAACTACGCGCCCAGCAAATATGACCTCAAGACCTATTGCCCGGTGGGCGCCATCCTGTTCGACCATCCCGATCCGTCGATCTTTACCGTGCTCTCGGCGCCATCGGGGCAACCGGGTGTGGCCAATATCGACTTTGTCCTGTTTCGCGAACGCTGGCTGGTGGCCGAGGATACGTTCCGCCCGCCATGGTACCATAAGAACGTGATGTCCGAACTGATGGGCAACATCTATGGCCAGTATGATGCCAAACCACAGGGGTTCGTGCCCGGCGGAATGAGCCTGCACAACATGATGCTGCCTCATGGTCCGGATCGGGATGCGTTTGAACGCGCCTCGAACGCAAATCTGGGGCCGGACAAGCTGGATCAGACCATGTCGTTCATGTTCGAAACCCGCTTTCCGCAGCATCTGACGCAATTCGCGGCGCAGGAGGCACCGCTGCAGGACGATTACATCGACTGCTGGGCGTCACTGGACAAGAAATTCGACGGCACGCCCGGCAAGAAGTAGCGACCACGGCGGCTGCCACGACTGCACGCGGCGCGCCCGCACGGCACCACACAACAACCGATGCGGGCCACGACCCGATCAAGGGAGAGTAGAATGGGAAAAGCTTTTGCCTCGCAGGGGGACATGACAGAAAAGACGATTTCCTTTGACGAGGTCGGCAAGGGGCTTTGGGCCTTTACCGCCGAGGGGGATCCGAATTCGGGTGTGATCATTGGCGATGACAGCGTGATGATCATCGAGGCACAGGCCACGCCCCGCCTGGCCAGCAAGGTAATCGAGAAAGTGCGCGAGGTGACGGACAAGCCGATCACCCATGTGGTCCTGACCCACTACCACGCCGTCCGGGTCCTGGGCGCGTCGGCCTTTGGCGCGTCACAGATCATCATGTCGGATGCCGCACGCGCGATGGTGATGGAACGGGGGCAAGAGGATTGGGACAGCGAATTCCAACGCTTTCCCCGCCTGTTCGAAGGGCATGAGAGCATTCCGGGCCTGACCTATCCGACCACGACCTTCAGTCACGGCATGACCGTCTATCTGGGCAACCGGCGTGTGGACATCAAACATGTCGGGCGGGCCCATACGGCTGGTGATGCGGTGGTGCATGTGCCGGACCAGAACGTGCTGTTCACCGGCGACATCGTCGAAGACCGGTCGGCATGTTATTGCGGCGACGGTCACTTTGCCGATTGGGGCACGACGCTGGATGCGATCCGGGCCTATGAGGCGGACGCCATCGCCCCCGGGCGCGGCGGGGCCCTCATCGGGCGCGAGGCGGTCGAGCGCGCGATCGAAAGCACGCGCGACTTCGTTCAAAGCACCTACAGGCCCGCGGCCAGGGTCGCTGTGTCCGGTGGCAGCCTCAGGGACGCATGGGATGCCGTGCGCGCCGAATGCGACCCCAAGTTCAAGGATTATGCCATTTACGAGCACTGCCTGCCGTTCAACGTCGCGCGCGCCTATGACGAGGCGCGCGGAATTGCCCACCCACGGATCTGGACCGCACAGCGCGACATCGAAATGTGGGACGCCCTGCAAGGCTGATCAACATGTCGAGAGAGGTCGGAATGCCAGCCACACGCTACGACACGGTTTTCAAGCTATACCCCTATGAACGTGTCGCGGCACAGGACAGCGATGTGCCGTCGCGGCACCCGGTGGTCATCGTGGGCGGGGGGCCGGTCGGGCTGGGCCTGGCCCTTGACCTTGGACAGCGCGGCACGCCGGTGCTGGTTCTGGATGACCATGACGGGCCCGGCACGGGGTCGAAGGCGATCTGCTTTGCCAAGCGCACGCTCGACATTGCACATCGGCTGGGCGTGGCGGCACCCATGGTCGACAAGGGGATCGTGTGGAATGTGGGCAAGGTGTTCCACGACACGGCGAAGGTGTTTGAATTCAACCTGCTGCCGGAGGATGGACACAGGAACCCGGCCTTCATCAACCTGCAACAGCCCTATTTCGAGACATACCTGTTTGACGGGATCCGGGCCGCACAGGCCAGGGGCGCGCCGATTGAGGTGCGTGGACGGAACGCCGTGGTCGGGATGGCGGACGCGGACACCGGCGTCAGGCTGGATGTTGAAACACCGGATGGACCGTACCGGATCGACGCGGATTGGCTGATTGCGTGCGACGGGGCACGGTCGCCCATCCGCACGATGATGGGTCTGGAATTCGACGGTCGGGTGTTCGAGGACAACTTTCTGATCGCTGACGTCCGTATGACGGCCGATTTCCCCACCGAACGGTGGTTCTGGTTCGACCCGCCGTTCAAGACAGGGGGCGCGTCGGCGCTGCTGCACAAGCAACCGGATGATGTCTGGCGGATCGACTTTCAGCTGGGTTGGGACATTGACCGCGCCAGGGAACTGGACCCGGACCGGATCCGGACACGGGTTGACGCCATGCTGTCCAGTCAAACGGGCGAGGTTCCCGACTATGATCTGGTGTGGACCTCCATCTACACGTTCCAATGCCGCAGGATGCGGAGTTTTCGCCATGGCCGTGTCTTTTTCGCGGGCGATTCAGCGCATCAGGTGTCGCCCTTCGGGGCGCGCGGTGCCAATTCGGGGATGCAGGATGCAGAGAACCTGGCCTGGAAGCTGGACTACGTGATCAAGGGGCATGCCGCGCGGCGCCTGCTGGACAGCTACGATGCCGAACGCAGCTTTGCCGCGGATGAGAACATCCTGAATTCGACCCGGGCCACGGATTTCATGACGCCCAAGTCCGACATGTCAAAGACGTTTCGCAACGCGGTTCTGCAGCTTGCGCAAAAGCACCCGTTCGCGCGCCCATTGGTGAACTCGGGCCGTTTGTCGGTGCCGTGCACCTATGACGGATTTGCGCATTTTTCGGAGGACATGTTGCAGGGCGGCCCCCCCGTCACCCGGCCCGGCGCTGCGTGTCCGGATGCGCCTGTCGGGGACGGGTTTCTTCTGGACCATGTGGGTCACGGATTCACGCTGCTGGCCCTTGGGATCGCGGACCTGACGACCGATGGGATCGATCCTATGATATCGGCTCTGCACATTCCCGACCCATCGCCGCCCTTGGTGGCACGCTATCTCGGGCAGGCGGCGCACGCCGTTTACCTGATCCGGCCCGATCACCACGTGGTTGCGCGCTGGGCGGACTTTGATGCAGGCAATGTGACAGCAGCGCTGGACCGCGCATTGGGGAGGGTCTGATCCGTGACACTCAATCTTGAGCCGAACCTGCCCGACCCGGATGGGTTTTACGATGAATTATTGGCGGCGCACGCAGGGCTGAGCACGCAGGACAGCACGGATTTCAATGCGCGGCTGATCCTTGTTCTGGCCAACCATATCGGGGACCGTGACATCTTGCGGGCGGCCCTTGCCGCTGCAAAATAGGGCGCCCGGGCGTCGGGTAGTGCGCGGGCCATCGCCCAGTGCTGGTCGAACCGGACCCCGGAATGCAACAGGAATTCAGGTTCGGCAAAGCGGCTGATCTGGCTGGGGTCGTCACGCAGGATACGGCGCGACAGGCGACCGCTACTGTTCGGCAAAGGCCTGGCCGCGCCGTCCCGCAATGCGGCGTGCCGTTGCCGTGCCCATCGGTTCGGGAAAAGGCGGGTTCGCCCAGAAGTGTGTTGGTTTGCAGGATCTGATGCGCCGCCGTTTCGGTAAACGCGCTGATCAGCGCCGATCCCGGCAGCGTCATGACGGCACCAATGACGCCTTGGGGGATCATTCAACGCGCCGGACAGGGCCAACGCAGCGGCAAGGTCGTCCATGTCTATTCTACGCTGGAACACATTCCGCCGCATGGCCTGTTCCAGCGCGGTGCCGGTGGTGCGGATATCTTTTTGCAGCGTTGTTTCCAGTTGATAAAGCGCTGCGGCGCGCGTGGAGTCGAACCACCTCTGGGCCTTCGTACGTGTTGCCCCAACGGCGGACGGCATACCAAACAGATCGCTTTCGATGATGCTGGCAAGCCTGATCTGCCTGGGCAGATCCGGGTCACGCTTGATTTTGACCTTCTTGCCGTTGCTTTGACGATTTCGCTGGCCTTGTGACCCTTTCCCCGGGACAGGTCCTCAAGCCGCCATGCGCGGCCAGCTTGTGCGAGTGTATGTAAACGTCGACATCAACCAAATTGACCCAACCTGTTTCGCTGGCTCGGACGGTGCGCTGCACCGGATTGCGCCAATTCGCCATAAACGATTCTCGTAGTCTACGATAAGTAGAGGCTCGAAGAGCGCCTTGATCTGTCACGATTCCATTTGTCTTCAGTGACTTCGCCCCAAGCACGCGGGTCCGGCAGGTGGTAAAAGGGCGCCGGGCCTGATCATCCGTACCAAAGTTTGCGCGCGAAAAGGCGTGGTGCGCCTGAATTTTCGGCGATGCCGCATTTTCCGCTTAAACTTTGCGCAAACGTGCGCGGCCTGCGCCACATTTCCAACCCCAGGACGTGTGCGGCGGGCGGATGCGGATACGACTTGCCCCGGGCGTTGATGCCCGAAAAACGTGCGACGGTGCCCGGCCTAGGAAACCATGAACACCATCGCACTCCGCATCAAATGCGTGGGGGGGATATGGATGTTCGTCATTCAAAACGCAACGCCCGCGCGACACGCAAAGGGATTGGCGATGTCTAACAAACTTCTCGCAACAACGGCTGCATTGGCCGCATTGACCGCACTGCCTGCGGTTGCACAGGATTGCCCCATCAAGGTCGGCGTTCTGCACTCGCTGTCGGGCACGATGGCGATTTCGGAAACCACGCTCAAGGACACGATGGAAATGCTGGTCGAACAGCAGAACGCCGCGGGCGGTGTTCTGGGCTGCCAACTCGAAGCCGTGGTGGTCGATCCGGCCTCGGACTGGCCGCTCTTTGCTGAAAAGGCGCGCGAGCTGCTGACCGTGCACGAGGTCGACGTGATCTTTGGCAACTGGACATCCGTCAGCCGAAAATCCGTGCTGCCGGTGATCGAGGAACTGAACGGTCTGCTGTTCTACCCGGTGCAATACGAGGGCGAGGAAAGCTCGAAGAACGTGTTCTATACCGGTGCTGCCCCGAACCAGCAGGCGATTCCGGCCACCGATTATTTCCTCGAAGAGCTTGAGGTCGAAAAATTCGCGCTGTTGGGCACCGACTATGTCTATCCCCGCACCACGAACAACATTCTGGAATCCTACCTTCAGGACAAGGGCATCGCGGCCGAGGACATCTTCGTCAACTATACGCCTTTCGGTCATTCCGACTGGTCCAAGATCGTGGCCGACGTTGTGGCGCTTGGCGCGGACGGCAAGAAGGTCGGTGTGATCTCGACCATCAACGGCGACGCCAATGTCGGCTTTTACAAGGAATTGGCGGCTGCCGGCATCTCGGCCGATGACATCCCCGTTGTGGCGTTTTCGGTCGGTGAAGAAGAACTGGCGGGCCTTGATACGTCGAACCTGGTGGGGCACCTGGCCGCCTGGAACTATTTCCAGTCTGCGGAATCCGAAGCCAACGACGCATGGATCGAGGCGTGGAAGGCCCGTATGGGCGACGATCGGGTGACCAACGACCCGATGGAAGCGCATTACATCGGCTTCAACATGTGGGTGAACGCCGCCACCGAAGCAGGCACCACCGATGTCGACGCAGTGCGCACCGCGATGTATGGCCAGGAATTCCCGAACCTGACCGGCGGTACGGCGGTCATGCTGCCGAACCACCACCTGGCCAAGCCGGTTCTGATCGGTGAGATCCAGGAAGACGGCCAATTCGACATCATCAGCCAGACCGAAGAAGTGCCGGGCGATGCCTGGACGGACTTCCTGCCGGAATCGGCTGTTCTGGTGTCCGATTGGAAAGAGCTGGGCTGCGGAATGTACAACACCGAAACGTCCAGCTGCGTTCAGATCAAGTCGAACTACTGATGTGACATACCGGGGGCGGCGCGCTGCCCCCGGACCTTTTCCGCGCGGCGGCGATGTGCCGCCAGACCCCTTCAAGGAAGTGACGCTCATGTCGGTTTTCCGCAACCTGTGCGCCGCGCTGGTATCCGTTTTTGTGGTGCTGTCGGCCGCGCCCTTGACGGCGCAGGATGCCACGGCGCCTATCCAGCAGTTGCTGCAGGTTCATGGCGACATCATCGCCAAAAGCTCGCGGCGCACGATTGGCCCCGCAATCGATGCGCTTGCCGACAGCGGTTTGCCCGAGGCCCAGACCGTGCTGGAGCGGTGGCAGGCCAAGGAGATGTGGCAGAACGAGGACACCGGGCTGTTCGTCTTTGCCGAAGAAATCGACCGCCGCACGATCCGCACCTTTGACGTGGCGTCCGGGGCTGATCTGGGCACGGTGCCCGACGACGGGTTCAAGCAACTCAAACCGAACAGCGGCATACGCGGTATGATCGGTGCCGCACTGGTGCGCTTTCAACTGAATGACCCGAACCCCGTCGCACGTCACGCCGCGCTGAACGCGATCGAACGGGATGCGGACGCCAGCCATCTTGGCGCATTGCGCGCCGTGCGCGACACCGAAGCTGACCCCGAACTGCGGGTCCGCATTGACCGGCTTGAACGGTTGCTGACCATCCAGTTCGCCGAGGCGGATGCCGAACGCATTGCCGCCATCGAGAGTTTTGCGGACGATCTGGGCGTCGATGTGCGGGCCGCGCTGAACCCGCTGGTCGTGACGGCCGTGGATGTCGCGACGGTTCTGCCCGATGATCCGGACGTTGTTGGACAGATTGTTCCGGGGTCGGATGACCTCAGCACGGCCAGTGCGTACGACCTTCTTGTGTCCAAGGGATTTGCCGTGGGCCGTATCTCGCGCGATGCGCAGAAGGCAGCCCTGATCGCGAATATCGATGGCGACCAGGTGGCAGGGATCAAGGTCGCATCGCTGGACAGTGAAACGGCGCGTGATCTGGCCTATGCGGCCCTTGCCGCTCAGGGCAGTGTCGAACCGGCGGCCACGGACGCAGATGTCGACGCCGCCCTGGCCGCACACGTGTTTTTCGAACGCTACCGCAGCACGGCCCCGGCGGTTGCAATTGCGGCGCAAGCCGTCCTGACGGGTATCGAGAACAAGGTTGCCGTGAACCAGACCATCGATCTGGGTCTGGACGCGCTGTCGCTTGCGTCGATCTATTTCCTGGCCGCCATCGGCCTTGCCATCACCTTTGGCGTCATGGGGGTGATCAACATGGCGCATGGCGAATTCATCATGATGGGGGCCTACACGGGCTATGTCGTCCAGTTGTTCATTCCCGACTATACCGTGTCGATAATCGTCGCGATCCCGCTGGCCTTTGCAGTGACCTTCGGCGCAGGTGTCGCGATGGAGCGGACGGTGATCCGTTGGCTGTATCACAGGCCGCTGGAAACCCTGCTGGCCACCTTCGGTATCTCGATTGCCTTGCAGCAACTGGCCAAGAACATCTTTGGCACCCAGGCGCGCCCGCTGACGGCACCGGGTTGGCTGGACGGGTCGCTTGCCTTCAACGACATCGTATCGATCAGCTATATCCGGATCGCCATCTTCGTCCTGGCCCTGCTGTTTCTGGCCCTGTTCTGGGTGGTGATGAACCGCACGCGCCTGGGGCTTGAAGTGCGGGCGGTCACCCAGAACCCGCGCATGGCGGCGTCCATGGGCATCAACCCCGACAAGATCAACATGCTGACCTTCGGCTTCGGATCGGGCATTGCCGGGATCGCAGGGGTCGCCATCGGGCTTTATGCCAAGGTCACGTCCGAGATGGGCAGCGACTATATCGTGCAATCGTTCATGACCGTGGTCGTCGGCGGGGTGGGCAACATCTGGGGCACGCTTCTGGGGGCCACCATGGTCGGCACGCTGCAAAAGGGGATCGAGTGGTTGAACCCGTCCAACACGCTGGCGGCACAGACCTATATGATCCTGTTCATCATCCTGTTCATCCAGTTCCGACCCAAGGGTATCATCGCCCTCAAGGGTCGCGCGGCGGAGGCCTGAGCCATGACACACGCCGTACTGGACGCGCCGCGCAAACCCCGGTTCTTCCTTGTTGGAAACCCGTCGGTTATCCTGTTCATCTTCTGCCTGGCCGTTTTTACGCTGGCGGTCACGATCCTGGCCGAAGGGTTCGGGATCGGGATGATCTCCACCAGTTTCGTCAAGACGTTGGGCAAGACGCTCTGCCTGTGCCTCGTGGCGCTCGCCATGGACCTTGTCTGGGGGTATTGCGGCATCCTCAGCCTTGGGCACATGGCGTTCTTCGGGATCGGTGGCTATGCCATCGGCATGTGGCTGATGTATGCGCGGACCGAGATCATCGTGACGCAAAGTCTGGCTGCAGCGCCATTGCCACCCACGCCGCAAGAGATTTCGGACGGGATCGCGACACAGATCTTCGGGGTCGTGGGGGCGTCTGAATTTCCGCCAATCTGGGCTTTTGCCCATTCGCTGCCCATGCAGCTTGGGGCTGTGGTCCTGGTGCCGGGCCTTATCGCGTTGCTCTTCGGTTGGCTGGCCTTTCGCAGCCGCGTCACGGGGGTCTACCTGTCGATCCTCACGCAGGCCATGACGCTGGCGCTGGCGCTTTATCTCTTCCAGAACGACAGCGGGCTGCGCGGGAACAACGGCCTGTCCGGCCTGCAAAACCTTCCCGGCCTTGATGCAGTGCCGCAATCCACCGTTTCGATCTGGTTCTTCTGGGCGTCGGCCCTGGCGCTGGGCCTTGGCTATGTGCTGTGTACCTGGGTGGTGTCGGGCAAGTTCGGGTCCGTCATTCGCGCCATCCGCGATGATGAAAGCCGGGTACGCTTTCTGGGCTATCCGGTCGAAGCCTACAAGCTGTTCATCTTCACCATCACCGCGGTCATCGCAGGGATCGCCGGGGCGCTGTATTACCCGCAAGCGGGCATCATCAACCCGGCAGAGATCGCGCCCATCGCCTCGATCTATCTGGCGGTCTGGGTCGCGATCGGCGGGCGCGGGCGGCTTTATGGCGCGGTCATCGGCGCGGCGTTCGTGTCGCTTCTGTCCACCTATTTCACGGGCGGGCAGGCGCCTGACATCGCCCTTGGGGGCTATACCGTGCAGTGGGTGGATTGGTGGACGGTCCTGCTGGGCCTGTCCTTTGTGTGCGTCACCTTGTTTGCGCCCAAGGGGTTGGGGGGGCTCTTTGACCTGATTGCCGCGCGCCGGGCGCCCACGCGGCATGGTGCAGATCTGGGGCCGGATGTCGGTGCGCTGCGCGAAAAGGAGGCGGACACATGAATACGCTTCTCGAAGTGTCGGGGGTTTCGGTGTCCTTTGACGGATTCAAGGCCATCAACAACCTGACCTTCCAGATCGGCGAGGCGGAAATGCGCGCTGTGATCGGTCCAAACGGCGCGGGCAAGACCACGTTCATGGATATCGTGACGGGCAAGACGCGCCCGGACGAAGGGCGCGTCCTGTGGGGCGAAAAATCGCAATCCCTGCTGTCCATGTCAGAAAGCCAGATCGCACGGGCCGGAATTGGGCGCAAATTCCAGCGCCCCACCGTGTTCGAAGATCAGACCGTTGCCGAAAACCTGATGCTGGCGTTGAAGAAGAAACGATCGCCCCTTGCGGTTCTGGGCTTTCGCGCCTCAGCTGCGGACCGGGCGCGCGTGACCGAACTGGCCGAAGAGATTGGCCTGGGCGCAGCACTGCACCGCAAGGCCGGTGAACTGAGCCACGGACAGAAACAATGGCTCGAAATCGGGATGCTGTTGGCGCAGGAACCAAGGCTGTTGTTGGTGGACGAACCCGCCGCCGGGATGACCCCGGCCGAGCGCGCGCACACTACGGAAATCCTGGTCGAGGCGGCCAAGACGCGCGCCGTGGTGGTGGTCGAACACGATATGGAATTCGTGCGGCGGCTGGGGTGCAAGGTCACGGTCTTGCATGAAGGGTCCGTGTTGGCCGAAGGCTCCATCGACCATGTCACATCCAACGAAGCGGTGATCGAGGTGTATCTTGGCCGATAATCTTCTCGAAATCCAAGGGCTCACGCTGCACTACGGTGGCAGCGAGATCCTGCGGGGCATTGACCTGTGCGCGCGGCGCGGAGAGGTCACCTGCGTCATGGGCACAAATGGTGTGGGCAAGACAAGCCTTCTCAAGGCCATCTCGGGCACCCATGTCCGGACGGCCGGAACCTATCATCTGGATGGGGATGACATCGGCAGGCTCAGCGCCCATGCGCTGGCCCAACGGGGGGTCGCCTATGTGCCGCAGGGGCGCGAAATTTTTCCGTTTCTGACGGTACAGGAAAACCTGGAAACCGGATTTGCCTGCCTGCCGCGTGACAAGCGCCGTGTGCCGGACGACATCTTTGATCTGTTTCCGATCCTCAAGGACTTCCTGCACAGGCGCGGCGGCGACCTGTCGGGTGGGCAACAGCAGCAGCTTGCCATAGCCCGCGCACTGGTCACAGAGCCAAGGCTGTTGCTGCTGGACGAACCGACCGAAGGCATACAACCCAACATCATCAAGCAGATCGGGGATGTCATATCGACCCTGCGGGACAAGGGGCAGATGGCCATCATCCTGGTCGAACAGTATTTCGACTTTGCCTTTGAACTTGGCGACCGGTTCACTGTTCTGGAACGGGGCGCGGTCAAGCTGGACGGGCCACGGCACGGCATTGAGCGGTCAGAGCTGCTGCGCGCCGTTTCCGTTTGACGGCTCGACCATTCCGATTTGGCCGCCTGCCGCGCCCTGCTGCTGCGTCAGGCCGATCCGCAATACTTGTGAACGATTGCGTTGATCTCGGATGCGATGATGGGTTTGCGCAGATGCCCGTTCATGCCATTTGATGTCACCGCCCCATCGTCGTGATAGTCGCTGTCTGCGGTCACCGCGATGATCGGGATGCTCCGGGGTGGGTCGGATGCCTTTTCGCGAATGCTCCGCGTGGCATCGACGCCGGACATGCGGGGCATGTGAATGTCCATCAGGATGACGCCATAGGCGTCGGGGTTGGCGCATACGATATCCAGGCATTCCTGCCCGTCCTTCGCGATGTCATAGTCGTAGCCCAGGGTGCTGAAGATTTCGCCCATCATGTACTGGGTGAAACTGTCGTCTTCGGCCAGCAGGATCTTCTTGGCAGGTTGGGTCATGCGGCTTCTTCCCCGATGTCACGTGCAGGGATCTGCAAGGTGAAGGTCGTCGCATAATCCTCTAAGTTTGACGGACTTTCAACCTCTAGCTGTCCGCCCATCAGTTTGGCCAGATCGCGGCTGATCGACAGCCCCAGACCGGTGCCGCTGTGGCGGCGGGTCAGGCTGTCATCGACTTGTGAAAAACGCTCGAACACGTTTGTGCCGTCGTTGCACAAGATGCCCGGGCCGGTGTCCGAGACAGAGATTTCGATCATCGGGCGGTTTGCGGCGGTTGCTTGGGTCATGCCAACGGCAATCATCACTGCCCCCTCGGCCGTGAACTTTGCCGCGTTGTCACACAGGTTGTGAACGATTTGCGACACACGCTTGTCATCGAAACACACGTCGGTCGGCACGTCGTCCGCGACCTTAAGATGGACCTTGATGTCTTTTTCATAACGCATGACGGACCCGACGGCCGTGTCGCGCCATTGTTCGGCAAGAGACATCAGATTGACCGACCGCGGGTTCAAGCGCACTGCGTTGGCTTCCAGCCGGGACACTTCCAGCACGTTGGTCAACTGCCCCAACAGGACGTTGGCGGCATCCAACCCGGTCGCGGCCTGCTTTTTCTGTCGCGCAGGCACGTCCGACATCTCGATCAACTGGAACAGGCCCATCATCGCGTTCAGCGGCGTCCGGATCTCATGGCTCATGTTGGCAAGAAACCGTTTGCGGGCAAGCGCGGCGGTGACCGCTTCGGTTTCGGCCTTCTTGCGCTGCGCCACTTCGTTCTCCAGCGCGTCGATCTGCTGTGCCGACCGATGGCTCATATCGTTCAGGGCCGACACGATCTTGTCTATGGCATCGGGGCGCATCTTGGCGCGCCGGTCCAGTGTCAGGGACAAGGGCGCCTGGCCCGGGTCCGCCACCCCTATACGTTCGGCGACGTCCGACAGATGCCGCGTGACGTACCAATAGTAGACAATCAGCAAGGCAAACGCGACGAGATAGGCCTTGATCAGGTTCGTTGCGATCAGTGTCAGGAATTGTGCCCACAGATCGGCCCAGATGCTGTCGAGAGACAGATAGATTGTCAGCGTGCCGATCACATTGCCTTCGCCGTTCACATTGCGCTCAAGCTCGAAGGTCGTCTCGCGTTCCAGATACGACTGATCGCCATATTCAAAGCTGTGGCCGGTGGTCGACGCCAACATGACATGCGCCACCGCCGGGTCCGACTGAATGCCGCGCAAGATGATGTCGACCTGTTCAAAGTCAAACTGCCACAATGCGTTTTGCAGGGGTTCCAACGCGCTGGCGCTGACCCGATCAACCACCTGAAAGGCGGTGCCGACCTGGCGCTGATAACTCAGGTACAATTGAACACTGGACGCCACCGCGGAAAACAGCGTGCTGATCAAAAGGGTCGCAACCACCAGGCGGAGGCCCAGCGGATCGCGCAGCGCTGTTCGAACAAACCCCATCCGCTAGTCACCCACATGCCGGTCCAGGATCGCGTCCAGCGTCCCATCCGCCCGCATATCCGCAAGCGCTGCGTTAAAGTCGCCCAGCACCTGATCCCGGTTCGGGAAATCGTTGCGCATCGCCATGTGGATGTTCTGCGACGTCAACGCGCCTGGAACAATCTCCAACTGACTGGCAAGGGTCGGATCAAGGATGCGCATGGCATAGTTTACCACATCAACACTATCGAGCGTCAAATCCGCGCGTCCAAAGGCCACCATTTGCATGGCTTGCAGGGTCGTTGTCACAAACACCTTGTTCAGGTAATCGGCGCGATCAAATTCATCTTCATACAGAAAGCCGTCTCCGACCGCGATTGTGTAGGGCCGCAGCGCCGGCACCGACGTGAATGTGTAAGTCTCTCCCGTCCGCTGAACCAGATGCACGTCGGTGGCATAAAACGGGTCACTGTAATCAAGGAATGCGGTCAATTCCTCATCCAGAAAAAGGCTGCCGACCACATCGAATTCGCTGCGGCGCGCGCCGTCCATGATCCGTGCCCAGGGAACCACATCGCTTTCCACCGTGTACCCGGCACGGGCGAACACTTCTGTAATGACATCAAGGGACAGTCCCCGGCCGGGCAATCCCGCGCCAGAGAATGGCGGCCACTCGTCCGCGACCGCCCGGATGGTGGGCGTGTCGCCGGCGACCTGCACAACTGTCCCAAGCAGCGTTGCGGCCAAGGCCAACAGCGACAGACATTTCTTCATTTCGATCACACCGTTCCTGCTTCGCGCGTAAGTTATGCCTGCCGCATGTCCCGATACAAGCATGAGTTGCATCTGCGCGTCGACGCCGCAACGTGTCGCGACGGACCCAACACAACGGCACCGCATGCCCGGGGCTCTTAACCAGTTACACAGAGTGGTTAAGCCATCGTGTACGCCGGAACTCGCTCTGGCCTAGTGCCGTGAAATTGCCGTCGCTGCGGCGTCAACGGCGGCACGGGTTCGCTCAATATCGTTGCGGGTCAGCGCCAGCGACGGATAAAGCTTGCCCGGAGACTTGAAGATGCCGTGATCTCGCAAGACCGCGTTCCACCGTGCGTTCCGTTGCGGATCGTCGTGACGGGCCGACCGGTAATCCACACAGGACTGCGCCGTGAAAATCACGTCAAACAGCGTGGCATCCCCGCACATCTTGTGTGGCACGTCCACATGCGCTAGGGCGGTGCTGATCATTTCCATCACCTCTGTGCCCACAGCCCGCAAGGCATCGTATTGGCCGGGTCTGCGCAGGATCTCCATCGTCTTCAACCCGGCAACCGATGCGACCGGGTTCCCCGAAAGTGTGCCAAGCTGCATCAGCCATTTGCCCTGTCCCACGCGCGCCTTGTCGAAATGGGCCATGATATCGGCGCTGGCACCCAGGGCCGCCAGGGGAAACCCGCCGCCAATGATCTTTCCCAAGGTGCAGATGTCGGGCACCACGCCGTAATGTTCCTGCGCCCCCCCATAGGCGAGGCGAAAGCCGGTGACGATTTCGTCAAAGATCAGCAAGACACCGTGGCGCGTGCACAGCTCACGCAGCCCGTGCAGGAAACCCGGTTGCGGCGGAATGATACGCTGCAACGGCTCCACGATGATGGCCGCGATATCGGCATGTTCATCCAGCAGCGACGCCACGGCCCGAAGGTCATTGAAAGGCGCGATCAGCATCTGGTCCGCCACGCTGGCGGGAATGCCCGCGCTGTCGGGAACGGCCTGCGGAAAATTCACATCCCGCGCGGGTGCCAAGCTCATTTGCGCTTCGGCGCTCATCCCGTGATACCCGCCCTCGAACTTCAGGATCTTGGTACGCCCGGTAAAGGCGCGCGCAAGCCGGATCGCATACATGTCCGCTTCGCCGCCCGAAGTGACAAAGCGGACCTGTTCGCAGCAGGGGACCGCATCCACGATGGCGGCGGCCAACTCGATGCCTGCGGCATTGTTGGCGAAAAAGGTCATGCCCTTGGGCAATTGCTCCAGCACCGCCTCCATGACTTCGGGGTGGCCGTGGCCCAGAAGCATGGGGCCCGACCCGATCAGGTAATCGACATAGGCGCGTCCATCTTCGTCCCACACCCGCGATCCCTCGCCGCGCGCGATCACGATGCCGGGGTCGAAATTGCCAAACCCGGCCGCCGGTAGCACGGCGCTTGCATGGTCAATCCATTCGGCTTGGGTGCGGATTTTCATTGGCTACTCCCAGATGTGATCAGGACGGCCCAATGCCTCGGCATTGACCGCGATGCCAAGGCCGGGACCGTCCGGGGGGCAAATGCGGCCCTTTGCCCGGACCGGGGCATCGGGTGCCAGGCGCGGGCTGACATAGCCCGACAGGTCGCAGGTGTTCAGCACCCGGTCCGGCGGGGTCGCGGCGGCCAGGTGCAGGACGGCAGCGGTGGTGATATCACTGCCCCAGGTGTCTTCGACGCACATCCGCGCGCCCAGATACAGGCACAGGTCGCGCGCACGCCGCGTCGCGCTCAACCCGCCGAACTTGCTGAGTTTCAGGGCAACGGCATCCATGCAGCCGCGGGCGTGTGCCTCAAGCAGGGATGCGGTGTCATGGGCGACCTCGTCCAACTTCATGGGCAGGCAGGTCGCATCGCGCACCCGGGCGCAATCTTCAATGGTCGGGCAGGGCTGTTCCAGCATCACATCCAGATGGGCCGCGGCCCGGCCCACGCGCGTGGCGTCCAGCGACGTGGCACCGCAGTTCCAGTCGCCATAGACCAACGGCCCGGGCCCCACGGCCTCCCGCACCCTGGCCAGCCGTTCCACATCCGTATCCCACCCGCCCGACGCCCCCAGCTTGGCCTGAAACTGGGTGATGCCCTGCGCCTGTGCATCGCGCGCGATGCGCGCCATCTCGTCGGGGTCAACACATGTGATCGAGTGATAGAGGGGCAGGCTTTCGCTTTGACGCCCGCCCAGCAACGCATGTACGGGCAGGTCGGCGACGCGTCCCGTGATGTCCCAGAACGCGATATCAAGCGCGGACTTGGCATAGCGGTGGTCGATCAGATGCGCCTCAAGCCGGGCCATGAGTGCGTCGACCCCAACCGGGTTGGCGCCGATCAAAAGGGGGGCCATCTCTTCAATGGCCGGGGCGACACCGCGGGCATAGGCCGGCAGGTAGTTCGGGATCGGACACACCTCGCCCCAACCGCTCACACCCGCATCCGTGTCGACCCGCAAAATGACCGTTTCGACAGTGTCGCAGGTCTTGCCCGCCGCCATGTAATAGGTCGCGTGGCTTGTCAGGGGCACATGCCACAAGGAGATGCGCGTGATCTTCATCCGTAGACCGCGACCGGATCGCCCAGGGCGTCTTCGTCAGGGTGCACGCCAAGGCCGGGTGCCTCGGGCAAATGCAAATGCCCATCGCGATTGCGTGGCCCGCGCCCGCCTGCGATCTCTGCCGTGATCATGTCCTGACAGGCCCAGACCGCGTGGCAATGGGCATCCGGGATCGTCGCCGCCAGATGCAATGCTTCCGTGTCTGCCAGAACCGACCCACCCGTCGCCATCACAAACATGTCGATCCCATGAGCCAGCGCCACATCGCGCATCCGCGCCGCCTTGGTCAGCCCCCCCACGCGGTTCAGCTTGATGCCGAACACCTCCGCAATCCCCTCGCGCGCGATGCGGCAGGCATCTTGCAGGGTGACAAGGCTTTCGTCCATGGACACGGGACAGGCATGGCGCGGCGCGATGGCGGCAATGCCATCCAGGCTTTCGCAGGGCTGTTCGAACATCACGTTCAGGTCTTCGCATGCGGACATGACGCGCAGGGCCTGCTGCCGGGTCCAGCCCCGGTTCACGTCATAAAGGATGATGTCGCCTGGCGCGCGCAGTGCCTCGACATCCCGAATGCGGGCAATGTCGCGGTCCACGTCGCCGCCAATCTTCACCGAATGGGCGATGTATCCCCGCTGGCGGTAACGGTCGATGACGGCGCGGGTCTCGTCCGCCGTCTTGGCCCCGACAGAGGACGCGATGGGACGCGGCGTGCGCGACCCGCCGCCCATCAGATCGGCGATCGGCAGACAGGCGGCTTGTCCGGCAATGTCCCAACACGCCATGTCGATAGGGCTTTTGGCATACAGGTGACCGGGCAGGGCCATGTCCATGGCCCGCTCCACATCCAGCACCCGGCGCGGGTCAAGGCCCAGGACAAAAGGGGCCATCGTCGCGACCCCGGCGCGTATGCCCGGGCCGTGGGCCGGGACATAGGTATGTCCCCACGGCGTGCCTTCGCCCCAGCCGATCAGCCCGGCGTCGGTTTCAACCCTGACCAGCGTCGCATCCAGCGTCTCGAACTTCAGCCGTCCGCCCGACAGCCAATAGGGATGCTCAAGCGGCAGATCGACCTGATAGACGGTAAGGCGCGTGATCTTCATGGGACAACGACGATGTTGCCTGTGTGCGCCTTGGCGATGAAGGCGCTCTGGGCGGCGTGCAACTCGGCCAGCGGATAGGTCGCGGCCAGCGCCGGTCTGATCTCGCCCGCTTCGATGTAGCGGACGAGGTTGGGCATGACCTCAAGATCAATCACGGTCGAGCCGGCAAAGGTCAGATCGCGCAGGTACAGCGTGCGCAGATCCAGCGTCACCATTGGCCCGGCAATGGCACCGGAACAGGTGTAGCGCCCGCCGCGCTCAAGCACGTCGATCATCGTGGGCCAATACGTCCCGCCCACGACATCCGCCAGAACGGTGATCTTCTCGGCCCCCAGGGCCTTGCGCAGGTTGCCGGGCGCGCGGGGCAGAACGACATCCGCGCCCAGTGCAGCCACGTCGGCGTGCTTGGGTTCCGATGCCAGGGCAATCACCCGTGCCCCGCGCCGCCTGGCCAACTGGACCAGGGCGCCGCCCACGCCGCCGGAGGCACCGGGCACAAGAACGGTATCGGCATCGGTGACAGCGGCCCGGGTCAGCATCCCCTCGGCTGTGGAATACGAACAGGAAAACGTTGCCAACTCGGCATCCGACAGATCAGACTGCACAGTCACCGCGTTGCGGGCGGGCATGGTTGTATACTCGGCAAATCCGCCATCCCGTTCCGATCCAAAATACCCGGTCCTTGTCTTGTCGGTCAGGTCCTCTGGATCGCGCAGCCAGTTGTCAGTGATGATCCGCTCGCCCATCCGGGCCGCATCAACGCCTGCGCCCACGGCCACAATGGTGCCGCACACATCAGCCCCCTGGATACGCGGGAACGCGATGGGCGCGCCGCCCCAGCTTGGGTCCTCTTCGCCCACGTCGTCATAGGCCCCACCGCTTGTGGCCTCGGTCACTGTCTTGGAATACCAGCCCGAGCGCGTGTTCACGTCCGTGTTGTTCAACCCGCAGGCGCCCACCTTGATCAGCACTTCGCCGGGGCGGGCCTCGGGGCGCGGCCAATCGGTGTGCCAGACCATCTGGTCCATGTCGCCATGGCCCATCGTGACCATTGCGTTCATCGTGTCGGGCAACGTCATGGCGCCGTCTCCATGTGGCTGTCGGTGCGCGGGCGCACGCTGTGTGGGTCATAGGCCGGTTCGGCCAACACGCGTGCCCGACGCGGGGTGCCATGAATGACAACCTGCAACGCGGTGCCGGGTGTGGCGGCAGACTGTTTGACGTAGGCAAAGGCCAGGCCCTTGCCCACCGTCGGGCCAAAGACAACGGATGCGGTCGATCCGACAACGACGCCATCGTGCAACACCGCCTCGCCACCATGGCCATCAATCTCACCATCAGGTTCGATCTCAAGATAGGCGCAGACCCAGGGCAGGTCGGTGTTGAAGGTGCATTCGGACCCCAGGAACGTCTTGTCCGCCCGGGCAAAGCGCAGCACGTCCGCTTCGGCCAGAGTGACCTCATTCGTCAATTCGCCCGCGCCCTTGAACCCCTTTTCCATGCGCATGACATTCATGGCAAAGCTGCCATAGTCCCTCAGGCCCAGCGGTGCCCCGGCGGCCCAAAGGGCGTCGTAGACATCAACGCAGGCTGCGTTGGGCATGTGCAGTTCCCACCCCAATTCCCCGGCATAGGACATGCGGAAGGCCCAGACAGACTGACCCGCCACCGCGATTTCCCGTGCCGACAGCCAGCGAAAACGGGCATTGTCGAGGGGGGCATCGGTACAGGCCCCAAGGATGGCGCGTGCCTTTGGCCCGTTCAGCGACAGGGCTGACCAGTCCGCCGACAGCGCCTTGACCCTTGCATCCGCATCGCCCTGATGCTGTGCCAGGTGATCCAGCAACCGCTGCTCGAAGAACGCGGCGCACACCAGGTAGAACCGATCCTCCGCCATCCGTACAATCGTGGTTTCCAATTCGATCCGACCGCGACGGTTCAACATGTGGGTCAGGGTGATCGACCCCACATTCTGTGGCATCCGGTTGGCCGTCAGCCGGTCCAGCAGGGCGTAAGCATCCGGCCCCGACACCTCGACCTTGGTAAATGCGGTGACATCCATGATCCCGGCCGCCTCGCGCACCGCTTTGACCTCGGCCGCGACCACGTCATCCACAACCGTGCGCCGGAAACTGTAATGGTCTTCCTGCGCCACACCGCCTGTCGCAAACCAGCGTGGGCGCTCAAAGCCGTACACGTCTTCGAACACCGCCCCCTTCGATTTCAGATGCGCATAGAGCGGCGATGGTTTCACCGGCCGCCCGGCCAGCCGGTTGAAATGGGGGAAGGGGATCTCGTGGCGCAGACAGTAATCTTCCTTGGCCTTGATCACTTGCCAGTCCTTGGTGGCATAGCCGCCAAAGCGGCGCGGGTCATAATCGCGCATCGAAATGTCCGCCGCCCCATGCACCATCCATCGCGCCAGTTCGCGCGTCAGGCCCGGCCCCCAGCCAATCCCGATCTGTGTGCCACAACAACACCAGTAGTTCCGCACACCCGGCGCGGGGCCAATCAGCGGGTTGCCATCGGGGGGATGGCTGATGGCCCCGTGCACATCGCGGGTGATCCCAAGGTTCGCAAAGATGGGCATGCGGTTCAGGCTTTCCTCAAGCCACGGCATCACCCGGTCATAGTCCGCATCAAACAGTTCGTTCTCGGCCTCCCACGGGCAATGATCCTCCCACACCGTGTTTGGATTGGCCTTTTCGTATATGCCGATCAGCCCCTTCTTCTGTTCCATCCGGATGTAGCCAGAGACTTTTTTGTCATCGCGGATGACCGGCAGTTCGGTGTCCAGATCGCGGAATTCCGGCACCTCGTCAGTCACGAAGTAATGGTGGGTCATCGACGTCATGGGCAGTTGCAGCCCCGACCATTCGCCCATCTGGCGGGCATAGGTGCCGCCGGCATTGACCACGTGTTCGCAGGAAATGGTGCCGCGCTCCGTTTCGACCACCCATGCGCCGTTCGTGCCCTGGGTGATGTTCGTCGCGCGACAGCGGCGCACGATGCGGACCCCCTTGGCCCGCGCGCCCGCCGCCATCGCCATAGTTACATTTGTCGGGTCCACATGCCCGTCATCGGGTGTGTGCAGCGCGCCCAGCACGCCGTCCAGATTGTAGAACGGATGCAATGCGGCCACACGCTCGGGGCCGACCAGCTCTATGTTGAACCCAAGGGACCGGCCCACCGACAACGTGTGCCGCAGCCAATCCATCTCGTCCTCGGTATAGGCGAGGCGAAAGGACCCGCAGCCATGCCAAGTGACAGGCTGGCCCGTCTCTGCCTCAAGCCCGCCGGAATACAGGCCGATGTTGTAATCGACGCATTTGCCCAATGAGAAACTGGACGTCGAATGCGTGATCTGCCCGGCAGCATGCCACGTGCTGCCGCTGGTCAGTTCCGCCTTCTCCAGGAGAACCGTGTCCGCGCCCCACCCTTCATGGCCAAGGTGATAGGCAAGGCCCACGCCCATCACGCCGCCCCCCACGATGACGACCCGCGCGTGGGTCGGAAAATCACTCTCAGCCATGAATCGCATCTCGGGTTGGCGCAAATAATGCTCGACACGCTAATCGTACATTTATACCTTCGTCAATTATGAATGACACAGATGTATCATCGCGCGTCCTGACCCGTCTGTCCGACGAATTCGGCGACCTCACGCCCGAGGCGCAGAAGGCCGCCAAATACGTGCTGGAAAACCCCCGCGACATAGGTGTGTCGACCGTGCGCGAGATTGCGGAAGCGGCCCAGGTCAAACCCAACACCGTTGTGCGTATGGCGCGGCAGGTCGGCTTTGACGGGTACGAGGATTTTCGCGCCCCGTTCCGCGAGGCGATCCGCCAGGGGCAGGTGACCTTCCCCGACCGCGCGCGGTACCTGCAGGACATCGGCAAATCCGGCCAGCTTGGCGCGCTCTATGCCGACATGATCCAATCCGCCTTGCGCAACATCGAAGAGACATTCGCCAACATTCCAACCGACGCCCTGACCGCGGCAGCCAAGGCCATCTGGACCTGCCGAAACGTCTTTGTGCTTGGTGTCGGGGTCAACAATGCCAACGCCCGCAACTTCACCTATCTTGCCTCGACCGGCATGGTGCAATTCCATGCGATCCCCCGCGCCGGGTCCGTCGCGACAGACGATCTGGCCTGGAGCGACGACCGCGATGTCCTGATCGCCATCACCTGCGCCCCCTACCGCCGCGAAGTGATCGAAGCGGTCGAGGTTGCGCGCGAACAGGGCATGACAATCATCGGGATAACCGACAGCCCCGCCAGCCCGCTCTACCGCGCCGCCGACCATGGCTTTGTCGTGGCCGCCGACACGCCGCAGTTCTTTCCGTCCTCGGTCAGCACCATCGCGCTGCTCGAAACGCTTCTGTCGTTTGTCATCGCCCAATCCACCGACAAGATCGTCGAGCGGGTCGAGGCGTTTCACGCCCGCCGTCACCGCATTGGTCTGTATACCGAGGGGTCCGAATGACCGAACCGATCCGCGCGCTTCCCGCGCGCTATTACACCGACCCCACCATGTTTGCCGTCGAACGGGCCGGGCTGCTGGCGCAAACCTGGCAATTTGCCTGCCACGCCTCCGACCTTGGCGAACCCGGCGCCTACTGCTGTTTCGAGGTTGCGGGCGAAAGCCTCTTTGCCATCCGGGGGCGCGACGGTGTGATCCGTGCCTACTACAATGTCTGCCAGCACCGCGCGCACCAACTGGTGCAGGGCAGCGGCACGACCCGCGTCATCGTCTGCCCCTACCACGCGTGGACCTATGAACTGACCGGAGAGTTGCGCGCAGGCCCCAACCTCAAGGCGGTCGAAGGGCTGCAAAAATCCGAAATCTGCCTCACGTCCATCCGGGTCGAAGAGTTCCTTGGCTTCGTCTTCGTCAACCTTGACCCGAACGCGGCCCCCATGGACGACTGGTTCCCGAACGCACGCGCGGAACTGGAAGACTGGGTGCCCAACTGGGCCGACCTGCGCCCGCTCGAATGGGTCGAGATCGCGGAACGCTGCAACTGGAAGGTCAGCGTCGAAAACTACTCGGAATGCTACCATTGCAGCCTGAACCACCCGACCTTTGCCAACGGCGTGGTCCGGCCCGATACCTACGACATCCAGCCGCAAGGCAAGTGCCTGCGCCACACGACGCAATGCCAGTCACTGGATCAGATGACCTATGATATCGACAGCGGCTTTGCCCACAGCCACGAATATTCCAGCTGGTTCCTGTGGCCCATGTTCAGCTTTCAGGTCTATCCGGGCAATGTGCTGAACACCTACCACTGGCGGGCCATCGACGCTGAAAATGTGGTGGTCTGGCGGGGCTGGTTTTCGGTGGACGGCGCAGACGACGAAACCGTGCGACGGCTTGCGGTTCAGGATCGCGCCACCACGGTCGAAGAAGATATCGGACTGGTGGAATCCGTCCAACGCGGCCTGCAATCGCGCGGATATGTGCCCGGACCGCTGGTTGTCGATCCAAAGGGCGGGGTGAATTCCGAACATCCGGTCATGCATTTGCAACGCTGGATGCGCGCGGCCATAGAAGACGCACCGCAAGCCCAAGGAGACACCCAATGAGCACCTTTGACGAAGACCTGTTTCTGAAAGGCCTCGAACAGCGCAAGGCGACCCTGGGCGCGGAATACGTGGAAAGGAACCTCGCCGCCGCTGACGATTTCACGCGACCGTTCCAAGAGGCGATGACCGCGTGGTGCTGGGGGTTTGGCTGGGGCGACGATGTGATCGACGCCAAGACGCGGTCGATGATGAATCTTGCGATGATCGGCGCGCTGGGGAAGATGAGCGAATGGGAAATCCATTGCCGCGGGGCCATCACGAACGGTGTCAGCCGCGAAGAAATCCGCGCCATCATCCATGTGGTGGCGATCTATTGCGGTGTACCGCAGGGGTTGGAATGTTTCCGGGTCGCGCGCCGGGTGCTTGACGAAGAATGAGCACGCGGCACCGTATGGAATCGCCGTGACACACTCTGTTTCGATCACCTGGACAAGCGGGACGCTGCCGGGTCCGGTTGGCGACCGGCATGGCGTCCAAAGGGCTTTGAATGCTGCGGCTCGCGATAAGGCGCTGTAACTCTGGCGTAAATTTCTACTAACTTTTTAGTTTGACAGAAATTTTACTTTGCGCCTATCGTAGCTCAAGTCGGAGAAAACCGGCTCACATGGAAATTTGGGAGGACACAAGATGCGCAAGTATCTTCTCTCCGCGACGGCTGTGCTTGCAGTCATTGCGGGGCATGGGACTGCTTTTGCCGACACGGCGGCAGCCCAGAAATGGATTGACCAGGAATTCCAGCCATCCACGCTCAGCAAGGCCGAGCAGATGTCGGAAATGGAATGGTTCATCCAGGCAGCCGAGCCGTTCTCGGGCATGGAAATCAACGTGCTGTCCGAAGGCATTCCGACGCATGGCTATGAATCCGAAGTGCTGACCAAGGCGTTCGAGGAAATCACCGGCATCAAGGTGAACCACCAGATCCTTGGCGAAGGCGAGGTCGTGCAGGCTGTGCAAACGCAGATGCAGACACAGCGGAACCTCTATGACGGTTACGTCAACGATTCGGACCTGATCGGCACCCACTCGCGCCTGCAACTGGCCTACAACCTGACGGAGCAGATGGCCGGCGATTGGGCAGACACCACAAGCCCGACGCTGGACCTGGAAGACTTCATGGGCATCCAGTTCACCACCGGTCCCGATGGCAACCTCTACCAATTGCCCGACCAGCAATTTGCGAACCTGTACTGGTTCCGCAAGGACTGGTTCGATGACGAAGAAAACAAGGCCGCATTCCAGGCCAAGTACGGCTATGAACTGGGTGTTCCGGTCAACTGGTCGGCTTACGAGGACATCGCCGAATTCTTCTCGGAAGATGTGCAGGAAATCGACGGCGTCCGCATCTATGGCCACATGGATTACGGCAAACGCGCCCCGGACCTTGGCTGGCGCATGACCGACGCGTGGCTGTCGATGGCCGGTGCGGGTTCGGTGGGCGAGCCAAACGGCGTGCCGATCGACGAATGGGGCATCCGCATGGAAGCAGGGTCCTGCAACCCTGCGGGCGCGTCTGTGACACGTGGCGGTGCGGCAAACGGCCCTGCGGCGGTTTATGCGATCCGCAAATGGGATGAATGGCTGCGCCAATACGCGCCACCCGGTGCGGCCTCGTTTGATTTTTATCAATCTCTTCCTGCGCTTAGCCAAGGGAACGTGGCCCAGCAGATCTTCTGGTACACCGCCTTTACCGCCGATATGGTCAAGCCGAAATCCGAAGGCAATAACACCGTGGACGACGACGGCATGCCGCTCTGGCGGATGGCGCCCAGCCCGCACGGACCATACTGGACCGAAGGACAGAAGGTTGGCTATCAGGATGTGGGGTCCTGGACCTTCCTGAAATCGACACCATCGGATCGTGCGCAGGCCGCGTGGCTCTATGCCCAGTTCGTGACGTCCAAGACTGTGGATGTGAAGAAGTCCCATGTGGGTCTGACTTTCATCCGCGACAGCTCGGTCAACCACGAAAGCTTTACCGAACGCGCGCCCAAGCTGGGTGGTCTGGTCGAGTTCTACCGCTCGCCTGATCGCGTGGCGTGGTCGCCCACTGGCATCAACGTGCCCGATTACCCCAAGCTGGCCCAAATCTGGTGGCAGCAGATCGGTGACGTGAACTCCGGTGCCTTCACACCGCAGGAAGCGATGAACCGTCTGGCCGAGGAAATGGATATCACCATGGCCCGGATGCAGCAGGCGGACGAAGCGGCAGGTGTCTATGGCGGCTGCGGCCCGCGTCTGAACGAAGAGCGGGATGCCGAATGGTGGTTCGCCAATGGCGGTGCCAAGCCGAAGCTCGACAACGAGAAGCCGCAGGGCGAGACCGTCAACTACGACGAACTGGTCGCGCGCTGGCAGCAATAAGCGACAGGTGGTCCCCGCGGGGACGCGGGGACCACCGATTGCAGGCCGGGCTTCAGCCCGGCATCCGCATGGGGTGTGCCGGGCTGAAGCCCGGCCTACGGGACGAGACTTATGACAATCGAGCTGAAATCGGCCGCGAAGGCGATCCGCGGGATCACCCATATCAAGCCGACCTCTCTGGTGCTGGAGACGGGACATTTCAACGTCCTTCTGGGCCAGACCGGATCGGGCAAAACCTCTTTGATTAAGCTGATGGCGGGCCTTGACCCGCTGGCCGGTGGCGAGATCTGGATGGACGGGCGCGACGTGTCCAAGCTGTCCACGCAAAAGCGCAATATCAGCCTCGTGCACCAGTTCTTTGTGAATTACCCCCAGATGACGGTCTACGACAACATCGCCTCCCCCTTGCGGGTTGCAGGCATGGCCAAGTCCGAAATTCAGGGCCGGGTGGAGGAGGCCGCAGACATCCTGCAACTCCGCCCCATGCTCAACCGCCGCCCGCAAGAGCTGTCAGGCGGGCAGCAGCAAAGGACTGCGCTGGCGCGCGCGATTGCCAAGGAAAGCCGGGCCGTGTTTCTGGACGAACCGCTGGCGAACCTGGATTACAAATTGCGCGAGGAATTGCGGGAACAACTGCCGGAACTGTTTGCAGGACGTGGGGCGGTCGTGGTCTACGCCACGTCCGAACCGGAAGAGGCGTTGTTGCTGGGTGGCAAGACCGCGTTGATGGATGACGGCGTGGTCACGCAGTTCGGAACGACCGCCGACATCTATCGCAAGCCCGAAAATCTGACCGCCGCGCGCGTGTTCTCGGATCCGCCGATCAACGCGGCGCGGATGTCGAAGTCGGGGACGACAGCGACCCTTGATACCGGGGCAAGCTGGACTGTTGCAGGTGCCGCGGCAGACCTTCCCGACGGGTCCTATACCCTCGCAATCCGACCGCATCATGTGACGCCTGTCCCCGCGGGGACAGATTATGTTAAATTATCCGGTAAGGTTTTGGTAACGGAATTGTCGGGGTCCGAGTCCAGTGCGCATTTCCAAATGGGGGGCGACGGCTGGGTATCTTTGGCCCATGGGGTGCATCCCTATGAGGTGGGCGAGGCGCATGATTTCTACATGGATGCCAGCCAGGCGTTTTATTTTTCTCAAGATGGGAGGCTCGTGGCATGACCCGGATTTCCCAGCATTGGTGCGCCGTCAAGGCACACCCTACGGCACCCTGTAGGGTGCGCATTCATGCGCACCGCACCGGAGCGACATGATGGCCAAGATCACGCTTTCGAACCTACGCCATTCCTACCTGCCGAAGCCTTCGGGGCCTGCGGACTATGCGCTCAAGGAAATCGACCTCGATTGGCAGGACGGCGGGGCCTATGCGTTGCTGGGACCGTCGGGCTGTGGCAAGTCCACGCTGCTCAATATCATCTCAGGCCTGCTGACCCCGTCCGAGGGGCGCATCCTGTTTGACGACCGCGATGTGACCGACCTGCCGCCCGATCAGCGCAACATCGCGCAGGTGTTCCAGTTCCCGGTGATCTACGACACGATGACGGTGCGCAACAATCTGGCCTTTCCGCTGCGCAACCGCGGCGTGGACGAGGCGCGGATCGCGCAGCGCGTGGCCGAGATTGCGCAGATGCTGGAGGTCGAGGAGATGCTCGACATCCGCGCCGCGCATCTGTCCCCCGACAACAAGCAGAAGATTTCGATGGGGCGGGGATTGGTCCGCGACGACGTGAACGTCGTCATGTTCGACGAACCGCTGACCGTGATCGACCCGCATCGGAAGTGGAAGCTGCGGTCCAAGCTGAAGGAACTGCACCAGCGTGTGCGTGCCACGATGATCTATGTCACCCATGACCAGACCGAGGCGCTGACCTTTGCCGATCAGGTGGTGGTGATGCAGGACGGTGAGATCGTGCAGATCGGCACGCCCGTGGAACTGTTCGAACGGCCGCAGCACATTTTCGTGGGTCACTTCATCGGCTCGCCCGGCATGAATGTCCTGCCCGCAGAAGAACGCGATGGCGGTGTGCGCTTCCAGGGCCGCGCGGTGGCCCTGGAAGGGGCTGTGACCGGGCAGGGTGGCATCACGCAGATCGGCATCCGCCCTGAATTTGTCGCGCTTGCAGATGCGGGCCTGCCTGCACGGGTTCGCAAGGTGTCGGATGTAGGCCGTCACGCCGTGGTCGAGGCGATGGTGGGCGACGCGCCCGTCAAGGCCATAGTCGAGGGTGAGTTGCCTGAACAGGGGGCAGAGGTGCATCTGGCGTTTCGGCCGGACCATACGCGCCTGTACCGGGATGGGTGGATCGCGACAGCAAAAGAGGGACCGGCAGCACAATGAAGACCGAAAATCAAAAGGCGTGGTTCTTTGTCCTGCCCGTGCTGCTGCTGGTCGCGTTCAACGCGCTGGTGCCGATCATGACGGTGGTCAACTATTCGGTGCAGGAGACGTTTGGCAACAACGTGTTTTTCTGGCAGGGGCTGGATTGGTTCGAACAGATCCTGCGGTCCGACCGCTTTCAGGCCGCGCTGGGGCGGCAGTTCCTGTTCACCTTCCTGATCCTGATCATCGAGATTCCGTTGGGTATAATCATTGCGCTTTCGATGCCGAAGAAGGGCATGTGGGTGCCTGTGTGCCTGGTGCTGATGGCGCTGCCCATGCTGATCCCTTGGAACGTGGTGGGGGCAATGTGGAACATCTTTACCCTGCCCAAGATCGGATTGCTTGGCTATTTTCTGAACGACGTGTTGGGCGTGCCCTATGACATGACCCAGAACCCGTTTGCGGCTTGGGTGACGATCATCGTCATGGACGTGTGGCACTGGACGTCCTTGGTGGTGCTGCTGAGCTATGCGGGCCTCGTGTCCATCCCGGACGCCTATTACCAGGCGGCCAAGATTGATGGGGCGAGCCCCTGGAAAGTGTTCCGCTATATCCAGTTGCCGAAGATGAAGACGGTGCTGACCATCGCCATCCTGCTGCGGTTCATGGACAGCTTCAACATCTATACGGAGCCGTTTGTTCTGACCGGTGGCGGGCCCGGGAATTCGACGACATTGCTGTCGATTGATCTGGTCAAGATTGCCCTGGGGCAGTTCGACCTTGGCCCTGCGGCGGCGATGAGCCTGATCTATTTCGCGATCACGCTGCTGGTGTCGTGGTTGTTCTACACCCTGATGACGAAGGATGATGCGCAATGAGGTCTTATCGTCTGATCCAAGTCACGCTCGGCGGGCACCGCCGGGCATGCCCACCCCGGGGGGGCGTGCAAGCCCTCAGTTCTGCCGAACAACCCATTGGGCGAGGTGTTTGCCATGCGTAAACGCTCCCTCATCCCGATCCTCTATATCGCGTTTCTGATGCTGCCGATCTATTGGCTGGTGGCGATGTCGTTCAAAACCACGAACGAGATCCTGTCGGGGTTTTCCCTTTTCCCGCAGACCTTCACGCTGGACAACTACAAGGTCATTTTCACCGACCCGAGCTGGTACTGGGGCTACATCAACTCGATCATCTATGTGTCACTGAACACCGTGATCTCGGTTTGCGTGGCCTTGCCTGCGGCCTACGCGTTCTCGCGCTATCGGTTCCTTGGGGACAAGCAGTTGTTTTTCTGGTTGCTGACAAACCGCATGGCCCCGGCGGCGGTGTTCGCGTTGCCGTTTTTCCAACTCTATTCCTCGGTCGGTCTGTTTGACACGCATATCGCGGTGGCGCTGGCGCATTGCCTGTTCAACATCCCGCTGGCTGTGTGGATTTTGGAGGGGTTCATGGGCGGTGTGCCCAAGGAACTGGACGAGACGGCCTATGTCGACGGCTATTCCTTCCCGCGCTTCTTCGTCGTGATCTTTCTGCCCACGATCAAGGCGGGCGTGGGTGTGGCGGCGTTCTTCTGTTTCATGTTCTCGTGGGTCGAGTTGCTGCTGGCCAAGACGCTGACGGCGGTGCAGGCCAAACCCATCGCCGCCGAGATGACCAAGACGGCGTCGTCCGCGGGCTACGAATTGGGACTGCTGGCGGCGGCGGGGACGCTGACGATCATCCCCGGGGCCATCGTGATCTACTTTGTGCGCAACTACATCGCCAAGGGCTTTGCCCTGGGGAGGGTGTGATGAAACGACTTCTCTGGCTTGCAGCCCTTCTGCCGACCAAGGCACTTGCCCAAGGGTGGGGCAATGTCGCCAACACTCAGGAAGACAAGGGGTTTTCGTGGACGGACCCGCTTTGGCCCAGCTTCTGGATGGCATGGACGCCTGCCACTTTCGCCCTGTTCTGCGGCATCTTCGGGGCCATTGCGATCATCGGTGTGCTTGAGGTGGTCAAGTACCGTGACGGGATCGAACGGCGCGGTATCCTGGGGCTGACCACGACATTGGGGGATCGGCTGTTCATCTCGCTTCTGGGGTCGGCCTACATCTTTCTGGCGTGGCTGGGGCTGATGGGCCAGCCGCTGTGGATTCCGCTGGGCCTTGCCCTTGGTTGGGGCGTTTTCTGCTTCTGGAAGGTGTGAGAAAGCGTTTTGTAAAACGAAAGACTTCGTATTTACTCGGCCGGTGTGACGAGTGAGCGATGTGTCTTGGATAGGACGGAATGAGACAAAAGAAGAAAAGCGACCTGCTGACCGAGGTGGAACTGGAGTTCATGACCGAGCTTTGGGACCTGGGCGAGGGGACCGTACGGGACGTTCTGGACCAGCTGCCGGAAGGTCGGGACCTGGCCTATACCTCGGCCGCGACCATCCTGCGCATCCTGGAGCAAAAGGAATTTGTGACCAGCCGCAAGGATGGCAAGCGCCATGTCTTCAAGCCGACGCTGGGCAAGGATGCGTACCAGACCCGCTCTCTCAAGGATCTGTCGATGAAGCTGTTTGATGACACGCCTGCGTCCCTCGTGGCGCGGCTGGTCAATGATGACGCGCTGACAGAGGAAGCATTGGGGCAAATCCGGGCACTTGTGGATCGGAGGTTGAAAAATGATTCCGGGTGACGCGCTGCTCGACGCTTTTATCAATGCCAATATCCTGTTCGTCGTGGCCTACGCTTTGTGGTATGCCGCGCGATTTCTGTTTCACCGGCTGGGCCTCAGGCACAGCTACGCCACGCAATTGCACCTTCTGAACAGCGTGTTTGTGGCGATTGTGCTGTCGCCGTTCTTGATCGTGGCCTTTGCGGCGTTGCAGGCCAGCGGCTACGCCAAAAGCGTGAACGTCAATCTGTCGGATATGGTGGTTGCCTACTACCTGAACGGCGGCTTCAGCATGCAGGCGACCGAGTTCGAAAAGTTGGTGAACCTGCGCGATACGTTCCTGAACAACGTGGTCAACGCGGCAGGGTGGGTGGCCTGGACCGTGATCGCGGCCTTCTTTGCGGGCCTGATCATCGGGACCGGGCGGTTGGTGTTTTCCATGTTCTGCCTGGGGCGCATCGTGTCGGCCAGCTATGCCTGGCGGCGGTTCGGGCGCATCCGTCTGCGACTGTCGGACAGAACGCTGGTGCCGTTTTCCACGCGTGGGTTGCGCAACTACTATGTTGTGATCCCGTCGCACATGCTGGGGCAACCCAAGGAACTGAGCGTGTCGCTGGCCCATGAATTCCAGCACCTGCGCCAGGGCGATATCGAGTGGGAGATCGTGCTCGAGGCGCTGAAACCCTTCTTCTTTCTCAACCCGGCCTATCATGCCTGGAAGCGTCAGGTCGAACATCTGCGCGAACTGTCCTGCGATGCCGAGGTGCTGACGCGGGGCCGGATCGATGTGCGGGCTTATTGCGAAACGTTGCTGGCCGTGTGTCAGCAAACCCTGCGACGCGACCGGATGTTTGTCGTGGCCGTGCCAAAGGTGACATTGGTCACCGCCGACCGATCCACCCTGCGCGATGGGCGCATGACGTTTCTGGAACGGCGGATCACCTCGCTTTTGGACATGCGGCACCTGCGGCACCCGCGCTTGCTGTACATGGCGACCCTGCTGCCACTGATCGGGGCCATCATGCTGACTGCCATTGCCATCCAACGGCCCGGCGACTGGAGCCAGGACCGGCTTATGCTGTCGACGGTTGTGAACCTTGAACGGCTGGACGAAATCAACCGGCTGTCCACCTTTGGCCGGGTGCGCAATTAAGACCTAGTCAGACCGCCACGCCCGGTCGTCGGGGCGGTCAAGCTCCTGCATAGGGGGCTCGTCCGGGGCGTTGATCCGGTGCATCAGGGCACGGGCCATGAAGTTGCCCGCCTGATCGATGTTTTCCTCAACCACCAGAATGCCCGAGCGGAAGCGACGCAGGAAGGTGATCGCCTCTTTGGCCACGACATCAAAATCCTGTTCCAGTACAAAACCCAGACGTTCAACGGTCGAGACCATGGTGACGCACCCGCCGATACTGGGCGCAATCAGGCCGTCGGGGCGGTCATCGTGTTGGAACACCGGGATCATCGCCTGTTCGATCACCGGGTTGTCCTGGTGGGCGTTGGCCCCTTGTATGACCGAGAACCGCACGCCAAATTCAGCGGCCGCGCGCGTGGCCCCGTCAATCATGTTCTGGGCATAGGTCTGGTTCCGGGGCGGGGCCAGCATGGCAATGTGTTTGCGCCCGCGCCCGGCCAGTGCCTTGACCGCCAGCGCGCCATAGCTGGTGTTGTCGTAGTCGAAATAGGCGTGCCGGTCGCACGCCGCTGTCCGCCCATGGGTGACAAACGGGAACTTGTGATCAATCAGATAGTCGACGCGCGGATCGTCTGGTTCGATCTGGTTGATGATCAACCCGTCCGCGCTGCCGGTTTCCACGATGTAGCGAATGGGCACCATCGGGTCCTCGTCCGGGAAATAGGGCGTTATGATCATGTGGTATTGCGTGCCACGCAATGACGACGCGACCGAGGATATCAGCCGCGCGGTGTGGTTCATCATGTCGTGTTCGGTCGACATCACGATGCTGATCACGTTGGTCCGGCCGGTGCGCAGCCGCACGCCCGCGCGGTTGGGACGGTAGCCGATCTGCTTGGCGATATCGCGCACCCGTTCCTTGGTGTTCTTGCGAATGTCCGGGGCATCGGCCAAGGCCCGCGACACGGTGGGCACAGCCAAGCCCGACAGACGCGCAATCGTCTTGAGCGTCGGGCGTTCGCCCGGTTTAAGGGCGATGGGGGTCGGCGTGTCCGGGCTGCCGGTCTTGGTCATTTCGGGCCCCTTCCGGCGCATATCCGCAGGTTTGCCCGGACAATGGCCCAAGGCAATGTCAACGGAACCAAGCCGTTGCGTTCCGTACGGTAGTTAATTCGATCCATAGCAAAATTCTACCTTGATCGGAAAATCTAAATCGTTGTAGCAATTACTATAACGATTTAGAAGTCAGGGAGGACTCACTATGAAAAAGATCGCAAAACTGATGGCGTCCGCTGCATTCTGCACGGCGTCCGTGGCCCATGCCGGAGAGCTTGAGGTCACGCATTGGTGGACATCCGGGGGCGAAGCCGCGGCTGTGGCCGAATTTGCCAAGGCATTCGATGCCACCGGCAATACCTGGGTGGATGGCGCCATCGCGGGGTCGGGCGGCACCGCGCGCCCCATCATCATCAGCCGCATTCTGGGCGGTGACCCCATGGGCGCCACGCAGTTGAACCACGGGCGGCAAGCCGAAGAGTTGATCGAGGCGGGTCTGATGACCGATCTGACCGACCTGGCCGAGGCCGAGGGCTGGAAAGACATCGTGAACCCGCCCTCGCTCTTGGATGCCTGCACCTATGAGGGCCGTATTTATTGCGTGCCGGTCAACATCCACTCGGCCCAGTGGATCTGGCTGAGCCACGGGGCGTTCGAAAAGGCAGGTCTGTCGGTGCCCGCGAACTGGACCGAATTTGTCGCCGCCGCGCCCAAGCTGGAAGAGGCGGGGATCACGCCGCTTGCCATGGGGCAGCAGGGCTGGCAGCAGAACCTTGCCTTTGGCACGATCACCATCGCGATTGCGGGCATCGACGCGTGGCGCAAGGTGTCGGTTGAACGGGATGTCGCGACAGCGCAGGGCCCGGAATATGCGGCGGTGTTCGAGGCCGTTGCGAATGCCCGTGAACTGGCGCGCAATTCCAATGTGCAGGACTGGAACCTTGCCACGAACCTTGTGATCACCGATCAGGCCGCTGGCCAGATCATGGGCGACTGGGCGCAGGGCGAATTCCAGGTGGCTGGTCAGGTCGCGGGCGAGGATTACACCTGCCTGCCGGGTCTGGGGGTGAACGAAATCCTCGATACCGGTGGCGACGCGTTTTACTTCCCCGTGATCGATGATGCGGCCACGAAAGAGGCGCAGATGGCGCTGGCCTCGACGCTGATCGCGCCGGAAACGCAAGTGGCGTTCAACCTCAAGAAGGGATCGCTGCCCGTGCGCGGTGACATCGATCTGTCGGCTGCCAATGACTGTATGCAGAAGGGTCTCGAGATCCTGGCCGCAGGCAATGTACTGCCGTCGGGTGACATGAATCTGACCGCCGACACCCAGACCCAGATCGAGGATCTGATGGCCGAGTTCTGGACCTCGGACATGTCTGCCGGTGATGCGCAAGCGCGCTACGCCGACATCATCGCGTCTGCCGAGTAAGACGCGCCTCCCAGTCGCCTGCCCGATGTGATGTCGTATCGGGCAGGCGCAGTGCGACATGTGATGGGGTGGGTCATGTCCTCTTCTTCTTCCAAAGCGCGGAAGCCTTCGGGTCTGTTCCGCAACCTGTCGGCCAAGATTGCGTCGGTGCCGATGGTGCTGACGGCGCTGGTTGTGTTCGTGGGCGGTACGGCCTGGACGGTGGTGTATTCGTTCACGTCATCCAAGCTGCTGCCCAAGCTGAACTTTGTGGGGCTCGATCAATACGAGCGGCTCTGGGGCACCCGGCGGTGGCTGATCTCGATCGAGAACCTGGCGGTTTACGGCTTTTTCTCGATGATCTTCACGCTGCTGATCGGGTTTACCCTTGCGGCCTTGCTGGATCGCAAGATCAGGGGGGAGAATGTGTTTCGCACCATTTTCCTCTATCCCTTCGCGCTCAGCTTTGTTGTGACGGGCCTTGCGTGGCAATGGATACTGAACCCCGATCTGGGCGTGCAGCATGTTGTCCGGTCGATGGGATGGGACAGCTTTACCTTCAACCCGCTGAACGACCCCGACATCGTGATCTATGGCATCCTGATTGCCGGGTTGTGGCAGGGCACGGGCCTGATCATGGTGATCATGCTGGCCGGACTGCGCGGCATTGACGAAGACATCTGGAAAGCGGCCCGCGTCGACGGGATCGGTACCGTCAAGACCTATATCCGCGTGATCATTCCGATGATGCGCCCCGTCTTTGTGACGGCGCTGGTCCTGATCGCGAGCGGGATCATCAAGATCTACGATCTGGTGGTGGCCCAGACCAATGGCGGACCCGGCATCGCGTCCGAGGTGCCCGCGAAATACGTCATCAACTACATGTTCCGCGCCCAGAACCTGGGCCAGGGCTTTGCCGCGTCAACCATGATGCTGGTGAGCGTGATCATCATCCTGATCCCGTGGGCCTACCTGGAATTCGGAGGCAAGAAACGTGGCTGATGCAATCACCCCGCGCGGGCCCAAACCGCGCCCCCGCTTTTCGCGTGCAAATGTCATGCTCTACGGCACGCTGATTGTCGTGGCGGCCTACTATGCACTGCCGCTCTACGTGATGATTGTCACATCGCTGAAGGGCATGCCCGAAATCCGCCTGGGCAACATCTTTGCCCCCCCGGTCGAGATCACCTACCAGCCCTGGGTCAAGGCGTGGGCCGAGGCGTGCACCGGCATCAACTGCGAAGGTCTTTCCCGCGGGTTCTGGAACTCGGTCCAGATCCTGATCCCGTCCGTGATCCTGTCCATCGCAATCGCATCCGTGAACGGCTACGCGCTTGCAAATTGGAGGTTCAAGGGATCCGAGGTCTTTTTCACCATTCTGATCGTGGGGGCGTTCATCCCCTATCAGGTCATGCTGTACCCGCTGGTCATCATCCTGCGCGAACTGGGCCTGTACGGGAACGTCTGGGGTCTTGTGCTGGTGCACACGATCTTTGGCATGCCGATCCTGACGCTGCTGTTTCGCAACTACTTCACTTCTGTACCCGAAGAGTTATTCAAGGCCGCTCGCGTGGACGGGGCAGGGTTCTGGGGCATCTACTTCCGCATCATGCTGCCCATGTCCCTGCCCATCTTCGTGGTGGCGATCATCCTGCAGGTGACGGGCATCTGGAACGACTTCCTGTTCGGCGTGATCTATACCAAGCCCGCCGACTACCCGATGACCGTGCAGCTGAACAACATCGTCAATTCGGTACAGGGCATCAAGGAATACAACGTCAACATGGCCGCCACGCTGCTGACCGGTCTTGTCCCGCTCATCATCTACTTCGCCTCCGGCAAGCTGTTTGTCCGGGGCATCGCCGCGGGCGCGGTGAAAGGCTGATCCATGACTTCTGTTCTTGTCAAAGACCTGACTTTGAAATTCGGCGCGCTGACCGTGCTGGACAACCTCAACATCGACATACCCGAGGGCGAGTTTCTGGTGCTGCTGGGTGCGTCGGGCTGTGGGAAGTCCACGCTGCTCAACTGCATCGCGGGGCTGCTGGACGTCACAGACGGCGAAATCCACATCAACGACCGCAATGTGACGTGGGAGGAACCCTCGGGCCGTGGCATCGGCATGGTGTTCCAGTCCTACGCGCTCTACCCGCAAATGACGGTCGAGGGGAACCTGTCATTCGGTCTGAAAAACGCGCGGATGGCGCGCGACGAGATCAGGAAACGCGTGGCGCGGGCGGCAGAGATCTTGCAGATCGAGCCGCTGTTGCAGCGCAAACCCGCCGCCCTGTCCGGCGGGCAGCGCCAGCGGGTCGCCATTGGCCGGGCCCTTGTGCGCGACGTGGACGTGTTCCTGTTTGACGAACCCCTGTCGAACCTGGATGCCAAGTTGCGCGCCGACCTGCGGGTCGAGATCAAGCGCCTGCACCACAACCTGAAAAACACGATGATCTATGTCACCCACGATCAGGTCGAGGCGATGACACTGGCCGACCGCATCGCCATCATGAAGGGCGGGATCATCCAGCAACTGGATACCCCGACCGAAATCTACAACCGGCCCACAAACAAATATGTGGCCGGGTTCATCGGCAGCCCCGAGATCAACTTCTTTGAAGGGTCGGTCGAAGACGGCGTGTTTGTCACCGCCACGCAGCGCTTTTCGCTGGAGGGGTACACGTTTCAGGGGGCCGCGCAGAATGGTCCGGCGTGGCTGGGCATCCGACCGGAACATATCGTGTCCGGTGATGGCGCGCGCCATCTGCCGGTCACGGCCGAGGTCACCATCGACATCGTGGAACCGATGGGGTCCGACACGTTGGCCTGGGCCGATCTGGCCGGGGTGCCGGTGCGCATCCGGATGGACGGGCAGGCGGCAGTGTCCACAGGGGACAGCATCCTGATCGGGTTTGACCCGGCCCGTGCGTCGCTGTTTGACAAAACGACCGAGGAAAGGGTCTGAGCCGGCATGCAGGACCTGAGCGGCCAATGGCACCTCTCGGACGAGACGGGGCAGTTCACGGCACCGATGGTGCTGCCCGGCGACGGGATCAGCGCGCTGCGCGATGCCGGCGTCATCCCTGACCCGTATTGGGGCCGCAACGAATATGACCTGCGCTGGATCGCGGACCGGGATTGGCTGCTGACCCGGACATTCCGTGCGACCGGGCGCAAGATGACGCTGGTCCTGTCGATGCTCGACACCGTTGTCGATGTGTCGCTGAACGGAACGACCGTGTTGCAGGCCGACAGCATGTTCCGCACCTACCGGATCGACGTGTCGGACGCCCTGGTGGCTGGCGAAAACGTCATCACGCTGCATTTTCGCTCTGCCCCTCGCATTGCCAGGGCACGGGCCGACGCTCAGCCTGTCCCGGTGCCCTTTCAGACGGACAATTGCCCGATCCCGCATGGCAATATGCTGCGCAAACCCGAATGCGACTTTGGCTGGGACTGGAACATCGCCCTGGCGCCCTTTGGTCTTTACGGCGACATCCGGCTGGACCCGCACGGGCCGCGTATTGCGGATGTCATCGTGGCGCAAACGCACGCGCCGGGTGCCGTGACGGTGACGGCGACGGTCCGAACCGAGGGGGTCGAGGATGGCAGTGACGTTGCCGTGTCCCTATGCGGTGTGACGGCCCAAGCCCCCATCCGGGATGGCACCGCGCAGGTCACGCTTGCGGTGGCAGACCCGGACATGTGGTGGCCCGTGGGGCAGGGGGATCAGACGCTGCATTGCCTGCAGGTCACCGCCGGCGGGGCAGAGGCCACCCGCAAGATCGGTCTGCGCCATGTGGCGCTGGTCACAACGCCAGATGCGACAGGCAGCGGTTTTGCGCTGCATGTCAACGGGCGTCCAACTTTCATGCGGGGTGCGAACTGGATACCGGCGGATGCCTTGGGCGGTGCCATCACGCCCGACATGTGCCGCGACCTGCTGCAATCGGCGGTCGATGCCAACATGAACATGATCCGGGTTTGGGGTGGCGGACGGTACGAGCCCGACTGGTTCTATGATCTGTGCGACGCGTTGGGTCTGCTGGTCTGGCAGGATTTCATGTTTGCCTGCCATCTGTATCCATCCGACGATGCGTTTCTGGCCGATATCGACGCTGAAGTCCGCGAACAGGTGGCCCGCCTGAACCACCATGCCTGCATCGCGCTGTGGTGCGGGGACAATGAACTGCTGGGCGCGCTGACCTGGTACGAGGAAAGCCGCAAGGACCGAGATCGGTATCTGGTGGCCTATGATCGGCTCAACCGGATCATCGAAACCGCGGTTAGGGCCACGGCACCGGACGCCCTCTGGTGGCCGTCCAGCCCCTCGCCCGGGCCGATGAGTTTCAGCGGCGGTTGGCACAACGACCGCGCGGGCGACATGCATTTCTGGTCCGTCTGGCACGAGGGCCGCGATTTTGAGCATTACCGGGACGTGTCGCCCCGCTTTTGTTCCGAGTTCGGATTCCAATCCTATCCGTCCATGGACGTGATCCGCCGTTTTGCGGATACTGCCGATTTCAACATCGCGGCCCCGGTGATGGAAAGCCATCAGAAGAACGCAGGCGGCAATGCCCGGATCGCGGAAACCATGTTCCGCTATTTCCGCTTTCCCGTGGGGTTCGAGAATTTTGTCTACCTCAGCCAGGTGCAGCAGGCACTGGCGATCAAGACCGCCGTTACCCATTGGCGCAGCCTGAAACCGCATTGCATGGGCACGTTGTATTGGCAGCTGAACGACACTTGGCCGGTCTGTTCGTGGTCAAGCCTGGATCACGGCGGCGGATGGAAACTGCTGCACCACGCCGCGCACCGGTTCTACGCCGATGTGCTTGTCACGGCTGTACCGGGGGACGCGGGGACCGACCTGCGCGTTGTAAACGATGGGCAAGGCGAGGTTGATGTGGACGTGATGGTCTATGCCGCGTCACCATCCGGGACCTTGCGGGCGCTGGGACAGGCCAGCGTCGCAGCACCCGTGTCGCAGTCCGTTTCCGCCCTTGCGGTGCCGGATGGCGCGCTCGCTTTGGATGAGGTTCTCTGGTTCGATTGGACCACACGCGGCGCGGCAGGCGGGTCCGATCATTTTGCGCCCGTGCCCTACAAGGGCCTGCCGCTGCTGCCGTCCGGCCTCTCGGTCAAGGTGACCGAGGGCGATGGCCACTGGCTGGTGACCCTGACGGCATCGGCCCTGGCCCTTTTTGTTGCGGTCGAAGCGGACCAGCCGGGACGGTTCAGCGACAACGCGTTTGACCTGTTGCCGGGCCGGCCCGTCACACTTCGGTTCGTTCCTGCCGCACCCGGCGCGACGCCCGCGTTCACCGTGCGCGATCTGCACTCTGCCACCCATGACATTTGAAAGGTCCTGACATGACAGCCCTGTCCTACCAGCTTTACAGCTCCCGCCTGTTTCCGCCTCTGGGCGACACCCTGCATATGCTGGCCGATATCGGCTATGCCCATGTCGAAGGGTATGGCGCGCTTGTCACGGATGACGATGCGCTGGCCGCCCTGGATCGCGGATTGCAGGACACGGGCCTGACGATGCCCAGTTGCCATGTGGGCCTCGACCTGTGCGAAAGCGATCCCGAAAACGTGCGTCGGATAGCGGACCGGTTCGGGGTCGAAACGGTGGTGATCCCCTACATCATGCCCGATGACCGGCCCACGGACGCGGCGGGCTGGCAGGCCTACGGCGCGCGGCTTGCCGCTGTGCAGGACCGGTTCGCGCAATCCGGTCTGGACACGGCCTACCACAATCACGACTTCGAATTCATGCCGCTTCCGGATGGCACGCTGCCGATGGACCTGATCCTTGAACACGCGGGCGACGTTCTGTTCGAATATGATGTGGCCTGGGCCGTGCGGGCCGGGGCCGATCCCATGGCACCTATCGGCACCTATGGGGCACGGATTGCCATCGCGCACCTCAAGGACATCGCGCACCCCGGGCAGGCCGGGGACGAAGATGGCTGGGCCGATGTCGGGCACGGGACGATGGCGTGGCCCGCGCTGTTTTCGGCCCTGAAGGCCGCGGGCACGCGCCACTTTGTGATGGAACACGACAACCCCAGCGATCACCGCCGCTTTGCCCAGCGTGCGTTCGACGCAACACAGAATTTCTGAGCGGAGGGACACATGCAAGGCATTGGAATTATCGGCTGCGGCAACATCTCGACCGCTTACCTGACACTGGCCCCGTTGTTTCAGGGACTTGAGGTGCGCGCGGTCGCCGACCTCGATATGGATGCGGCCCAGGCCCAGGCAACCAAATTTGGCGTACGCGCCAGCAGCGTGGACGATCTGCTGGCCGCTGGTGACATCGACATCATCGTGAACCTGACCATCCCGGATGCGCATTTCGCAGTGACGCGGTCCATCCTGCAGGCGGGCAAACACGCCTATTCGGAAAAGCCGATCGTACTGACGCAGGAACAGGGCGAAGACCTGCGCTCGCTGGCGGCGGCCCGGGACCTGCGCGTCGGGTCTGCCCCCGACACGTTTCTGGGCGGTGCCCATCAGGCCGCGCGGGCGGCGATCGATGCGGGCAAGATCGGCAATGTGGTGGCAGGCACGGCCCACGTGATGAACCACGGAATGGAACACTGGCACCCCAATCCCGACTTTTTCTTCCTGCCCGGCGCGGGGCCGATGCTGGATATCGGGCCGTACTACGTCACCAACCTGATCCAGCTTTTGGGCCCGGTGCGCCGCGTCGGTGCGCTGACCTCGACGCCTGAAACCAGCCGCACAATCCTGTCCGAACCGCGCAAGGGCGAGGTGATCCCGGTCAAGACCCCGACCAATATCCACGCCCTTCTGGACTTTGAAAACGGGGCCACGATCACCCTGTCCACATCATGGGATGTCTGGGCACACCGGCACGGGCATATGGAGCTGTACGGCACCCGGGGCAGCATGTTCCTGCCCGATCCCAACTGGTTTTCGGGCGACGTCGAGATCGTGGACAAGAGCGGCGAAACCGCGTCGCTGAACACGACGACCCACCCGTTCGGCGTGCCCAATGTCGACAACAACGGCGTTGCGCGCGCCAATTATCGCACCGCCGGGTTGGCGGATATGGCGCAGGCCATGAACGAAGGGCGGGCACATCGCTGTTCGCTGGAACTGGCCCTGCACGCAGTCGATGTGATGACGGCCATCCTGCAGGCGGGGGACACCGGTAACATGGTGACGCTTGGATCAACCTGCGCGCGGCCGGACCCGATGACTGCGGATGCCGCAAGGGCGCTGCTGAAATAGGATCCAGGGTGGTGCGCGCATTTGCGCACCACCCCGGTGACGGAATTGCGCCTTCTCTGATGCGCGGCACGCGGCCTATCCTGCGCCGAGCCAGCCAGAGGAGTTCCACCATGCGCAGCCTAGACGACATTCTTGCCATCAGCGCAGACCGCAAGGGCGGGGTTGCCGCAGTGCTGGGAGAATTCGCGCCATCAGCCACGCCCGATGCGCTGGCCCAAATCCCCGATGACCGTTGGCTTGCCCAGATGACCCGCTCGATCTTTCAGGCCGGGTTCAACTGGAAGGTCGTGGACAACATGTGGCCCGGATTCGAAGAGGCGTTTCACGGGTTCGACATCGGGCGCTGCGCCATGATGAGCGAGGACTGGTTTGACGAACTATGCGCAAACAAGGCCATTGTCCGCTTCCCGCAAAAGATCAGGTCCGTGCAGCAGAATGCTGTTTTCATTCAGGAACAGGCCGCGACCCATGGCAGCTTTGCACAGATGGTCGCCGCGTGGCCCGCGGATGATTATGCCGGTTTGCTGGACTTTCTGAAAAGGGACGGCACCCGATTGGGTGGCAACACCGGACAGTATTTTCTGCGCTTTATGGGCGTGGACGGCTATATCCTGTCGCGTGACGTGACCGCGCGATTGATCGCCGAAGGGGTGATCGACAAACCGCCGACCTCCAAGTCCGCGATGAAGGCGGTACAGACCGCGATGAACGATTGGCAGGCCCAATCGGGGCGCTCCCTGAAAGAGATCAGCCGCATCCTGGCCACAAGCTGCGGATAGGGGCGCGGGCCACCGGGCAGATGCGGCCCAATTGAAATTTTGAATGCAACCGGTTGCAAAATGCAGCGACTCGCATATCATCGCGGTCGTTGCCAACCGGAGACTCAGTCCGATGAGAGACGGTTTCCGGTCGGCGGTCCGGCAAAAAATGGCGTGATCCGGACACGCAACTTGGGAGGAAACCATGAAGAAATTTGTGACAGTGGGCGCGCTCGCCATGCTGATGGGTGGCACGGCCATGGCCGAAACCATCGGTGTGTCCGTGGCCCGTTTTGACGACAACGGCCTGACGATCATGCGCAACGGCATGACCGATCACGTGGAAACGCTGGACGGTGTCGAACTGATCATGGAAGACGCGCAAGACGACGTGGCGCGCCAGCTTGACCAGATCAACAACTTCATCGCGAGCGGCGTGGACGCGATCATCGTGAACGCGGTCGACACCAACGCGACCGAAGCGATGAGCCAGGCTGCTGCCGCTGCCGGTGTGCCGCTGGTCTATGTGAACCGCCAGCCCATCAACATGGACACGTTGCCCGAAGGCCAGGCGTTCGTTGCATCGAACGAGATCGAAAGCGGCACGCTCAAGGCGTTCGAGATCTGCAAGAACCTGCGCGCCGCGGGCAAGTCGGGCGGGGCCACCGCCTACATGCTGATGGGTCAGTTGTCGAACCAGGCGGCTGTGCAGCGGTCCAAGGATGTTGAAGACGTGATTGGCATGGACATGTGCAACTTCATCACCCTGATCGACAAGCAGACGGCCAACTGGTCCCGCGACCAGGCGCAAGACCTGATGACCAACTGGATTTCGGCGGGCGAACCGTTTGACGCGGTCTTTGCCAACAACGACGAAATGGCGATTGGCGCGATCCAGGCGATGAAAGCGGCGGGCATTTCGATGGATGACGTCGAAGTGGGCGGCGTGGACGCCACACCTGACGCGCTGGTGTCGATGCAGGCAGGTGACATGGACGTGACCGTGTTCCAGGACCTCGCGGGTCAGGGCGCAGGCTCGATCGACACCGCGATCAAGCTGGCAAACGGCGATGACGTCGACAAGACCGTCTTCATCCCGTTCAAGCTGGTGACGCCGGACAATGTTGCAGACTTCCTGCAATAATTCGGATCGGTCGGGCGGCGCATGACGCGGCCCGACCACCCTGTCCTGACAAAAGAGGCGGCCCATAGGACCGCTCAACCCGGGAGGCACCCATGGCCGACGCATCGCAGGGCACCGGCGGGCTGACATTCGACAGCAAGCGACGGGCCTGGCCAAACGAGCTTAATATCTTTTTCGCGCTGATCCTGATCATCTTCGCGTTCGAGGCGGCGGGGCAATTTCTGCCCTACATGAACGGGCAAAGCTTTCTCTTCGACACACGCGACCGCTTTGACAGCATCTTCAACGAGGCACGGCTGCGCATCATCATCCTGCAGGTCGCCATCATCGGCATCATCGCGCTGGGGGTGACGCAGGTGATCATCTCGGGCGGCATCGACCTCAGTTCCGGCCCATTGGTGGGGGCAACGGCGATGATCGTGATGTCCTTTGCCCAGACCGAACTGGTCAATGGCGGCCCGAACCCCAAGGCGGTGTTCGGCGACTGGGCCTTTGATTTGCCGGTCATCGTACCGCTGATCGTGGGCCTCAGTTTCGGGGCCTTCATCGGCGCCATAAACGGCAGTCTGATCGCCTATACCAAGATCCCGCCGTTTATCGCGACGCTGGGCATGTTCCTGATCTGCCGCGGCATCGCGCAGGCCTGGACGCGCGGACAGCCCGTATCCTTCCCCACCGAAACCTATGCCCTGATCGGCAAGGGCATGATGCCCGTCTACCTGTTCCTGGCCCTGGCGGTGCTCTTCCACTTCATCCTCAAATACACCGTCTACGGCAAACACACCTACGCCATCGGATCAAACGAGGATGCAGCAAGGATGTCGGGCATCAACGTGCAGCGTCACAAGGTGGTGGTCTACATGATCGCCTCGATGCTGGCGGCCTTTGCGGCCATCGTGCTCAGTTCCAAGAACCTCACGGCGCAATCCGGCATGGGCATCTTCTATGAACTCTACGCCATCGCCATGGCCGTGATCGGCGGCGTCAGCCTGACGGGCGGGCGCGGGTCGATCATCGGCACGGTGCTGGGGGCCATGGTCTTTGGCGTGATCCAGTCCGGGTTCACCTACATCAAGCTTGACGCCTTCTACCAGTTGATGGCGATGGGCGGGATCATCATCGGCGCGGTCGTGCTGGACAAGGTCCGGCAAGAACGCGCGGCATTGCGAAGTTGACGGGGGCGATCATGAGTGACGAAATCGTACTTGAGACGCGGGGGCTGACCAAACACTACGGTGGTGTGCACGCCCTCAACGACGCCAACTTTACCCTCAAACAGGGCGAGCACGTGGCGATCATGGGCGACAACGGCGCGGGCAAGTCCACCTTTGTCCGCCAGATCACAGGGGTCGAACAACGTACGCGCGGCGACATCATGTTCTACGGTGAGCCGGTGCACTTTGACGGCCCCCTCGACGCGCGCAAAGCCGGCATCGAGACCGTGTTCCAGACGCTGGCACTCGCCGATGACCTGGACGTGCCCGATAACCTGTTCCTGGGCCGCGAAAAGACCAGATTCGACTGGCTGGGTCCGTTCCGCCTGCTGGATTACAAGGCCATGCGTCAGGCCACCATGGACGGGTTGGAAAAGACGGCCGTGAAAATCCCCAACATCCGCAACACCATCCGCAACATGTCGGGCGGCCAGCGGCAATGCGTGGCGATTGCGCGCACGGCCACCTTCCACTCACGGCTCACAATCATGGACGAACCCACGGCAGCGCTGGGCGTGCAGGAAACCGCACAGGTCGAAAACATCATCCGCACGCTCAAGGAACAGGGCGAACCCCTGATCCTGGTCAGCCACAACATGCGGCAGGTGTTTGACTTGGTGGACCGGATCGTGGTTTTCCGGCGCGGACGCATTTGCGCGAACCTTCGCAAGGAAGACACCGATGGACAGGACGTGGTTGCCTACATCACCGGGGCCAAGACCCAGGAAGGGTACGAGGACGCAGCCTGATCCGGTGAAACGCTACCTTGATCATTCCTTCTTTGTCCAGGCATGGCGACGGCACCTGACCGTCGCCGTGTGCGTTTTGTGGGGGCTGTTCGAACTTTCCGCCGGTGCCGTGGGCTGGGCCGTGTTCACCTTTGCCATCGGGGCCTTCGCGCAGTGGCAGTTCAGCCTCGTGGACTGGTCAATATACGATGCGGAGGGCTGAGCGATGGCCGTGACCCTCAAGGATGTGGCCGAACGCGCGGGCGTGTCCCGCTCTGCCGTGTCGCGCTGTTTCACGCCCGGCGCATCGATCAGCGGCAAGACCCGCGAAAAGGTCGAAAAGGCCGCCGCCGAACTCGGCTACAGCCCCAACGCGCTGGCCTCGTCCCTGACCACGGGCCGGACGAAGCTGGTGGGCGTGGTGTCCAACAACTTCCACAACCCGATCTTCCTCGAAGTCTTTGATCTGGTCACGCGCGAGTTGCAAAAACGTGGCCTGCGCCCGCTTCTGGTCAACCTCTCGGACGAGATGGACCCGTCGAATTCGGTCCGCCTGCTGCAGCAATACTCGGTCGACGCAGTAATCGTGGCCTCGTCCACCCTGCCGGTCAGCTTCGCAGAAAGCTTTCACGAGGCGGGGATGCGCGTCGTGCACTCCTTTGGCCGTCTGACGGATGCGCCCAAGATCAACGTGCTGGGTATCGACAATATCGAGGCCGGGCGCATCGCCGCGCGCGAGTTGATCAAGCGCGGTTACCGCAAGGTCGGCTTTCTGGCAGGTCCGCTCAGCGCCACGTCGACCCGCGACCGTCACACCGGCTTTGCCGAGGAACTGGGCCGCCACCCGGACGTGTCGCTGTCGGTCAGCTATGCCAAGGCCTATTCCTTCAACGCCGGGCGGGACGAGATGGCGCGCCTTCTGTCCATGGGCCCGGCCGAGGCGTATTTCTGCGGGGACGACGTGCTGTCCATCGGGGCAATGTCCGCGATCAAGGATGCGGGCCTGTCGGTGCCGGATGACGTGGGCATCATCGGGCTGAACAACATGGAAATGGCCGCCTGGGAACTGATTGACCTTACCACCCTCCACAATCCCATAGACGAGATCGTGCGCACGTCCGTCGATCTGGTCGAGGCGATGCTGGATGGCGAGGAAACCGTTGCCCAATCCCTGACCTTTGACTGCCACGTGGTCGAACGCGGTACGCTGCGCCCGGTCGAAACCTGATCCGGCGACTTGGCGCCTACGCGCTGCGGTGCCGCTGTTTGGACATTGCGCGACGGATCGCACCCGGTCCTTAATCGCGCATGACCTTCGCGCCCCTGTTGGACACGCCACGGCTTGCCCTGCGCCCGCTGCGGCTGCGCGATTTTCCATTTTACTGGCAGTTGGTCGGGCATCCAGAGGTGCGCCGCTACCTTGGGGGGGCTGCGCCACGGCGCGCACGGCTGTCTCGCTTTCTGCATCTTTTGGTGGTTGGGCGCGGGTCAGGGGCATGGCTGGTCTGTGCCCGACCACGGGGACAGGCCATCGGGTTGGTCGAACTTGGACCGCACAAGGACGGGCAGGATATTGAACTGTCCTACCAGTTCCATCCGCGCGCGTGGGGCCGGGGACTGGCCTGCGAAGCGACGGAACGTGTCGTGACTCATGGGCTGCTGGACGTGCAACTGCCCCGGATCATTGCAGAGACGCAAGCGGCGAATGCCGCGTCGTGCCGGTTGCTGGAACGCCTTGGTTTTGCCGAAGATACCCGCCTGACCCGTTTCGGGAATGAACAGGTGATCTTTACCGTCCCGGCCCCCCGGACGGTGGAGAAATCTGAAATTTACATTCCTTAACAAAGCGTTGTGGTTACCCATGGGTAACCTCAGCTACCGAAACATCGGTGGCCGCGCATCCAGCCACGCACCGTTCTGCTTGCCGCTTTCCGCCACTGCAAAAACGGCTGCCATGGACCGCAACCCGTCTTCGGCCCGCGGATACAGGTTGGCCGCCGGGTCCATCAACCGCCCTTCTTTGCGGGCCCGGATTGCCTCGGCCAGATCGGTGTAGATGTTGGCAAAAGCCAGCGGCATCCCTTCGGCATGGCCAATGGTGACGCGGGTGGTGCGGTCCGCCTCGGGCGACAGGTTCGCCTCGCCCCGTTCGATCACCTGCAACCGCTCGTTCAGCGGCATGTAATACAGCTGGTTCGGCTGTTCCTGGCTCCACCGCAGACCGCCGGTTTCGCCAAACACCTGAATGCCCAGCCCGTGCTGCCGTCCGATGGCGACCGACGACGTCCACAGCCGACCGACCGCACCGCCATCCATGCGGAAGTTGACCATGGCGTCATCTTCCAAGGTGCGCACATCGATGCAGGACACGGTGTCGGCGCTCAGCCTTTCAACCTCCTGCCCCGTCACGAAAGATGCCATGTGCATCGCATGAATGCCGCAATCGGCAAACTGCGCCGACACGCCCGCCTGCGCGGGATCATAGCGCCAGCGGACGCGCGGGTTGTCCGCATCTGTGGCATCGGCATGGTGCCCGTGGGCAAATTCGGCCACGACCAGCCGCACCTTGCCGACGTCGCCGCGCGCCACCATGGCCCGCATGTGACGCACCAGCGAATAGCCGGAATAGCCGTAGTTCACCGCGCAGATATTGCCGGTCTTCTGGGCGATCTCGACGATCTCCTGACCCTCTTCCACGGTCATGGTCATCGGCTTTTCACACAGCACGTGAAACCCGCCTTCAAGGAAGGCCTTGGTGATCTCGAAATGCGTGGCATTTGGCGTGGCAACGGTCACAAGGTCGATCCTGTCGTCGCGCTTGCGCTCTCCCTCCAACATGTCCTGCCAGGACCCATAGGCCCGATCCCCCAGGCCCAGACGCCGACCATAGTCGCGCCCTTCCTCGGGACGGTGATCCAGCGCGCCTGCGGTGAAGTCGAACAACCCATCCAGGCCAGCACCCAAACGGTGGGCCGGACCAATCTGGCTGCCTTCACCGCCTCCGATCATGCCCCATTGCAGCTTTGCCATCTCAGGCTCCTTCAAATCCGATGGATTGCAGATAGGCGCGGTTCAGTTTCGCGTCGTCGATGGGCGAGGTGTCGCCAGCAGGATCGCAATCCTGCTCCACCGTGCACCAGCCGTCAAAACCGTTGTCCAGCAGAAGCTGCCGCACGGCCGGAAAATCGACATCGCCGTCGCCCAGGTTGCAGAAGATACCCTGACCGCAAGCGTCGTAGAAACCGGTGCGCTTGGCGATCACATCGGCTTTCACCTTGGGATCGATGTCCTTGAAATGCATATAGCTGATGCGGTCGATATGCCGCTTCATGAACGCGACGGGATCAAAACCGGCATAGGAATGGTGCCCGGTGTCAAAGCAGATCTTCAGGATGCTGTCGTCCACCTCATCCAGCAGACGTTCCAGCTCCGGCTCAAAGTCGATGAAGCCTGCGGCATGGGCGTGAATGCCCACAGTCAGGCCATAGTCTTCGGCCCCCATCCTGGCCACGGTCGCGATGCGGTCGCGAAACGCGGTCCATTCCGCGGTGCCCATCTGTTCGGCCTCGTCCGCGCGGCCCGCAGTCGGCGCACGCCGTTCGGAAATGGAATCGATCAACACAAGATGCCGCGCGCCATGCGCCTTCAGTGCCTTGCAGGTGCGCACGGCACCGTCCATCACGTCATCCCACGCGGCAGGATCGTGGAACGGGCGGAACACAACCCCGCCCACCAATTCCTGCCCGAACTCTTCCAACGCATCACCCAGAACTGCGGGGTCCTCGGGCATGAAGCCCACGGGCCCCAATTCGATCCCGGTGTAGCCTGCATCCGCGTTCTCCTGCAGTACCTTGCGCCATGCGGGGTTGCGCGGGTCGTCCGCAAATTCCACGCCCCAGGAACAGGGGGCATTGCCGATCTTGATCATGTCCTTGCCTCTTCAGAAATCCGCCACATTGACCCAAGCCTCTGCCCGAGAGGAGGCAAGGGCCGCAGCCACAACTTGATTGACGCGCAGGCCTTCCTCGAACGTCGGCCAGACGGTATCACCCGTGTGGATCGCGGTCAGAAAGTCCTTGGCCTCGATGATGATCTGGTCCTGATAGCCGGTGCCATGCCCGGGACCCTGACAGAAGGGCAGGTAGTCGGGATGCGCAGGCCCGGTCAGGATCTTGCGAAAGCCGCGCTCGGCCTGTGGTCCCTCGGCGGTGTAAAGCCACAGCGCATTCTGATCCTCGCCATCAAAACGGATCGCGCCACCGGTGCCATAGATGTCATAGGCATAGCCCATCTTGCGCCCCGTCGCGACGCGGCTGATGAACAGGCTGCCATTGATGCCGGAGGCAAAGCGCAGGGTCAGATAGGCCTGATCGTCATTTGTCACCTCAATGCCACCGCGCACCCGGTGCACCGTTTCAACCCGGGCAAACAGCGCCTCGATCGGTCCCATCAGCGCCTGTGCGCAGTTGATGGGATGCGGCGCCAGATCGCCCATGCAGCCATTGGCATCGCCCTGCGCACGCCACGTGCCGGGGTCATTGGGATCGGCAAAGAAATCCTCGGTCATCTCGCCGCGAAACGACGTGACCTGCCCGATGCGTCCCTCGGCCACCAGCTGGCGGGCATATTGCGTGGCCGGTGTCTTGGCATAGTTGAATCCGACCATGTTCGCGACGCCCGCCGCCTTGGCCGCGGCCACCATCTCACGCGCATGATCGGGTGTTTCGGCAAGCGGTTTTTCACACAGCACAGGTTTGCCGGCGGCAAGGGCGGCCAGGGCGATGTCGCGGTGCGTGTCCTGGGGCGATGCGATGACAATCGCCTCGACCTTTGGGTCATCCACCAGCACGCGCCAGTCAGCGGTCGCGCGCGTAAAGCCATAGGTTGCGCGGTAGCGTTCCGCCGATGCCTCAGAGGTCGCGCACACCATTTCGAGCCGTGGGCGCAGGGCCGTGTCGAACACGGCGGCCACGGCGCCAAACGCCACCGCATGGGCCTTGCCCATATAGCCGCCACCGACGATGCCGATGCCAATTTCCGCCATCCGGGCTCCTCCCTGAAAAAGTATTTGCAACCGGTTGCAATACCGGTATCGTCATTGCAACGGACGGGTCAATACAGAATCGTCGCGAAATGAAATCGCGCATCAAAAGGCGCTAAATGCAATCGCGCAGCCATGGGAGGAGAATATGGCGAGCAGCGACACCGTGCGTCTGACGACAGCGCAGGCGATCATCCGCTATTTGGCGGCGCAGTACATCCAGATTGACGGGCAGGAGTGGCACCTGTGCGGCGGCGGCTTTGGCATTTTCGGGCATGGCAACGTGACCTGCCTGGGCGAGGCGCTGTTTGATCACAAGGACGAATTGCCGCTCTATCGCGGGCAGAACGAACAAAGCATGGGCTTTGCCGCGGCAGGCTATGCCAAGACATGGCTGCGCCGACGCTTCATGTTCTGCACGGCGTCTGCCGGTCCCGGCACGGCAAACCTGCTGACGGCCTCTGCCCTGGCCCATGCGAACCGGCTGCCGATGCTGATGCTGTGCGGCGATACGTTCATCACGCGGCTGCCTGACCCGGTGCTGCAACAGCTTGAACATTTCGGCGACCCGACCTTTGGCGTGAATGACGCGTTCAAGGCGGTCACGCGCTATTGGGACCGGATCACGCATCCGGCGCAGATCATCCAGTCGCTGCCGAATGCGATTGCAACACTGCTGGACCCGGCAGATTGCGGACCGGCGTTCATCGGGCTGCCGCAGGACGTGCAGGGCTGGGCCTACGACTACCCGTTGGCGATGTTCGAACGACGCGTGCACCGCATCCGCCGCCAGTTCCCCGACGCGGCAGAGGTGGCCGACGCCGCCGCCGCCCTGAAAACAGCCAAACGCCCCATGATCATCGCGGGCGGCGGCGTGCAATATTCCGGCGCGGTCAAAGAGCTGACCGCCTTTGCCGAAGCCCACAACATCCCCGTGGTCGAAACCATCGCGGGACGGGCCAATATGCTTGATACGCATCCGCTGAATTGCGGCCCCATCGGCGTGACGGGATCGGACAGCGCCAACGCGATTGCCGAAAAGGCCGATGTGATCTTGTCGGTGGGCTGCCGGTTGCAGGACTTTACCACCGGATCCTGGACGGCCTTTGCGCAAGACGCACAGATCATCGGCCTGAACGCAGGGCGCCATGACGCTGGCAAGCACCGCTCGCTGCCTGTGGTGGGGGATGCCAAGCTGGGGCTTGATGCACTTGGATCGGCCATGTCGGGCTATGTCTCTCCGACCGGGTGGACTGATTTTGCAAAATCAGTGCGCGCCGAATGGACGGCATATGTGGCAGGCAACGTGGCACACGGGAACCGCCCGAACTCCTACGCCCAGGCCATTGGTGTGGTGAACGCGGCGTGCGATCCACGCGACCGAGTCATCGCCGCGGCAGGCGGTCTGCCTGCCGAGGTGACAGCCAACTGGCGGACCCTCGACATCGGTACCGTGGATGTCGAGTTCGGGTTTTCGTGCATGGGCTACGAGATCGCAGGCGCGTGGGGTGCGCGCATCGCGCAGGCCGAACGCGAACCCGATCAGGACGTGATCACCTTCTGCGGCGACGGATCGTATCTGCTGATGAATTCGGACATCTATTCCTCTGTCCTCAGCCGGAAAAAGATGATCGTGCTGGTGTTGGACAATGGCGGCTTTGCCGTCATCAACAAGCTGCAGAACAACACCGGCAACGAAAGCTTCAACAACCTGCTGAGCGATGCGCCCACGATTCCGGACGCCTTTGCCGTGGATTTCGAAGCGCATGCCGCCAGCATGGGGGCTGCGGCAGAAACGGTCGCGACCCCCGCCGACCTGGGCGAGGCGTTCCGACGGGCCAAGGCCAGCGACAAGACCTATGTCATCTGCATGAAGGTCGACGCCTACGAGGGCTGGACTGAAGGCGGCCACGCGTGGTGGGAAGTGGGCACGCCTCACGTGACCGACAATGAAAAGGTCGCCGCCGCCCATGCCGATTGGGAATCCACCCGGCCCAGGCAGCGCAAGGGGGTATGATGCGGACCTTTACCGCCGACACCGCCGATCCCGTTGTGATCTGCGAAGAGATGCTGAACGGCCCCGGTGCCGTGCGCATTGCCGGACTGTTCAGCCCGGACCAGATCGCAGACGCGCGCGCGCGCATCATGGCGCATTCGGACGGCGAGGGTGACAAGGTCACGCATTTCCAGGGTGCAGCGATGGAGGATGGACGCGCCAACCTCCAACGCCGGGTCTGGAACCTGCTGGCCAAGGGCGATGTGTTTTCCGAGATGGCGACGCATCCGGTCATCATGACCGTGCTGCGGCGCTGGCTGGGGTCCGAATTCATCATGGGGTCCATCGCCGCCAACCGCATTCTGCCCGGTGGACCGGGGCAGGAACCGCATATCGACTTTCCCTATTGGGATTTCCACAGCCCTGACACACACCCCATGGGCCTGAACGCCAGTTTCCCGATGAACGCGCAGGTCACCATCGCGCTGGACCCGTTTACCGAGGAAAGCGGCGCAACGGCTTACCTGCCGGGCACGCAGCGCGACATGCGCTATCCCACGGCGGATGATCACGATCATTTCTATGCCAACTGCGCACGGATGACGGGTGATCCCGGCGATACCGTCATCTTCTTCGGCGCGGCGTGGCACTGTGCGATGCCCAACCATGCGGATCACGACCGCAATGCGGTGCTGATCAACTACATCCCGAAATTCGTCAAACCGCTCGAAGACATGCCAGGTGCCTTGCCGCAGTCGTTCCTTGATGCCGCCAGCCCCGAGATGCGGCAGCTTCTGGGCTTCAACTACAAGTACCCCGAAATTCTGGATCAGGCAGACGCGGTGAATGCCGAGGGGATCAGATGAGCGCGCTGCTGGATGGGATAAGGGCCAATGACTTTGTCATCGTGGGGCGCGCGGGGATTGATTTCTTCACCGATGTGGGCGTGCGCGCCGAGGATGCGGAGCGCTTGACGGTCGATCTGGGCGGGTCCGCCGCAAATATCGGTGCGGGCATCTGCAAGCTGGGGGGCAAGGCGGCGCTTGTCACATCCGTCAGCGACGATTCCGTCGGCAGCTACTGTATCAACCGCCTGAGGCACTACGGCGTAGACACCACTCACGTGAACCGGGTCGGCGGGGAATACCGCAACTCGCTTGCCTTCTACGAAAGTGTGCTGGACGGGCATCGCAACGTCATCTACCGCAACGGGGCCGCGGATTTTCAGATGACGGCTGAAGATGTCGAACAGGTGGATTACTCCAAATATGGCGCGCTGATCACCGCAGGCACCGTATTTGCCGCCGAACCGTCGCGCAGCGCCACGTTCCGCAGCTTCGACCTGGCGAAGGACGCGGGCCTGCCCATCATCTTCGACGTGGATTACCGCCCATACTCGTGGCCCTCTCCGCAGGTTGCCGCCGACGTGCTGAGCCGCGCGGCCGAGGCGTCGGACATGATTGTCGGCAATGATGAAGAGTTCGGGTTCATGGCTGGTGGCATGGACAAGGGACAGGCCAAGGCGCGTGTGCTGTCCGAAACCACCGCCCGCATCGTGATCTACAAGAGGGGCGAAAAGGGCGCTGTAACCTACGCGGACGGGCAGGAGATCGCCACTGGTATATACCCCGTCACCGCCGTCAAACCCAATGGGGCAGGGGACGCGTTCATGGCCGGGCTGATGACCGGCCTTGCCGACGGGCGCGATCTGAAGACCGCCATCCTGCGCGGCTCCGCCTGCGCGTCCATCACCGTCTCGCAACCGGGCTGCGCGCCTGCCATGCCCACGCCCGACCTGCTCGATGATTTCCTGACACACCATCCCGGTCCCACATCACCATAAAGGAGACAGGCACATGCATATCGCGCCTTTCGACAACCAGAACAAACCGATCGTGGATGTGGATGATGCCACTGTCCCGCTGAATTACTTCAACATCGTGAAGCTGAAGAAGGGTGAGGCGTTCGAATATGCCGTGCCCGGATACGAGACCTGCATCGTGCCCGCGACCGGTACGGTCGACGTGAATGTCGAAGGGTTCAAGGCCGACGCACTTGGCGGGCGCGGCGTGGATGTGTGGGACGGTGAACCCGAAGGCGTCTATGTCCCCACGGCGGCGAAGGCCGAGATGGTCTGCACTTCGGACACGGCCGAGGTGTTCGTGGCCGGTGCGCGTTATGACAAGGTGCTGGACGCCTTTGCAGTCCGCAACGACGAATTGGACCTGGTGCAATACGGGTCGGACGACACGAAAACCCACCGCAAGATCAAGCACATCCTCGGCACCAAGTACCACGACAAGGTGGGGCGCTTGCTGGTGTCCGAACTGTTCACCGTGGGCCAGGGCGGCTGGTCGGGGTTCCCCAGCCACAAGCACGACACCGACCGGTCCGAAGGCGGCGAGGTGATCGAGACGCGCCATGACGAGACCTACAACTTCCGTTTCCGCCCCAACCACGGATCGGGCGTGCAGATGTTGCAGCGCAAGGACAACCTTGCGGGCGATGCCTATCACATCGTCGATGGCTCCACGATCTGCCTCGACAACGGCTATCACCCCTGCGCGGTGCTGCCGGGATATGAGATGTATTACTTCACCATCCTCGGTGGCCTGAGCCAGCGCAGCCTGGTGCAGTATTTCCAGCCGACCCACGCCTATCAGATCGAAACCATTCCGGGCATCAAGGACATGATCGCGAAGTTCAAGTGATGTAGCGCCCGGCGGCACCGCCGGGCAGCCCCCGACCGCCCATTCCCCAATGGCGAACCGCAGGTTCGACGGGCGGGGGCCACACCCCCAACCCGCGGCCGGGGCCCGCCCTCAGTTTCCAAAGACATGCCACTCGTCACTCTGTCAGATGTTTTGATCCCCGCCAAATCCGATGGCTATGCCGTCGCAGGTCTCGTCACGCTGGGCTGGGAAGACATGCGCGCCTACGTCGCCGCCGCCGAAGCTGAAAACTGCCCCGTGATCCTGCAGGCCGGACCGTCCTGCCGCGCGCACACACCCCTGCCAATCCTGGGCAAGATGTTCCGACACCTGGCCGAAGCGGCAAGCGTGCCGGTTGTTGCCCATCTCGACCACGGCTACACCTTCGATGAATGCCGCGAAGCGCTCGACAGCGGCTTTACCTCGCTGATGTTCGATGGCTCGCGCAAGCCGCTGGCCGAGAATATTGCCGAGACCAGGGCCATCGTCGACATGGCCCACGCGGCTGGCATCTCCTGCGAGGGCGAGATCGGGTTCGTGGGCTATGACAACGGTGAAGCCTCCGCCGGGACCAACCCGGCCGAGGCGGCGCAATTCGCGGCAGAGACAGGCGTGGATGCCATGGCGGTCTCGGTCGGCAACGTGCACCTGCAAACCGACCAATCCGGCGGCCTGGACGAAGACCGCATCGCCGCCATCCAGGCGGTCACCGACGTGCCGCTTGTCATCCATGGCGGCTCTGGCGTGCCTGCCGCCCAGCGGCGCACGCTGGCGACACAGACCAATATCTGCAAGTTCAACATCGGGACCGAGCTGCGGCAGGCCTTTGGCAACGCCCTGCGCGACGCGGTGAACAGCGACCCGGAGCGCTTTGACCGCGTGCAAATCCTGCAAGACACGCACGACCCGGTTGTCGCGGCCACCCGCACCGTCCTGCGCACCATGAGGGCAAACACATGATCAATATCGCACTTCTGGGCTGTGGTCGTATCGGACAGGTCCATGCCCGCAGCCTGATGGGGATGGAGGGCGCGCAGGTCGCCGCCGTGGCCGATGCCATGCCCGAGGCCGCCGCCGCCCTGGCCAAACGCACCGGGTCCAGGGTGATGGAGACCGAGGATATCCTGACCGCCTCCGATATCGACGCGGTGGTGATCGGCACGCCGACCACCACGCATTACGACCTGATCCACAGCGCGGCCCGCGCGGGCAAGGCGATCTTTTGCGAAAAACCCATTGACCTGAATGCCGCGCGCATCCGCGACTGTCTCGCCGTGGTCGAACAGCACGCGGTTCCGTTCTTTATCGCCTTCAACCGGCGCTTTGATCCCAATTTCCGCACGCTCAAGGGGCAGATCGACGACGGGGCCATCGGCAAGGTCGAGATGGTGACAATCCTGTCGCGCGACCCGTCACCGCCGCCCATCGGCTATATCAAGACCTCCGGCGGTCTGTTCCGGGATATGATGATCCACGATCTGGACATGGCGCGGTTCCTGCTGGGCGAAGACCCGGTCGAAATTTTCGCGCATGGGTCGTGCCTTGTAGACCCCGAAATCGGGCAGGCAGGCGATATTGACACCGCGATGGTGTCCCTGCGCACCGCGTCGGGCAGGCTGTGCCAGATATCGAACTCGCGCCGCGCCACCTATGGCTATGACCAACGCATTGAAGTGCATGGGGAAAACGGCATGTTGCGTGCTGACAACGTGCTGACCTCGACGGTCGAGATGTCGAACGCCGCCGGCTTCACCCGCGCCCCGACCGAACCGTTTTTCCTGGAACGCTACGCCGCAGCCTATACGGCGGAGATGCAGCATTTCGTACAGGTTTTGACTGCCGGTACGCCGCCCAACCCCGGCGGGATCGACGGCTACAAGGCGCAGGTGATGGCGGACGCGGCGCAGGCCTCTTACGAGGCGGGCGCGCCAATGACGCTGGATTTCACCTAGATCGCGGCGCTGTAGGTGCGCTTGTCAGCCTGTGCGGGGTGGTCGGTGGTCAGCGTGCCGGCAATCTGGCGCACAAGCGGGTGCGCCCAGCGGGCAATCGTCAGCGTTTTGCCATCCCAGCTCACGGCCTCTTTGAACCGCTCAACGATGTGCAGCACAGCCGACAACACGGTGGGGTCGGCCAGGTGCGCGTCCGACAGTGTGGCGGCGTGATAGCACATCATTTGCGCAACCACATCCGCCTTGAGGTGATCCACCCCGTTCAACGCATAGCCGCGCCACAGGGCGGGCTGGTCCGCATCGATCTGGGCGGCGTATTTGCCGGTCACCGGGATGTTCTGCGCAAATCCCTGCGGATAGGTCGAGATGGCAGAGGCCCCCAGACCGATCAGATAAGGGGCCGTATCATCGGTGTAGCCCTGAAAGGACCGCGTCAGCCGTTTGTCAAAGAAGGCCTGCGCCAGCGCGTCGTCGGGGCGTGCAAAATGATCAATCCCGATCTGGACATAGCCTTGGCCCAGCAGCGTCCGCCGGGCAAGGTCGAACAGCGCCAACCGGTGTTCCGGCTTGGGCAATGCGTCGCTGGGGATCAGCGACTGTCGCTTGGACATCCATGGCACATGCGCATAGCCAAACAGCGCGATCCGCGCGGGCGCCATATCCAGCGCGGCCTGCAGCGTCTGGGCCAGTGACGTCCTTGTCTGGAAGGGCAGGCCGTAAAGCAGATCAAAGTTCAGGCCCTGCACGCCCAGATCGCGCACCTGTGCAACCACATCTGCGGTCAGCGCCCGTGATTGAGCCCGTCCAATGGCCTTCTGCACCTGCGGGTCAAAGTCCTGGATGCCAAGGCTGACGCGCGACAGGCCGTGCTGTCGCAGCATTGCAAGGCGTTTGGGGCCCACATCTGTCGGGTCCACCTCGACCGAGAATTCATCGACCGTGCTGAGGTCCCAGATGTCATCAAGACCCGACAGCAAACGGTCCAGCAGGGCGGCGGTCAGGATGGTAGGGGTTCCGCCGCCCAGATGCAGCCGCCTGGTGCGCACCGCGTGTCCAAAGCCGGTCCGCGTGGCCCGCGCCTCGGCCAGGACCCGGTCGACATAGGGCGCCAGCGGGGCGTCGTTGCGCGTCCCCTGGGTCCGGCATGCGCAGAACCAGCACAGTCTGCGGCAAAAGGGGATGTGGACATAGAGCGAAATCTCTGCATCCTTGGGCGCAGTAGATTGCCAGGTGCGCACGCAGTCCGCGCCCACCTCTTCGCTGAACCAATTGGCGGGTGGATAGCTTGTAAAGCGTGGGACCCTGGCATCGAAAAGCCCATGACGGCGGAGGTCGGAAACGTGTTTCATAGCCCTGAGTTTCGTGATCTGTCCGCCGCGCGCATTGACACAGATCAACAGGTCTCGGGATGAACAAACCGGTTCCGGCCTTCGACAACTGTTCCAGTTGCCCGATCCGTCACCGCGCCGTGTGCGCGCGCTGTGACGAGGACGAGCTGGAGCAACTGAACCAGATCAAGTTTTACAAGACCTATCCTGCGGGCAAGACCATTGCGATGCGCGGTGATGCGCTGGATGTGGTGGCGTCGGTTGTGGCGGGCACCGCGACGCTGGAACGCGCGATCGAGGATGGGCGCACGCAACTGGTGGGCCTGCTGTTGCCGTCCGATTTCATCGGGCGTCCCGGCCGGGACACGTTGCAATATGATGTGACCGCCGTGACCGAGGTCACGTTGTGCAGCTTCTACCGCAAGCCGTTCGAGACGTTGCTGAAGGATGTGCCGCATTTGCAGGAACGCATGCTTGAGATGGCGCTGGATGAATTGGACGCGGCCCGCGACTGGATGCTGCTGCTGGGTCGCAAGACCGCGCGTGAAAAGATCGCCAGCTTCCTCATGCTGATCGCCAAGCGTACCGTGAACCCCGATGGCCGCGTGATGGGGGACACCTCACGGCTTGAATTGCCCATCAGCCGCGAGGCCATGGCGAATTTCCTGGGTCTGACCATCGAGACCGTCAGCCGGCAGTTCACCAGCCTGCGCAAGGACGGGGTGATCGGGCTGGATGGCAACCGCACCGTTCTGATCCCCGATCTTGAGACGCTGCTGCTGGAAAGCGGCGATGACTCGGACGGCGGCGTGCTGTTCTGATCCCCGCTTGATCCACATCAACGCAGGCCCTGCGCGCGTGGCGTAATCCTTCTGGCCGAATGGTCAAAGGAGGGTTGCCCCCATGTATTCCAACATTCTGATCCCCGTCGCCTTTGGCGAAGATCGCGATCATCCGCAGGCGGTGGCCGTGGCGCGGCATCTGTCCTCGGACGGTGCGCTGATCACGCTGTTGCATGTGATGGAGCAGTTGCCCGTCTACGCAGCCGAATTCGTGCCGACCGACCTGGTCATCGGGAACCGGGAACGCATGGCCGGACGCTTGCAGGTCATGGCAGCCGATCTGCCCAATGGACAAAGCGCCGTGATCGAAGGCGCCACAGGGCGTAGCATCACCGACTATGCCAAGGATCACAGTACCGATCTGATCGTGATGCCATCCCACCAGCCCGCGCTGTCGGACATCTTGCTGGGATCCACCGCCGCCTGGGTCACCCGGCATGCGCCCTGCGCGGTGCATGTGATCCGCTAGGGACGTGTCCCAAAATCTCGGGCGCTTGATCCAGATCAACGCGGGCGTCCCGGCGCCCGCTTAATCACCACAACATACGAACAGGTCTGTTGTCCCCGCGGGGACAGTGCGCAGACGCGCAGCGATCCAGAAAGCCAAGGGATCGGTGCGAATTTGCAAAGGAAAGAGAATGTGGGACTACGTTAAACTCATTTTGCTGGGCCTGGTGGCCCTGTGCGCTGCCATTGCAGCGGACTGGGGGCATGACCTGGCCTACAAGCTGCATGCGGCACTGATCTTTGTGATCGCGCTGGGCATGTTCATCTGGCAGGTCCGCCAAATCGGAGAGACACAAGCCGTTGTGGACGACACCGGCTATATGGATAGTGTCATCCGGGCAGGCGTGATCGCCACCGGCATCTGGGGTGTCGTGGGTTTTCTTGCGGGCGTGTTCATCGCCTTTCAACTTGCCTTTCCGGCCCTCAATTTTGACTGGGGCCAACCCTTTACCAATTTCGGACGGCTGCGCCCGCTGCACACAAGTGCGGTGATTTTCGCGTTCGGGGGCAACGCGCTGATCATGTCGTCGTTCTATATCGTGCAGCGTACCTGTGGTGCGCGCCTGTGGGGCGGCAACCTCGCGTGGTTCGTCTTCTGGGGCTATCAGCTGTTCGTCGTGATGGCCGCGACCGGTTATTTGCTGGGCGCCACGCAATCCAAGGAATATGCAGAGCCGGAATGGTATGTGGACATCTGGCTGACCCTTGTCTGGGTTGCCTTCCTCGCCGTCTACCTTGGCACCATCTTCAAGCGGCAGGAAAAGCACATCTATGTCGCCAACTGGTTCCTGCTGAGCTTTATCATCACCGTGGCGATGCTGCATATCGTCAACAACCTGAGCATTCCTGTGTCGCTGTTCGGCTCCAAATCCGTGCAGGTGTTTTCGGGCGTGCAGGATGCGATGACGCAATGGTGGTATGGCCACAACGCCGTGGGCTTTTTCCTGACTGCGGGCTTCCTGGGCATGATGTACTATTTCGTGCCCAAGCAGGCGGGGCGTCCGGTCTATAGCTACAAGCTGTCCATCATCCACTTCTGGGCGCTGATCTTCCTGTATATCTGGGCGGGTCCGCACCACTTGCACTACACCGCGTTGCCGGACTGGGCGTCGACCCTTGGCATGGTGTTTTCGATCATCCTGTGGATGCCCAGCTGGGGCGGCATGATCAATGGCCTCATGACGCTGCAAGGCGCGTGGGACAAGCTGCGCACGGATCCGATCATCCGGATGATGGTGATTTCGCTGGCCTTCTACGGCATGTCCACCTTCGAGGGGCCGATGATGTCGATCCGGGCGGTGAATTCGCTGAGCCACTATACCGACTGGACCATCGGGCACGTGCATTCCGGTGCGCTGGGCTGGAACGGCATGATCACCTTTGGCGCGCTCTACTTCCTGACGCCGCGCCTGTGGGGCCGGAAAGAGATGTATTCGATGGCGGCTATCGACTGGCACTTCTGGCTCGCCACCATCGGTATCGTTCTTTACGCCGCGTCCATGTGGGTGACCGGCATCATGGAGGGCCTGATGTGGCGCGAAGTCGATGCCCAGGGGTTCCTCGTGAATTCGTTCGCCGACACCGTAAGCGCGAAGTTCCCGATGTATGTGGTGCGTGGGCTGGGCGGGGTCCTTTACCTGGCTGGCGGCGTGATCATGGTCTGGAACATGTGGATGACCATCCGGGGCGGCAAACCCGTCGCGGTGGCCCCGCCCGCACCCGCAACCGCACAAGCAGCATAAGGAGACAGTGCAATGGCTTTTCTTGACCGACACCAGGCCCTGGAACGCAGCCCGACGCTTTTGTTCGTCTTCTCGCTGCTTGTCGTCACCATCGGTGGCATCGTGGAAATCGCACCGCTGTTCTATCTTGAGAACACGATCGAAGAGGTGGACGGGGTGCGGCCCTACAGCCCGCTGGAACTGGCGGGGCGCGACATTTACATCCGTGAAGGGTGCTATGTCTGCCACAGCCAGATGATCCGCCCCATGCGGGACGAGGTCGAACGCTATGGCCACTATTCACTGGCGGCAGAGTCGATGTACGACCACCCGTTCCAGTGGGGGTCCAAGCGCACCGGGCCGGATCTGGCCCGTGTGGGCGGCCGGTATTCGGATGCGTGGCATGTGGATCACCTGCTGGACCCGCAATCGGTTGTGCCGGAATCCATCATGCCGAAATACGCCTTCCTGGCCGATACCGTGCTGGACACGGATCAGGTCGAAGCGCTGGTCCGCACCCACCGATTTGTGGGCGTCCCCTATACCGACGAGATGGTCGCGGCTGCTGTGGACGATTTCCGCGTGCAGGCCGATCCCGACGCGGATTGGGACGGGCTGGTGGAACGTTATCCCGGTGCGGTGGTGTCCAATTTCGATGGTCAGCCCGAGTTGACCGAGATGGATGCGCTGATCGCGTATCTGCAGATGCTGGGCACGTTGGTCGACTTTTCGACCTTCACCCCCGAGCCGAGCCGATAGGAGGACATGATGGATACTTATTCCTTCCTCCGAGAACTGGCCGATAGCTGGGTGCTGCTGGCGATGGTGGTCTTCTACATCACAGCCTGCCTGTGGTCCTTCCGCCCGTCGGCCCGCAAGGCCAATGAAGAGGCCGCTGGCATTCCCCTACGCAACGACACAGACGCGCATTTCATCGCGCAAGAACCGGAGGCCGACTGAGATGGCTGACAATCAAGATATCGATCAGGTCACCGGGACCGACACCACCGGCCATGAATGGGACGGAATCAAGGAGTTGAACAACCCGTTGCCGCGCTGGTGGCTGTGGACCTTTTACGGGACGGTTGTGTGGGGCCTGGCCTATACCATCGCCTATCCCGCCTGGCCCCTGGTCAACGCGGCCACCGCGGGCCTGTTGGGCTATTCGACACGTGCCGAGGTGGCCGAACAGATCGCCGTGGTCGAGGCGCAGAACGCGGAGGTGTCCGCCATCCTTGCGTCGGCTGACCTGTCGACGCTGACACCCGATGATCCGGCGCACCGTTATGGTGTGGCGGGCGGCGCGTCGGTGTTCCTTGCCAATTGTTCGCAATGTCACGGGGCTGGGGCCGCCGGGGTTCAGGCGGCGGGGTATCCCAACCTGCTGGATGACGCGTGGCTGTGGGGCGGCACGCTTGAGGATATCGAATACACCGTGCGTCACGGCATCCGGAACGAGACCGATCCCGATGCGCGGTGGTCCGAGATGCCTGTCTTTGGCGACATCCTGTCGGATGAGGAAATTGGTCAAACCGTCGAATATGTGTTGGCCTTGTCAGGTCAGGACCATGATGCGGCACTGGCCGAACAGGGCGCAGGTCTGTTTGAAGAGCAGTGTTCGGCCTGTCACGGGTTGAATGGAGACGGTGACCGGACGCTTGGTGCGCCGACGCTGAACGATGCCATCTGGCTTTATGGCGGTGACCGCGAACGCCTGACCGAGACGATCACCTATTCCCGTTTCGGCGTGATGCCCGCGTGGGGCCAGCGCCTCGACGAAGACGAGATCAAGGCGGTCACATTGTACCTGCACCAATTGGGAGGCGGCGAGTAGCTCTTGCCGTTTTTCACTACGCCGCGCGGTGGGGTACCTGCCCCGTCAAAGGGGGGATGCGCGGCGGTCCCGGTCCCTGTCCTGTTCGTACCAAGCGGGGGCCGGGATACCCGCTTGAATGACTGCGGCCTGATCTGAGACCTGTTTGATATCGGTGACCTGCGCCTGGATACGCAGGCTTCCCACATTGAAGTCGAACGTTAGCTCCGCAGGTCAATCTTCTGGAATGTCAACGTTTTTGTCCTTCTCCAGTATCTTTCGCCACTCATCCACCTTCGCGGTGATCCGAGGCGCTCCTGGTCGAATTGCAAGCGCCATTTCCATCAGCTTCAGCGCATCCTGCAATTCCGGTTGCCGGCCTTTTTCGATCCGCAGTGCCAGTCCAAGTAAGAACTGCAAGTCCCCGTCACGCCGTTGAAAAAAAGGTGCTTGGGTCGTGATGTTTTCGGCAAGGGCGGCGATCGTGTCTTCGGGTATCTGTTCGGATGGTGCCGTGCGCACCACGTCCTTTGGGTCGCCAAACCCGACGTGTTCTTCGGGTGGAAGGTTCCGGTTTATAGCCGCAACGAATGGCTTGTTGGCCGCAGTTAACAGGTCATAGGTTTTTTGCGATACGCGTGTTTTGCCCCCGCGGCTTTCGGGAAAGTGGGACACCAGAAACTTCGCCACGTAACCCGCGCTTTGGGAGCCTATGATGGCGTTGAACAGGCGCTGTATGTCCAATTCGGGTTGTGTCAGCCCGCGATTGACCCGTGTGACGTCGGGCAACTGAAATGCCTTGGCGTCAAGACGTCCATCGAAAGCGTCGGCGCAAAACACAGATACCAAATCCGACTTGTGCCTAGAATAGTTCCGAACGCGCAGTTCGAACCCCAGCATGCGCGACAGGTTCATCCATTCGACCACGATAGGGTGCGGACCCAGCGGGTTCCGGGTCAGGTATGTATCCACATCCTCGACGATCCCGCGCCCTTTCACGCCCTGTATCCAACGGGATATCCCGTGATCCACGACGTCGCGCGTGAACAGGATCACCTTCAACTTGTACGTCTGCGAAATCTTGGCAAGCGTGTCCGTACCCATCAACGTTCTGAACAAGGTTTCGCCGCTGACCAAAAGCGTATTCCGGCCCGCGAAATCCAGCACATCGGAAAAGATGCTGGAGTGATTGCCCGAGGTGGTCTGTCCCGCAGCGGCGGCCGTCAGGTTCTTGTGAAACGGGTATGTTACGTTCGCACGTTGCAGTTGCTCTTGGTTCAGCGCGAACAGCGATTGTAAATAGGATGAACCGGTTTTTCCGTGCCCGACATGCAAAACGATTGATGTCATCTGATTGCGGTCGCCTTTGCGTTTTCAGCAGCCTCGCCTGACGGCAGGCCTTTCGCCAAGACTTACAGTGGGTCCCGCCAACCTGCAAAGGCGATCAATTGCAATTGACCGAACTGCAATTGATCTGGGTCAAGGCTGCTTGGGCTGCTGGTGTGCAGGATACGTTGACGAACAGGACAACCGAATATGACACAGCCTCCGGCTACTCCGCCGTCTTTGTATGTTGCGCGCGAACCGATCTTTCCCCGGCGGGTGAAGGGCACGTTTCGCACGTTGAAATGGTGGATCATGGGCGTGACCCTCGCGATCTACTACCTGACCCCGTGGATCCGCTGGGATCGTGGCCCGAACCTGCCCGATCAGGCGGTTCTGATTGATCTGGCGGGGCGGCGCTTTTACTTTTTCTGGATCGAGATCTGGCCGCACGAGTTCTACTTTGTGGCCGGTTTGCTGATCATGGCGGGCTTGGGCCTGTTTCTGTTCACCTCGGCCCTGGGCCGGGTCTGGTGCGGCTATACATGTCCGCAGACCGTGTGGACGGATCTGTTTATCCTTGTCGAACGCTGGATCGAAGGCGACCGCAACGCGCGGGTGCGCCTGTGGAATGCCGATTGGTCGCTGAAAAAGCTGCGTTTGCGCGTGACCAAGTGGGGTGTCTGGTTCCTGATCGCGCTGGCGACGGGCGGGGCGTGGGTGTTCTACTTTGCCGACGCACCGACGCTTGCCGCGCAGTTGCTGACCTTCAGCGCGCCGCTGGTGGCCTATTCCACCATCCTGATCCTGGCCGCGACCACCTTTGTGTTTGGCGGGTTCATGCGGGAACAGGTCTGCAACTACATGTGCCCGTGGCCACGCATTCAGGCGGCGATGATGGATGAAAGCACGTTGACCGTCGCATACCGCCATTGGCGGGGCGAGCCGCGCGGCAAGCACCGCAAGGCCGAAGGGGCGGAGGCCCTGGGCGACTGCATCGACTGCATGGCCTGCGTGAACGTGTGCCCTGCAGGCATCGACATCCGCGACGGGCAGCAGATGGAGTGCATCACCTGCGCGCTGTGCATCGACGCCTGTGACGAGGTGATGGAGAAGATCGGCAAGCCGCGCGGCTTGATCGACTACCTTGCCCTGTCGGATGAAGCGGCCGAAACAGAGGGCGCAAAACCGCGCCCGATCTGGCAACATGTGCTGCGCCCTCGCACGATCCTTTATACGTCGATGTGGTCGCTGATTGGCGTGGCGCTGGTCTATGCGTTGTTTATCCGGTCGGACATCGATCTGACGGTCGAGCCGGTGCGCAATCCGCAATTCGTGACCCTGTCGGATGGGGCTGTGCGCAACACTTACACCCTGCGCATCCGCAACCTGACGGCCGATGACCGGGAGTTCCGGGTCATGCTGACCTCGGACGAGATTTTGCGGATCGATGTGGAAACGGATGGGCCCGTGGCCAACCATGTGACCGTCCCCGCCAACGAGACGTTTCAGGCGCGTGTCTATGTCATCGCGCGCCCGCAGGACCCGGCAGCCGAGGCTGTTACCACCGACCTGCGCCTGTGGGTCGAGGATGTCGAGACCGACGACCGCGCCGGCGTCGCCACCATATTCAACGGAAAGGGCTGAGAGATGATCAAGGAACTGAATGGCTGGCATGTGTTGGCGATTTTCGGCTCTGGCTTTGCTGTCATCATCGGGGTGAACCTGACGCTTGCCTTTCAGGCGGTGCACACCTTTCCGGGGCTTGAAACCAGGAATTCCTATGTGGTCAGCCAGGCGTTCGAGGCGGACCGTACGGCGCAGGAGGCGTTGGGCTGGAACGTGTCCGCTTCGGTCGACACCGGGGCGCTGTATTTGACCATCGTTGATGCGCTGGGACCGGTTCAGCCGCAAATCACCGCCGCAACGCTGGGGCGTGCCACCCATGTGGGCGAGGACCTGACACCGATCTTTGCCTATGATGGCGCACGCTTTGTCGCTGCGATCCCGGTGCTTGCGCCGGGCAATTGGAACCTGCGTCTGGCGGCCGTGGCCCCCGACGGCACCGCGTTTCGCCAGCGCATCGTCTTGCGGGTCTCGAAATGAGCGTGGCGTCCTGCCCCGGTTGCATTGCAGCAGGTCCGGCGGCGGAGGCCGCAGGCCGGGACGCCGGTTTGCCCACCCACGAATTGATCCTGCCGGGTGTGCATTGCGTGTCGTGTATCCGGTCGGTTGAGGGGCTGCTGAACGCCCGCCCCGACATTGCGGCCGCCCGGGTGAACCTGAGCCGCAAGCGTGTGGCGATCACCGCGGAACCGGGCATGGACCCCGCCTCGTGGATCACGGCCCTGACCGATATCGGTTTCGAGGCCCATGAGGCGCGTGATGCGGGCCGTCACATGCAGGACGACGGGTTGACGTTGCGCCTGGGCATTGCGGGCTTTGCCATGATGAATGTCATGCTGTTGTCCGTGGCCGTGTGGTCCGGCGCGACAGACGCGACGCGCGATTTCTTCCACTGGATTGCGGCCACGATTTCGCTGCCTGCCGCAATCTATTGCGCGCAGCCCTTCTTTCGGTCGGCGTGGTCGGCGTTGCGGGCTGCGCGCCTGAACATGGATGTGCCCATTGCACTGGCCATCCTGCTGGCTTGTGGCCTGTCGCTGTATGAAACCATGCATGGCGGCGAACACGCCTATTTTGACGCGGCCCTGTCGCTTACCTTCTTTCTGTTGGGCGGTCGTGTGTTGGAAAAGCGGATGCGTCAGGCGGCCCGGTCCGCGGCGGCTGATCTGGCGGCGTTGGAGCCGATGCGGGTAACCCGGATTGAAGGGGACACACGGGTCAGCGTGCCCGTGGATGAGGTTGCGATGGGCGACACCCTTTGGCTGGCCGCTGGTGCGCGGGTGCCGGTGGATGGGGTGGTGAACAGCGATGTGGTGCAGGTGGATCGCAGCGCGCTGACCGGTGAAAGCGAAGAGATTGCGGTGGCCCAAGGCGCACCCCTGACCGCGGGCGAGGTTGTGCTGACCGGTCCCGTGACCATGACGACGACCGTGGCGGCCAAAGGGTCCACGTTGCGCCGTTTGATCCAGATCGCTGCGCAGGCCGAGGGCGCGCGCAGCCGGTACACCAGCCTCGCTGACCGTGCGGCGGGTGTCTATGCGCCGCTGGTGCATGGCTTGTCCTTTGCCGCCTTTGTCGGGTGGTCGGTGGCGACGGGGGACATGTATCACGCCCTGACCATCGCCATTGCGACGCTGATCATCACGTGCCCTTGCGCGCTGGGATTGGCTGTCCCTGCGGTGGCGACCGTGGCGACGGGCCGTTTGTTCCGCATGGGGCTTTTGGTGAAGTCCGAGACCGCGTTGGAGCGGTTGGCCGAGGTGGACACTGTAGTCTTTGACAAGACCGGGACGTTGTCAGCCGCCGCCCTGGTGCCATCGGCAGAGATGCCGGCCACGGCGCGCGCGGTGCTCAAGGCCCTCGCGCAGGCGTCTGCCCACCCGCTGAGCCGGTCGGTGCTGCCGCTGCTGGGCGACGTCAGGGCGGCTGATCTGGACCAGATTGCCGAGCAGAGGGGCAACGGTGTTTCGGCAGTTTGGCAGGGACGCCCCGTGCGCTTTGGCAACGCGGCCTGGGTGGGTGCCGGGCAGGGAACGGTCTTGAGCATCGGGTCGCATCTGTATGCGTTCGACCGGAAGGAACAGTTGTTTGCGGATGCCGGTGACACCGTTGCGCGGCTGCGGGACATGGGACTTGAGGTGCATTTACTGACCGGTGACAGCGCCCGGAACGCGGCGCGTGTTGCGGCCCAACTGGGTGTCGAACAGGTGCATGCGCAGGTGGATCCGGAGGCGAAACAGGACCTGATCGAAGCCCTGCAAGCCGAGGGGCGCAAGGTTGTCATGGTGGGTGATGGTCTGAACGACACGCTGGCGCTGACCCGCGCCTGGGCGTCCATCGCGCCGGGCACCGCGCTTGAGGCCAGTCAGAATGCAGCCGATGTCGTGCTGCTGGGCCAGCATCTGTCAGGCATTCCTGCCGCCATCGGCATTGCGCGCAGCGCGCGGCGGCGGATACTTGAGAACTTTGGCCTTGCGGCGTGCTACAATGCCGTGGCGATCCCGCTGGCTCTGGCCGGATTTGCCACGCCGCTGATGGCGGCGCTGGCGATGTCCACCAGTTCGATCACCGTGACTGTCAACGCTTTGCGCACGAGGGCGACGCCATGAATGTGCTTGTCATACTTGTTCCCTGTTCGCTGATCCTGGGGCTTGCCGCGCTGGTCGCCTTTGTCTGGACCCTGAAAAGCGATCAGTATTCCGACCCCGATGGGGACGCGCAGCGCATCTTGTTGCGGGACGACTAGAACGCGACCTTGTCGCCGCCCTTGAGGTCGAGGATCTCGCGCGCCTCGTCCGGGGTGGCGACGTCGCAGCCCAGATCCTCGACGATGCGGCGGATTTTGGTGACTTGCTGGGCGTTGCTTTCCGCAGGTTTACCGCGCGAGATGAAGAGGCTGTCTTCGAGGCCGACGCGCACGTGGCCGCCCATCTGGCTGGCCGTGGTCGCCAATGGCATCTGTGCGCCGCCCGCGCCAAGGACAGACCAGCGATAGTCATTCCCAAACAGACGGTCCGCTGTGCGTTTCATGAAGATCAGGTTGTCCACCTCGGCCCCGATGCCGCCCAGAACGCCGAACACGAATTGCAGGAACACGGGTGCTTTGAACAGGCCGATATCCATGCAGAATTTGAGATTATAGAGGTGGCCGACATCATAGCATTCGTGCTCGAACTTGATGTCGTGGGGGGCCAGTTCCGTCGCCGCCTGTTTGATATCGGCAAAGGTGTTGCGGAAAATATTCGCCTCGGACCCGGCGACATAGTCCTTTTCCCAATCGTGTTTCCACGTGTCATAGCGGTCTGCCAGCGGATGGAAGGCAAAGTTCATCGACCCCATGTTGAGCGAGCACATCTCGGGGCTGAATTTGACCGCGGCCTTGATCCGATCCTCGATCAGCATGGTGGGTGCGCCGCCGGTTGTGATGTTCAGCACGGCGTTGGTGGATTGTTTCACGCGGCTCAGGATGCCGGTGTAGTGATCGGGGGTGACAGATGGGCGGCCATCGTCAGGGTCACGGGTATGAAGGTGCAGGATGGATGCCCCAGCCTCGGCCGCTGCAATCGCCTGTTCGGCGATGTCATTATGCGTGACGGGCAGGTGGTCGGACATGGTGGGCGTGTGGATCGCGCCGGTGACCGCGCAGGTGATGATCGTTTTCTGCTTGGCCATGTTAATTGTCCTTTGCGTCAAGTTTGATACGGTAGCTGAGCGGGAAAAGCTCAAGGTCGTAGCGGTCGCGGATCAGGCCCCAGACGCCTTTGGGTGCCTTCAGCATCACCACGATGGCAACGGCCCCCAGCACCATCAGGTAGATCGTGCCGAAATCGGCGAGCGTTTCGCGCAGCAGGAAGAAGAGGAGCGTGCCGATGATCGGCCCCTCAAGCGTGCCGATGCCGCCGATGACGACGATGAAGATCACGAAAGCCGTCCAGTCGTTGACCGAAAAGGCGGCGTCGGGCGAGATGCGTAGCTTTTGTAGAAAGATCAGGCCGCCTATGATTGATGTGAAGGCAGAGGTGACGACATAGACTTCAAGCTTCGTGCGCCAGATGTCGATGCCAAGCCCGCTGGCCGCCACTTCGCTGTCGCGGATCGCCGTCAGCGCGAGGCCCCGGCGCGAACGCAGGAACAGGTAGACGGCTGTGATCACAAGGATGGCCGCGCCTAGGGCAAGCCAGTAGCTGAGCGCCTCGCGCGCCGACCGCCCGTCGGCAAGCGAGCGCACGATCCCGACAGGTAGGGAGGTGCCAGAGCCACCGCCAAGGGATGAGATTTGGGCGAAAGTCAGGCGGAACACCTCGGCCACCACCCACGTGCCGATGGCGAAATACGCGCCCTTGAGCCGGAAGATAAGGGCCGCGATGGGGACTGACAGCACGGCGGCGAGCAGGCCCGCCAGCAGGATCGCCGTGATCGGGTGCAGCCCGCCGAAGATGGTGAGGGCAAAGAGCATGTAGCCCCCGAAACCCACGAATGCCTGTTGGCCGACCGATACAAGGCCCGCATAGCCCGCCATGAGGTTCCAAAGGCACGCAAGGGAGAGGTAAAGGAACACCTCGCCCATCAGGCGCAGATCTGCGCGCCCCGCCCACCACGGGGCGGCGGCCAGAACGATCAGGGCAAGGGCCGCGATGATCATGGCAATGCGACTGGCGCGGGTGGCGCGATATACGGTTGGCGTGCTCATCAGTGCTGCACCCTTGGGAACAGGCCGTTGGGACGCACGGCCAAAACAACAAGGAAGGCGATGTGACCGGCGAGGACCTGCCAGCCGGGATCAATCTTGGCCCCGATGGTCTGTGCGACGCCAAGGATGACGCCCCCGGCAAGCGTGCCCCAGAGGTTGCCCAAACCGCCGATGATGACCGCCTCGAACCCGAAGATCAGGCGCCCCCCGCCGATGGAGGGATCAAAGCTGGTGCGGATGCCCAGAAGGATGCCCGCGATGCCCGTAACCGCAAGGGCCAGCGCCATGGCAAGGCCGAAGACGTGTGCTTTGTTCAGGCCCATGAGTTGGGCGATGTCCTGATTGTCGGACACGGCGCGGAAGCCGCGCCCGAGGGCGGTTGAGTAGAACATCCATTGCAGGCCCGCGATGACCGCAACGGCGATGCCGAAGGTCAGCAGGGGCAGGATGCCGATGGTGAGGCCACCCAAGGATACGCTGGCCGTTTCGATAGCCCCGGCAGACAGTTTTTGCGGATCGGCGGAATACCCTTCGAGCAGGGCATTCTGGATGATGACCGACAGGCCGAACGTGACCAGCAGCGGCGGCAGGATGTCGGGCCCAAGCGTCTGGTTCAGGATGCCGCGTTGCAGGATGTAGCCGATAACCGCCATGACCGGCAGGACCAGAAGGGCGGCAGCAAAGGGGTGCACACCGAACATCATGGTTGTGCTGAGGCCAAGATAGGCGGCCAGGATGATGAGGTCGCCATGAGCGATATTCACCAACCGCATGACACCAAAGATCAGCGACAGTCCGGCGGCAAAGAGCGCATAGAGCCCGCCCAGTAGAACGCCCTGCACGATCACGTTGATCCACTCGATCATGCGGCAACTCCGAAATAGGCGGCGGTGATTTGGTCGCGCGTGACATCGCCGGTCTTGCCGGACAGCGACACGCGCCCCTCTTGCAGGCAGAACACGCGCGACGACACTTCGAGCGCCTTGCTGATGTCCTGTTCGACCACCAGCGCGGTCATGCCGCCGCCGATGATGCCGGGCAGCGCGTCGTAGATCGTCTTGATGATGACGGGGGCAAGGCCAAGGCTGATCTCGTCAAACAGGATCACTTCGGGGTTGGCCATGAGGGCGCGACCGATGGCGACCATTTGCTGCTGCCCGCCCGAGAGTGAGGTCGAGGCCTGTTTGCGCCGTTCCTTCAAAACCGGGAAAAGGTCATACACCGCATCGAGCGACCACGGGCCGGAGCGCCCCACCTTGCCGCCAAGCATCAGGTTTTCCTCGACCGACAGGGATGGGAAAAGCTGCCGCCCTTCGGGCACAAGGGCGAGGCCGCGATAGGCGATCTCGTCCGCGCGCAGGGTGCCGATGGCTTCGCCGTTGAAACGGACCTGTTCGGGCGCGTTCCGCATCAGGCCGGAGATGGAGCGCATGAGCGTGCTTTTGCCCGCGCCGTTTGCGCCGATGATGGCGACGACTTCGCCTGCGTGAATATCCATGTCGACGCCGTAGAGCGCCTGGAAGTCGCCGTAATGGGCGTCGAGTTTGGACAGGGACAGGATCGGGTCAGACATCGGGGTCCACTCCGAGATAGATTTCCTTCACCTCTGCGCTGTACATGATGTCCTTGGGCGCGCCTTCGGCAATCTTTTTGCCAAAGTCGATGACGATCAGGCGGTCGACCACGGCCAGCAGGGCGTGGACCACATGTTCGATCCAGATGATCGTGGTGCCTTTGGCATGCACTGCCTTGATCGTGTCGATGAGGGCGGTGCATTCAGCCTCGGTCAGCCCACCGGCAATTTCGTCCAGCAGCAGCAGTTTCGGTTGCGCCGACAAGGCGCGCGCCATTTCCAGCCGTTTGCGATCCAGCAGGGTCAGGGACCCGGCGCGTTGGTTGGCCTTGGGCAGCAGGCCGGTGTCCGTCAGCACCTGAAGCGCGTGGTTTTCAGCCTCGGCGCCCGACAGGCCCGCGCCCTGCATCGCGCCGACAAGCGCATTTTCGTAGACGGTCATGCCGCCGAAGGGCTGGGGCACCTGAAAGGACCGCGCGATGCCCATCTTGCAGCGTTTGGCGGCAGGGGTCGTGGTGATGTCCGACCCCTGAAAGGTGATCCGGCCCGCGTCTGGGCTGAGCGCGCCGGTGATCAGGTTGAACAGCGATGTCTTGCCCGCGCCATTGGGTCCAAGGATGCCAACGGCGTCGCCGCTGGCAATCTCGAACCCGGTGTCATCCGCGACCGTGACAGCCCCGAATGACTTGCGCAGCCCGTCGACAGACAAAAGGGCAGACATCGCCCCGCCTTAGCTCAGCAACTGCAGCTCGCCGCCGACAGGGATCTGTGGCGCGTGGCTGTTGTTGGTGATGACCAGTTCGACACCGTCGCCTGCCTTTTGCCACTGCCCCGACACCAGCGGTGTCTTGGACACGTTGGGCACGGGGCCGGTTACCCAGTTCACGTCACCGACGATGGTGGACATGTTGGTGCCTGCGATGGCGGCGGCGTTCGCCTCAAAATCATCAAGGTCCTCGGACCGGGAAATGACATCAGCCACCACTTCGAAGAGCGCGTGTTTGAACCCGATGGGCTGTGTCCACGGACGTCCCGTGGCAGCGGTGAAGCCGTTCGCCAGTTCGCCTGCTGTCGTGCCGGTCAAGGATGAGCTGAAGGGGTGGTTCGGCGACCACCAGATTTCGGTCGTGAGACCCACGCCACGGTCCCCAAGCGCTTCGATGGCGGACGGGAACAGCAGCGCCTTGCCGATGGTCGCAACCTTGGGATTAAAGCCCTGCTGCGCGGCCTGCGCCCAGAAGGTGCCGAAATCCGGTGGGATCATCACGCCGGTGATGATCTCGCAGCCGGCGTCCTTGAAAGCCGAAATGAAGTTCGAAAAATCGTCCGTGAGGGGCTGGAACCGACCCGGATCGGTCAGCTCGAACCCTTGCGCGGCCAGCGGTGTGGGCAGGCCAAGCTCGGGGTGGCCCCATGCGTTGCCGTCCGCATCATTGGGGAACAGCCCGCCGACCTTCTTGGCCACGCCTGCACCATCCCAAAGGCTGGTGAAGTTGGCGATAACGTCCTCAAGCCCCCAGAAGAAGTGGTAGGTATAGCGAAAGCCTTCGGCGGGGTTGCCGCCACGGCCAAAGAAATAGGGTTGCCAGGGGGCATCGGTGGTGATGCAGGGGACCTCGTTGATCTCTGCCTGATCGGCGACCGGGTTGGTGGTATCGGGGGTTGCAGCGGCGGTGATGATGTCCACTTCGTCCGACAGGATCAGTTCCGCGGCGACTTCGGCGGCGCGGTTGGGGTTGGACTGGCTGTCCTTCTTGATGATCTCGATGTTGTAGGATTTGCCATTGTTCGTGATGCCGCCTGCGAACTTGGCGCGCAGACCTTCGAGGATGTAATCATCGGCCTCTGCGAAACCCGCCAGCGGCCCGGTCGAAGGTGTCACAAAGCCCACCCGGATCGTCGGGGATTGTGCGTAGGCGCGTGTGGCCCGCAGGATCGCGGGGGCTGCGACGGTGGCACCCAACCCGGCCAGGATGCGGCGGCGTGTGATATCAGTTTTCATGTCTCTCCTCCCAAAGATGTGGTTCGGGCGGCGTCCCGTCCCGACATGCGCGCACCCTCTTTGCCGGGGCGTCACGCCGTGATGTGCTTCAGACCTATCACATGCAAAAGATGATCCTGATCCGAAATGAATGCCGATTTATAACCTCATGTTATGTTTTGAGCCTGTTCAGCCAAGAGTTCGTCCAATGCGTGCAAATGCTGCGCGATCCGGGCCTTGGTCTTGTCCAGATCGCCGGAGGCCCAGTCTCGGAACCCATGTCCTGCTGCCATGCCGGTGCGCCCCTCGTGCAACAGGGACCCAAGCAAGGGCGACGGATCAGGGCGCGCGTCCAGATCGAACAGAACCTGATCGTGGATGTCCCGTGTCAGTGCCAGCCCGACCAGATCCGCGTTTTCCAGGGGCCCCAGTACGGCCAGCCGCCGTCCGAAACTGGCCTTGACCACATCATCGACGGTCTTGGCGGTGCAGATGCCGTTCTCGACCAGGCTGATCGCTTCGCGCCACAGCGCATGCTGCAGGCGGTTGCCGATAAAGCCCGGTACATCCTTTTCGACCATCGCCGGTGTCTTGCCCGCATCGGCCAGTAAATCCATCATCGCGGTGGCGGCGTTCGCGTCCGTCCATTCCGTCTTGATCACCTCGACCAGGGGGATCATGTGCGGCGGGTTCCACCAATGTGTGCCCAGGGCGCGGTGGCGGTGGGCCAGCCCGCCCATGATCTTTGTGATCGGGATGACAGAGGTGTTCGAAGCCAGAATGGCGTTTTCGGGCGCGTGCGCCTCGACCCCGGCAAAAATCTGCTGTTTCAAGTCAAGCTTTTCGGGGGCCGCTTCGAATACGAATTGCGCATCACGGACGGCGATGTCGACGGTGTAACACAATTCGATCCGTTTCAGGGCGCGGGCGATGTCCGGATCGGTCGCGCCCAGCAGGCGTAAACTGTCCGAGACGCGATGGGGCAAGGATTGCAGCGTTTCGGGGACGGGGTCATGCACGGTCACATAGTGCCCGGCGCGCGCAAAGGTCAGCGCGATGCCATGACCCATGAGCCCGCCGCCGATCACCGCGATTTGCTGGTTCTTGTCCATGCCTTAACCCGCCGTATAGCCGCCGTCGGCATATAATATATGCCCGGTGTAAAAGTCCGACGCGCGGGACGACAGGAACAGAAGTGGCCCGGCGAGGTCCTCGGGTTCGCCCAGTCGCCCCTTGGGCACGCGGGTCAGGAAGCCGTTGCGCACCGCCTTGGCCTCGTCCGTGTCCTCAAACATCCACGCGGTGAGGGGGGAGCGGAAGACCGTTGGTGCAATGGCGTTGACCGTGATGCCGGTCGGGCCCAGTTCGCATCCCAGGGCCTTGGTGATCCCGTCCACGGCTGCCTTGGACGCACAATAGGCGGTGTAGCCCGCAGGGTGGCCCAAAAGGCCGCGGGCCGAGGACATCAGAACAATCTTGCCACCGTCGCCCTGGGCTTGCATCTGCGCGCTGGCGGCGCGCGCGATCAGCCAGCTTTGGGTGACATTGGCGTCCATCACGCCTTCGAAGGTTGCGGGGGCCATGTCGCCGATCTTGGCGACCTTGTTCATGCCTGAGGCCACGACCAGGATGTCGATCTGGCCAAAGGTGTCGACCGTCTCGGACACCAGCGCGGCACAGGCGTCTTCGCTGTCGGGGCGCGCGTTGATCTGGTGCGTTTCGCCTATGCAGGTGCTTGCCACATCGGCCATGGCGTCCGCATTGCCTGCCGCCAGCACAACTTTGGCACCTGCGCCGGACAGGCAACGGGCAGCGACCGCGCCGAAAGCGCCGGACGCGCCAGTGATCAGTGCCACTTTGCCCGAGACATCGAAGAAGGACAGGGGATTGTCGAGGCTCATGGCCGACCTCCGTCGGGGTAGGGGATGACAACCAGCATCTTGCAGATGTGGTTGCTGCGGTTTTCGATCTTGCGCACTTCACCGGGGGGGATGGTGCAACTGTCCATGGCGCGCAGCACCGTGTTTGTGCCGTCAATGGTGACGGTCAGTTCACCGTCCAGGACGACATAGACCTTTTCAAACGGCGTCGCGTCGGGGCCGGCGCCACCACCGGGCAGGAATTGCGAAAACCCGACCCACTGGTTTTCCGGCCCGCCCTCTTCGAACCCTTGCAGGCGTAAACCTGTCACGCCCCAGTGGTTGGGGGCGTCATAGGGTTGGGCATCGGCAAAGCGTTTCGTCAGCATGGTGTGATCCTTGGTGGCGGTGCGCCCAAAGGGCACACCCTATGTAGGGTGCGCATTCACTGCGCACCTTGGCTCAGAAATCCTCGCCCGCCTCGATCCGGTAGCCCTGGTTCTTGTCCATCAAGGCGACCAGGCGGATGATACAGCCATCGCCGCGATCCCAGTTCCAGGGGAAGAAGGCAAAGGTCACGCGCTTGCCCGTGACCCGGTCCAGATCGCCGCCCACGTTTTCGATGCCCAGGATGCCGTTGGTGAACAGCTTCTGGTGCACGGGCTCCCATTCAGGGAAATCAACGTCCCACGGGGTGCCGCCGGACCATTCAAGGTACTCTTTTTCCAGATGTGGCAGGATCGGGCCATTGCGCTGCGGACCGATGGCGGTGGCGAGCGGGTGGTCGTTGGCCTGGGTGTCGTGGCCGACAACCTTGACCCCTTTTTCGACCATCCAATCGGCGGCAGAGGGTACAAGGCCGGGGCAATAGGCGAAATAGTCGCCGTCTTCATATTGCTTGTGCCAGCCGGTGTTGATGATCAGCACGTCATTCTTGCGGATTGCGTGGCCGCAGGCTTTTTCCAAGTCATCACCGGTGATCTGCTCCCACTTCTTCTTGGGGATGCTGACCACAAGGCCGGAGCCAAAGAAGTGGGGCAGGGGCACTTCGTCGATGAACGGTGTGCCCTGCACCACGTGGGCCGGGGCGTCGATATGGGTGGTGACGTGCATCGTCGTGGTGATGGTCTGGCTGAGAACACCGGACTTCGCCATGTAGTGCTTACGGTCGATCTGGACGTCCTTGAAATACGGCCAATTCGGGCATTGGAAGCCATAGCGGTGGCTGAGGTTCACGAACTCAAGCCCCATGTCGTTGTTGTCGTTTTCCTGGAAATTGATCCCGCGAATGTTGACGACCATTCCACCCTCCCAAAGCTGCGTCTTGCTGTCCTGTATTATGGTGCGTATGTACCGAATGGCGGTCAATGATTGTTTGCGGAACGGTAGGCCAGTAGGTTTTGATTGATCAAATGGTCGGCAAGTCTGGGCGGGAGGAATTCAATGCAACGCGAAGAAATAGTTAAAAATCAAGGAATTCAGGTGATTTCGCGCGCTGCTGACATTCTGCGGCTTCTGGGGCGCGAGACCGGCGGATTGAGCTTGGGGCAGATTGCCAAGCACGTGGAACTGCCCCGCTCTACGGTACAGCGGATCGTTGCGGCGCTAGTGGGCGAGGGGTTTATTTCCACACGGCGCGGGGACGGGGGAATCAGGTTGGGGCCTGAAATCCAGTCGCTTGCGCAGGCGGTGTCATCGGATATGCGTGCCCGTTTGCGCCCGGTGATGGAGCGGCTTTCGGAAGCCACGAGCGAGACCGTGGACCTTGCCATCCTCGAAGGCGCGCGAATGCTGTTCGTGGACCAGATCGAAGGCAGTCACAGGTTGCGTACCGTCTCGCATATCGGCGAACGGTTTCCCTTGACGACCACTGCCAACGGACGCGCGGCGCTGGCCTGCATGACGCGGGATCGGGCCCTCGCCCTGATCCGGGCCGAACACAGGGACCGGGGTGCCTACGCGCCGCCGCTGTCGGATATGGTCGCACAGATAGATGCGATCCGCGCGGGCGATCTTGCCCATGACGAGAACGAACATACTGACGGTATCTGCGCCATGGGATTTGCCGTGATGGACCAGGCGGGCGACATCTTTTCGGTGTCTGTGCCCGTCCCCAGTTCGCGGTATGATCGCGTCAAACCGGCCCTCGCTGCTGCCATCCGTGCCGCGATTGCCGACTTGGAAAGCTAGTATCAGCGCATCACGAACGGATTTGCCATGGGCGTGTCCGACGTGTTGATCCAGGTGGTCTTGGTCCTGGTGTAGTCATGGATCGCCTCGATCCCGGCTTCGCGCCCGTATCCCGACTGGTTGAAGCCGCCAAAGGGGGCGATCGGGGAAATGGCGCGATACGTGTTGATCCAGCAAATCCCGGCACGCAGCCTGTCAGACACACGATGCGCGCGCGCAAGGTTCTGGGTGAAGATGCCCGAGCCAAGGCCAAAATCGCTGTCATTGGCAAGCGCGATGGCTTCGTCTTCGGTGTCGAAGGGCAACAGCGACATGACGGGACCGAACATCTCTGTCTTGAGCGTTGCGATGTCGGGGCTTGGGCATTCGACAAGGGTGGGGGCCATGTAGTTGCCGGGCCTGTCTGGTGCGCTGCCGCCGAAGCGGATGGTTGCCCCATCACGTGTCGCATCTGCCAGCGTTGCCGTGATCCGGTTCACTTGTGCCGCCGTGCACAACGGGCCCACATGGGTTGTCGCCTCAAGCGGATCGCCAACGACGATGCCAGCCGCCTTGGTTTCGATCCGGGATACAAGGTCTTCGAAAATGGTGCGCTGAACGAGCCCCCGTGACCCGGCCACACAGCTTTGTCCGGATGCACCGAAATTGCCCGCAATCAGCCCGTTCGCCGCCCCGTCCAGATCGGCATCGTCAAAGACGAGGATCGGGGACTTGCCGCCCAACTCCAAAGTGGTGACCGCGAAATTCTCGGCTGAATTGCGGACGACGTGCCGTGCCGTGTCTGGCCCGCCGGTAAAGGCGATGCGGTCCACATCCGGGTGCCGGGTAAGGGGGATGGCACAGTTTTCGGCGTCGCCGGTGATCACCGATACCACACCGGGTGGAAAACCAGCGTCTTCGATCAATTTGGCAAATTCGAACATGGGGGCAGGGGCGATTTCCGACGCTTTCAACACAACGGCACAGCCTGCCGCCAGCGCTGGCCCCAGCTTGGTCGCCGTGAGGAACATCTGCGCATTCCACGGCACAATGGCCGCCACGACGCCGATGGGTGCGCGTCTGGTAAAGACATGCATGTCCGGTTTGTCGATGGGCAGGACGGCGCCTTCGATCTTGTCGGCCAGACCCGCGTAGTAGCGGTAGTAATCCGCCACATAGGCCGTCTGGGCAGAGGTTTCGGCCAAGAGCTTGCCACTGTCCGTGGTTTCGATCCGACCCAGATGGTCCGCATGCTTTTCGATCAGGTCGGCAAGGCGGTAGAGCAGTTTGCCGCGCTGCGTCTGGCTTAGGTCGCGCCATGCCGGATCGTTCAACACGCGCGTGGCGGCGGCGATGGCCGTATCGACATCCTGAGGAGCGGCGCAGGCGAAGGTGGCCCAGTCCTTGCCCGTGGCCGGGTTTTGCGTCGCCATGACCTGACCCGCAGCGCCATCGCGCCACGTGCCGTCAATGAAAAGCTGGTAGTGCTGGGTCATCCGGGTCCTCATTGAAAGGCGGGCATCACGTCATCGATGAAACGGGCCAGCGAGGCGCGCTTGCGTTCGAAACTCATACCGCTGTCGATCCAGAATGAATACTCGTCATAGCCGAGGTCTTCGTAGCGTTTGATCTGGTCAATCACCTCCTGAACCGTGCCGATCGTCAGATCGCGGTGCATGTTCTTAGGCGACATCATCTTGTTTGCGGCAAGCTCCGCGTCACTGAGTTCGGCAATCAGCCCCTGTTCGACGGGCCGCGTGTTCTGAAACCATGCCCCGAAATAGCAATAGAAGCGGGACAGTTGCTGTGCGGCCAGACCCACGTCCGCCGCATCCGATCCCACGTAGGTGTGGTGCAGCAACATGATCTTGGGGCGCGGACCGTCATGGCTGGCACAGGCGTCGTTGAACCGGCCCATCAGTGTTTCGATCTCTTCCAGACCTTGCCACAGCGGCGTGACCTGAACGTTGAACCCGTTGTGCACACCGAATTCATGACTGTTGGGATCACGCGCCGCGATCCAGATCGGTGGACCATCGGGCTGCGCGGGCTTTGGGGCGGATGTTGTCGCGGGGAATTGAAAGAACTCTCCCTCATGGGCGCAATCCCCGGCCCAGAGGGCGCGCAGCAGGGGCACAGTTTCACGCATGCGTTGGCCCGCTTCCCACGCGTCCATGCCGGGCACCATGCGTTCGTATTCATAGGAATAGGCCCCGCGCGCGATCCCCAGTTCGATCCGTCCGCCGGTAATGACGTCGGTCGAGGCCGCTTCGCCCGCCAATTTGATCGGGTGCCAGAAGGGCGCCACGATGGTGCCTGTCCCCAGGCGTACGTTTTTTGTCTGGTGCGCCAGATCCACCAATGTCAGGAACGGGTTGGGCGCAATCGTGAATTCCATCCCGTGATGCTCGCCGGTCCAGATCGCACGCATGCCGCCCTCATCCGCCATCTTGCACAGCTGAATGAACTCCTTGTGCAGCACGTCGTGCGGCTGGTCCGGGGTCAAGCGTTCCATGTGTGCAAAAAGCGAAAACTCCATCACTTGGTCCCTTCTGTTGACAGGTCTTTCGGGGTGGTCGCGTCGGTCATCCAAACACCTCGGACGCAAAGCGGTGCAGCGAGTCGTTTACGATGCCTGGGTGGGTGACGGGCATCATATGCGCTGCCCCGGCGACAATCAGGGCGCGCCCGTGCGGTGCAAGTTCGGCCATGTGGTGCGACATGGCTGGGGTTGAATTCGGCTCGTCCGCGCCAGTGGCAAACAGCGCGGGGCAACCAAGCGCGCGCAAATCGGCATCTGTGGGTCCGTCAGCATTCGCAAAGACGGTATAGGCGGATTTGTATCCGGCGGGGTCTGTCTGCGTCAGCCATGCTTCACAGGCGGTGCGTTCCGGCGATACGGTGGCCCCGAACCAACGGTGCAGCGTGGGGCCAGGGTCCGGGTTCGTCGTTCCATCAAGGTTTGCGGCACGCGACTGCACAGCCTGTGCGGCGGTGGGGCTGCGCCCCTTGATCGCGTTCAACGCGACCACTGCCAGAACCCGCCGCGGGTGCCGGGCCGCCATATCAAGCGCAATCATCGCCCCAAAGGAATGCCCAACGATCAGGGCCGGTCCGGCCAGGCAGGACGCGACCGCATCCGTGTAGTCTGCCACGCCAGATGGCGCGGTCAGCCGCACACTGCGCCCGTGCCCCGGCAGGTCGATGGCCGATACGCGGCAGTGACCCGCCAAGGCGTCGATCTGCGCATTCCACGCCTCGGCCCGCAGACCGACGCCGTGCAGCAGGACAATGTCCGGTCCCTGACCGGCCACGACCGCCGCAAGCGGGCCAAGGTCAGACCGCTGCCGGGTTGTCCACGTCATGGCCCAGATCCTTGAGGTCTTGGTATCGGTCACCGATGCGGTGATGCGGGCGTCCGCCGGTTGCGGCCCCCAGGACAACAACCACTTCTTCCGCACGGGGCGCATCCGGGATCGCGAACTGGATGGTCAGGTAATGCGACCGTCGGCCTGCATCGTTCTTGTCCATCAGCGGCACCATGATTGGCGCATTCGCAGGCCCCCGCGTGTTCGTGAAGGCGAGGTAGGACTTTGCGCCCACCGCCTCGCGAAAGTGGTTGCCGAAGCGCAGTGTGTGGATAAGGCCCGAGGCATGTTCGACTTCGCCGTCCAGACCAACAACTGCGGCCTTGCCATAGGCTTCGATTGCGTCGCCTCCGCCCGCCATTCCAAGGATGCGGTTGGTCAGCAACGCGCCCAGTATTGTGCCATATGCCTGGATTTCGGGCGTCAGATCCTCGACAAACCGTCCGGCCCATGGGTTTTCGACCACAGCGGCAACGGCAAACAGGCGCCAGGGATCGGCGGCCCGTTTGAAGCCTTCTATCAGAACCTCTTCTTCATACGTGACCAGTTTGCGGATGTTCGGTTGCATGAGTGCCCCAGCCTTGATGTCGTGCAACCATCAAAAAGCTGCGTGTTTTTGACAAATGATGGATTTATGCCCTTATGCATTAGTATGACTAATGGCAGGCTTCTGTGATGGCAAAATCCCTTCCCCCGTTGACGTGGTTCCGGGCCTTCGAAGCGGCCGCACGGCATCTGAGTTTCACGGCGGCCGGGGCCGAAATCGGGATGACCCAATCGGCTGTCAGCCAGCAGATCAAAGCGCTTGAGACCCGTCTTGGATCAACGCTGTTCTTGCGCAGGCCAAGGGGATTGTCGCTGACCGATGACGGGCGGCGCTTGCTGCCTCAGGTGGGGGCGGCGTTGGAAACGCTGTCGGCGGCAACCGCGGGGTTCGAGGCTGGGCCGCGCGCGGACCTGCTGACGATTGCCGCATCCGTCAGCGTGACACAATGGATGATCTCTCCCCGATTGGCCGACTTCACATCAGCGCATCCGAACGTGCGCCTGCGGTTCCTGAGCACGATCTGGCCGGACGATTTTCATGCTCCGCGTGCCGATGTCGAAATCCGGTTTGGATCCCGCAAGCAAGTGGGGCAGGGCGCCGTCGAACTGCAGCCTTCGGGACTGGTCGCGCTGAAACCACCGACATTGGGCGGCCCCCTGTCCACGCTGCCCCTGATCGAAGCGGTGGGGACGTCGGGCGGATGGTCGCGATGGCGCGACATCGTGGGCGATGCCGGTCAGCCCACGCTGTTCGTTGATTCCTTTGGCATGGCCTTGCAGCTTGCCGCGCGGGGTCACGGGGTGGCGCTGGTGAGCGAGATTCTTGCGTCGGATGCGCTGCGGACAGGTATGTTGGAACGGGCGCACGATGCACGACTGCCCGCGCAAGAAGGGTATTTTCTGTGGCACGCAAACGAAAATTCACATGCCAAGGCGTTTGCGGATTGGGTGGCCGGGATGCGCTGAAAAGCTGTGGGCGCGCACGTGTGCCTTCAGCTGAGAAAGTCGTTCGTATTCAAGCCGCAACGCGCCATACTTGACAGATAGTGTCCGAGCCCACGGCCTTGATGGCCCCTCATTCAGGTCAAAAATTGAAAGCGCTTTGATCGCCAGCGCGGCATACGTGGCCGTCTGGCGTGGCGCGTCCATGACACCTTTGGCAGTGGCGAATTTACGCGCACGCGGTTTGACAGACGCATCCATCGATGGTTGAATTTTCTGACAGTTACCGTGTTTTTCCGTCGCTTTTTAAACTCAGCAATTATTTTGCAGGGATCATTGGCTCATGCCGTTCGATCTGTCTTTGGTAGACCTGTTCCGGCCGTATATTTTGCGCGGCGAGGCGACAACCTGGCACGCCGTCCTGTCTGTCATCTATGTCGAAAGTTATGAAACCGCGACCGGTCCCGGCGGTATGGTCATTCGTGGGGTTGCGCGGTTTTCCGGCGATGTCGATCTGCCCACCTTCGATCCGTCCACCGGTACGCTGACGGCGGGGGCGGCCAACACGGAAGGGCACCCACGCAACCAACCCGACCGGTCAGAACCCTGGTTGGATGTGACGGACACGCGGGTCGAGTTTTCGATGACGGTGCCCCGGGTGGCTGGGACGATCATCGCAACGGGTGTCGGCACAGTGCCCGGCGGGGACGCCGATTTTCAGCCCCTGCGCGATGTGCTGGATGCGCTTGATGCGCCGCCCATTGATCCGCCGCCATCTGATTTTCCCAACACCGGTTTCACGCTTGATCTGGTCCTTGCGGGCATCGAACTGCGCCCGCCGTTCCTGCAACCGGCAGAGATGCGGCCTGACGGGTTGCTTGTTCCGCATTCCACGAGACGGGACGTGGTGTTTCATCTGCCCAAGATCAAGCTGCGTCTGACCCAGGGATCGGATGCGAATGCGCAAGTGCAGGTGTGCCTTGTGTCGCTGGGGGCCTCCGGTCTGGACGATCCCGGGGCGCTGAGCGCGGCCGAGCTGGTCACGATGGAGCCGCACCACGCCTTTATCGGTCCGGGCCGCGTGGTCGGATTTGGCTTCCGGTCGGCCTATCTGGATCTCTCGGATGGTTACACCCCGCCCGAAGTGCTGTCGCAGTTTGGATTTGATGAGGCATGGACCGGGCTTTACCTGCCCGAGATCCGCATTTTCTTTGCCCCGAACGGGGCCGAGGATTTTGCCGTCAATGCCGGTGTCGAGAACCTCTTGATCGGTCTGGGCGGATCGAACGGGGTGACCGGTGATTTTGACGTGGCCGTCATCAATCAGGGTGGTGGTGATCTGGCCATCGGCGCCAATTTCTTTACCAGTGACCGCCGTGGGATTGGCATCACGCGGACAGGGGCGGGGACGGCAACCGCGGCCCTGCCGGAAACCACCCGTCTGGCCGTTGATGTCCGAGGCGGTCGCGCGCCATATTCGGTCACTGTGGATCAGGGCAGCGGTGCGCAGGCGGGTGTGGTCCATGACGTCACGACACCCGCGACCGGTACGCGCACGATCACCATCACCGCGACGGACACAAGCGCACCGCCCAAGGAAACGACCCTTGTCATCACGGCCGCCCGCCGTGCGCCGCCCGCGATTGCGCCACCTCCCGGCGAACCGCTCGCGGCCATTCTGACCACCACATCCATCACCCGCGAGGCGCAGTCACTGCCTGCGCCACCCCTTCAATTGCTGAACGACAACCGCCAGGCGGGCACAGTGCGGGTGTCGCTGGCGGGTGTGACCGTGCCGCCCGCGACCGAATGGATCGTCGATGGGGGGCCGCCCAGTGTGGGCACGACGGTCGATATCGATGTGGCAGGTGGGCAATCCCGCACAATCGAGGCGCGCATACCCGACGACACTGTCAATTCACTGACCGCCTATTTTCGCTATGACACGCCACCCAAGAATGACCCGCTGAACTATTCGCGTGCGGCTGGAAACATCCGCCATGATCAGGCCCTGATCGCAGATGAGAATTCTGCCTGGCGCGTCGGTGCGCGCGACTTCGATGTGGTGCATGCGGATGTCTTGCAACGGATCAACCCCAAGGATGTCACGATCACGGGCACGGCCAGCTATGATGGCAATGACGGCAAGGCGCAGTACAATTGGCTGCTGAGCCAGCGGCGCGCCGAAGGGTTGCGCGCCTTGCTGGATGACCGGTTTCCACCAGGTTACACCGGGGCGGACGCGCCAAGTGGCCCAAGTTTCACCATCAGTTGGCGGGATAATGTCTGGCGTCCGCAAGGTGCCCCCAACCGCTCGCAATACTGGAGCGCGGAGATCACCGGCTTTTCCGTCAACTATCCCGGAGAAGTCATCACGGGCGATGTGCGCCGCCCCGATGTCCCGGACCCGCCGCCGCCGCCGCAGATCACCGATACGCCGCCCGACGAACCGGCAACCCCGGACTGGTTCCGGTCTGCGCGCCTGAAGGTCCGCATCATCCGCAACCAGTTCGTGGCGCTTGAACTGTCGGGGCAGATCGACTTCCAGACCGGTGTCGAGGGCGCGCTGCAACGGGGTGGGGCAGGTGAGACGCCAGATGACATCCGCGGCGTGGGCAACAACCCAGCCGATGGCATCACTGATTTCTTGTTCCTTTACCAGACCGACCCGGCCAGCCAGACGGACGAGGTAAAGCTTTATATCGGGGCCGACCCGGCGGACAAGGACGGGCTGATCATGACGGGGCAATTGCCCGGTCAGGCCCTCAAGCCCAAGAATTTTGGCCGTGACCTGCTGGGCATGACCACCATCTTCACCCCGCTTCTGTCCGAGATTGCGCCCGCCAACCCCGCCGATGGCGGCGTGGCCCCGCTTGTGGCCTCGGCTGCCGTGATCGGGGTGGCGACGGGTTTGGCCACGGCCGGGTTCTTCAACATCGAACGGGTGATCCTGTTCGGGGGCGAAGGGGCGTTCCGCCGTCAGGGTGATCGCTGGCAGATGAGTTTCCTCTTTGATGTCGAGACTGCGGTATCGGTCAACATTGCCTTTGGCGGCGGTGACCCGCTGTTGGAAATTCCGCGCGATACCCCACTTGCAGTGCGGTACAAGGCCATCGGTCTCAGCTTTGGTGAACCGCCGGGCGGCGGGGGCAAGTTCGAGTTCCGTCCGGTCTTTGACAGTTCCAAAGGCTATACCATCGACGTGTCGGGCCCCGGTGCCATCCGTGTGGCCGATCCTCTGGGGCAGATCCTGCAGGTGCTGGGTGCACGCATCGCCCGGACCAACCCGCTGAGTTTCGAGATCGACCTGGGCTTTGCCATCGACCTGGGCGTTGTATCCGTCGACCGCGCCCGCGTGCGTCTGCCAGTTGATCCGCTGGGGGCGCCCGAACTTACGGCTTTCGGCGCCGGGCTGAAGGTGCCCGGCGTCCTGGAAGGCAGCGGGTACATGGAATTCAACGACGGTGCGGCCGGAACCGAGATCAAGGGTGGCATCGACGTGCGCCTGATCCCGGTCAAGCTGCGCATCGCCGCCCAGATTGCCATCGCCCAGATTCCCGAAAGCGCAGGCGGCCCGGCCACCGGCGTGGCTGTGGCCCTTGAAGTCGAGTTGCCGGTCGCCATTCCCCTGGCGCAGTCCGGGTTCGGCATCTACGGCTTTGTCGGGCTGTTCGCGATGCACTATGCGCGGGACGAGGACGGGATCACGTCGCTGACCCCGGCGCTTGAATGGCTCAAGAACCGCGCCAATGGCGACCCCACGAACCTGCAGGCATGGAAGACCAATGTAGACAGCTGGGCCTTTGGCGTCGGCATCACGCTTGGAACCATGGGCAGCCCGATCATCTTCAACGTCAAGGGCATGTTTCTGCTGGAACTGCCGGGGCCCCGCGTGCTGCTGGTGGTCAAGGCGAACCTCTTGGCGGTGCTGCCCGCCCTCAAGGACAAGAACGCGGAAGGCACGTTCCTGTGCGTCATCGACCTCGACTTTGGCCGGGGCACGCTGACCATCGGCATTTCCATCGACTTCACCATCGATCCGCTGGTCGAGATCAAGATCCCGATCGAGGCGTTCTTCAACCTCAAGGACGGCAAGTTCTGGCACATCTACCTGGGCAGTTTTGAAGGCAGTGACCTGCAAGGCAACCCGCTGCCCGGTCCGATCCGCGCGTCGATCCTGGGTGCATTTGACGGGTCGGGATATGTGATGTTCTCGGGCCACGGCATTCCCAGCTACCAGCCCCCGGGCAACAATCTGCCCGCGCTCAGCCAGGTCAACGGGTTCGGCATTGCCGCCGGTCTGGAAGTGTCGATCATCTGGGGCAACACGTCGATCAACCTGTATCTGAAGGTGACGGCGGGCTTTAACGCGATCATCGGGTTCCAGCCCTTCTATGTGGGCGGGCTGCTGTACCTGCGGGGCGAGTTGAAGCTGTTCATCATCAGCCTGTCCGCCTCTGCCGCGCTGTCGGCGCAGGTGGGCGAACGGGCAGACGGCACGCAGGTCAGCCGCATTGACGGTGAAGTCTGTGGCGAGCTGGACCTGTTCTTCTTCTCGATCAAGGGTTGCGTCGATTTCCACATCGGCGAGGATTCGAAAATCCTGCCGCCGCCGCCGGATCTCTTTGCCGGAGCCGTGCTGGTCAGCCGCACGCCGGCGCTGGCCGAAGGCACCGGCGTGGACCGCGGCATCGACAGCAAGATCGGAGATATGCCGCGCGGTTCCAGCCAGCCCGCGAATGAAGACATGCCAGTTGTGCCCATCGACGCAATCCCGGTGCTCAGCCTTGCCATGCCCGCGCTTGACGGTGGGATCATGCCGTTGGGGGACACGCCAGGTGGCAGCACGGGTGCGCCGTCTGGTGGATTCATCGGACGCGGCGACTTTGCCTATCGCTATTCGATGACCGAGGTCACGCTGGAGCGCGTGGGGGAAGCCGACGCTGTCATGCCGGGCAATACCCCATCCACGTGGTGGACGCTCGAACCCACCGACGGTGAGAACCTGACGACACATCTTTCCTTGCTCAACTGGACACCAAATCCCGCGCCCAAGGCGCTTGAGCGGACGGAACTTCTGGAAGAGACAGTCCGCGAGCGTTGGGGCAACATCTGTAATCCGGCCGCTCCCGCAGCGCCCGTCCTGTGGACCTTCTCGGATGAGCCGCTGGGCCCGTCACCTTCGGGGTGGACCCTGCAGGGTGCTGCGTGGCCAGACCCCGAAGACACCAGCCGGTCGGTCGAGGCAGACACCGGTCTGCATGTGCACGAAACCTGGCGGTCGGGCGATGCGGCGCTGGACCAGTTGCGCGGGATCATTCCGGCAGTCGTTGAAGGTGCGCTGGTGAACTGCGCACCCGAGGTGCCGGACGATTTCCAACCACAGGGCGACAGCACCGGCATTCGCCGTGACATCACGGGTCGCCCGCTTGATCTGAGGTTGAATGCGGATCGATTGGACGACCTGTCCGATATTCGGATCACGCCTGCCCTGAACCCCGACCTTGCGGCCACCCTGCGTCGGGCGACCCCTGATCTGAACGTAGACGTGGGCACGTTGAACACCGATCTGGTTGGGGCCTTTGCCGCCCGCCGCGATACAACCGGTCGCGATACGAACATCGCGACAGGGACGTTGAACACGCGGACCCGTCGCCTGGCTGAACGGACGCTTGTTGACCGGGCCGTCATCGGATCGTTCGGCGCGCCGAACGGCGTGGACATCCTAACCGCTGACCGCATCGACCTGGGCGAGGCGGCGCGCCGGTTGACCCAAGGCGTGGCGATTACACGCAGCACATTGCTGAGCGCCACGGCAGGCGCTGCGACCCATGCCACGCCAACCCATGACATACCGCAGATCGACGGCCCGAAATGCCCGGGCCGGGTTCTGGCCTCGCCGCTGTGGGACATCGGCGAACCGGTGGTCTTTGGTGATCGCAGCCGCGCGGACGAAGTGGCCGATCAACTGTCCGAACTGGGCCTCAAGCACGGCCCCTTGTCCGACGTGATCGAGGTCGACAGCGACCGGATCGTGGACGGGCACCTGCTGATGTGGGTGAACCGCGGGTTGCTCAATGACGAACAGGGCACCGGGCGCGGCTTGATGATCCACTACCTTGATGCGGGTGGGAACGTGCTGGACGTACGCCCTGTCCGCGTGTCCGACTTGCTGTCTGTGACAAGCGTGCCGCCGCGCTGGTTGAACCCGCTGGGTCCCTGGTTTGAGGATATCTATCACACGGTTCTGTACGGACAGTCGCGCCTGGCCCCGCGCCAGCCGGTATGTGTCAAGCTTGAGCCACCAGACGGCACCGAGCGGTTCCGCATTGGCGTGCTCTATCTGGACGAAAAGCAGGCCAACCGGTTCGAGCAGCAAGGCCGTCCCTACTATGTGGGTGCCATCGAATTGACCCGCATGGGCGAGGTCGAGCGCGAAGACTACGACACAACCGAAATCCAGAAAGATCGCGAAGTCGTCGAAGAGTTCCTTGGCCCGCAAAGCGGCGACGTGGCGCTGATGTTCCCGGGTGCGGTCTACAAGATGACGTGCCGCACCGATGTGCGCATCCGTGATGATGAAGGCGCGGAAAGTGACGCGGCCCCGCAGGTAGCGGAATTCTGGTTCCGGACCGATGACGCGGCGCCTGCGCGGCTTGATCCTTGGATCCTCTGCACTTTGCCCGCGGAAAACGAGGCGCACGTGTTTGGCCTTGATGCGCCACGGGTCGTTTTTGCCACCAATGCTGTTGATCAGCTATTTGCTGCATATGGCAAGGAATTGCGCGTCCGGCTGAAGGCCGCATCGTTCGAGCAGGTGGATGAACCGGGCATGCCGCACCCCGTGCCGATCGACGCAGGCACCCTTGAAAACGTCAAAGGGCATGTGCTGTCGCCCTTCGAGGCCGTGTTGCAGGATGTGATCAGCAAGGACGCGGATTGTGTCCCCATCGACGGCGAACGCGTGCGCCATTCGCTCTTGCAACTGCCGATCCCGCTTGATCCCTACACCGATTACGTCATGGACATCGAAAGCGTCGATATCGGCGCACCTGCCGACACGGTCGGTGACCGGGTGTACCGTTTGAACTTCTCCACCGGGCAATTCGGGCTGGTCGAAGATTTCGCGCGCGATATTCAGGGAACGCTGACCGAAGACCGGTTCGTGGCGGCCGGGGCCTTGCAGGCCATTGCAAACAAGCCTGCCTATGCAGGCCGCACGCTGGACAGCATCGTCGGGGGACAGACCCTGTTGACCACCATGGGTCCCGAACTGGACGAAGACCTGATCGATGCCGGTCTTGAACCGATGGACGTCCCCGGCGCGGCACGCGTCATCGTGTTCTGGGAACAGGCCAATCCGGCCTCTGATCCACAACCGGCGGCCATGTTGCTGGACGCAAGCGAGCCGCTGCATCGGACACGTCCCCTGCCGCAGGAGGTCACCGAAGAAGACCCTGACGGCATTGCAATCACGCGCTGGCGTCTTGAACCTACGCCATGGCTGTCGATCGCCGAGGCAAGCAGTTCTGATGACGTAATCGACAAAACCCTGTTCGCGCCGGGTGCCCAACGCGCACTGATTACCCTGAAGCCCGGATCGCGCGGCAAGGCGTTGCGGTTGAACATGATCCGCAAGGCCTTTTCCGAGCCATATCTGGACGAGGGACTGTCCGGCGATACCGAGATCGAAATCGTGGCGACGGACCTGACCCGCGCACCCTGGGAAGAAGAGGAATAGGAGGCAAACATGGATCGCATATTCAGCCCCTATTTGTTCCGCGGTCAGGGCGCGATGATCGACGGCAACGCGTTGCTGCGTCCCTTTGCCGACGAAAACGGCGTGGTCACGGGCCCCTTTGGCCCGTCGGCAGATGTCGCCGCCACCCATGAAACCCTGCGCGCGACCCGCGCGGCTCCTCAGGGCCTTGATCTGAAGGATTTCGGCAACAGGGTGCTGGCCGTGTTTTTGCGCTGGCAGTTGAATCCGGGCGTCGGAATGCCGTCGGAACCGTTCAAGGTATGGCGGCGTGTGGCGTTTCCGCTGTTGCAGGACCCCACACCGGCTGTCGCCACCCCCACCGCCTTGCCGCCGCTTGGCACGGTGTATCAGTTCGCCGAACCGGTGATGTCTATCGTCGTTCGGGTCAAAAGCGTCGGCCCGGCGCTGGGCGTGACCATTGTGCCCGTGGCCAACGGGGTTGGTTTTGAAAACATGTTGGGCCTCGAGGCGCTGAACATTCCGGCCAATGGGGCACGCACCTACCGCTTCTATGCGCCGTTCATCACCGCCGTTCTGATCAACGGGGCGCAGGGCCAGGAAGTGTCTGTTGTGGGCGAACCTCTGTCCCAGGCGGAAAAGATACAAGGTTGGGAACTGATCGAAACCGTCGGTTTGCCGGTTGATCCCGGAGAGTTCGACGGATTGGACGGGCAGTCGCATGGTAAGGAACAGGGGCTGGTTGGTGCCGAATTGCCCGCCATGGATGCCGCCAAACAAAGGTTCTCGCGCGGGATCAATCCATTTGGGTGGTATCCCGCCTTTCCGACAGGAGAGGTCGCGCCCACCTGGGAATTGCCTGACCCGGATGGCATGATCGATGATGCCAACAAGACGCTGCTCGCGATGCTGCGCAAGGCGATGGAGGCCCCGCCAAATCAGCAGCAGGAGGTGCTGGACCACCACGTCATCAGCCCCCCGCAAAACGCCAATGGCGACATGATGCCGGCCGAGGATGGCGAGGCGCGGGTGTCGTCGGTCAAGCTGATGCAGATGGCCGTGGCCACCGATCCGATGCAATCGGTGCTCATGGGGTTTGGCACCGGGTATCCCTATGTGGACCTTGATCCGATCAATTTCGGGGAACAGAGCTTTCTCGGGTCCTCGGATATGGCCGATTATGACTTCATGATCACCGGGCTGTGGCATCGGGGCCTGGCCGGCAATGGCGACGCACAGGAACTGGCCGCGATCATACCGCGCCCGCGCCGCGTGATCCGCCCCATTCCGCCTGCTGATCTGCGGCTTCATTTCCTGTCACACCAACGACCCGCCGCGCCAAATGGAAACTGGGTCGCGACCAGTCGGGCAAGTTGGGAACGTCTGCCGCTTGACAACCTGAACGCCGTGTCCAGCTTTGCCTTCGGACGGGCCGAGACGGGCGTTGCCGGGCCTGCAACACCGTTGATGGAACAGCGCCCATCGGGCAAGGGCCTCATGCCCATCGGCAACAATGAGAACCGGCAAGACCCCGAATACCCGCGCCAATCGGCGTCCGACCCGGGTTTTGTCATTCCCAACAGCCCTGGATCGGTCAGTGCACGCTATGGGATTGCCACGCAAAACCTGTTTGGGATCTGGAGCCCATGGGCCACACAGCCCTTTGCCTCGACCCAGCCGGACCCGGACACCGTGAACATCATCTCGGCCGAATTGCGTCCCATCGATACAGGAAGCGGTACGGTCTGTCCCGCGGATCTGGTGGTCGAGTTCGTCGTGGACTGGCGCGTGCGGTCCGTGGCGCGCATCGACTTCCGGGGTCGCCTTTTCCAGGCGCCAACCCGGCACACCGAACCGCCAGCGGCCTTGCCCGGTGGGTTGCAGAAGACCCTCGGCGGGGCAGCCCAGAACGTATTCGTCAGCTTCGCGGGGGATGTGCCATCGTTGAATGATCCAAGCGTACCGGGGCTTGATGGCGAACAGAATGTCATCAGCCTGGACGAACAGGGGGAAAGTGCCGTCGCCACACCCGGTTTCGCCAGCCAGGGCCATGCGCGGCGCTACCGCGTCACAATTCCGGGCTTTTCGCTGGATTACGCAGGCACCCCGCATGTCGGGCTGGCCCTGCGCGCGCGGTTGCGCGAAGCCATCGCGCCCAACCGTCTTGGCAGCTTTGGTCCCCGCAGCAAGGTGACATATGCGTCGGACCCGCGCGCGCGCCCGACGCAGGTGATCGACATCGTGCGGCTTGCCAGCCTGCCGGACGCCAAGGGCGAATGCCACGCCATCATCGAATGGCAATCCGTGCCGGGGGCAGAGGGGTACATCCTGTACCAAAGCACCGAAACACGCATGCTCGCCAGTCGCGACCTGTCGGAAGCCCTGCCCGGCGTGACCCTGAGCACGCGGTTGACCACCCTGAAAGACGCATTCGCCGCGTCACCCGACAGGCGTGATTTCAACCGGGTGAACAAGACCTTGCTGACGGGCACGAACCTTGATGTCGCCTTGCCGCGTGGCTCGCAGGCCATTCACCTCTTCATCGTCATCCCGGTCAGCGCTGGCGGCGTCGAGGGGCCATGGCCGAGCGGCCCGGACGCGGACGAAGCGATGATCCCCTTTGTTGCGCCCCGTATTGCAACGCCTGCGCCCCCGACGCTTGAGGCGCAGCGGATCGAAACGCCGGGCGGCTTTGCCGCCCGCCTGCGGATCGAGACGCGGGCGCGTTCCGGCGCGCGGCCCGGCACCATCGACCTGTATCGCACGCGGGTGGCCGACGCAGCGCGCCAGATCGACAGTATGGGGCCGCCGCTGGTGTCCCTCACGGGCAGTACAGGGTCGTGGACAGTTGGCACAGACACCAATGGTTCCGAAAACTGGATCACGGACGTGACCGGCGAGGACGAACCGGGCGGATCTTGGCGACCCCAATGGTACCGCGCCATCGCGTGGGGACAGGACGATGCGCAACGCGGCGTCCGCAAGGGCAGGGGGCGACCGTCGCCCGCCGTCCCTGTCGTTATTCCGCCAAGCGGGCCGCCGCCCTTGTCGCCGCCAATGCTGGAATGGCCGGGTGGCGGCAATTTCGGGGACATCCTTTTGTCAGCCGTGTCTGACGCACCGATCTTGCCCACGACGCTTGGCCCCCACACGCTGTCGGCAGAGGTGCGGTTGGACGGCGTGCCGGGGCTGCATTACAACACCGTGGCCCCGGATGCGGGCGAGGACCCGTTGAACCCCGGCCAAAAGCTGCCGGGCGCCACTCCGCTGGACCTGATCCCGGAAGTGCCGGAAATGACCCAGACCGCCCTGTGGCGCGCGCCGGACGGGCAGGACCGCAACTATCGCCTGTTCATCCGCCGCCCTGCCCAGATGCCTGGCGGCAGTATCCTGCTGCGCATGACGGACCCGTTGGGGCGTGTAACGGAACGCGCAATCAGCTTTGGTCAGGGATCCCTTATCCCGTTGCCGGACCTGAGCGAGGTGGATAGTTTCAGCATTTCGGGGCGGGGTACCGTCTTTTCGGTGACGACGGATGCGCCAGTGACGGGCCCGCTGGAATATCGCGTGCGCATTGCGATCCGGCCCACATCGGGCGGTGTGCTGGGCACAGACCGGTTCCGCGACCTGCGCGATTTGACGGACCGCTTTGACCGGTTCCGCCCACAGCCTGACGACACGCCCGATCTGCCCTTCCGCCGACCCCGCAGAATTGAACCGCGCCCGGGACCTATCCTTGACCTGGGGATAAACCGGCCGCGCTCGCAATTCGAGACGGTCGGCAACGAACTGGTCTACGAGGCCCCGCTGGCCGACGTGCCGGTGGGACGCGGACCGGCACCAACCGGTGGCGCACAGGCCCCGCTTTATGTCGCCAACCGGCAGAAGATCGGGGCGCGCACGGGGATAACGGTGTTCGCCAGCAGAGACATCCGCAGCATCACGTTCGAGGTAATCACACCGGACGGGCGGCGGGTCTCAAGTTCGGATCGGGATTGACCCATGACACAGCTGACCGTTTTCACATTAACCCCCCAGGCCGCAGCCCAAGCCCTGCAAGACAACGGACTTGACGCGCTGGGATTGACGATGCCGCACCTGTCAAACGCCTGGGGGTCGGCAGACCCCTCCTTTGACGCGGGCACACTCCGGTTGACGCCGTCCGGCAATGCGCTGGCCCCGTTTCGGGGCACGTTGGAATATCTGGATCAGGGGCACGAATTCCGGGATGTAACCGGCGCCGGAATCGCTGGTCCTGTTGGCGCGTTTCGCCTGCACCCGCAGGCGGTCGCACGTTTGTCGACCCTGATGGCACGCTACGCCGTGGCCCCCGCGCCCCACCATCGGCCTGTTCCCGAAACGCTGGTTTTCACAGGGGCTGTTCCGGTGCCGGACCGGTCCCCGCAAACCTATGAGCCGGGCGAAAGCCTGGGCCGCAGCGAACCGATGAGCTTTCATGACAGTCGCGGCCTGATCATCGACCCCATCGCCGTGGCTGCCCTGTTCGACGACCTGATCACGACCTTTCCAGCGCTCGACTTTTCCGATGGTGCAGGCACCGGCGGCGCGGGAGGTGTCGGCACCATCGCCGCGCTCGCTTCGGGCGTTCTGGCGCAGGTCGTGGACCTGCACGGTGCACCTTTTGTGGCGGCCTTGGGTGACGTGGGCGTGGAAAAGCAGGACGGTTCGGACACGCAGACCGGTACACTGGACGGGTCCGGCCTTGTCGCGATGTCAGCCGGAGAGGTTTTGGCGGCAACAGGGTCCGAAGCCGGAACCAGGGTGCGACTGGGGTGGGCCACCGGAGGCACCATGGGGGCCGGGCCGCTGGCGCAGCCTGGCCTGCCCGGTGGGATCACGCTGCCGCGGCAGTTCTTTCGCGCCTATGCGGTGGACCTCGATTGGCACCTGCGGGGCAACCGCACCACCAGCGCGGTGGCTGGGGTGCCTGCCGAAGATGGCGACATACCCGAGGACCTGAAACCACAAGTGCGAACCGAAGTGATTATCGACTATGCGGTGGATGGTCCTGACCTAATGGCGATGTCGAACCAGGTCCTGACGCGGATGGATGGCGCGGCTGGCAACCCGCTGATGTTCGCTGTCGCGCCGATCATAGCGGATGGTGTGCCGGTTCCGCCCGGCCCCGGCGCTCCGGCCCATTGGCCTGCGTTTCCGGCGGGGGGCGGGGCTGGCGTGTTCGGGGCCAACCCTGCGCCGCTTGTGGGCGCCACGGCCACATGGACAGCGGACGAGGACGTCGTGGTGGTGATTGCAGCAGATGCCGTACCCGATGGCAGCGCGGTGCGCATCTACAACCAGCGCTTTGTTTCGATCCCTGCAATTGGTGAAACGCCGTCCTTCAAGCGCGGGGATGGCGGTGCCGGGATCGCGGTGGCGGGCGTGCCGACACAGATCCTCGTACACAATCCGCTTGGCCTCGGTGCGGGCGATCCCAAGCCCGATCCGGCCACGCTGGTCTTTGACATGGTTGTCACACCGCGCACCCAGACCCGGCGTCTGTTCGCGGCGCGCACCCTTGCCATTGCGGCCGGGCCCGCGGCCCCGCCACCCGACATTTTTGGTCCCGCGCCGGACCGGATGGCCGCCGTGCCCGATACGGTGAAATCCGTGGCGCCCGTGCCGTTGTTCGGCACCGACGACGGGCCTGATGATGGTGCCGCAGGCACCCCGGTTGACGCCGCACGGGCCCTTGCGTCCGAAACCGTGCCACGCACCGGGCCGCGCCAGCCCACGATGGGACGGCTCGAAGCGATTGTGGTCACGGGCATCGGCGGTGCCGCTGTCAGCGCAGGTCTGGACTGGGACGGTGTGCTGAGCGGAACATCATGGGATCGCGACGCGCTGTCGGCCAATCACGGGCAGGGGAACCCTGGCAATCCGCCCGGACCGGACACGCACAGCGCCGGGGTGCGGGTCGAAGGGGCACTGGGCTATGATCTGGCACGCCACGCCGTGCGGCGTGTGCAGCCCTTCATCCCGCTGCCGGGCGGGCCACCACCTGCCCAAGCCCCCGGATGGCTGGCCATGTCGGGCGGCGACAACATGAACCCACCGGCGCGGGCCGGGGCAGCACCTGCCGGGGCGACCTCGTCCGGTGTGCTCTTGCAGACCGTGGCCGCGGTGTCCGAGACGCCAGAGCTGTCCCTGCTGCCGCCGGGCAATCCGCTTGACTCAGCCTCGCCCATCGATTTGCAGACCGTGATCAACGACATCGCAAGCGCGCTGAGCTTGCCTGCGCCCACGCTGAACGTGACCAATGGCAACCGGCTGCTGAACGAATTGCGGCGCGAGTATGAATTGTCGGTACACGGCGCGCGCGATGCGCTTTGGTCGCTGGCCCGTGCATTCCATCAGGCCGAGGAACTGGTTTACATCGAGACATCAGGCCTTGCCCGTACGGTCCATGCCGGGGCAGGCGCCGGGGCTGTTACAATTGATCTGATGCAGATCCTCGCCGACCGGCTTGCGGCGCAACCGCGTTTGAGAGTGATCCTTTGCACACCGCGTGAAACCGACTTTGCCAAGGCCCCGTTTGCGCGTGCTGCATTCCAGCTGCGCAACGAAGCGCTGCAAATGCTCACTGCTGTTGCAGAGGCCCGCGTGGCGGCGTTCCATCCGGGCGGATTCCCGGGCCGGGCGTCCAGGCTGCCGGGGACCACAGTGATTGTCGATGACGTCTATTCCCTGACCGGTGCCACGCATGTACGGCGCCGCGGTATCAGCTTTGATGGCAGTGCCGCCGTGGCTTCTGTCGATCACAGCATTGCCCAAGGCTACAGCGCCAAGGTGCGCACCCAGCGCGTGTTGTCGATGGCGGCCCGGATGGGGATCGCGCAACGCGATGCGATGGGTTTGCCCGTCTCGGATTTCATCAGATTGCAGCGCCCGTCGGCCGCATTCTCGCTGGTGCGGGACCTTGTTGAACAGGGCGGTCTTGGCCGGATTGAGCCACATTGGGACGGCCCGGACGATGCAACAGTGCTGCCGCAATCGGCAGACGTGGCGGACCCGGACGGCAGTGACGGCGCGAACCTTGCGCTATTCCTCGCAGCGTTGCTGGCCTAAGCGGTTGTAAAGATTTGAGGAAAGCGCGGCGGCGTTCGTTGCCAGCGTCGGAAACGGCAATGCTGAATGCACGGATGCTTGTCAAACCACCGGCATTACCCAAGCAACTGATGCAAGGGCCAGCACAACTTGGAACGCATCCGGTCGCAAGATAGCAAAGGCGGTGGGCCCAAAAGGTGGTGCCGCTGAAGGGACTCGAACCCCCGACCCCATCATTACGAATGACGTGCTCTACCAGCTGAGCTACAGCGGCACCGTGGCGGGCGTTATACTCATTCCGCCCGGCAGAGCAAGCGCAAGAGATCCTGCTTCGGCACCACCGTTAAAGCCGCTTTAAGGCGTCACCTGTAAGAGCGTGCCAGTCTAGTGGTGGTACCTCGCATGAAGTTCTTGGCAATTCCCTTGATGGCGGCAATCCTTGCGCTCGGATTTGGTGCACCGCCTGCGCAGGCGGATCGCAACACGATCCGCGACTTGGCGGATCAGGCGGTGCTTGTCCATCGCATCACCAAATCTGCCTGCATGCTGTTTGTCGGGGCTGAAACCCCTGTGCACGCACAAGATGTCATCGCATCGTCCGAGATGTTGACGACGCTGTCGGTGTGGCTGGCCATGGACCCGGATGCGTCCGAACCCATGTTGACCGAGCTTGAAACCTACACGCGCTCGGCCCGCCAGATTGCAGCGGGTGATCGCCACACCGTACCGGTCACGTTGCTGCTGCTCGGCAATCCGTCGCTTGCAGCGCGGTACCGCGAACGATGGCAATCAGCCCCCAGTGATGTCGAAGAGCGGCATCGCGCGTCCTATGCCTTGGTGCAGGAATTGCGAGTTGCATCGCAGGCCTTCCAGCGAGATTTGTGCCTGTTTCTGACCAACCTGACACCAGAAGGCGCCGGGGCTATCCTTGCGACCGACATTGCCGAATTTTCCGACGCGCTTGTCAGGTTGGTCGAAGGAGATGTAGAAACGGGGATCGTTCCGGCACCGAATATCCATATCAAGATCACACTGGGCAAGGTTGCCAGCAAGTGGAAAACGCTGGAACCGATCCTGAGCGGTGCGGCGTCCGGTGCCCCGGTTGATTCGCGCAACGCGCAACTGGCTTCGGTTCTGGGCGATTCGATCCTCGCGAATTTCGACGAAATCTCGGATCGCTTTCTGAACTACTAACCCTGCAACGCTTTCACACCGACATCACCCTGTGCCTGCTCCCGGATCGCCAGTGCCGCCGCATATGCCCCGGCAGCGGTGGTAAAATACGGGATCCGGTCATAAAGCGCGATGGCACGGATGGATTTGCTGTCTTCAACGGCGAGCGACCCTTCGGTGGTGTTGAACACCAGTTGAATGCCGTCGTCCTTCATCATGTCGGTCACATCCGGGCGGCCTTCATAGACCTTGTTGACCATGCTGCACGGCACGCCGTTGGCCTCAAGCCATGTGGCGGTCCCGCGCGTCGCGACGGTTGTGAAACCAAGCCCATGCAGGATCTGTGCCGCTTCGAGCATCTGTGGGGTCTTGTCCATATCCTTGATCGAAATGAAGGTGCAGCCTGCATTGGGCAGCACCATGCCCGCCCCCATCTGCGCCTTGAGGAAGGCACGGGCAAACGTCCGGTCCCACCCCATGACTTCGCCGGTTGACCGCATCTCTGGTCCCAGGATCGTGTCGACACCGGGAAAGCGTGCAAACGGCAACACAGCCTCCTTGACCGAGAACCAGGGCATGTTCGGATCAGCCAGCGTCATCGGATCTGCGAGCGGCAGCACGCTGTCATAGCTGGCATCTGCATCATAGGCCGGGCGCTGTGGGAAGTTGGACAGGGGCTCGCCCGCCATGACCCGCGCGGCGATTGAGGCAATTGCGCTGTCGGTGGACTTGGCGACGAAGGGCACGGTCCGCGAGGCGCGGGGGTTAACCTCGATGAGGTAGATGTCGTCGCCCTGGATCGCGAATTGCACGTTCATAAGGCCAACCACCTTCAACGCCCTGGCCAGCGCATGTGTCTGCGCCTCGATCTCGGAAATGATATCGGATGGCAGCGAATAAGGGGGCAGGGAACAGGCGCTGTCGCCCGAATGGACGCCAGCCTCTTCGATATGTTGCATGATGCCAGCCACATGCACATCCGTACCGTCGCACAACGCGTCCACATCCAGTTCGACCGCACCGGCCAGATAACTGTCCAGCAAGACGGGGCTGTCGCCCGACACCACCACAGCCTCTGAGATATAGCGTTCCAGGTTCGCCTGATCGCGCACGATCTCCATCGCGCGCCCACCCAGGACATAGGACGGGCGAATGACAAGCGGGAAGCCGATATCGCCCGCGATTTCAAGTGCTTCGGCATCAGAATGGGCGATGCCGTTCTTGGGCTGCTTGAGACCGAGATCGTTGACAAGGGCCTGGAAGCGTTCGCGGTCCTCGGCCAGGTCGATGGCGTCAGGCGTGGTGCCAAGTATCGGAATGCCGGCGTCTTGCAGCGCGTTGGCCAGCTTTAGTGGTGTCTGCCCGCCAAATTGCACGATCACGCCATGCAACGTGCCGTTATCCTGCTCGACCCGCAGAATTTCCATCACATGTTCGAACGTCAGCGGTTCAAAATACAGCCGGTCGGATGTGTCATAGTCGGTGCTGACCGTTTCAGGATTGCAGTTGACCATGATGGTCTCGTACCCTGCGTCCGTCAGGGCAAAACAGGCGTGACAGCAGCAATAGTCGAACTCGATCCCCTGTCCGATCCGGTTCGGACCGCCGCCCAGAATGACAACTTTCTTGCGGTCTGACGGGCGCGCCTCGCACTCGACATCGCCGAAGACCGGCGTTTCATAGGTCGAGTACATGTAGGGCGTTTGGGCCTCGAACTCGGCCGCGCAGGTATCGATCCGCTTGAACACGGCCCGCACGCCCAGATTTTCGCGTGCACGACGCACCTGATCCTCTTCTCGCCCGCTCAATTGGGCCAGGCGCGCATCGGTAAAGCCCATCATCTTGAGGCCCCGCAGCCCGTCTTCGGTCACGGGCAGGCCGGCATCGCGCACCCGCGCCTCGGCGTCCACGATCTCGCGGATGCGGGACAGGAACCAGGGGTCGAACTTGGTTGCGCCAAAGATGTCATCGTCGCTCAACCCGTGGCGCATGGCCTGCGCGATCAGGCGCAAGCGGTCCGGCGTTTGCGCAGAAATGGCCTTGACCACCGCCGCCTTGTCCGGTGCCCCGGGGATGTCGATGTCATCAAGGCCGACAAGGCCGGATTCCATGGATGCCATCGCCTTTTGCAGCGACTCGTGGAATGTCCGGCCTATGGCCATGACTTCGCCCACCGACTTCATGGCGGTCGTCAGGGACGGCTCCGCGCCCGGGAACTTTTCGAATGCGAATTTCGGGATCTTCGTGACGACATAGTCGATGGTCGGCTCGAACGACGCGGGCGTCACCTTGGTGATGTCGTTGTCCAACTCGTCCAGCGTATAGCCGACCGCCAGCTTGGCTGCGATCTTGGCAATCGGGAACCCTGTCGCCTTTGAGGCCAGTGCCGAAGACCGCGACACGCGAGGGTTCATCTCGATCACGACCATGCGCCCGTCATCGGGGTTGATCGCCCATTGCACGTTCGACCCGCCTGTTTCCACGCCGATCTCGCGCAGCACCGCGATCGAGTGGTTGCGCATGATCTGGTATTCCTTGTCCGTCAGCGTCAGGGCCGGGGCCACGGTGATGCTGTCGCCCGTATGCACCCCCATCGGGTCCACGTTTTCGATGGAACAGACGATGATGGCGTTGTCCGCGGTGTCGCGCACCACCTCCATCTCGTATTCCTTCCAGCCCAGCAGCGACTCGTCCACAAGGATCTGACCCACGGGCGACGCGTCCATCCCGGACCGGCAGATCGCCTCGTAATCGTCGCGGTTATAGGCCACGCCGCCGCCGGTGCCGCCCAGGGTAAAGGCGGGGCGGATGATGGCGGGCAGGCCGATCTCTTCGAGCGTTTCGAGGGCCAGCGCAACACCGGCCGCCAGATCCTTGTTGCCTTTTTCGTCCTTGGGGGCCGTCACGATGGTGGCGCGGGGGTTCTCGATGCCCAGCCGGTCCATCGCCTCTCGGAACAGCTTGCGGTCTTCGGCCATTTCAATGGCTTCGCGCTTTGCGCCGATCATCTCGACCCCGAACTTGTCCAGAACACCCATCTCTTCCAGCGCAAGCGACGTATTCAGGCCGGTCTGTCCACCCATCGTCGGCAGCAGCGCATCGGGGCGTTCCTTCTCGATGATCTTTGCGACGATTTCGGGTGTGATCGGCTCGATATACGTGGCGTCGGCCAAGCCCGGATCTGTCATGATGGTGGCCGGGTTCGAGTTGACCAGAACAACCCGGTAGCCTTCTTCCCGCAGCGCCTTGCAGGCCTGTGCGCCGGAATAGTCGAACTCGCAGGCCTGACCGATGACAATGGGACCCGCGCCGATGATCATGATCGACTTGATGTCGGTACGCTTTGGCATCTTGGCCCCCCAAATGTGCAAATTGTCCTGCCTTATAGGGATGGCGCAGGAAGGTGCAAGAGGCGGCAAACATGCGCTCGACGAAAACCGGCTTCGGGTGCGGAACTTCTGCAGCAGTCACGCAGTTACTTGCCTGTCCCTGCGCTGCCATCACAAGGAACCCATACATGACCTATTCCGCATTGCTCTTTGGATCGATCGGGGTCCTGACGGAAACGTCTGACCTGCAACGTCGCGCCTTCAACACCGCCTTCGAGATCAACGAACTGGTCTGGCATTGGGACACCGACACCTATCGGTCCTTGCTGGAAGTGCCGGGCGGCAAGGCCCGGATCGCCCATTACGCCAGCACACAAGAGGCAGACGTCGATGTCGACGCGGTGTACCAGTCCAAACTCGAAGCGTTCGAAGCTGCGCTGGAGGACGGCGTCAAGCTGCGCCCGGGCATCGCCGACCTGATTGCCGAAGCGCAGGTGCTGCAGATGCGCCTTGGCTTCGTCACCGCGACCGATCCGCGACAGGTCGCGGCCATTCTGCGTGGATTGCAATCTCAGGTGGATGCATCGGTCTTCGATTTCATCGGTGATCGCACCATCGCCGCGCGGTCGAAACCGGCCCCGGACATCTACAACGAGGCGTTGCGCCAATTGCACATCACCGCGGATGCGGCGCTGGCGATCGAGGATACGCCGGAAAGCGCGCAGGCCCCGGTGGCCGCCGGTATCCGCACACTGGGCTACCCCGGTGCCCTGTCCGAAGGCAGGTCTTTCGGGGAAGGTGTCGAGGTTGTCGACGAATTGCATGTGTCACTTTTGCGGGACGCCGCCGCCGCAGCCTAGGCGCTTTCGGACATCCGTGGCGCGGGTACTCTGGCCTTTGTCCCCGTGTCATAGAGATAGTCGCGCGACAACGGCACGGCATCGCGTTTATGCGCGAGTTGCAGGTGATACACCCCCTGCATCTGGTGTTCGAACGCCATGATGCACACCGTCAGATAGTAGCGGAACATGCGTATGAACCGGTCGTCATAGTCCTGCCTGATCTCGTCCAGATGCGCTTCGAACCGGTCGCGCCAGTGGCGGATGGTCTTGGCATAGTGCAGCCGCCACACTTCGATATCCGTTTGCCACAGGCCGGACCGTTCCATCGCCGGAGCCAGCTCGGACAGGGATGGAACATAGCCACCGGGAAAGATGTATTTGTTGATCCAGGATGAATGCGCCATTGGCGGCGCGGATCGCCCGATGGTGTGGATCAGCGCAACGCCATCGGGGTCCAGCAATTCGGCCACACGCTGGAAGTAGGTGTTGAAATTGGGCACCCCCACATGTTCCAGCATGCCCACAGACACGATCCGGTCAAACGTGCCTTCGGTGTGGCGATAGTCCTGCAATCGGAATTCGATCCGATCGGCCAGGCCCGCCGCCTCGGCCCGGCGCCGGGCCGTGGCAAGCTGGTTCTCGCTCAGCGTGATGCCGGTGACACGGCAACCGTGATCGCGGGCCAGGGTCAGGGCCATTCCGCCCCAACCACAGCCGATGTCCAGCACCCGCATGCCCGGCTCAAGACACAGCTTGCCAGCGATATGCGCCTTCTTGGCGGCTTGCGCCTCTTCCAGCGTCATCGCGTCATGGCGAAAGTAAGCGCAGGAATATTGCATGTCGGTGTCCAGAAACCGGCGATACAGGTCATCCGAAATATCATAATGGTGCGCCACGTTCCTTCGGGACGCGCTTGGCGCATTGTGCTGGATGAAGCGGCGCATAAGGAACCGCGCCCGGTTCGCCATCAGCATCCAGGTGGGGATCGTGCCTTTGAACCGGTTGCGCACGATGATGGTCAATGCATCGTCCAGTGTGCAATTGCGCGGGGTGATCCTGCCATCCATGTACCCTTCGCCCAGGCCCAGATCAGGGTTCAGGATCAGTGCGCGCAAGGTCGCGCTGTCCGAAATCTCAAGATGCGCGGTGGCGCCCGTGTCGGGGCCATAATCGCGCGTCACCCCATCAGGATAGGTCAGGCTGAGACGGTCATCGACCATCATGCCCGTCAGAAAACGGTCAAGCAGCTTATCCCACATGATCGCACCCCTAGATTCACTCCAACCATAAAATAGCGGCGTGGACAGGGGTTACGTCAAGGGCTGGGGGGGCGGTGCGTCCAGATAGGCGCGCACGGTGCCTTCAAAAGCGCGCGGGTCATCAGCATGCAGCCAATGCCCGGCGCCGGTGATCTTCACGAACCGGGCGGCGGGAAACAAGGTGCGGATGGCCGGGCGGTGATCGTGGGTGACATATGCGCTCTGTGCGCCGGACAGAAACAGTGTTGGGCCCTCGAACTGGCCTTCGACCTGCGGAAAGCCAAGAATCGCAGGCATATTCTGCGCCAGCGCGTCCAGGTTCAGTCGCCAGCGCCGGTCCGCCACGTCCAGCGACTGGGTCAGAAAACTGCACAGGGCCGGTTCAACCCCCAGGTCGGCCAATTGGGCGTTGGCGTCCGACCGGCGCGTCACCGTGCTCAGGTCGACGGCGCGCATTGCTTCGATGTACTGAATTTGGCTGTGGTCATAGCCGACCGGCGCAATGTCGCCGATTACCAGCCTCCGGACAGCGTCGGGCCGGGTCACGGCCAGCATCATCGACGCCTTGCCGCCCATGGAATGGCCAACAACATCCATCGGGCCACCCAGCGCGTCGATCACCTCGGCCAGGTCCGATGCCAGATCGGTATAGGCGTGATCGTCTGACCAAAAGCTGTGCCCATGATTGCGCATGTCCACGGTGATCACGCGCCGGGTATCGGACAGCCGTTTGGCAATGATCCCCCAGTTCCGCCCTGACCCGTAAAGGCCATGGGCAATCAGCAGCGGGGTGCCTGTTGCGTCCCCATGTTCGGAATAGCTGAGCATGCGCCAAGGCTTAGCCGGATTGCGCCGGCGCATCCAGAGGGATTGAGCATGCACCGCCCGCGCGGTAAACAGCGGCATGGAAACCGCACACAGCATTCAGGCCCGCGCCGACCGCGTGCAACGCGCGTTGGGCGCTGCGTTTGGTGTCAAGGCCAAGTCGCTTGAGACGGCGTTGCGCCGAACGGGGCGCCGCATGCCCAAACGGCTGCACGCAGAGGCGCGCAAGATCGTGAGGGCGCAATCCTTCGGCGGACATCCAAAGCTGATGCGCCAGATCGACGGTGCAGCCCTTGGCACGGCCGAAGATCGCGTGATTGTCTTTCTGCAAAACATCGACCGCGCGGACCGGCGCAAGGGCCTGTGGTTGGGTATCGGTGCTGCCATCGCCTTCAACATCCTGCTGGTGCTGGGCGGTGTCGTTCTCTGGATGTGGTCGACGGGCCGGGTGTGACCGGCACTGGCAATGCAGGGGCCAATGTGACACCCATATGCCGTGACTGATCCATTGCGCGCCCCGTCTCCGAAACATGTCCTGGTCTTTGGGGCCACGGGCACAATTGGCCGCGCGACCACGGCGGCCCTTCTGGACAGGGGCCATGCGGTGACATGTGTCATGCGGCCGGGTGCCGACGCAGTTTCGGCAGCCGGTGCGGCCTGCATTCAAACCGAAGTCTTGGACCCGACCGCGGTGGCGCGTGACGTGTTCGGGCGCGGCACCTTTGACGCGGTGATCTCCTGTCTCGCCTCGCGTACCGGTCCGCCACGGGACGCCTGGGCCATCGATCATCGGGCGACGGTCGATATCGTGCAGGCGGCGCGGGCCGCGGGGGTGCCGCATGTCGTGCTGTTGTCGGCGATCTGTGTCCAGCGCCCGCGCCTTGCCTTCCAGCACGCCAAGCTGGCCGCCGAACAGGCGCTGATTGCGTCCGGGCTGACCTATTCCATCGTGCGGCCCACCGCCTATTTCAAGTCGCTGTCAGGTCAGATCGCGCGGGTCCGGAGCGGCAAGCCGTATCTGCTGTTCGGGGATGGCGCATTGACGGCCTGCACGCCGATCAGTGATCGGGACCTAGGGCATTATCTGGCCCTTTGCGTCGACACGCCCGACCTGCAAAACCGCGTGCTGCCCATCGGCGGGCCAGGCCCCGCGCTGACGCCGCGCGCGATGGGGGACCACCTGTTTGCCCTGTTGGGCCAGACGCCCAGGTTCAAACATGTTCCGGTGGGTATGATGCGCGCGATTGCAGGCGGTCTTGCGGCGGCAGGCAAGGTGGTCCCCCCCCTCGCGGCCAAGGCCGAGCTTGCGCGTATCGGCCTCTACTATGCCACGGAATCGATGTTGGTACTGAACCCGGACACGCAGCAGTATGACCGCACCGCAACCCCTGCGACCGGTGCCGACACGCTGTTCGACTATTACGCTGCCGTCCTCAAGGGCGAGGCGACCGTAGAACGGGGCGATCACAGCGTCTTCTAGGTGGCCTGCACCGTCTGCTTCTGCGACACCGGCGCCCAGGCGCTGCGCATCAACGCATCGCGACTGACCAACGTGACGGTGCCAAAGGCAAGGTAGAGCAACATGTACCAACTGCCCATCTTCGAGAAATTGACCGGATCGCCCGGCAATTGCCCGGCATACAGCCACGTGCTGGTCGCCGTCCCGATGTTTTCGGCCACCCACATGAACAGCGCGACCAGGGCACCGGCGACGGGCATCGGCATCCAGTAGAACCGGGCCATCCGAAACCAGACCCGGGTCCGCCAAAACAGCAAGACACTGCCCACGATCAACACAACCCGGATGTCGGGCAAAAAGTGATGCGCAAAGAAATTGGCATAGATCAGACCGGACAGGGCCCACAGCGCCCAGACAGGTGGAAACGGGGCAAAGCGCATGTCAAAGACACGCATGACCCGTGCGATATAGCTGCCGACGCTGGCATACATGAACCCCGAAAACAGGGGCACGCCCGCAATCTTGGTCATGGCGTCGCCGGGATAGCTCCACGATCCCATATGCACCTTGAACAGTTCCATCGCGGTGCCTGTCAGGTGGAACAGCAGGATGATCCGCATCTCGGCCCATGTTTCGATCCGCAGGATCAGCAGGATGGCCTGCAACGAAATCGCATAGATCAGCAGCGCATCATAGCGGGCGATGATCCACGTCTCTTGCCAGATGGCATCTGTCACGATCAGACCGGCCAGCAGCAGTGCACCAAACAGGCTCGCCCAGCCCTGCTTGACCGTGAACATGACAAACTCGGCGGCCGACGCGGGCAAGCGGGCCCTCAGGGCATCGCCCAGGCGCCGCTCGATCCGGTCGGTGCGTGTGCCCGTCAAAAGTGGGTCAGAGGTTTGGATACAGCGGGAAGCGGGCGCACAGGTCAGCCACCTCGGCCTTCACCTTCGCTTCGACAGCATCATTGCCATCCTCGCCATGGGCCGCAAGGCCGTCGACAACTTCGATGATCCAGTCGCCGATCTGCCGGAACTCGGCTTCGCCAAAGCCACGCGTTGTGCCCGCCGGTGATCCCAAACGAATACCGGACGTGATTGTCGGCTTTTCGTCGTCAAAGGGCACGCCGTTCTTGTTGCAGGTGATGTGGGCACGGCCCAGCGCTTTCTCGGTTGCGTTGCCCTTCACGCCCTTGGGGCGCAGGTCAACCAGCATGACATGGGTGTCGGTGCCGTGGGTGACCGTGTCCAGACCGCCCTTGTGCAACTGGTCCGCCAGCGCTTGGGCGTTCTTGATCACCTGCTGCTGGTAGGTCTTGAACGATGGCTCCAGCGCCTCGCCAAAGGCCACGGCCTTGGCCGCGATCACGTGCATCAGCGGGCCACCCTGAATGCCGGGAAAAATGGCCGAATTGAACTTCTTGGCCAGCGCCTCGTCATTGGTCAGGATCATGCCGCCGCGCGGGCCGCGCAGGGTCTTGTGGGTTGTCGTCGTCGCCACATGCACATGCGGGAAGGGCGACGGGTACTCTCCGGCGGCGATCAGACCGGCAAAGTGGGCGACATCGGCCAGCAGCCATGCGCCCACCTTGTCCGCAATCTCGCGGATGCGGGCAAAGTCGATGACGCGCGGAATGGCCGATCCACCGGCGATGATCATCTGCGGCTTGTGCTCCAGCGCCAGTTCTTCGATCTGGTCATAGTCGATGTCCAGCGTGTCGCGGCGCACACCGTATTGCACGGCATTGAACCACTTGCCCGACTGGTTTGGCTTGGCCCCGTGTGTCAGGTGGCCACCGGCGTCCAGCGACATGCCCAGAATGGTATCGCCCGGTTGCAGCAGCGCCTGGAACACACCCTGGTTGGCCTGAGAACCGGAATTCGGCTGCACATTGGCAAACCCGCAATCAAACAGCTTGCAGGCACGTTCGATCGCAAGGTTTTCGGCCACGTCCACATATTGGCACCCGCCATAGTACCGACGGCCCGGATAGCCCTCGGCATACTTGTTGGTCATCACGCTGCCCTGCGCTTCCAACACGGCGGCCGACACGATGTTTTCGGATGCAATCAGCTCGATCTCGTCGCGCTGGCGGCCCAGTTCATCGCGGATCGATCCGAACAGTTCGGGATCACGATCGGCCAGGGATTGGGTGAAAAAACCGTCGGTGCGATGGGGCGCATTCATGAGAACTCTCCTGCGTGGACTGAGTCGATTTTGTTGGCCGTTTCCTATCGGAAACCGACCCCTTGAGCAAAGGATGTATCCCGACCAAACGCGCACCACCAGCGACAAAGCGCGCGGAACGCTGGTAAGGGGCGAAAAGATATGGTTCTTTCGGCGAAATACGTTTGCCATAGGAAACCTTTCCATGCCCCTCAAGATTGCCTTTGCGGCCAGCCGCGCCCCCGTGGCGCAGACCGCGCGGGCCGCGCTGATCGGGCGCTATGGCGATGCGGAAACCGAAGATGCGGACGTGATCGTGGCGCTGGGCGGGGATGGGTTCATGCTGCAGACCCTGCATGGTACGCAGCATCTGAACAAACCCGTCTACGGCATGAATCGCGGCACCATCGGCTTTCTGATGAACGAATATGGCGAATCCGATCTGGTCGAGCGGCTGGAAGCGGCGGAAGAGGCCGAATTGAACCCCCTGTCCATGACCGCCCTCCGGTCCGACGGCACCAGCCACAAGGCGCTCGCGATCAACGAGGTGTCGCTGCTGCGGGCGGGGCCGCAGGCGGCCAAGCTGCGGATCACGGTCGATGGCCGGCTCAGGATGGATGAACTGGTCTGTGATGGCGCGCTGGTGTCCACGCCCGCGGGGTCCACGGCGTACAACTATTCGGCCCACGGTCCCGTGTTGCCCATCGGGTCGGATGTGCTGGCGTTGACTGCCGTGGCAGCGTTCCGTCCACGTCGGTGGCGCGGCGCGCTTCTGCCCAAGATGGCAAAGGTGCGGTTCGACGTGCTCGAAGCGGACAAGCGCCCGGTCATGGCCGAGGCGGACTCGCGGTCCATCCGCGATGTCTCGACCGTGGAAATCCAGTCAGAACCCTCGGTCGTGCACCGCATCCTCTTCGACCCCGGCCACGGGCTCGAAGAGCGGCTCATCTCGGAACAGTTCAGCTAGGCAGCGCCGCAAGGCACACCCGTTGGTGCGCCCGCCTCAGCTTGGCTCGGGGATGTAGCCACGCGCAATGTTTGCAACCTGCGTCACATCCAGAACGGGCGGCAGCAGGGTCAGCAGGTCGCCCTCTCCATCCAGCAGATGCACGAAACTGCCATGGGAATAGATCCAGCCGTATTCGGGGTCCATGAACAGCGGCTCCACCTCGACCTTGAAGGCGTCATAGGCGGCTTGCAGCGCGTCCTGTTCCCCTGTCAGACCAATGAAATCCGGGTGAATCTCCGCCAGCGGTGCGCCCATCGTGTCGACCTGGTCCTGATCGGGGGCGACCGTGATCATCACGGGAGTCACGGCAATGCCATCGCGCGCCAATTCATCCACGACCTGTGCCATCAGGGGCATCGCCGCGGAACAGATGTTCAGGCAATTGGCATAGCCAAAGAACACCAGCTGGTACTTCCCATCCGGGTCGGCCTGCGTGCGCACCGCGCCGAATTGGTCCACCAACTCGTAGGGCCCGCCGATATCCACGGGAAAAGGGCTTTGGCCGGTGGCGGGCAGTGCCGCCAACAGCGCAAGCGCGGTCAAAGCTGATCGCATCACCTCAGAAGTTCTCCGCAATCCATTCCTTGTCGAACTCGGTGCCCAGACCCAAATAGCCTTCCTGCTCGATGATGGCGGCAATGCTTGGATCACGGCGGAACCAAGGCCCCTTGCCCTTGGCTTCGGGATGCTCTGCGGCCCAGTTCTTGGTCCACTTGTTGGCCTTGATCTTGTCGCCACCACCGGGTGGGACGATGGTCTGCACCAGATAGACGTTGTTGGCGCCCAGTTCCGGGTCATCTATCATCAGCCCGTCCACCGTGATGGTCTGGTTGCAGAAGGGCTGCAATTCGACGGCCGCGCCCGTAAAGGCAGGTTGGCTGTTCTTCATCGGCAGGATCAGAGCGTCGTCAGCCGTGCGGATCAGTCCAAGCTGACGCTTGCCTGCACCGCAATCGGCGGGACAGTCGCCCGTGAACTCACAAATCAGATCGACCACGGTCGCCTCAAAGGTCGACGGTACCTCGGCATAAAGGTTCCAGCTGCGCGCTTCGGACCCTTCCGAGAAATCCTGGGCGGCCAATGGCGCGGCCATCAGGGCCAGGGCGGCTGTAAACTGTCTCAACATGATCATTCGCCTCCCGGACGTGCTGATTTCGGGATCGAGAAGGGCGGCACATTGCCAAAATCATCGTGGTTCTTGTTCGTGATATCCAGATCGGACACCACTTCGTTCACCACGATGTAATTCAGCCCGTCGCGCTCATACAGCATGCCATCGGCCTCGACCGTATGGGCGGCCAGCTTCAGGATGCCGTCACCGCCTGCGGCCTGATCGTCATCTCCCACTTTCAACACCATGTAGACGGTGCCATCCTCGGCCAGCAAACCCACCGGAATGCCCCCGGCACTGCACCACAGCGCGCAGGTGTGGTGAGCCGATCCCACGACGGCGTCCGGGCTGCCCATCACGCCGGAAAAGTAACACCAGGTGTCAATGATTTCGCCGGTAACCTGGATACGTGATCCTTCCGCGGCCTGTCCGGCCATGGGCAAGGTCATCGCGGCCAGCGCCCCCAAAATGAGTGATCGCATCATGCAGCCTTTCATCAAATTCTGTAAACTCAGGCTGACATGCCGCGCGGGCAGCGGTCAATTCACGCTTTCTGCGATGGCAGATTTGTGATCGCTTGGCGCGGGGTGGCCGGTCTGCTATTGTCAGTTCAACCAAAGAGGCACGAACACGCCCGCCGCAGTACAGGTATGACAGCACTCAGCAAATACGATCGGCTCGAAGCGACGGGCCTGTGGCGCGCATCCATGGACGCGCAACGGCGCGAGGTCATCGTGTCGATCGGTGACGCCACGCTGGTCATATCGGACCTGAACGACCGCGCCATCACCCATTGGTCACTGGCCGCGGTTGAAAAGGGTGCAATCCCCGAAAAGGGGGGCGCGTCATACTATCCCGACGGCGACCCCGATGAGGTGCTCGAGCTTGGCCCGGACGAGGCGGAGATGATCGACGCCATCGACACGCTGCGCCGCGCCGTTGCACGGGCCCGGCCCAAACCCGGTCGGCTGCGCTGGCTTGGGGCGGCGGTGTCGGTGTCGGCCGTGGCGGCGCTTGCCGTGTTCTGGTTGCCCGGTGCGCTGGTCGATCACGCCATGCGCGTCGTGCCACCGGTCAAAGAGGCCGAGATCGGCGCGGCGCTCCTCGCCCGGATCGAACGGGTCTCGGGCCAGCCCTGCAGCAGTATCGAGGCACGCCCGGGTCTTGTGGCGCTTGCCGGGCGCACGGGTGCCGCACGTGTCGTCATCCTGCCCGCCGGTGTGCGCGAGGCACTGTCGCTGCCCGGGGGCACGGTCCTGCTGAACCGCGCGCTGGTCGAAGACTACGAAGAACCGGATGTGGCGGCGGGCTACATTCTGGCGGAACAGGTGCGCAGCAGCGACACACCGCCGCTGCGCATGCTGCTGGAACATGCGGGCCCCCGCGCCACGGGCACGCTGCTGACCACGGGCGCATTGCCCGATCACGTGCTCGAAACCTTCGCCGAAGACCAGCTGTCCAGACCCGCCGTCGAGATGCCGCATGACAGGCTTCTGCCCGGCTTTGCCGCGGCCAAGGTGCGCAGCACCCCCTACGCCCGCGCCCGCGACATCTCGGGCGAAGCGACGCTGCCCCTGATCGAAGCGGACCCGATGTCAGGCCAGCAGCCCGCCCCGATCATGCGCGATCGCGACTGGCTGCAACTGCAATCGATCTGCGAAGGCTAGCGGACGAACGCGTCGGAAAATCCAGCCGCCCGGCTGCGTTTCAGACCCTGTGACAGGTCCGCGGAAGACGCGAAAGGCCCCGCCAGAACCACCTGGTAGGATTTGCCGCCACGGGTCACCTTGCCGATCCTTGCAGGCAGCCCGGCACGCACAATCCGTTGCGCGGCGGCCTGCGCATTCGATGGCACGCCAAAGGTCCCCACCTGCACATAGCGGCGCGTCGCGGACGCCTTGGCTGTCGCGTTCGGCGCGGCTCGGACCGGTTTGGCAACCACGGGGGCGGGGGCGGATTTCGTTGACACAACGGGCGTGCGGGCCTTGGCGCGGGTCTTGCGCTGCACGCGTTTCATGATCTGGCCGTCGCGACGCACAATTGTGACGGTGCCCAGATTGCGCTCTTGGGTATCGATATCGGTGTAGGGAAAGACCAGCGGCACCGTGGCGGTGACATCCCGCCCGGTCCGGCGGTCAATCAGGCGGCGCGGGACCGTGTCGGTCCAGGCCAGGCGGGTCTGGGCAATGCCGTTCAGCGTCTGCTCGGCCCTCCGGGGGTTCAACCGGTCATCCTCCCAAACAGGCACATAGCCTTCGGGAATGCTTGCGGGCCGCTTCAGGGCGCGCTGTTCAAACACATGGCGCGGCACCAGCCGGGTGGTGGGACCAGCCACGCCGGATGCGGGGGCTGTGGCAGTTGCCATGCGCACGGGTGCGCGGGGGGCGGTCGCGACCGGCGGTGTCGCCGCGGTGCCTGCAGGCGCGCGCACCACCTGCTGCGGGCCACAGCGCACAGGGCCGTATTGGCCGGAATTGATATAGCGACTGCTGACCGACGTGCCGCCCGCGCAGGACGGTGCGGCGCGTTCGGCGGTCACGGTGCGACGAGGGGCCGGGGCTGGCGCCGGGACTTGCGTGCGGGCCTGCGCCGCCGGGGCCGGTGTCGGCGTTGCGATGGGCGCTTGCACCCGCGGCGCCGGGGCAGCGGCCGGACGCTGGACCGTCACGCGCGGTGCCGGGGCAGGTGCAGCCGGGGCTGGCGCGGCTTGGGTTGTCCGCACGGTCGGGCGCGGTGCCGGCGCGGGGGCTTGCGTGGCTGCCGTTTCGGCGGCCGGAGGGCTCACCGTGATCTGCTCGACCCCCGGCGCCGACTGGCGCGGGGTCACGCGGGCGGCCGCGGCGGCATTGGCCGACAGGGACGGGGTCTGGCCGCAGATCAGCCGTCGCTGACGGTTCACGCGCGGCACCCAGGTGACATTGCCGTCAATACCGGCCCGGATGAACACACAGCCGTTGCTGTCAACGTACTGCGTGCCCTTGAAGGACGCGGGCGGAAACTCGGCCGGTGTCTGCCCGTTGCGCAAGGTCTGCGCGGACCCGGTTCCAACAGACAACGACGCCGCAAGCACAGCAAAGGCTGCAATTCTGGTAAAACGCATCATATCCCCCACAAGATATGGGGGGTACGATGCCTCAACCCCGACGCTGAGTAAAGCGGCGATGCGGCCTATTTGGTGCCAAACATCCGATCGCCCGCATCGCCCAGGCCCGGAACGATATATCCGATGTCATTCAGGCGGTCATCCACGGCGGCCGTGACAATGGGCACATCCGGATGCGCGGCCTTCATCCGGGCGATTCCCTCCGGCGCGGCCAGCAGACACAGAAAGCGAATATTGGTGGCCCCCGCCTCTTTCAGCTTGTCGATGGCCGCCGCCGATGAATTGCCGGTGGCCAGCATCGGATCGACTGCAATCACCAGCCGGTCCTCCAGCGCTTCCGGCACCTTGAAATAGTATTCGACCGGCTCCAGCGTCTCTTCATCACGGTAAAGCCCGACAAAGCCGACACGGGCCGACGGGATCAACTCCAACACGCCATCCAGCAGACCGTTGCCGGCCCGCAGGATCGAAATCAGGGCCAGCTTCTTGCCGTCCAGCGTGGGGGCATCCATCGCCTGCATGGGCGTCTCGATCCGCTTCGTGGTCATCGGCAGGCCCCGCGTCACCTCATAGGCCAAAAGCTGCGAAATCTCGCGCAACAGCTGCCGGAACACGGCCGTGGGCGTGGCCTTGTCGCGCATGATGGTCAGCTTGTGCTGCACAAGCGGGTGTTCAACAACGGTCAGGTGTTCGGACATGGGACGGCTCCTTTTCATCCCTTCTGCCGTGCCCGCCAGCGGGCCACAATACCCTTCTTCTGGCCAAAAGTACTTCGGGGGCGCCCGCAGGGCGGGGGCAGAGCCCCCTGAAAAATCGCGTGCGCCGTCAGGCGCTCATCGCGGTGGCACGCCCAGATGCACGGCCACCAGGCGGGCCACGTCCTGAAATCCGATCAGGCCAAGGGGCGCGCCGTCGCCCCCCTGGACCAGCACGGGCACCCGCTCGCGGGTGTGATCGGTGCCGACCCAGGTCGGGTCATTGCCGTGATCGGCGGTCAGCACCAGAAGGTCGCCGCCGCGCAGATGCGGGATCAGTTGCCCGATCCGGGCATCGAACCACTCCAGGTGCCGGGCATAACCCGCCACATCCCGACGATGACCATACAGACTGTCGAACTCCACGAAATTGGCAAAGGTCAGGCTGCCGTCCTCTGCCCCGTGCACCAGGTCCGACAGATGTTCCATCAGGTCGGCATCCGTGCCCTTGCGCACCTCGTCAAAGCCCTGCATGGAAAAGATGTCACCCACCTTGCCCACACCGTAAACGCGGTGCCCGGCCTCCTGAACCCAGTTGGCCAGGATCGGGGCCGGGGGGGTGATCGCAAAATCGCGCCGGTTCACGGTGCGCTCGAACGCGCCATCCGTGCCCACAAAGGGGCGGGCAATCACGCGGCCCACCCGCATCTCGTGCAGCATGGGCGCAACCGCGCGGCACAGGTCCAGCAAGCGGTCCAACCCGAAATGCACCTCATGCGCCGCGATCTGGAACACGGAATCAGCAGAGGTGTAGCAAATGGGGTACCCCGTCCGTACATGCGCAGCCCCGTGTTCCGCGATGATGGCGGTGCCAGAGGCATGGCAATTGCCCAAAAGGGCATCGACACCTGCCGCCGCGCACACGGCCTTCACGACCTCCGGCGGAAAGGCCGGGCGGACATCGGGGAAATAGTGCCAGTCCCACGGCACCGGCACGCCCGCCAGTTCCCAGTGGCCCGACGGGGTATCCTTGCCCCGCGACAACTCGGTCGCAACGCCCCACGGACCCGCATCGCAGGCGTCGCCATTGGCGCAGGCCATCGCGTCAAACAGGCCCAGTGCCTGCAGATGCGGCACATGCAGCGGCCCGCTGCGCCCCTCTTCGGCCTGACCCGCGGCACAGGCGGCGGCAATGTGGCCCACCGTATTGGCCCCGCTGTCGGGCACGTCGCCGTTGAAATACGCCCCCGCATCCGGTGCACCGCCAATGCCCACGGAATCCATGACAACAAGAAAGGCGCGGGGCATCAGCCGATCCGCTCGACTATCAGGTCAGGCAGCGCGGGCGCAACGGAGCCAAGCGTGATGGCAGCCCGCACCGCTGCTTCGGCCCGGTCGGCATCGGCAGGGCGGGCGGCATGGATCACACACAGGGGCTGACCCTTGCGCAGCTGCGTGCCCAGCCGCACCACCTCGGACAGGCCGACGGCGGGGTTGATCACATCACCTTCCACCTGACGCCCCCCGCCCAGGCCGACCACGGCCAGGCCCAGAGCCTCTCCATCGATGGACGTGACATGCCCGGCCCCCTGCGCCGTCACCTCGCGAATGACGGTCGCTTCGGGCAGGAACCGCGCCCAGTTCTCGGTGAACTGCAGCGGTCCGCCCATGGCGGCAATCATCGCGCCAAAGCGCTCGGCTGCACGGCCATCGGCCACGGCAGCGACAATGGCATCGGCCCCGTCCTGCACATCCTCGGCCAGGCCGCCATTGGCCAGCAACACACCACCCAAGGCAGCGCAGATTTCCAGCAACGGACCCTGCGCCGCACCGGTCAGCACCCGCATGACCTCGGCCACCTCAAGCGCATTGCCAAGGGACGGCGCCAAGGGCTGCGACATGTCCGTGATCAGGGCCGTGGTCTTGCACCCCGCCGCATTGGCGGTCTTGACCAAGGCATCGGCCAGCGCGCGCGCCTCCTCGGCACTTTTCATGAAGGCCCCGGAGCCGACCTTGACGTCCAGCACCAGGCCCTCCAGCCCCGCCGCCAGCTTCTTCGACAGGATCGACGCGGTGATCAGGTCCATGCTCTCGACCGTGGCGGTCACATCCCGCACCGCATACAGGCGCTTGTCGGCGGGGGCGACATGGGCGGTGGCCCCCACAATGGCGCATCCCGCCCTGGACACCACATCCCGAAACCGCCGCTCGCTCAGTTGCGTGGACACGCCGGGAATGGCATCCAGCTTGTCCAGCGTGCCGCCGGTATGACCCAGCCCCCGGCCCGAAATCATCGGCACATATGCCCCGCACGCGGCAAGGGCCGGGGCCAGAACCAGGCTCACGCAATCCCCGACGCCCCCGGTGGAATGCTTGTCCAGAACCGGCCCCCCAAGATCCCAGTCCAGAACCTGCCCGCTGTCACGCATGGCAATGGTCAGGGCCACCCGGCCCACATCCCCCAACCCGTTCAGGCACACGGCCATGGCAAACGCCCCGGCCTGCGCGTCCGTGACGCTGCCATCGGCCAGTCCCTGCGCAAACCAGGCCAATTCGTCCCGCGACGGCGTTTGCCGGCCGCGCAGCTTCGCAATGATGGTGCGGGCGTCACTCATGCGTCGCCATCCATATGTGCGGCTCCGAACGCGCCGGGCAGCAACTCGGCCAGGGTCATCACCTGCTCGACCCCGCCGGTGGTGGCCATGGTCACGGTCACGTCGCCCGCACCGAATTCGGCCAGCTTCTGACGGCACCCGCCGCACGGGGTGACAGGCATCGGACTGCCCGCCACGACATAGGCCTCAACGATCCTGCCCTGACCGGCGGCAACCATGGCCGCGATGGCACCCGCCTCGGCACAGGTGCCTTCGGGGTAGGCCACATTTTCCACGTTGCAGCCGACAAACACGGTGCCGTCGCCCGCACGCAAAGCGGCACCCACCTTGAAATTCGAATAGGGCGCATGCGCGTTCTCGCGCACTGCCAGCGCCGCCTCTTTCAACTCGTCCATAACCACCCTCGTTGTCGGAACTTTGACCCTAGCCAAGCGTTTTCCGTTTGACCACCGGATAAAAGGAGACCGAAATGACCTCGACCAAGCAATCCTCGATGCGCGTCGTCGCCCCCGAAATCAATCCCCCGCTGAGCGAAGCAAAAGACGAAGAGATCACTGAAAAGACCGCCGCAGAATTGCGCAAGCTGTGCAAGGAAAAGGGCGAAGAGTTTGACACCGCGCTGACCGAGGCGCAGGCCCGGGAGCGTATCGCGCGGCTCAAGGAAATGGACTAGTCTGACAGGGTCGCAGACGCGCCCGGCAGAGAGACCTCCAGCAATTCGATGTCGTCGGATACATCCGAATACCGCGTCCGCATCCCCGGCGGGATGACAAACGCGTCGCCCGCTTCAAGGGCAAAGGGCGCGCGTCCCTCACCGTCCAGGGTCATCGTCCCCTCCATGACGAAAGTGAACAGGATATCGCTGTCGTGCACTGACCAGTCAGGTGTGCCGGACGCCCTGCGCGCAACCTGAACACCCGCGACGCCGCCCGTACCAACGGCAATCCCGGTATCGCGGGCCTCAAAGCCCTCCAGCCGAAACGGCCGCCACATCGCCTCCTCGACCTTGTGGTGCACAAAGCGCTGGCCCTGAAATCTCCGCTCGGGGTTCGCAGGGCCGTTGGGCAGAACCATCTCGTGGTCAATGGTGGTTACATGCTCGGCAGGTACGCCAATTTCGATCACCTCGATATTGTCGCTGGCATACAGGACCCGATGCCGGATTTCGGGCGGCTGGATCACGCAGCATCCGGCCTCCAGGCGAAACGGCGCCCCCTGATCCTCATAGACCAGGTCAACCCAGCCCTTGTAACAAAAGATCAGCTGGAACCCGACCGTATGGTAATGCACCATGTCGGGCACCGGCCCGCCGTCGGGAATACGAATATGGCTGGCAATGATGGATCCGCCCAGCCGGTCGGGGATCAGATCGCGGTAATGCATGCCTGCACGTCCAATGATCCACGGGGCCTGATCAGCAAGCCGCCGGACCACAAAGGAATGCACCGTCGCGGGCATCACCAGGGGCGGGTTCAACGCCTCGATCTCGACCCGCGTCCCGTTCGGCGCCTGCAGCACGCGCGCCCCTTCGGCAAATTCATCCGGATCGTCCGTCAGGATGCGCAACGTCGCGGGCGGCTCCTGTGCTCCCGCCTCGATCCGCACCCGAAGCCCATGACCGGAAAACACCGCAACCGAAGGGTCATCGGCAGGATAGATCATGTCCATCCGCATCCCCAACACCTTGGTGAAAAACGGAATATCGTCCCGCAATTCCTGCGTCGGCAACCGCACCTCTGCCCGAACCTCAGCCATCCCAATCCCCTTCACTTTGCCAAATAAACTCCGGGGGCGTTGCGAATGCAACGGGGGCTGGCCCCCACAAGAAATGGCGTGCGCGCAGCGCTCGACTGGATCACGTTTGACGCATGTGACCAAACGTCAATTGGCGCGCATCCAAAAATAGTTTAACGCTAAACCAAATTCGAACACCCAAGGGGAATTCCATGGCCGACACACCCAATCTGCGCGATGCCGCACTTGCGTATCACGAATTCCCCAAACCCGGTAAACTCGAAATCCGCGCGACAAAACCCATGGCCAACGGCCGCGATCTGGCGCGCGCCTATTCTCCGGGCGTGGCCGAGGCCTGCATTGAAATCAGGAACGACCCCGCCAACGCCGCGCGCTACACCGCCCGCGGCAACCTGGTGGCCGTGGTGTCCAACGGCTCGGCGGTGCTGGGCCTTGGCAATATCGGCGCGCTCGCCTCCAAGCCCGTGATGGAAGGCAAGGCGGTGCTGTTCAAGAAATTCGCCTCCATCGACTGCTTCGATATCGAGGTGAACGAAAGCGATCCCGAAAAGCTGGCCGATATCGTCTGTGCGCTGGAACCCACCTTCGGGGCCATCAACCTCGAAGACATCAAGGCGCCGGACTGCTTTGTCGTGGAAAAGCTGTGCCGCGAACGCATGAACATCCCCGTCTTTCACGACGACCAGCACGGCACGGCCATCGTGGTGGGGGCGGCGGCCAAGAACGCGCTGCATGTGACGGGCAAACGCTTCGAGGACATCAAGATCGTCAGCACCGGCGGCGGCGCGGCAGGCATCGCCTGCCTCAACATGCTGCTCAAGATGGGGGTCAAACGCGAAAACGTCTGGCTCTGCGACATCCACGGCCTCGTCTACGAGGGCCGCACCGAGGACATGAACCCGGCCAAGGCGGCCTATGCCCAGGCCTCGGACAAGCGCACGCTCGATGACGTGATCGACGGGGCGGACATGTTCCTCGGCCTGTCGGGGCCCGGCGTTCTGACCCCGGACCAGGTGGCACGCATGTCACCGCAACCGATCATCTTTGCCCTCGCCAATCCCACCCCGGAAATCCTGCCCGACCTCGCGCGCGAGGTTGCGCCGGACGCCATCATCGCCACCGGCCGCAGCGATTTTCCCAACCAGGTCAACAACGTCCTCTGCTTCCCCTTCATCTTTCGCGGCGCGCTCGACGTCGGTGCCACCACCATCAATGACGAGATGCAGCTGGCCTGCATCGACGGCATCGCCGCGCTCGCCCGTGCCACCACCAGCGCCGAAGCGGCCGCCGCCTACCAGGGTGAACAGCTGACCTTCGGCCCCGATTACCTGATCCCCAAACCCTTTGATCCGCGCCTCGTTGGCATTGTCAGTTCGGCGGTCGCCAAGGCGGCGATGGACACGGGCGTGGCGACACGGCCCATCGACGATCTTGACGCCTACAAGACCTCGCTCGACGGCTCCGTGTTCAAATCCGCGCTGCTCATGCGGCCCGTGTTCGAAGCGGCACGAGCCAAGGCGCGGCGCATCGTCTTTGCCGAAGGCGAAGATGAACGGGTCCTGCGTGCGGCCCAGGCCATGGTCGAGGAAACCACCGAACAGCCCATCCTCATCGGGCGGCCCGAAGTGATCGAGGCACGGATCGCGCGTGCCGGTCTCACGATCAGGATCGGCGACACGGTCGACCTCGTGAACCCCGAAAACGATCCGCGCTACCGCGACTATTGGGGCACCTATCACGACCTGATGTGCCGCCGTGGCGTCACCCCGGACCTGGCCCGTGCCATCATGCGGACCAACACCACCGCTATCGGCGCGGTCATGGTGCACCGGGACGAGGCCGACAGCCTGATCTGCGGCACGTTCGGCGAATTCCGCTGGCATCTCAACTACATCAACTGCGTGCTGGGGCGGGATGATTATCACCCGGTCGGCGCGCTCAGCATGATGATCCTCGAAGACGGGCCGCTGTTCGTTGCCGACACCCAGGTGCACCTGCATCCCGAACCCGACCAGATCGCAGAGATCGCGGTGGGCGCGGCCCGCCACGTGCGGCGCTTCGGGATCGAACCCAAGATCGCCTTCTGTTCCCAAAGCCAGTTCGGCAACCAGGGCGACGGGTCCGGCTGGCGCCTGCGCGAGGCGATCCGCCTGCTGGACGAGGCGGGCCACGACTTCTGTTATGAGGGCGAGATGAACATCGACACCGCCCTTGATCCCGACCTGCGCACGCGCCTGTTTCCCGGCAACCGCCTCGAAGGGGCCGCAAATGTGCTGGTCTTTGCCCATGCGGACGCGGCCTCCGGCGTGCGCAACATTCTGAAGATGAAAGGCGGCGGGCTCGAAGTCGGGCCGATCCTGATGGGCATGGGCAACCGCGCGCATATCGTGTCGCCGTCGATCACGGCACGGGGTCTGTTGAACATGTCGGCCGTGGCGGGCACGCCTGTGGCCCATTACGGATAGGTGCTGACCCCCTCCCGATGGGGACCTGGGCGGTCCTCGCCGGTGCCCGCATAGGGCGCAACCGCACGAATATGCGGCAGCCCGGTGGGACCGTCAGCCATCCACCCCTATATGAACCGCAGCACCTGATCCGGAGACATCCCCGCATGAAAGCCATCGCTGCACTTCCCCTGTTCGCCGCGCTGGCAGCATGTGCCACGCAGATCAGCGAAAGCCGGGGAACCTATTCCGATTTCGGGCGTTCCTATCCCGCTGTCACGCGGGTCTACCAGAATGACGACGGCACTACCTATTCGCGCACGACCATTACGGTCGGGGCTGAACGGGTGACCTGCATCACGGGCGACCGGCGCGATTGCCGCACCGCCCTGATCGACACGATCAACCGGGACCGCGACGGGGAACCGTAGCGGCCCACGACCGACAAAGGACACCCCATGCGCCCGATCCTGTCTGCCCTGATCCTGCTGGCCGCCACCGGTGCCTGCACGCAAATCGTGTCTGAACAGGACACGACGTTCACCTACCGGGGCGATACCTATCGCGCGGTGATCCGCGACTATTCCAGCGGCAGCCAGAGTTTCACCAAGCGGGTTGTCTACGACGGCAACAAACCCATCAGCTGCTCGGCCACCGATGATCTCGATTGCGCGGCGGCCATTTCCTATGAACGGCTCGACAGCAACGACTGACAATCTGCCACAGTTGGCGCTCACATCCCTTGCCCCCGGTGGCGTTCCCCGCGTACCCCTGTGTCCGAAGACACGAGGGAGGACGGGCCATGGGCTACCGCGCGGAATATGACAGCTGGAAGGCGGACCCCGAGGGGTGGTGGATGCAGGCGGCCCAGGCCATCGACTGGACCAAGGCCCCGACACAGGCCCTCACCCGACGGGCCGACCACCTCTATGACTGGTTTGCCGATGCGCAGGTGAATACGTGCTGGAACGCCGTCGACCGCCATGTCGACGCGGGCCGGGGCAACCAGACCGCCATCATCTACGACAGCCCGATCACCGGCGCAAAGTCCAGAACCTCCTATGCCGAATTGCAGACGCAGGTCGCATCACTCGCCGGTGCTCTGGCTGCGCGTGACGTCACCATGGGCGACCGGGTCATCATCTACATGCCCATGGTACCCGAAGCATTGGTGGCGATGCTGGCCTGCGCGCGTCTGGGCGCGATCCATTCGGTGGTGTTTGGTGGGTTCGCCGCCAACGAACTGGCGGTCCGCATCGACGATTGCACGCCCAAGGCGATCATCGCGGCCTCCTGTGGGTTGGAACCCGGCCGCACGGTGGAATACAAACCCCTGCTTGACGGGGCCATCGACCTTGCCGACCACACGCCCGACTTCTGCGTGATCCTGCAACGGGCGCAACATGAATGCGCGCTTGGCCCGCGCGACCTCGACTGGCACGCCGCACAGGACGGCGTCGCCCCGGCGGATTGTGTCCCGGTTCCGGGCGACCATCCGGCCTACATCCTCTACACCTCCGGCACCACCGGCGCGCCCAAGGGCGTGGTGCGCCCCACGGCGGGCCACCTCGTGGCGTTGAACTGGACGATGAAGAACATCTATCAGGTCGATCCGGGAGAAGTCTTCTGGGCCGCATCGGACGTCGGCTGGGTCGTCGGCCACAGCTATATCTGCTACGCGCCCCTGATTGCAGGCAACACGACAATTGTGTTCGAGGGCAAGCCCGTCGGCACCCCGGACGCAGGCACGTTCTGGCGCGTGATCGAAGAACACGATGTCAAATCCTTCTTCACCGCGCCCACCGCCATCCGTGCCGTCAAACGCGAGGACCCCAAGGGCGAATACCGCGCCAAATACGACCTCAGCGGCCTGCGCGCGCTCTACCTTGCCGGCGAACGCGCCGACCCCGACACCGTCGAATGGGCGCAGGACCTGCTGGGCGTGCCGGTCTATGACCACTGGTGGCAGACCGAAACCGGCTACACCATCGCAGGCAACCCCGCAGGGCTCGAAGCGCTGCCGGTCAAGATCGGCTCGCCCACCGTCGCCATGCCGGGCTATGACGTGCAGATCCTTGACGACGCGGGCCACCCCGTGGCGCCGGGCGAACTGGGCGCGATCGCGATCAAGCTGCCGCTGCCCCCCGGCACCTTGCCCACGCTCTGGAACGCCGAGGACCGGTTCATCAAATCCTACCTCCACACCTTCCCCGGCTTTTACGAGACGGGCGATGCAGGCATGATGGACGACGACGGATACCTCTACATCATGGCCCGCACCGATGACGTGATCAACGTGGCAGGCCACCGCCTGTCCACAGGCGCGATGGAAGAAGTGCTGGCAGGCCACCCCGATGTCGCCGAATGCGCGGTGATCGGCGTCACGGACCAGTTGAAGGGGCAAAGCCCCGTGGGCCTCTTGTGCCTCACCACCGGCGTGAACCGTCCGCATGATGAGATTGTGACCGAATGCGTCAAACGCGTCCGGGACCAGATCGGCCCCGTCGCGGCCTTCAAGCAGGCCATCGTGGTGGACCGGCTGCCCAAGACCCGCTCGGGCAAGATCCTGCGCGGAACAGTGGTCAAGATCGCGGACAATCAGGACTTCAAGATGCCCGCCACCATCGACGACCCGGCCATACTCGACGAAATCCGGGACGCGCTGCAAACCATCGGCTACGCAAGGGGCTAGCCGACCGCGCGGGGTCGGCCCTGGACCCCGCCGCCAAACACATGCACGGGCGCGCCCAGCCCACGCAACTCCACCGGGCCCAGATCGGTCAGGCCGTCCTGACCGGTCGCCACCTCATCCGTCACCATGATCGCATGACCGTGGGTCTTGCCCGCATCGCACAGACGTGCGGCCACATTCGCCGCCAACCCGATCACGGTGAAATCCAGCCGCGTGCTTGACCCGATATTGCCATAGGTCACGCGGCCAAAGGCGATGCCGATGGCGCAGGACGTCTGCGCCGTCACCGCGTCCTCGGCCACCTGCGCCACCACGGCGCGCGCCGCCTCCACCGCCGCCGCACAGGCCGCCGACGCATCCTCTCCGGCCGGGAACACCGCCAACACAGCATCCCCGATGAACTTCAACACCTCGCCGCCATGCTCATCCACGATGGTCGAGGTGATCTCCAGAAACGCATTCAGCAGGGCGATATAGTCATCGCGGGGCAACGCCTGCTCCAACCGGGTCGAGCCGCGCAGATCGCAGAACATGATGGCGGCATCGATCTCGTCCCCGTCGCCACGCCGGATCTCGCCGCCCAGAACCCGCGCACCCGACCGCTTGCCCACATAGGTCTCCAGCAGTGCCTGCGCGTTCTCGCGCTGCATGAACACCTCGTAGTAGCGGCTGATGACGGTGGCGCATTCATAGACCAGCCCAAGGTTCTCGGTCGTGAAGCCGTCGGGGTGGTCTGATGTCAGGGTCAGCACATTGGTGCGGCCATCGGAAAAAGGCAGAGGCATCGCCACGTAATCCGTCGCCCCCTCGGCCCGCAGTTCATCCATGATGGGAAAGCGCGACGCCTCGTCCGTGTCGGCCAGACGCTGACGTACGCCGCCCCGGCCCTGCGACACATGCTGAAGCGGGCTGTTCACAAAGCCCGGAAATTGGTGGATGTCATAGGACGGCGTATACGTCGTCACCGCATTCTCGCTTGCCCGCCAGATATAGTTCTTTCCCGCGATCATGGGATGCAGCGACCAGATCAGCACGGCCATGCGGGACACGGCAATCCCGTTTTCGTTCATCTTCCGGGCCAGCGCCTGTGTGAACGCCTCGGGGTCGGGCAGGGTGCCCGCCTCGCGCATCAGCCAATCCACCAGCGGGCCGGTGATGTTGCCATCGCGCTCGGTCTGCAACCGGTTCTTGCCCAGATCGATGCGCGTGGCGGCATTCGGCATGAACCCGACATAGCCCTGAATGCCCTTGCTCTCGGGCAACGCGGACACATAGCTCCAGATACCGTTCGGGATGGTTTCCCCGTGCAGCAGCACATCATTGTAACTGGCAGTGCCCTTGAACGGGCAAAAGGTCTGAAGATCGGTTGTCGGCCCCAGTTCGACCAGAATATCGTCGCGCGGGACATAGATGGCGGCAGGCAGGCGGGTCTCGTACATCACGCGCGCCCGCGTCGTCTCGACCAGCAGCACATCATTGTGCCAGATGCGCACCGGGTGGCGCAGCGGCTCCACATCGATGCGGTAGCCTGCGGGCTTGGGCAGATCATCAAGGCTCATGGCATGTTCCCCTGTGCTGTATCTAACATGGGCGCACCGGGGCGCGCCACCAAGGGGCAACAGGGGCCGGACCTGCATCCGCATACACCGGCGCAGTCGGCAAAAGCCCGCCAAAATGCCCATCCGCGCGCCGCACGCGCAAGGGCCGGGCGCAAACCATGCTATCCTCGCCCTCTATTTTACAAAGTCCATTTTTTTCAAGGAGGCACAGGATGCCGTATTTCAAGCCATTGATGGCGCTCGCGCTCATCTGCACGTCCACCGCGGTCGCGGCACAGAACCGACCGGTCTTCAAACATCCCTTCCCCTGCGGCCAAAGCTGGGACGCATCCACCTACGACACCCATGGGCCGGACCCCGACAGCCTGGATTTCACCTACTGGCGCGACCGCAGCGAAAAGGCGGTGACCGAACGCGAAAACCTCACCAACGGGCAATACATCCTGTCGTCTGCCGCGGGCGAGGTCGTGCGCGACGACATCGTGGCCGATGACGAAAACGGGCAGGTGCGGCGCATCAGGATCGCGCACGCGAACGGCTGGGACACAACCTACCTGCACGTGATGATCGAACCCCCTTTCCTCGAACCGGGGCGCAAGATCGCCATGGGCGAGGTGATCGGCCGCGCGGGCCGGTCGGGCACAGGCTTTGCCAACGACCACATCCACTACAACCAGCGCAATCCCGACAACGAAGCGGTGCGCGTCCAGTTCGACGGCGTGAACGCCGCGACCCACAATGGCGACCAGTCCACCTGGGATCTCTTCCTGTCGGACCAGGCCGAACGGATGGGCAGCGCCAATTGCACCGGCCACAGTTTTATCCGATGGCGCGATGGCGGCGCCAACTACATCCTGCGCTACAGCCCCAACACCCGCCGCGTGCGCATCACCCGGATGGACGCCGATGGCACCGGCGGCACAAACACCTGGACAGGCGAAGACTGGGGCCGGTCCTGGACCCACTACGCCCACTGGAGCCGCGACGGCACCCATTACCTGTTGCAATACAGCGCCCCGCGCGGCCGCGCACAGTTCTTCCGGATCGAAGCGAACGGCGCGGGCCTCACCCTGCTCGAAGACACAAGGACATGGACCCAGCGCTGGACCACGATCAAGCGGGTCAACCACGCGGGCAACAATTACCTCTTCGCCTACAACTCGATCACCGGCTACCACCAGATCCTGCGCATCGACGACAACAACCGCAGCGCCGCCGTCACCTGGGTGAACGACGACATCCGCGGCTGGACCCACATCCTGCCGTTTGACCAGGACGGTGAACAATACGTGCTCTACTACAAGGCCGCCTCCGGCCGGGTCATCATCCGCCAACTGGTCGACGAAAGCCGGGACGGGTTCGACGGCACCGAATTGCGGCTCGACACCGTCTATGACGGCACGCGCCGTGCGGGCTGGACGCACATGACACTCGCCCGCGATGGCGGCACGCTCTTCATGCTGGGGTTCCGCGCCAACAACGGTCAGGCCCGGCTGTGGGAAATCGACGCCCCCGCCGACGGGCCCATCGGGCAGGGCCGGTTCCAGCTTGATCGCAAGTGGGACATCATCACCGCCATGCGCGAAGGCGGGCAGGCCCGCATCTTCCTCTATGGCATCGACCGTGGCGACGGGGCGGTGATGGATGTCGACAATGACGGCAGCGGTCTGACCGAACTGGCCACGTTCGACTGGCAGGGCGGCTGGCGCTAGGCGCGACCAGCAGGGGCCGCGTGCAAATCGCGGCCCCTCGGCCGCCAGCATGTTAATTTTTGATGGATTTTCGGTAAACGCACAGCACTTTGGGTCAAGTCCCTGATGCTGCACGCAAATCACGGATCGGCAAAGATATCGTAACCGCTCCGAACACGGTGTCCCCGCGGGGACAAACCCCACGGGGACACCTCGGATCTCTCAGAACTTGGCTTTGTTCTCGGCAATGAAAGCATCAATCTGATGTTCGGCCTCATCCTTCGCCACGCCATAGCGTTCCTGGATCTTGCCAACCAGCTGTTCGCGGTCGCCCTCGGCTTCCTTCAGGTCGTCATCCGTCAAATCGCCCCATTTTTCCTTGATGGCGCCGGTCATCTGCTTCCAGTTGCCCTTGATCGTATCCCAATTCATGGCACGTCTCCCTTGTGCGTCCCGGTTTCAACACCAGAACGCGGACAGGGCACGCACCGTTCCAAGGCGTCACAATTCAGCAGCTGTTTTCCGCAATTCGAACTTCTGGATCTTGCCCGTTGACGTCTTGGGCAGGTCCTGGAACACCACCGTCTTCGGTGCCTTGAACCCGGCCAGGGTCTCGCGCGAAAAGGCGATCAGATCGGCCTCGGACGGGCTGGTGCCCGGCTTCAACTCGACAAAGGCGCACGGCACCTCGCCCCACTTCTCGTCCGGCTTGGCAACCACGGCGGCCAGGTTCACGTCCGGGTGCGCCATCAGCACACCCTCCACCTCGACGGAACTGATATTCTCGCCGCCCGAGATGATGATGTCCTTGGCCCGGTCCGCGATCTGGATGTAGCCGTCAGGATGCTGGATCGCGATGTCGCCCGAATGGAAATACCCGCCCTCGAACGCCTCGGCCGTGGCGTCCGGGTTCTTCAGATACCCCTTCATGACCGAGTTCCCCCGGATCATGATCTCGCCCTGCGCCGCCCCGTCCATCGGCACCTGTGCCATGTCGCCGTCCATGACCGTAATGTGTTCCATCATGGGAAAGGCCACGCCCTGCCGCGCCTTGATGGCGGCGGTGTCCTCGGCCCCGTCCCAATCCGACTTCCACAGGCATTCGGTCACGTGCCCATAGGTTTCGGTCAGCCCGTAGACCTGCGTGACGTTGAAGCCCAGCTTCTCGATCTTGCCCAGCGTCGCCGGGGCCGGGGGCGCGCCCGCGGTGAACACCTCGACCACGTGGTCAAAGGCCCGCCGCTCGGCATCATCGGCATTCACCAGCATGTTCAGAACGATCGGGGCACCGCCGAAATGGGTCACGCCTTCGTCGGCGATCGCGTCATAGATCGGCTTTGCCGCGATATCCCGGCAGCACACCAGCGTGCCGCCCACCAGCGGCATCATCCAGGTGTGGTTCCAGCCGTTGCAGTGAAACAGCGGCACAATCGCCATGAAGACCGGGTGCAGCACCATGCGCCACGACACCACCGTGCCCATGGTCATCAGGTAGGCCCCACGATGGTGATAGACGACACCCTTGGGCCTGCCGGTCGTGCCAGAGGTGTAGTTCAGCGCAAGGCTCTCCCACTCGTCCTCGGGCATGATCCAGTCAAAGGACGGATCGGCGCGTGCCAACACGTCCTCGTAGACGTTATGCCGTCCCGACGCGGGCCAGCCATGGGCCGCATCCGCCACCTCGATAATCCGCGGGGACGCGCCCTGCATCGCGGCGCTGGCGGCTTCGGCCAGGTCCAGAAACTGCGGGTCGACCAGCACCACCTTGGCCCCACCGTGGTCAAGGATATAGGCGACCGTGTCCACATCCAGGCGCGTGTTGATCGTGTTCAGAACGGCGCCGCAGGCCGGCACGCCGAAATGCGCTTCGGCCTGCGCAGGCAGGTTGGGGATCAGGGTTGCGACCACATCGCCGGGGGCCACCCCCATGCCGGAAAGGGCCGAGGCCAGCCGCGTGCACCGGTCGTGGTACTGCGCATAGCTGACGCGGTGATCGCCATAGATCACGGCCGTCCGGTCCGCAAAGACCAAGGCCGCGCGGCGCAGATGCGACAGGGGTGTCAGCGGTACGTAATTCGCAGCCGTCTTGCCGAGGCCGGTTTCATCTGCCATCCAACCCATATCGGTCCTCCCCGTAGTCTCAGGCGCAGTGATGTTGCGCACTTATGGCGAGGGGCGCAAGCTATGGAAAGACTTGATGACATCCACCGTCCCCCATCGTCCCACGGCGGCTGCCTTTTGCATGGTGGGCGCGATGTGCATCATCGGGGCGATCGACATCTATGTGGCGGTTATCGCACAGACCATTTCGGTCTGGCAGTTCCTGATCCTGCGGCTTGTGATGGCCGCCCCCATCATCCTGGCCCTGTCGGCCATGGGCCTTGGCACTGTGCGTCCCCGCCGGGTCAGGGCGGTGGCGGTGCGGTCCACGCTGATTGCGACGGGCATGTTCTGCTATTTCGGCGCGCTGGCCTTCATGCCCATCGCGATGGCGCTGGCGGGGCTTTTTACCTCGCCCATCTTCGTGCTGCTGCTGACGGCCTTTGTGTTGCGCCAACGGATCGGGCCGTGGCGGATCATCGCGGTGGCCGTGGGCTTTGTCGGCATCCTTGTGGTGCTTGGCCCCTCGGGCGGCAGCCTTGGCTGGGTGGCGTTGCTGCCGGTGGTGGGCGGCATCCTCTATGCCTCGGGTGTCGTGGCGACACGTGCCTTGTGCGAAGGGGAAAGCACGCTGACCCTGCTGCTGGGCATCTTCGTGGCGCAGGGGCTGCTGGGCACCGGTGTCCTGACGCTCTTGACCCTGTCGGGTCTTGAGCCGGGGCAGGGCGGCATGGCGTTCCTGACGCGCGGGTGGATCTGGCCCATAGACGCGGTGTGGCCCTATCTGTCGGTGCAGGTCGTGGGGTCGGTCGTGGGGGTCAGCCTGCTGAATCGGGCCTACCAGATGGGCGAGGCAAGCCATGTGGCGGTGTTCGAATACTCCATCATGATCTTCGGCCCGTTCTTTGGCTGGTGGCTGCTGGGTCAGCCGGTGACATGGGTGCAGGGGTTGGGCATTGCGCTGATCGTGTTGGCGGGCGTGATCATCGCGGTGCGGAGCAGGGAGGCGGTCGCACTTGATCCCCGGTCGGGCACCCAGCCCGGCCTGCGCCCGCCCGACCTCCCCCCGGAGGGCAAACGCTAGGTCGAAACCTGCGCCGTGCGCGACCACCAGGCGGGACGCAAATGTGCTGCACAGATCACAGGCCCGCCAGGTCGGGCGGGCGCTGGCCTCTTGCAATGGACAGTCCATTGCGGCCCGTGCATCTTCGGCCCATGATCCTCAGCACCGGCCGCAGTTACGTCTTTATCCACGCGCCCAAAACCGGCGGTACGGCCATGGCGCTGGCGCTGGAGGACCGGGCCATGAAGGACGACATCATGCTGGGTGACACGCCCAAGGCGCTGAAACGTCGCCGCCGCGTCCAGGATGTCAAAACGCGGGGGCGCCTCTGGAAGCATTCGACCATGGCCGATATCGACGGGCTGGTGCCGGACCTGAAGGGCCTGTTTGCCTTTACCCTCGTGCGCAACCCGTGGGACCGGATGGTCAGCTATTATCACTGGCTGCGGGATCAGGATTTCGACCACCCGGCGGTGGCCCTGGCCGGGCAGATGGAATTCACCGATTTCGCCTGTGCTGCCCAGACACGGTCGTCCATGCAGGCGAGCCCTGCGCGCCACTACATGACAGACGCACAAGGGCAGGTACGTTGCGACCTGTACATCCGGTTGGAACGGTTTTCAGACGATGCTGCGCCGCTATGGGACCATCTGGGTTTCGTGCTTGACCTGCCCCATGCCAACGCGTCGCAGCGGGACGCCCACTATAGACAGTATTATTGCGATAAAGCCCGTGCAGCCGTGGCCGAGGCCTGCGCGGAAGATATCGAAAGATTCGGTTACCGCTTCGAATGAACGGCCTTGCGAGGTCCTCATCCCTAAAATTGTCGACAAATGCAGATCAATCACGTGGCGGGTCATTGTATTGATGTGCGGGCGGGCAACAGTGCCCAATTCCCGCCCAGATTGCGACCCGTCTTGGCCCCGCGAATCATCCCAACTGACCGTATCAAACGCAAACCGGCGCGCTGCCAGCGCCGCACCATGGGGATGGATGAGATGTTTGGATGGACAAGGACGCAAGCGCCGCAGCGGATGCCCGAATTGTCGGCGGCCTGGGACGGCGGCGTGATGACCACGCGGGGGCATCTGGCGGGCACACGGGTGGCCACGGCCATGGGCTGGCGCGCGGTCGAGGCGCTGGCCGCCGGTGACATGGTCCTGACCTTTGACGCGGGCCTGCAGCCGCTGGTCGAAGTGCGCCGCGACATCTTCTGGACCGCCGACGCGCCGGTGCCTGCGGCCTATCATTCCGTCTTTGTCCCCGCGGGGGCGCTGGGCAACGCGTCCGATCTGGAACTTCTGCCCGATCAGGGCGTGCTGGTGGAAAGCGATGCGGCCTGTGATGCCTATGGTGATCCCTTTGCCGTGCTTCCCGCCAAATCGCTGGACGGCTTTTGTGGCATCCGCCGCATCAGCCCGCGCATGCAGATCGAGATCATCACGCTGGTCTTCGCGACCGAGCAGGTGATTTATGCAGAAGGGGGCGCGCTGCTGCATTGTCTGCGCCCGATCCTGGGCCTGGACGAATTGGGCGCGCCGCGTGCCGGATATGACGTGATCCCGCCCCGCGACGCCGCCTTTCTGGTGGATTGCATGAAGGTCGAGGCGCAACGCTACGGCGCGGGGGCCTGACACCGGTTTGGCGCGCGACCTGGAGGCGCGCGCCTCACCCGCTCCGTACCCGGCCCGCTGCGGTTCGGCCGGCTGCCCCGCCCCCAACATCGGGGCGGTGGTCGGGTGCGGGGGCAAGGATGTCCCGCATGCCGCGGCGCGGGGTGACGCGCCGTTTGCCCCCGAACCGATGCACGCGATGGTTGCTTTTCCGCCGCATATCTTTCAGTCTGAACGCATTGATTTTTCCCTGTTTCACAGGACTATTTCCGATGCGGCAGATTGCCTTGCTTTGCGTGTTTCCCATTCTGAGTTGTGTGCTTGCCTTTGCCGGTGCGCCCGGTGCGGCGCAATCCGCAAGCTGTACGGCCCTTGCCGGGGAATTGAACACGCGGTTTGTCACCGTGAAATCGCAACAGCCGGGGGCGGGGGTGCCAGAGGATTCAGGCATAATCGTGCACACGATCCATGGGCCCGGCACGCAGTCGGGTGTACCGCCGGGGACGCCCGGCTATCTGGATCTGGGCCAGTTGAATGCCCTGCCGGTTGATGCCACCCAAAGCTGCGGCACCTATCTGGGGCAGGGCGATTATCTGCCGTGGTGCGGGTCCAACCTGACACCGGGCGCGACGCCGCCGGTGCTGAGCGACGCGTCCTCCTGGACCTATGTGCGCGCCGACACGCTGATCCACGGGGCCATGCCCGGCGTCGATGACGAGGTGGTGTGTTCGGATGACAAGGACAAACGGTACGGCCTGATCTTTTCCAACGCGTTCATGAATGACGGCCCGAACCTGGGCTGCATGTATCCGCTGGACGGCGACACCGGAAACCGGGACAGCAAGGGGTGTGGCGCCACGACACATGTCTGGCCGAACCGGCCCGTCGGGCAGGCAGCGTGCACCGATCCGGAGACTGCCCAGACGTATCTGGGCGACTACAACACCATCCTTGCCGCGTCCGGGTCCGTTGCAGGGTCGCTGATCTGTTCGCTGGCTGCGGATCAGTTCAACACCTGGGTTGCCGTGCGCAAGAAGGTGGACCTGAGCCAGACCACATGGCCGGTGAACGAGTTTGTGCTGCACAATTGGGACAGCTATTCGACCGCGCAACTGGCGCAGGGCAAGTATGTGCAGGGCATTTACTATCTGTCGGGGTGCCAGCGTACCTCAAGGCCGGGCCTGAAAAGCGACGCGCAGAAAATTGCGGATCTGTACAGGAAATGGTCGGGTGTGGATGTGCCGGTGGTCGCGTTGAGCAACGCCGCCCTCCGCAACAAGAGCAACACGCCCTTTTCCTGCCAGTAAGATCCCGGAAACAGAAAAAAAGCCCCGACGCTGCGGGGCTTTTCCTGTGTTCTGGTCTTGGAAGCGGCTTCAGGCGGCTTCGGCGTCTTTCGGGCCAAAGCGGCCATAGAATGTCTGGTTCTTTTCGGCCATGTCCCGCAGGAGCGCGGGGCACTTGAACCGTTCGCCGAACTTGGCTTCCAACTGGTCACACCGTTCGGCGGCGTAGGGTGCGCCGATGATGTCGAGCCAGCTGAGCGGGCCACCGGACCACGGCGCAAAGCCCCAGCCCAGGATCGCGCCCACGTCGCCTTCGCGGATGTCCATCAGCACACCTTCTTCCAGCGCGCGGACGGCCTCGAGGACCTGAGAGAAGAGCAGACGGTGCTGGACTTCGCCCAATTCCGGTTGGTCGTCCATCAGCGGGTAGCGGTCGTGCACGCCCCGCCAGATACCCTGACGTTTGCCCTTGTCGTCGTAGTCGTAGAAGCCCGCGTTCGCTTTGCGGCCCAGGCGCCCTTCTTCCTCAAGCCAGAAGATCAGGTCGTCCGAAGGGCTGTCGGGATAGGCGTCGCCCATGGCGGCCTTGGTCGCACGGGCGATTTTCGCGCCCAGATCAATGGCGGTTTCGTCCGTCAATTGCAGCGGACCCAGCGGCATGCCGACCATCTTGGCGGCGTTTTCGATCAGCGCGGGTTCGACCCCTTCGGTGACCATCCGCGTCCCTTCGTTGATGTAGGGGATGATGCAGCGGTTGGCGTAGAAGAAGCGCGCGTCGTTGACCACGATGGGCGTCTTGCGGATCTGGCGCACGTAGTCGAGCGCCTTGGCCACGGCCCGGTCGCCGGTGTTCGCGCCCTTGATGATCTCGACCAGCAGCATCTTTTCGACGGGCGAGAAGAAGTGGATGCCGATGAACTGGTCCTGGTTCTTGCTGGCCTTCGCCAGTTCGGAGATCGGCAGCGTCGAGGTGTTGGAGGCAAAGATGCAATCGTCGGGGATGATCGCCTCGACCTTCCCAGTGATCTCGGCCTTGACCTTGGGGTCTTCGAACACGGCTTCGATGATCAGGTCGCAGCCTTTCAGCGCGTCCAAATCAGGCGTGGCAGTGATGCGGGACAGCAGCGCTTCGCCCTTTTCCTGCGTGGTCTTGCCGCGTTTGATGCCACCTTCGACATATTTTTCGGAGTAATTCTTGCCCCGGTCCGCCGCTTCCTGGTCGCGGTCGATCAGCACCACGTCGATGCCCGCCTGAGCCGAAACAAGCGCGATGCCTGCCCCCATCAGGCCCGCACCCAGCACGCCAAGCTTCTTGACCCGCTGGTCTTCGATGCCTTGGGGCCGCACGGCACCCTTTTCCAGCGCTTCCTTGTTGAGGAACAGCGAGCGGATCATCGCACCCGACGAGGGGTTCATCAGCACATTGGTGAACCAGCGCGCTTCGATCTTCAGCGCCGTGTCGAAGGGCACAAGCGCGCCTTCATAGACGGCACTCAGCAGCGCCTTGGCGGCGGGATAGACGCCTTGGGTCTTGCCGTTCACCATGGCAGCCGCCCCCACGAAGGTCATGAAACCTGCGGGGTGGTAGGGCGCACCGCCGGGCATCTTGTAGCCCTTCTGGTCCCAGGGTTTCACAAGGTCCGCATCGGTGGCGTTCAGCACCCAGTCGCGGGCTGCGGCAACAGGGTCGGCGACGACCTCATCCACCAGCTTGCCCTTGGCCTTGTCGGGCGACACCATCTTGCCTTCGAGCAGGAAGGGCGAGGCGTCCATCGCGCCCAGCTTGCGCGCCAGACGCGTTGTGCCCCCTGCGCCGGGGAAGATGCCGACAAGGATTTCGGGCAGGCCGACCTTGGCCTTGGGATTGTCGGCGATGAAGGTGCGGTGGGTGGCCAGGGGCAGTTCCAGACCGATGCCGGCGGCGGTGCCGGGCAGGGCGGCGGCAATCGGCTTGCCGCCCTTCAAGGTCTTGGGGTCCATACCAGCGCGTTCGATCTTGCGCAGGAGGCCGTGCATTTTCATCGTGCCTTCGAACAGGCCTTTGGCGGGGTTGTCGCCCGCGTCTTCCTTCATCTTGGCCAGCAGGTTCAGGTCCATGCCACCCGCGAACGTGTCCTTGCCCGAGGTGATGACGACACCCTTGACCGCATCATCGGCCAGCACGTCGTCGATGTGGTCGTTAAGCTGCGCCAACCCTTCGAGGGACATGACATTCATGGTCTTGCCGGGCACGTCCCATGTGATGGTGGCGATGCCGTCGGCGTCTTTGGTCAGTGTAAAGTCAGCCATTGTGTTCTCTCCTTACACGCGTTCGATGATTGTGGCGGCACCCATGCCAGAGGCGACGCAGAGCGTGGCAAGACCGGTTTCCTTGTCGGTCCGCTCCATCTCGTCCAGGAGCGTGCCGAGGATCATGGCGCCGGTGGCCCCCAGCGGGTGGCCCATGGCGATGGCACCGCCGTTCACGTTGACCTTGCCGTGGTCGACGTCAAAGGCCTGCAGGAAGCGCAGGACAACGGCGGCGAAGGCTTCGTTGACCTCGAACAGGTCGATATCGCTGATCTTCATGCCGGTCTGGGCCAGAATGCGTTCGGTGACAGGCACGGGGCCGGTGAGGTTGATGGTGGGATCGGTGCCGATCTTGGCGGTGGAGTGGATCCGCGCGCGCGGCTTGATCCCCAGCTTTTCGCCCAGTTCCTTGTTGCCGATCAGCAGGGCGGCGGCCCCGTCCACGATGCCGGACGAGTTGCCCGCATGGTGCACGTGGTTGATCCGCTCAAGGTGCGGGTACTTCATCAGCGCAACCTTGTCGAAGCCGGGCATGACCTTGCCCATCGCCTCGAACGCGGCGTTGAGGCTGCCCAGCGACTGCATGTCCGTCTGCGGGCGCATGTATTCGTCGTGATCCAGGATCGGCAGGCCGTTCTGGTCCATGACGGGGATGATGGACTTGGCAAAGCGCTTGTCGTCCCAGGCCTCTTTCGCGCGACGCTGGCTTTCGACCGAGTATTGGTCGACGTCGTCGCGGCTAAATCCGTATTCCGTCGCGATCAGGTCCGCGCCGATGCCTTGCGGGGCGAAATAGCTTTCCATGGCAATCGACGGGTCCGCCGCGATGGCGGCCCCGTCCGAACCCATGGCGACGCGGCCCATCATCTCGACCCCGCCGGCGATATAGCCGTCACCGGCCCCGCCGCGCACCTGGTTGGCGGCGATGTTCACGGCTTCTAATCCGCTGGCACAGAAGCGGTTGATGGCGATGCCCGGGATCGCCTCGTCCAGGTCCGAGGCCAGAACGGCGGTGCGCGCCAGGTTGCCGCCCTGTTCCATCACTTGGGTGACATTGCCCCAGATCACATCCTCGACCACGTGGCCGTCGATATTGTTGCGTTCCTTGAGCGCGTTCAGGGTCAGGGCCGACAGGCGCAGCGAGGTCACCTCGTGCAGGGCCCCGTCCTTGCGGCCCTTGCCGCGCGGGGTGCGGATGGCGTCATAGATAAAGGCTTCGGTCATCATGTTGGTCCTTCTGCCAGTGGCGTGTTCTTTGGACGTTAGGTGGGGTAGACCGGATGGTCTAATCAAGGGTGACGTTGCGGCGGTTCAGGTAAACTTACGCCCGGTCGGCGGGAGAGCCGGGCATGAGGTCGTAGGGGGATTTCCAACCGGGGGTGTTTGCGAGATTGTCGAGCCAGCGGTCGATATTGGGCCAGTCGGCGCGGTCAAAGCCGAAGGGTTCGGGGTAGTAGAGGTAGCCGCAGCACGACAGGTCCGCATTGGTGATGCCGTCGCCCACGATCCAGTCGCGGCCGCCAAGATGCGTGTCGAGGACGGTGTAAGCGGCCTTGAGGCGGCCCTGGTTTAAGGCGATGACCTCCTTGGGCTGCTTTTCGTCCGGCAGGAAGTTCATCAGGAAGCGGGTGACCCCGCACATCGAGCTGAGCTTGTGATTGTCCCAGAGCACCCAGCGGAGAACTTCGTACCTGTCGTCCCCGTCGCCGCCGAACTTGCTGGTCTTGTCCGAGATGTACTGCTGGATGACGCCGGACTGGCTGATCTTGCGGTCGCCGTCGATGAGCAGCGGCGCTTCACCCATCGGGTTGAGCGCGCGGTATGCGTCAGTACGGGCGGCGCCACCGAAGAAATCCACGAAGACCGGCTCCCAATCGAGGCCGGAGAACTGCAGCGCTAGCGCCGCCTTGTAGGAGTTCCCGCTTTCGCCGAAGCAGTGCAGTTTGAGGGTCATGAGTGCGGGCCTTTCCGGTCGTTTGGTTTGAGAGGGCGGGACCGGTGGGTTTCACACCCCCCGGACCCCCCGTGGAGTTTATTCTGCAAGATGAAGAGAGCTTTGTTCACCAAGCATTAAGGTTAACGCGCCAAGACTATATTGGCATGGCAGGCTGGAGAGCTGAGCCATGTGCAAGGTGACGCTCTGCTTCCTCGGCCTCGGTGGATGCCGCCCGTCGGAAGCAGGGCGGAGCTGCTCTTTCATCTTGCCAGGAAAACTCCCCCCGGAGGGCCGATCCGCCACACGCCGCACGGCCTGACCCATCAAAATGCCCTCGCAATCAGCTCTTTCATGATCTCGTTGGTGCCGCCGTAGATGCGTTGCACCCGCGCGTCGGTCCACATGCCGCCGATGTCGTAGTCGTTGGTGAAGCCGTAGCCGCCATGCAGTTGCAGGCATTCGTCCAGCACCCAGGCCTGCGTGTCCGTGGTCCAGTATTTGCACATGGCGGCCTTGTCCACGGTCAGTTCGCCGCGGATATGTTCGGCCATGCAGTCGTCAAAGAAGGACCGGCTGACCATCGTCTTGGTCTTGGCTTCGGCCAGTTTGAAGCGGGTGTTCTGAAATTGCAGGAGGGTGCCGCCGAAGGCTTCACGCTCCTTGCAATAGGCAAGCGTGCGCTCGACCGCGCCTTCCATGGCCCCCACGGCGGCGCAGGCGATGACCATGCGTTCCTGCGGCAGTTGCTGCATGAGCTGGTAAAAGCCCTGGCCTTCGGTACCGCCAAGGATGTTTTCGGGGGCGATTTCGACATTGTCGAAGAACAGTTCCGACGTGTCGGACGCGTGCATGCCGATCTTGTCGAGGTTGCGGCCGCGGGCGAACCCTTCGGCCCCGTCGGTTTCGACAACAACCAGCGACACGCCTTTGGAGCCGAGGGTGGGATCGGTCTTGGCCGCGACGATGATCAGGTTGGCGTGCTGTCCATTGGTGATGAAGGTCTTGGAACCGGTCAGCTTGTAGGCGTTGCCGTCCTTGATGGCGCGGGTCTTGATCGCTTGCACGTCCGAGCCGGTGGAGGGTTCGGTCATCGCCAGGGCGCCCACCAACGCGCCTGTGACCAATTTGGGCAGCCAGCGCTGTTTTTGATCTTCGGTGCCGTAGGCCAGAACGTAATGGGCGACGATGCCCGAGTGGATGCCGTGGCCCCAGCTTGCAAGGTTTGCCCGTGCGGCTTCGACGAGGATCGCGGCTTCGTGTCCGAAATCGCCGCCTGCGCCGCCGTATTCCTCGGGGATCGAGGGGCAGAGCAGACCCAACTCGCCCGCCTGCGCCCAGGTTTCGCGGTCCATCTCGCCCTGTGTGCGCCAGCGGTCGAAATGGGGGGCCCATTCGTTTGTGATGAATTGCGCCGTCATGTCGGCGATCATCTGGTGTTCTTCTGTCATCCACGTGGACGACCCGGTGGCGATGTCTTTCATATCTCTCCTCCCCAGGAGACAGGATTAGCGTTTGCGCGCCTCCAACTCGGAATTGAACAGCCGCAGGCGGGCTGTCAGGTTTTCCTCGTTCATCACGCTGTCGAAATTCTCGAACAGGAAGGACAGCGCCTCGCCCTCGTCCAGCCCGGCCTCTGACGCGAACCGTTTGAGGCGGCGATAGCCGTCCTCGGTCATGGCGACGGGAAAGCGGCGGGTCAGGCGAAAGCGTTTGGGCATGTGTCCTCCGGGTTTAGGGTGCGCGGTGTCCCGCGCACCGCCACCTTAGAAGTTTGCCGCTTCCAGGGCCATCACCGTGTCCGCCCCGGTCTGGATGCGGGCAAGATGCAGCGCAGTGGCGGGCAGTTGGCGGGCCATGTAATAGCGCCCCGTTGCCAGCTTGGTCTCAAAGAAGTCGGGGTCGGATGTACCTGCCGCAAGCGCGTCGCGCGACGCCTTGCCCATCTTGGCCCACATCAGACCCAGGCAGACATGGCCGAACATGTGCATGAAGTCGTAGCTGCCGCTCAGCGCGTTGTTCGGGTTCGTCATGCCATTCTGCATGAAATACATGCCTGCGGCCTGCAGGTCCTTGGACGCCGCCTTGAGCGGGTCGAGGAAGTCCTTGTCGAACGCCTCGTCCTGACCGGCATTGTCCTTGATGAAGGATTTGACCAGGTCAAAGAACGCCATCACGTGCTTGCCGCCGTCCTGCGCCAGCTTGCGGCCCACGAGGTCCAGCGCCTGCACGCCGTTGGCCCCTTCGTAGATCATCGCGATGCGGGCGTCGCGGGTGTATTGTGACATGCCCCACTCCTCGATGTAGCCGTGCCCGCCATAGACCTGCTGGGCCTTGATCGTGTTGTCGTAGCCGACATCCGTCAGGAAGCCCTTGATGATCGGGGTCAGCAGCGACACGATGCCGTCCGCATCCTTGTCACCGGCCCGGTGGGCTGCGTCGATCATGGTCGCGCTCCACAGGATGAAGGCGCGGGCCCCTTCGGCAAAGGACTTCTGATCCATCAGCGAGCGGCGAATGTCGGGGTGCACGATCAGGGGATCGGCGGGGCCATCGGGGTTCTTCTCACCCGTCACGTCGCGGCCCTGCAAGCGGTCCTTGGCGTATTCGAGGGCGTTCTGGTACGCAACTTCGGCCTGGGACAGGCCCTGCATGCCGACACCGATGCGGGCCTCGTTCATCATGGTGAACATGGCGCGCATGCCCTTGTGCTCTTCACCCACCAGATAGCCCACGGCGTCATCGTAGTTCATGACGCAGGTGGAGTTGCCGTGAATGCCCATCTTCTCTTCGATGCTGCCCACGCTGACCCCGTTCCGTGCGCCCAGCGAGCCATCGTCGTTCACGCATATTTTTGGAACAATGAAGAGCGAGACGCCCTTGATCCCTTCGGGGCCGCCCTCGATCTTGGCCAGAACGAGGTGGATGATATTCTCGGCCATGTCGTGTTCACCGGCGGAGATGAAGATCTTCTGGCCCGTGATCCTGTAGCTGCCGTCGTCCTGCGGTGCCGCCTTGGTGCGCATCAGGCCCAGATCGGTGCCGCAATGCGGTTCGGTCAGGTTCATGGTGCCGGTCCATTCGCAGGACACCATCTTGGGCAGGTAGGTTTCTTTTTGCGCTTGTGACCCATGCGCCAGGATGGCCGAGGCCGCGCCGTGGGTCAGGCCCTGGTACATGGTGAAGGCCATGTTGGCGGAGGAGAACATCTCGCCCACCGCGGTGCCCATGACGTAGGGCATGTTCTGGCCGCCGAATTCCTCGGGCATGTCGAGGCCGGTCCAGCCGCCTTCCTTGACCTGCTCGAACGCGTCCTTGAACCCGGTGGGGGTGTAGACGACGCCATTTTCCAGGCGGCACCCTTCGGTGTCGCCCACGACGTTCAGCGGCGCGAGAACCTCGGAAGTCAGCTTGCCTGCTTCACCCAGGATGGCGGAGGTAAAGTCGGCCTCAAGCTCGTCATAGCCGGGGATGTCCTGCCCGGTGACGTTCAAGACGTCGTGCAGGATGAATTGCATGTCTTTGGTGGGGGGCGTGTAGCTGGGCATAGTCTCTTCTCCCTGGTGCAGCGGCGCTTACTCAGCGGCCTTTTTCGTCGTGTTCATCGAGGCGATCATCTTCTCGCCCCATTTCAACTGGTCCTTGAGGTCGTCGATGGCTTCTGTCAGCTCGTCGCGCTGACGTTCCATATCATCAAGTCGGTCGCGGGCTATTTCATATGTCCGCGCAAGTTGCGTCTGTTGCTGGTCGCCCATGTCATAGAGATCGAGCAGCTGGCGGATCTCTTCCAGGCTGAATCCAAAGCGCTTGCCGCGCAGGATCAGCTTGAGCCGGGCGCGGTCGCGTTTGGTAAACAGGCGCTTCTGGCCTTCCCGGATCGGGAACAGCAATTCCTTGGCTTCGTAGAAGCGCAATGTCCGCGGCGTGACGTCAAAGGCGTCGCACATCTCGCGGATGGTCATGGTTTTCTCACTCATGGGATCACTCGCATATCCTGTTACGGACACGACATGGGGGAGAGACGGATTCGATGCAACGGTCAGCTGACGTTGACGTAAGTTGTACGTTGCGTCATTTGCAGAGTTGACGTGATCGTGAGGTGCGTCAACCCGTTGTAGCCCCCCGTTCCCGGCACGTTCCGCGCCGTTGATACACATCAAGGTTCCGCATTTCCCCCCCTGCTAGGGTCCGTGTGCAGTCAAACGGAGGACCTGACATGTTCAAGAAAATCGTTGTGGGTATCGACGGATCGACCACATCCGACAACGCGGTACGCATCGCCTGCGATCTGGCCACAAAATACGACAGCGACATCCATCTGGTCCACACGCCACAGCCCCAGACGGTCGCCTTTGCCATGGGCGCGGTTGCCGGATACCACGCCGTCACCACGATGCCGTCTCAGGACGAGGTGATGGAGGCGGCGGCCAGGATCATTGCAGACGCCACGGTTGTCGCCGCCGAATGCGGCCAGAGCGTTGCAGGGGCCCATACGGAGCAGGGGGATCCGGCCGATCACATCATTGCCTGCGCCAAGGCGGTTGGGGCGGACCTGATCGTGACGGGGCGCCGGGGCCTGGGCAGCATTGGATCGTTGGTGCAGGGGTCAACCAGCCTGCGGGTCAATCACCTGGCCAAATGCGCCACCCTGTCGGTGATCTGATCCGGTCGGGCGCGCCCGTCCCGGCCCGCGCCGCCTATTTGATCAACAGGATGTCGGCGTGAATGTGCCCGCCGCGATCTTCGGCGCCGAGCCGGTCGTGATACAGCGTCACCAGGTCCTCTGCCGTCATTTCAACCGCGACGCCGTCGGCGGAATCGCGGATGCTGATGATGCGGCTGAACTGGTTCACGGCATCCATGAACAGGTCCAGCCCGTTGGCACGGGCCAGCCCGTAGGGCCAGAATTCGGTCACCACCGGGCAGCCGCTGTCCAGGATGCGTTGCGCGCCCTTGAACACGTGGCCTTCGTGGCCCTGCACGTCCATCCAGACAAGGGCGGTGGCGTCCAGCGGGGCCGCCGATTGCGCGATCACATCGTCGAATGTGCGCACCTCGACCTCGATTTCCGTGCGGCCCGCATCGCTGTCCATGCGGTCGACCTGCGGTGTGTCCTCGGACACGACGCGGTGGTCGCCGTAATTGTCGTTCGACCGTTCCAGTTTCATCACGCCGACCTTGTCGGACAACGCGCCGTGGATGGTTTCGGCATTGCTGTGGATGCCTTGCAGGGCCAGGTTGGCCGCCAGCAAGTCAAAGTTCATTGGGTCCGGTTCCACCGACACCGACCGTGCAAAGCCCATCGTGTGGGCCTGCACCGTGTGGGTGCCGATATTCGCGCCGATGTCGTAAAAGGTGCCGGACGGCCGCGGCAGGCCCAATGTGTCAAACAGGCCCATCACCCCCGATACCGCATCCCCGTCATAATCGCCCGTCAGCCGCATCGCCTGACCGATGATCATGTCGGACACATGCGTCACCCAATGCTTGCCCGCGTTGTCACGCAACGCGATGACATCCGAGGCCAGCACATGCGGCCCTTGCAGCAGGTGACGCTGAAAGCTGTGTGGATCATCTTCGGGTGCGTTGACGTCATAAGTCAGATCCACATCCAGCTTGTGCGCAAGGTAGCGGACAATGAAGGAGGATTTGCTTTTGGCCTGTGTGAACTTCTGGATGAGGTTAGGCATGAGGCACGGACCCGTCGTTGGTGATCCGACGGTCACTAGAGGACGCCGCGCGACCTGGCAACAGGCCAACGTCCGGCGCGCCTGTGCGTGTCGGCGCGTCCCGGGCCACGCGGGCCTTATTGCTGCGCCCGGTCGTGCATCATCCGCTCGTCAAACCGGTCGGCACGTGTGGCGCGGATTTCCCGCTTTGTCGCGATCAGGTGTTCTGCCAGTTGCAGGCAGTTCGGCCCAAGCGGTGAGCCGCGCCGCCAGAGCAGCGCGATGTCATGCCGGGCCTCGGCATCGTCGATCCGGCGCACCACGAAATCCGGGTCACGCACCGCTTCGGCCAGGGCATATAGCGACGGCAGCACCGCGACGCCTGCGCCCATCACCGCCATTTGGCGCACCGCGTCCAGGCTGCTGCCCCGGTAGTCGCGGCTGACATAGGTGCCCGCCCGTTCGGCCAGCCGGTCCACGATCCGCGCGAGGCGGAATTCGGAGCTGAGCGACAGGAGCGGCCGATCCGACAGGTCCGCCAGCGCGATGGGTGTGCTCTGGGCCGAAAGCGGATCGTCAGCCGCGGCGCAGGCCCACAGCGTTTCCGTGAACAGCGGATGGCTGGAAATGTCGGGCTCGTTGGTCGGCGTGCCGATGACCGCGTCCAGGTGCCCGTCCTTGAGCAGCGTCAGCAATTGCTGCGTCGGCCCCTCCTGCACCACGAGGCGCAGCTTGGGATACAGCTGGTGCAACTGCCGGTTGGCATGCGGCATGAAATAGGCCCCGATCGACGGCAGCACCCCAAGCGCCAACCTGTCCCCGAACGGCCCGATGGCCCCACGGGCCACCGCACGAAATTCGCGCACCTCCTGCAGGATGACACGTGCGCGCGGCAACAGCCGTTCCCCCAGCGACGTCAGCCGCACCTTGCGCGAGGTGCGCTCAAACAGGGGCGCGCCCAGTTCGGCCTCCATCGTCGCAAGTTGTTTGGACAGGCTGGGTTGGCTGACCGCAAGGCGCTGGGCGGCTTTGCCGAACGCGCGGTCGTCTGCAACGGCAACGAAATATTGCAGCTGGCGCAGGGACGGGCGGGCCGGGGCGGATATATCCATGCCTTTTAACTATGGGTTCGCGCGTTTCTTTCAATTGGTAATATCAATCGCCCCCGCCCATCTCCGGTTCAGAGCAGCGAGACCTGCGCCAACCCCGAGAGGAGAACAACCGTGATCAAGACCACCCTGACAGCAACTGCCGCAACCCTTGCCCTGACCGCCGGCATGGCCGCGGCCGCGCAAGAGCCGACGCTGACGCCGGACCGCGTGTCGGACTTCAAGACGGCCTGGGGCGAGGGCATCGTCAAGATCGGCGAGGTGCACACGGCAGGCGGCGATTACAGGCAAGCCGCGCGCCAGCACATCCTGGACTTCTATGCCTATGGCAAGGACATCGTCCTGTTCAAACCGACGCTGGCGAGCCAGGACCAGTTCCGCGGCACCTTTGACGAGGCGTTGTCCTATTTCGTGGGCGGCAGCATCGAGGAAGATGGCGGATTTGCGATTGCTCCATACACCAACGTCCGGTGGGAGAACGAAGGCACCAGCATCAGCGGCGACATCGCCTTTGCCATGGGCAACTACTTTTTCACCACCACGGACGGGTCAGAGGTGAAGGTCGAATACACCTTTGGCATCCAGGAAATGGAAGATGGTGAGTTGAAAATCGTGCTGCACCATTCATCCTTGCCGTTCACGCCAGGCTGAGAAGTCTGACAAAAGCCTGCCGCGCCCTGATCCCCTGCCGGGATCGGGGCGTCTTGCGTCTCTGCGGGGTCAGTCGCCCAGGCCCCGGGCCACGCTGTCGCGCAGGTCCTGCAATTCGTCGCGTGCCTCGTCAAGTTGCCTGCGCTGCTCGTCCAGTTCCTTGAGCTGTCCGTCGGCCAGTTCGACCCAGGCCCGCATCTGTGCCTCGGTGCCTTCGTTTTCATAGATCATCAGCCATTGCCGGATGTCTTCCAGCTGAAAGCCGAATTTGCGGCCGCGCAGGATCAGCTTCATCCGGGCACATTCGCGCGCACCATAAAAGCGCGACCGACCCTCGCGGTCCGGCTGCAAGAGTTCGATATACTCGTAGTACCGCAAGGTGCGAGGCGTCACGTCGAACTCCGCGCACATCTCCTTGAAGCTCAAGCGGTCGTCTGCCATGGCTTTCAGTGTCTCCATCCCTGGCCTCCCAGCCTACGGTGCGGGCGCGTGCCGCGCAACAGGTCCTTGCCCGCGCGGACAACAGGACCCATAAGTTGGACCTCAGACCGCGCGACGAGGCCCCATGTCAGACCCCGACAAACTGAAGCTTGCCAGACAATTCATCGAAGCTATTCCACATTCCCGCGACCTTGGCATGGTCCTGAGCGAGATGGGGGACGGGGTTGCCGAGATCACGATGCCCTATGATCCGCGCCTGATCGGGGACCCCGAGACAGGGGTGATCAGCGGCGGGGCCGTGTCTGCGCTGATGGACACCTGCTGCGGGGCTGCCGTGATGAGCCACCCCAAGAACCTGGCGGGCACCGCGACGCTGGACCTGCGCATCGACTACATGCGGGCGGCCACCCCCGGCCAGGCGATCACCACGCGTGCCACGTGCTACCATGTGACCCGTTCGGTGGCGTTTGTGCGTGCCACCGCCTGCGACGATGACGGCGACAATCCGGTGGCCACGGCGACAGGTGCCTTTACCGTGGAGGGCGGGACATGAAAAAGCCGGAGCCTGTTCAGATCGTCAAGCAACGGCGCGATGCGGCGCTGCGCGCGCTGGTCGATGGCATTCCCTATATCCAGTACCTGGGCATGACCTTTGACCGGCGCGGGGACGAATTGACCGGCGTGCTGCCCTTCGACGAGAAGCTGATCGGCAATCCGCTGCTGCCGGCGCTGCATGGTGGCGTGACGGCGGCCTTTCTTGAGGTGACGGCCGTGATGACCCTGACCTGGGCAACGCTGTGGGACGACATTGAAAAGGGCGCGCTGGATTTCGACCCCGGGTCGGAAACGCGGGTGCCACGGGTGCCCAAGACGGTCGACTTTTCCGTGGATTACCTGCGGTCGGGCCTGCCGCGGGACGCCTATGCGCGGGCGCGCATCAACCGGTCGGGGCGGCGCTATGCGTCCGTGCATGTCAAGGGCTGGCAAGACAATCGCGACCGCCTGTTTGCGCAGGGAACGGGGCATTTCGTGATGCCGCAGCGTCGGTAGCGTGGAGGTCGCAGACCCCAAGGCCCCGCCTGCGCCACTCACCCACAAGCGGGTGCTGAAGATCGCGCTGCCCATCGTGCTGTCCAACGCCACGGTGCCCATTCTGGGCGCGGTCGATGTGGGCGTCGTGGGGCAGATGGGCGAGGCGGCCCCCATCGGCGCCGTCGCCATGGGCGCGATCATTCTGACAACCCTGTACTGGATCTTTGGCTTTTTGCGCATGGGAACCGTCAGCCTGGTCGGGCAGGCGGCGGGGGCGGGGGATGACAACGAGGTCAGTGCCTGGTTGACCCGCGCGCTGCTGGTGGCCGCCGTCGGTGGCGTTGGTCTGATCGTCTTGCAATTTCCGCTGTTCTGGCTGGCGTTCCAGCTGTCGCCGGCCAGTGCCGAGGTGGAAAGCCTGACGCGCGATTACCTGTTCATCCGTATCTGGACCGCGCCCGCCGCTATTGCCGTCTATGCGCTGACCGGCTGGCTGGTCGCGATGGAGCGTACGGGCGGCGTGTTCTGGGTGCAATTGGTGATGAACGGGGTGAACATCATCCTGAACTTCGTCTTCGTGCTTGGATTTGGCTGGGGTGTGCCGGGTGTCGCCATCGCGACCGTGATCGCCGAAGCGATCGGTGCGGGCCTTGGCCTGTGGTTCTGTCGCGCGGCCTTTGCACGGCCTGCATGGCGCGACTGGCCGCGCGTGCTGCGGCGCGCGCAACTGATCCGCATGGCGCTTCTGAACACCGACATCCTGTTGCGGTCGGCCATGCTGATGATCATCTTTTCCAGCTTCGTGTTCCTCGGCGCGCGCTTTGGCGATGTGACGCTGGCCGCGAACGAGGTGCTGATCCAGTTCATGTACATCACGGCCTATGCCATGGACGGTTTTGCGTTCGCCGCCGAAACACTGATCGCGCGGGCCTATGGCCGCAAGGATCCCGCCCGTGTGCGCCGGTCCGCGGTGATGACATCCATGTGGGGCATGGTGATCTGTGCGTCGACCGCCTTTGCGTTTCTGCTGGTGGGGCCGTGGCTGATCGATGTGATGGCAAAGGATGCAGAGGTGCAGATGGTGGCGCGCGCCTACCTGCCGTGGATGGTGGCCGCGCCGCTGGTGGGCTGTGCCGCGTGGATGTTCGACGGCATCTTTATCGGTGCGGGCCGGGGGCGGGACATGCGCAACATGATGGCGATATCCTTTGCGCTGTATTGGCTGGCGGTGCTGATCCTGCTGCCGCTGATGGGCAATCACGGGCTGTGGGCGGCGCTGCTGGTGTCCTTTCTGGCGCGGGGCGTGACGCTGGGGTTGCGCTATCCGGCACTCGAACGGAGCGCCGGCCAGGACCCTTGAAAGGTCCGGCTGGGGCTCTGCCCCAGACCCCGGGATATTTTTGGCCAGAAGAAGGTCAGAGCCAGTCGCTTGCTTCCGTGCCGACGGCTTCGGTGACGGACTGGAATCCATCCTGTTGCACGTGCACGTCAAGCCCTTCTGCGATGCGGGCGGCGAGGCTGAGGCCGCCGTAGACAAGCCCGGTGTAAAGCTGCACCGCTGACGCGCCCGCCCGGATCTTGGCATAGGCGTCGCGGGCCGTCGCGATGCCACCGACGCCGATGAGAGGAACCTTGGTGAGGCTGTGCAGCTTGGCGAGCACGCGGGTGGATTTTTCAAAGAGCGGCGCGCCCGACAGGCCGCCCTTTTCATGGGCGTGCGGGCTGCGCAGCCCGTCCCGGTCGAGCGTTGTGTTGGTGGCGATGATCGCGGCCACGCGGGCGTCCTCGGCGACCTTGGCGATGTCCGCGAGGTCCTGATCGGTCAGGTCCGGCGCGATCTTGAGAAAGACGGGGACGTTGCCCCGCACCTGCATGACGCCGTCCAGCAGGGCGGCCAGCGCCATGGGCCCTTGCAGATCCCGCAGCTTTTCGGTGTTGGGGCTGGAGACGTTCACGGTGGCGAAGTCGATATGCGGGGCGCAGTGGTGCAGGACGCGCGCGAAGTCCTCGGCCCGGTTGGCGCTGTCCTTGTTGGCGCCCAGGTTCAGGCCCACGGGCACGCCCCCGGGGCGCTTGGCAAGGCGGGCGGCAATCGCGTCCATCCCGTCATTGTTGAAGCCGAAGCGATTGATCGCGGCGGCGTCCTCGGTCAGCCGGAAGAGGCGCGGTTTCGGGTTGCCGGGCTGGGGCAGGGGGGTGGCGGCCCCCACCTCGATCCAGCCGAAACCGGCGCGGCCGAGCGGGGCGATCGCGGTTGCGTTCTTGTCGAACCCGGCCGCCAGGCCCAGCGGGTTGGGCAGGTCCATGCCCGCCAGTGTCATGCGCAAGCGCGGGCTGGTGACCGGGCCGGGCAGGGGGGCGAGCGGCGTGTGCAGCGCCCTGAGCGCGAGCCCGTGGGCCACTTCCGGGTCCAGCTTGCGCAGGGCCCGCGTACCGATCCGTTCCAGCGCCCGTTTCATCCGAACGATGCGCCCTGATCTGCCGGTGTGCAGCGGATGAGCCGCGAGGTTTTGACCGCCGCCTGCCGGTGCACCACGGCCCGCCTATAGTCGGGGTCCGTGACCATGGCCAGAAACGCGCCCGCGGTGGGATAGCGGGCGATGAAAACGGCGTGCCATGCCTCGTCACCGGGGCCGATCAGGACGGTTTCAAAGCCGCCGCGCCAGACGATGCTGCCGCCGACCTTTTGCAGGATGGGGCCGGTTTCCTTGCCATAGAGCCCGTAGGCCTGCGCGCCCGTCAGGCCGTCGCGGGCAAGGTCGTGATCGCCGGGGTAGTTGGCCAGATCATTGAACCGCACCAGGTTCAGCATCTCGATCGGCACGTCGCGGGGCAGGTCCTTGAAGGCGGCAAACTGGTCGGCTGTGGGGTCGATATGTGTCATGTGTCAAACCCTGCGCCCGGCGGGAACCGGTGTATTCCACCTTCCAGCGGAAGCGGCTGTGCCCAGTGCACATCTGCCAGCCGCATCTCGCGATAGAGATGGGGAAATTCTGCCCCGCCGCGCGAGACCTCCCATTTCAGATCAGCGCCAAGCCTGTCCGCATCCACCGCGATCAGGAACAGGTCGTCCTGACCGGCAAAATGCCTGGCCGCGGTTTCGGCCGCCTGCGCGGCGGTGGAGAAGTGGATGTAGCCATCGGCCACATCGATCGGCGCGCCCGGCGTGGTGCCGTTTTCGCGCAAGGCGGCCCATTCGGGCGCCCGGAAAATCTTGTAGATCAGCATGCGGCCGTGATGCCCATTGCCCAAGCGCTGGTCAAGTGCGCGCTGTCACGGATTTGTCGCGCACATTCCGCAACGAACCGCTTTGACTCGGACGGCGGATTGTAGTCACGATACCGCCATAATCAACAAGGGAGACCCGGAATGACACGATTCCTGATGGGCACTGCCGCCCTCGCGCTGAGCGCGGGCATGGCATCGGCCGAATACACGCTGCACATCCTGCACACCAACGACATGCACAGCCGCATTGAATCGATCAACCGCTTTGATTCGACCTGCGACGCCGAAGGCGAGGCCGAGGGCAAATGCTTTGGCGGTGTGGCGCGTGTGAAGACGGCCATCGATGCCAAGAAGGCGTCCCTGGGCAATCAGAACGTCGTGGTGCTGGACGCGGGCGACCCGTTCCAGGGGTCGTTGTTCTACACCACCTACAAGGGCGCGGCCGAGGCCGAGTTCATGGATCAGATGGGCTATGATGCCATGGCCGTGGGCAACCACGAATTCGACGATGGCCCGCCCAAGCTGGCAGAGTTCATCGACGCGGTCAGTTTCCCCGTGATCTCGGGCAACCTGGACCTGTCGTCGTCGGCAGAGTTGAAGGACAAGGTCGAGAACCACGTGGTTCTGGAGGTGGGCGGCAAGAAGATCGGCGTGATCTCTGCCCTGGCGACGGACACGGTTGAAACGTCCAGTCCCGGCCCCGACGTCGTGTTCCAGGACGAGATCGACGCGCTGGCGGCGGATGTCGCAACGCTTGAGGCCGAAGGCGTCGACATCATCATCGCGCTGAACCACGTTGGTCTGAACAAGGATCTTGCCATTGCCGAGGCGGTGCCCGGCATCGACGTGGTGATCGGCGGGCACAGTCACACGCTGATGACCAATGGCGATGATGAGACACCGGCCTACCCGACCATGGTGGGCGACACGCCGGTGGCGCAGGCCTATGCCTATACCAAGTATCTGGGCCACCTGACCGTGACCTTTGACGATGACGGCAACGTGACGGCGGCGTCGGGCGATCCGATGCTGCTGGATGCGTCGGTTGAACCGAACGCCGCGTTTCTTGAGCGCATCGCCGAAATGGGTGCGCCCATCGAGGAGATGAAGACGCGCGTGGTGGCCGAAGCCGCCGAAGCCATCGAAGGCGGGCGCGACACCTGCCGGGCGCAGGAATGCCCCATGGGCTCGCTCATTGCCGACGCGATGCTGGACCGGGTGAAGGATCAGGGCATCGAGATCGCGATCCAGAACGGCGGGGGCATCCGTGCCTCCATCGATGCGGGTGAAATCACCATGGGCGAGGTGCTGACCGTGCTGCCGTTCCAGAACACGCTGTCGACCTTCCAGGTGTCGGGGGCGGCCATCGTGGCGGCGCTTGAGAACGGCGTGGGCCAGATCGAGGATGGCGCGGGCCGGTTCCCGCAGGTGGCCGGCATGAGCTATGCCTTTGACAAGGCCAAGCCGGCCGGTGCGCGGGTCAGCGACGTCATGGTGGGCGGTGCGCCCATCGAGATGGACAAGATCTATGGCGTGGTCAGCAACAACTATGTCCGCAATGGCGGCGACGGCTATGCCATGTTCGTGGATGCGGCCAATGCCTATGACTTCGGTCCCGACCTGGCGGACGTGACGGCCGAGTACCTGGCCGAACAGGGGCCGTTCACGCCCTATACCGACGGTCGTATCACGGCGAAGTAAACGGCGGCGCAGACCGTCTGCGCGCTATGCTGTCGAAAAGGCGGGGCCGTGGCCTCGCCTTTTTTTCTTGGGGTCGGGCGGGCGCGCAAGGTGCGCGCGAACGATCCTTGCCGGATCAAGATCCGCCTTACGATTTGTCTTTTGCTGCGTTAACCATGCGGGCATGTGTGGACGTTTTGCCGTGACCCTGCCCCAGGACGCGATGGCGCAATTGTTCGCGGCCGTGCCCGCGAATGACCTGCCGGATGTACCCAACTACAACGTCTGTCCCACTGATGCCGTTCATGTCGTGCGCAGTCAGGACGGGCAGCGCCGCCTTGCGCCCATGCGCTGGGGGTTCATCCCGCACTGGTACAAGACGCCGAATGACGGGCCGCTTCTGATCAACGCGCGGGCCGAGACGATTGCCGAAAAGCCGGCCTTTCGCGCGGCCTGCCGGGAACGGCGGGCCGTGATCCTGGCCACAGGGTTTTATGAATGGACGCGCGACGGGGATACGCGGCTGCCCTGGTACATCACCCGCTCGGATGGCGCGCCGCTGGCCTTTGCCGCCGTGTGGCAGGACTGGATGCTGAAAGGTGCGGAGGATCCGCCCATGCGGACCGCCGCCATCGTCACCACAGGGGCCAATGCGCCGATGTCCGCCATCCATCACCGCATGCCGGTGATCCTGGAGCGGGACGATATCGGCCTGTGGCTGGGCGAACAGGGCAAGGGGGCCGCCACGCTGATGCGGGCCGCCCCCGATGATGCGCTGTGCTGGCACCGTGTCGACACGGCGGTCAATTCCAACCGGGCCGCGGGGCCCGGCCTGATCGACCCGATCGCGGGTTAGTCGAGCGGCGCGTCCGCAAAGCTGATGTTGCCCTGCACGAGGTAGGAGCCGTCCTCTTCCGACAGGTTGTCGGCATCGTAGAATGTCGTTTGAACGGTTTCGTCCACGACCATCGTCACGGATGCCTGATCGGAGATCGGACCCAGGGCCCAGCTGCCGTGTTTGGAGATGATGTTGTGTTCGGTTCCGGTCAGGTTGGTGAACCTCACCGTGTCGCCTTCATCCAGGTAGAGGATGGAGGGGAAATAGGCGTCGGGCAGGATCAGAATCTCGTGTTCAGCCGCCGAGACAGCAGTGGCCGCCGTCAGCGTCGCCAGAACGGCCCCAAATTGCATTGCGCGCTTCATGCCAGCACTCCTTTTGCTTCGGCCCCACCCGAAAGACAGAATCGTATATGCTGTCTATGCGCGCCGATTGCGGCTGAAATGAGGCATGGACCGGGCCGGGTTGTGGCGCATTGTTTGGATGTCGCATGGTCACCGGCGGCGTCGGACATTAAGTACATAAGCAAGCCGTGCCGCTTGGGCATGCAGGAAGACAGGTGGAGGACCGCATGAACGTCGAGACAAAGATCCTGAAGGCCAAGGACGCGCCGGACCTTGGGTCCTTTGACTGGTCCGACCCGTTGCGCCTGTCGGACCAGCTGAATGAGGACGAACGGATGATCCAGGCCTCGGCGCAGGCCTATGCCCATGAAAAGCTGGCGCCGCGCGTTGTCAGCGCCTTTGCGGAGGAGGCCACCGACCCCGACATCTTCCGCGAGATGGGAGAGATGGGCCTCTTGGGCGTGACGCTGCCGGAAGACTACGGCGGTCTGGGCGGCTCTTATGTGTCCTACGGTCTGGTCGCCCGCGAGGTCGAGCGCATCGACAGCGGGTACCGGTCGATGATGTCGGTGCAGTCGTCCCTCGTGATCTATCCGATCTATGCCTACGGGTCGGAAGAGCAGCGGCAGAAATACCTGCCCAAACTCGCCTCGGGCGCGTGGATCGGGTGTTTTGGCCTGACCGAACCCGACGCGGGCAGCGACCCGGCGGGCATGAAGACAACCGCGCGCAAGACGGACAGCGGCTATGTGCTGAACGGATCGAAGATGTGGATTTCGAACGCGCCTATCGCGGATGTGTTCGTGATCTGGGCCAAGTCGGACGCCCATGGTGGCAAGATCCGGGGCTTTGTCCTGGAAAAGGGCATGGCGGGGCTGTCTGCGCCGAAGATCGAGAACAAGCTGTCGCTGCGCGCCTCCATCACGGGCGAGATCGTGATGGACGGGGTCGAGGTGGGCGAGGATGCGCTGTTGCCGGATGTGCAGGGGTTGAAAGGGCCGTTCGGCTGTCTGAACCGCGCGCGCTATGGCATTTCCTGGGGGGCGATGGGGGCGGCCGAGTTCTGCTGGCACGCCGCGCGTCAATACGGGCTGGACCGCAAGCAGTTCGGCAAGCCGCTGGCGCAGACGCAGCTGTTCCAGAAGAAGCTGGCGGACATGCAGACCGAGATCACGCTGGGCCTGCAGGCCTCCTTGCAGGTCGGGCGGCTGATGGATGCGGCACAGGCCGCGCCCGAGATGATTTCCATCGTGAAACGCAACAATTGCGGCAAGGCGCTGGAGATCGCGCGGGCGGCGCGCGACATGCATGGCGGCAACGGGATTTCGGGTGAGTTTCAGGTCATGCGCCATATGGTCAACCTGGAGACGGTCAACACCTATGAGGGGACGCATGACGTGCATGCGTTGATCCTGGGCCGCGCTCAGACCGGATTGCAGGCGTTTTTCTGAGCGCCGGACTGGGGGCCAGCCCCCAGACCCCCGGGATATTTCTAGCCAGAAGAAGGGGGCAGGGCGTTTGATCGTGCGATGAGGTCGACGCCCATTTGCCGAAACAGGTCCATGTAATCAAGCATCACCCAGTTTTCGGCGATCTGACCGTCGGCGCAGCGATAGAAGTCCATCACGCGCAGCGTCAGGTCCCTGCCTGTTGCGGCGACGCCCAGATAGGGGCCGCGATGTGTCATTGTCATCGACGGCCAGCCCGAGATGGCGGCGTAGTTGCCCATGCCGATGCGGGCATAGTGGTTGCCGCCCTTGCGGTCGGGAAAGGCGGCAAGGAACGGTGCGCGGTGGTCTTTGACAAACCCGTCCCAGCGGTAATTCGATCCGATCCCGCCCGGCCCGTACCACAGCATGTCATCTGCCCAGTATCCGTCCCGGCCCGTCTGCCCTTTGGAGGCGCCGGTTTCGGGGTCGTAGACATGCAGGTCGCCCAGCATGGATTCAATTAAATCAAGGCTTTGCGTGCCGTTGCCCATGGGCAATATCCCGTCATGGGTGGCGGGACCGGGAAACAGCATCTCGGTCCCCAGGCGCCCGCCGAACGGATCGCGCCCGGCCTGGCGCATCAGGTCCGGCAGGTCGAGGATGATCCGTGCCTCGATGATCGTGTCGCCATCGACCCGGTAGAATTCACCCGCGCGCAGGAAGGCGAGGCGATTCGATGGGGTGAGGCCCCATAATGGCGCGGAAAAGGTGCCGACATAGTGGGTGAAGGACGCGATCCAGGTGCCGCCCACCGCGCGGCGGTTTTGACCGGAGATGAAAATTTCATCGCGGCGCCGCGCGTGCCGCAGTGCAGCGCGAACCGGGGCATAGACATCGGCCCAGGCGTCTTGCGGCGTGTTCACCGGATGCGAGAAAAAGAAAGCGCAATCAGGTGCAAAACAGGTTCTGAACGCCTGCTGCGCTGCGGCATCCTCGGCGGCCCAAATGGCGTGCAACCCCTGTCGCACTGCGGAGATATCTGATGTCATGTGACCTGTGCCCGGTTGATTTTGCACACGTGTGCAAAAAAGAGTTGCCAAGTCGCGGGGCGGATGTCTAGCCTTATTCATCAACCTATCGGACGGGGGGTCCCATGGCAGAGATTCAGCTGCGCAACATCAACAAGCGTTGGGGGTCCTTTGTGGGGGTCGACAATTTCGACCTGACCATCGCGGATGAAGAGTTCCTGGTGCTGCTGGGCCCGTCGGGCTGTGGCAAGACCACCACGATGCGGATGATCGCAGGCCTGGAAGACGCCACCGAAGGGGACATTGTCATCGACGGCAAGCGCGTCAACGATCTGGACCCCAAGGACCGCGATGTGGCGATGGTGTTCCAGTCCTATGGTCTGTACCCGCACCTGAATGTCTACGAGAACATCCGCTTTCCGCTGAAGGTGCGCAAGGTTGACCCGGCCACCCATGACGAGAAGGTGCGCCGCGCCAGCGCCATGGTCGAGCTGGATGATTTCCTGCATCGCAAGCCTGCCGAACTGTCGGGGGGGCAGCGCCAGCGCGTGGCCCTGGCCCGCGCTATCGTGCGCGAGCCCAACGTGTTTCTGATGGACGAGCCGCTGTCGAACCTGGATGCCAAGCTGCGGGTGTCGACGCGGGCGCAGATCAAGAACCTCAGCCACGAATTGAAGGTCACCACCGTCTATGTGACCCATGACCAGATCGAGGCCATGACGCTGGCCGACCGCGTGGTGGTGATGAAGCAGGGCAAGGTGCAGCAGGTCGGCACGCCGACCGAAATCTATGACCGGCCCGCCAACACCTTCGTGGCCAGCTTCATCGGCTCTCCGGCGATGAACCTGATGGAGGGCACGATGGCCGGCGGTACCTTTACCGGTGTCAATGTGTCGATCAGCGGCCTGACCGCCCCTGACGGCCCGACGACCCTGGGGTTTCGCGCCGAAGACGCCGCCCTGGCCGACACGGGCGGCCAGATCACGGCCCCCATCTACACCATCGAGCTTTTGGGCGATGCCACCATGCTGACCGTGCGCGCGGGCGGGCAACTGGTGTCGATCAAGGCGCACAAGGAGTTTCGGGCCGAGATTGGCGACAGCGTGTCGTTTTCGGTCCCGGCGGGCATCTGCCACGCCTTCGATTCCGAGTCAGGCGAACGTCTCGCCTGAGGGAAGCCGGCGGTCCGGGGGCACCCGGATTGCCCAAATCAGGCCGGTGCAGACTTGCAAGATGCACTGGCGCAAAACGCAACAGGGAGTTTGCATATGTATTTGAAGAAACTGGCACTTGCGGGCGCGATCTCGCTTTTGGGGACCACGGCCTTTGCCGCGTGTTCCTATGAAAATGACGTGCCGCTGAAGTCGCTGTCTGCCGGGTTTGAAGCCTGGAAAGCGGTGACGGATGCCATGGCCGAGTGCGGCAATTTCCAGGCCGAACTGGATCAGGAATTCCGCACCAAGCAACCTGCGGCATTCGAAGCCAACCCGTCGCTGTACCATATCGGCGGCGTGTCGAACGGGACCATCACCCCGCTGCTGAACGCGGGCACCATCCGTCCGCTGGACGATCTGGTCGCGAAATATGGTGAGAACCTGTCGCCCAACCAGCTGATCCGCGTGGATGGCAAGATCATGGCCGTCGCCATGATGGTGAACACCCAGCACCTGATGTACCGCGAGGATATCTTCAGCGATCTGGGCATCGACACGCCCACCACGTGGACCGAAGTGTTTGCCGCGGCCGAGAAGATCGAAGCCGCCGGTGTCGTGGACCACGCCATTGGTGCCACCATGAAATCCGGCTGGAACCTGGCCCAGGAATTCGTGAACATGTACCCCGGCTTTGGTGGCGCGTTCTTCAATGACGACAACACCACCGCCGTGAATTCCGACGCCGGGATGAAGGCGCTGGAGACCATGAAGGCCACGCTTGAGTTCACCGATCCCGAAGTGCTGGTCAGTGACAGCACCTATGTGCAGCAGCAGTTCCAGCAGGGCAAGATCGCCATGGCGAACCTGTGGGCGAGCCGCGCCGGTGCGATGAATGACGAGGCAGAAAGCCAGGTCGTGGGCAAGGTCAAGATGGCCGCGGCCCCCGTGGCGATGGATGGCGGCGCGCCTGCCACCACGCTGTGGTGGGACGGTATCGTGATCGCCGCCAACATCACGGACGAGGAAGCCGATGCGGCGTTCCGTCTGGCGATGGAAGGGTTGGACAGCGACATGGTCACCGCCAACAACGAAGCGGCCATCTGGCTTGTGAACGGGTATGAGCCCGGCCCGCTGGCCGAAGGTGCGATTGCAACCGCAACGGCGAACCCGGCCCCGCCTGCATACCCGTCGACCACGCAGATGGGTCTGCTGCACACCGCGCTGGGCAACGAGCTGCCTGCCTTCCTGACGGGCGAGCGTGACGCGGAAGCAACGCTTGTTGCCGTGACCGAGGCCTACACGACCTCGGCCAAGGAAGCCGGCGTGCTGGAGTAAGCAAAATCGGCTGGCCGGGGGTGTCCCTGGCCAGCCGCTTTCGAGGGGGACAGATGACACGGGACTACGATCATATCGTTGTGGGCGGTGGCTCTGCTGGATGCGCGGTGGCAGCGCGTCTTGCCGAACGACCAAATGCAAGGGTCTGCGTGATCGAAGCGGGCCCATCGGATCGCGACATTCGGGTGAAGGTGCCCTTTGGTCTGGTGAACCTGATGCGGTCGGATGTCCGCAACTGGAAGCGCGAGACAGTGCCCATGGCCGCCGCCGGGGACCGTCGCGTTTCCGTGCCGCGCGGGCGTATGCTGGGTGGATCGGGGTCGATCAACTCCATGGTCTGGTTTCGCGGGACGCGTGCCGATTTCGACGCCTGGGGCCTGCCCGGTTGGGACAGCGACACGGTCTGGCGCGCCTTCGAGGCGGTGGAAGCGCGGATGACCCCCGCGCGGTTGCCGCATCCGCATCCCCTGTCCGACGCATTCGGCCGCGTGTTTCCCGCCAATGATCCACAGGCGCCGCCCACACCCGAACGCCAGAGCGCGGGCGTCTTTCACACCAACATGCGCAACGGCGCGCGCTGGTCTGCGGCGGACGGCTTCCTGCGACCCTCCGGGGCCGATGTCGTCACGGATGCGGAAGTGGATCACCTGACCTTTGACGGGGACCGCGTCACCGGTGTGGTGCTGCGTGACGGGCGGGCCCTGCAAGCGCGTGCGGGCGTGGTGCTGTCCGCAGGCAGCATTGAAAGCCCGATGATCCTGATGCGCTCGGGCATTGGTCCGGGTGCGGACCTGACACGCAACGGCATTGACGTGCGTATCGATGCGCCGGGTGTCGGCGCAAACCTGCATGATCACCCGGGCTTTGGCCTGCATTTCAAAGGGCGCGGGTCCGGCTATGGCCTGACGCTGGGCCAGCTGCCCGCGTGGGCCCTGTCGCCGCTGCAATGGCTGCTGACCCGCACGGGCCGTCTGACATCGAACACGGTCGAGGCGGGCGCCTTCTACAGCGTGACCGACAGCGCCGTGCCCGACATCCAGACCCATTTCCTGCCCTTCCTGATGGGCTGGCAGGGCCGGGCGATCATCTGGGGATCGGGGTATTTCGCGGATGTGTGCCTGTGCCAACCGCGGTCGCGCGGCCGTCTGGCGATGGGCAGGGACAGGTACAAACCGCTTATCGATCTGAACCTTTTTGGCGATGCGTGGGACCTGGACATGATGGTCAAGGGGGTCGAACGCCTGCGCCAAGTGTTGGATACGGCGCCGTTTGGCGCGCGCCGCGCCCCGGAAGGGTTCCCCGGCAAGGCCGTGACTGGTGACGCGTTGCGCGAGGCGATCCGCACGCGCGCGGGCACGGCCTATCATCCCGTTGGCACCGTGGCCCTGGGCGGCCCGCTTGATGCGCACGGGGCCGTCAGGGGGATCGGGAACCTGTGGGTTGCGGACGCATCGGTCATGCCGCGCATCACATCCGCCAACACCAATGCCCCGTCCATGATGATCGGGTGGCAAATCGGTGGCCATGTGGCCGCCGCTGCGGAAAGGAAAGCAGCATGAAGTTCAAGACGTTCTTCTGGTTCGTGGCCCCGTCGGTCTTCATGATGCTGCTCTTTATCGCGGCACCGCTGATTTCGGTCTTTATCCAGTCCTTTCAGATCACGCAGCCCGTCATGCAGCAGATCGAGGTCGAGACCTGCACGCCGGGCTTCCTGACTCAGACCTGCGTGACAGAGGTCAAGACGGTTCCCATCATTGACGAGGAAACGGGCAGGACCCAGACCACCACGGAATGGGTGGGCTTTCAAAGCTACCAGAACGTGCTGCAGATGGATAAGTTCTGGGCCGCCATCGGGTCGGGCAATTGGGGCGAGATCCTGCAGATCGACTTCTGGAAGGCGCTGCGCTTCACGCTCATGTTCACGCTGGTGACGCTGCCGTTGGTGGTCGGGGTGGGGTTGATGATCGCGCTGGCCGTGAACAACGCGGCCAAGTCGCTGCGCGGCCCGGTGATCTTCGTGTCGCTTCTGCCCTTTATCATCACGCCCGTGATCGGGTCGCTGTCGATCTACTGGCTGTTCGTGGGCGACGGCATTCTGACCGCCACGCTGGAACGCTGGACGGGTCAGGACATTGCCATGTTCGCGCAGGCCTGGACGATCGAGTTGCTGATGTATTTCTACCGCGTCTGGCACGTGGCGCCCTTTGCCTTCGTGATCTTCTATGCGGGCCTGCAAACGGTGAACATGGACACGCTGGAGAGCGCCATCATCGACGGCGCCAACCGGTTCGAGCGTCTGCGCTATGTGATCGTGCCGCACCTGATGCCGCTGATCATCTTCATCGCGCTGATCCACCTGATGGACTGCTACCGCGTCTTTGACGAGATCATCGGCTTCCGCAGCCAGGCGCATGTCATTTCCCTGCAATGGCTGACCTTCGATTTCCTGACACCGGATGACGCAGGCAACCGGGCCATCAGCCGGGCCGCCGCCAGCGCCATGCTGACCATGGTAGGCATCGTGATCCTGCTGATCCTGCCACTGCGCCGCACCTGGCGCGACCACAAAGGGGGGGCGCATTGATGTCCGTTTTTCCAAAGGAAAACAGCAATGAGTAAAGCCACCGCACAGCCCTTGTCGCTCAAGGTCGCATCGGGCGCGTTCCTTGCCTTCTGGTGCCTGATCGCGGCCTTTCCGATCGTCTGGATCGCCGTGATGAGCGTGAAATCCCCGCGCGACGCCTTTGATGCCAGCGCGTGGAACGTGATCACCGGGCCGGCCACACGGGCCGCCGGCAACGGTCTCAGCTTCCTCGACATCCTGCTGGGGCTGGTCGTGCTCTACCTGGCCATCCGCTGGGCCTTCACCCGACTTCCGGGGCTGGTTCAGCAGTTTTCGCCGCCGGGATGGATCGTGCTGGGCTGGCTGGTGGGGGCGGCGGTCTATGGCCTTCTGTTCGTGCTGATCTTCCTGGGCGCGCTGCCCTACATCTCGGGTGCACTGAACGGCATTGCCGGACCGTTGGGCACCCCGATTCTGGGCCTGACGACGGAACATTACGTGGCGGTCTGGGGCGAAAACCAGTTCTACCGCAACTTCATGAACTCCATGATCGTGACGGCGGGTGTTGTGACGGTGTCGCTGACGGTGGGCACGCTCGCGGGCTACGGGCTGGCCCGCTCGGGCTCGAACCTGGCCTTCTGGCTTCTGATCATCGCGCTTGTCTTCCGCGCCCTGCCGCATTCGGTCCTGGTGGCGGGGTACCTGCCGTGGTTCATCAATTCGGCCGAAATCCTGCGTCCGATCCTGGGCGACCTCAGCCCGACGCTCTATGGCCAGCCCTGGGCGATCATCGCGGTGCTGGTGGCGATCAACCAGCCCTTCACGATCTGGATGCTGCGCTCGTTCTTCCAGAACATCCCGTCCGAACTGGACGAGGCGGCGCGGGTCGACGGCTGTTCGCACTTCCAGGCGTTCCGCCGCGTGATCATGCCGGTCATGTGGCCCGGGGTAATCACGACGGGTCTCTTCAGCTTCCTGTTGGGGTACAACGACTTTCTGGTGACCGCCCTGCTGCTGGATGCGCAGAACCAGACGATGGTTCCGGCCATCGCGGGCTACTTCAACCGTGAAACCACCACGACCGACCAGGTCGAGGCGGTTGCCGCCGCCGTGTCCATCACCGCCCCCCTGTTCCTGCTTGTGATGGTGTTCCAGCGCCAGATCGTGTCGGGCCTCACAGCAGGTGCGGTGAAGGGCTGATGTCTTCTTCTGGCTAGAAATACTTCGGGGTCCGGGGCAGCGCCCCGGTCCTGCGGATCAAACAGAGAGTACGAACATGAGAGGGTCACGACCCGAACAAGCGGTTCTGACCCGCGACACAGACATGACCAAGACCGACGCAACCCGCGCGGTGATCGAAGGTATGGTGGATGGCCTGAATGACCATCGCATCGATGATATCGGCCAGTTCTTTGCCCAGTCCTTTCGCTGGATGGGCAATACGGGCTGTGGCACCAAGACGGGCCTGCAAGAGTTCCAGGACAATTGGCAGCGCCCCTTTCAGGCGGCGTTTGCGGACAAGGTCTGCGTGGACGAGGCGCGGCTGTACATGGGCGAATGGGCCGCGGCCTTTGGGCGGCAGGAGGCCACCCATGCCGGCACGTTCATGGGCATCGCCCCCACCGGCAAACGGATCGAGATCCGGTACATGGATTTCTGGAAAGTGGAAGACGGTCGCATCACCGACAATTACGTGATGGTCGATTTTCCCCACGTGCTCGCCCAGTTGGGGCGGGATGTTTTTGATGGTGAAGGCTGGGAGGCCTTCGATCGCGGCGAGAAGACCCCGCCGCGCCCCGACGCATGAGGTGAGGACATGACGATTGAATACTTGAAGCGTGGCAAACCCGAAGCCGAGCGGGCCGAGGATGACGCCAAGACCCGCGCCATCGTTGAGGCGACGCTGGCGGACATAGAAGAGCGCGGCGATGCCGCCGTGCGCGCGTTGTCGGAGAAGTTCGACAGCTACAGCCCCGACAGCTTCCGCCTGACCCAGGCCGAGATCGACGCGCTGATCGCCGAGCTGACCCCGCGCGAGCTGGAGGACATCAAGTTCGCCCAACAGCAGGTCCGCGACTTCGCGCAGGCACAGCGCGACTCGATGCTGGACATCGAGGTCGAGACGATGCCGGGCGTCATCCTGGGCCACAAGAACATCCCCGTGCAGTCCGTGGGCTGCTACGTGCCGGGGGGCAAGTTCCCCATGGTTGCGTCGGCCCACATGTCCGTCGCCACGGCCAGTGTTGCCGGTGTGCCCCGCATCATCGCCTGCACACCGCCGTGGCAGGGCAAGCCCAATGCCGCCGTGATCGCGGCCATGCATCTGGGCGGTGCGCATGAAATCTATGTCATGGGCGGTATCCAGGCCGTGGGCGCCATGGCCATCGGGACCCAGACGATTGATTCCGTCCACATGCTGGTCGGCCCCGGCAACGCCTTCGTGGCCGAGGCCAAGCGCCAGCTTTTTGGCCGCGTGGGCATCGACCTCTTCGCCGGGCCGACCGAGACGATGGTCATTGTTGACGAGACCGTGGATGCCGAAATGTGCGCCACCGATCTGCTGGGTCAGGCCGAACACGGCTACAATTCACCGGCGGTTCTGCTCACCAACTCCCGCAAGCTGGCCGAAGAGACGATCAACGAGGTGGACAGAATTTTGAAAATTCTGCCCACCGCGGATACCGCCCGCAAAAGCTGGGAGGATTATGGCGAGATCATCTTGTGCGATACCTATGAGGAGATGCTGGAGGTCGCCGATGACGTGGCATCCGAGCATGTGCAGGTGATGACGGATCGCGACGACTGGTTCCTGGAACACATGACCTGCTATGGCGCGCTGTTCCTTGGTCCCCGCACGAACGTGGCCAATGGCGACAAGGTGATCGGCACCAACCACACCCTGCCCACCAGGAAGGCGGGGCGGTATACGGGTGGGCTGTGGGTCGGCAAGTACCTCAAGACGCACAGCTATCAAAAGGTCACCACGGACGAGGCGGCAGCCGAGATCGGGGCCTATGGTTCGCGGCTGTGTATGCTCGAAGGGTTCGTGGGCCATGCCGAGCAGTGCAATCTGCGAGTCCGCCGCTACGGCGGGGTGAACGTGCCCTATGGCGAGGGGGCCCCTGCGCGCGACGCAGCGGAGTAGACCGTGAGCAACCAGAACCAACGCAACAAGGCCACGGCGCTGACGCTGTGGGCGGCCCTTGATCGCGCCCCGGACAGCGCGGCGGCGTTGCTGCCGGCGTTGCAGGGCTGGCACGGACCTGCGCCCATCGGCATGCAGGGCAGCGCCGATGCGATCATCGGCCAGCTGTTTGCGCCCTTGCGCGCGGCCATCCCCAACTTGCGGCGGCACACACATATCTTCATGGGGGGGCAATCATCCGCCCATGAAGACGGGCGGGCCGATGACGCCTGTTGGGTGGCAGGCACGGGGTACTACAGCGGGCGGGCCGTGGCGGATGTGTTCGGTATCCCCGCGACGGGCCATGACCTGCGCATCCGGTGGGGCGAATTCCTGCGCTTTGATGCGGCGGGGCAGATCACCTATGCCCAGACGATCTGGGATTTCGTCGACTGGTTTGACCAGATCGGCCTGCCCGCCCTCCCGCCCCCGCGCGGGGCCGTGCATGTCTATCCCGCGCCGACGGCCTATGACGGCGTGCTGACCCGTCCGCAGTCCGAGGACGAGGGCGCACGCACCCGCGCCTTTGGCCGCGAGTTTATCTTTGGCGGTCTGAACCAATTCGACGAAAACGACCTGTCGAGTATGGGGATGGCGCGGTTCTTTCACCCGAATGTCAAATGGTATGGCCCCGGCGGGATCGGCGCGTGCCTGTGCCTGCACGAGTTCGAGACCCTGCACCAGGAACCGTGGCTGGTTGCCTTTCCCGACCGCAAGGTCATGTACCTGGAAAGCCTTTTCGCCGAAGACAGGATGCTTGCCGCCTCTGGCCCCAGGGGCGTCGTCGGCACCCATGGCGGGACCTATCTGGGCCACCCCGCGACCGGCGCACGCATCGAGGTGTCCGGCCTTGATTTCTGGCTGCGCACAGGCGGGCAATTCACGGAAAACTGGGTGTTTGTCGACATGATCCACCTGTTTCAGCAGATGGGCGTGGACCTGTTCGCCCGAATGCGCGAGGCCGCATGACCGATCCGCACAGCACCCACAAGGCACGGCTCGCGCCGCTGCGGGCCGCCCTTTATGATTTCGACGTGGATGCGGTGCGCCGCGTGCTGGACGACCTGTGCGCGCCGGAGGTGGTGTTCCGCCTTGCGTTCCCGTTTGAAAGCATGGCGGGTGTCGGAACCTTTGTTGAGGCCGCGCTCGCGCCCTTGCTCAGGGCCATGCCGGATATCGAACGGCGCGATCATATCGTGATGGCGGGTCCCACGCCCGAGGGGGCCGACTGGGTTGGATGCGGCGGATACTACACCGGTACCTTTGTGGCACCGTGGCTTGATATCCCGCCCACGGGGCACATCGCACATATGCGCTTTCACGAGTTCTATCGCTTTGAGAACGGCAAGATCGTCGAGATGCAGGCGTTGTGGGACATCCCCGAAGTGATGATGCAGGCGGGGGCCTGGCCGATGGTGCCCAGCCTGGGGCGCGAATGGCACGTGCCGGGTCCGGCATCTTGCGATGGCCTTGTGCCCGGACCCCGTGACACCGCCGCGTCCGAAGAGTCCTGCCGGCACATCATCGATATGCTGGCCCATCTCAAGAAACATCCCAGCCAGGGCGGTCCCGAGGTGATGGAGATGGAGCGGTTCTGGCATCCGAAGATGATGTGGTACGGACCCAGTGGCATCGGGTCCGGCCGCGGCATCGCGGGCTTTCGCAACTGGCACCAGATCCCGTTCCTGAACGGCATGCCCGATCGCGGGCAATATGTGGATGAGATCGTGTACCACTTCTTTGGCGACGGTGCTTATGCTGCTGTCACCGGCTGGCCGGACATGTATCAGACGATCACGCACGGGGGCTGGCTGGGCCTGCCACCCACGCACAGGCGGATCGAGATGCGGTCCCTTGATTTCTGGCGCCTTGAGAACGGACTGATACGGGAGAATTGGGTGATGGTGGATATGTTGCAGATGTATGACCAGATTGGTGTCGACGTGCTGGCGCGCATGCGCGAATTCAACAAGGCCCGGGCGGGCTTTGACCCGGAAACGGGACGGGCGCCATGACCGCTTTGCCCCGCACGCCCTCCTTTGATCTGACGGGCAAACGCGCGCTTGTCACGGGTGCGTCCTCTGGCATCGGGCTGGGCTGTGCCGTGGCCCTGGCCGAGGCGGGCGCGCATGTCGTCTGTGCGGCACGGCGGGCCGATGCGCTGGCCGACGTGGTGGCCGCGATGACCGCGGAAGGATGGAGCGCCGAAGCCCTGCAATTCGACCAATCCGACATCGCAGCCGTGAACGGGGCCTTTGATACTCCATACGACATCGTACTGAACTCGGCCGGGCTGGCGCGGCATGGCCCGTCCTTGGACACGCAGCCGGACGATTTTGACGCGGTCGTGGGCATCAATCTCAAGGGGGCTTATTTCCTGTCGACTGCCGCTGCACGCGCCCTGACACAGGCGGGCAAGCCCGGGTCGATCATCCATATCTCGTCCCAGATGGGCCACGTGGGTGGCATTGACCGCGCGGTATATTGTGCGACCAAGCACGGGGTCGAGGGGATGGTAAAGGCCATGGCCATCGAATGGGGCAAGTCCAGCATCCGTATCAACACGGTCTGCCCGACATTTGTCCGCACGGCGCTGACGGCAAAGACCTTTGAAGACCCGGACCGCTATGCCTGGATCATGGACAAGATCAAACTGCCCCGCGTGGGCGAGGTCGAGGACATCATGGGAGCGGTCCTGTTTCTGGCGTCTGACGCCTCTGCGATGGTCACGGGCACGTCCATGCTGATCGATGGCGGATGGACTGCGGATTGATGGGGGCCTGATGCCGGACAAGGTGACAGCACTGGATGTGGCAGAACGGGCGGGGGTGTCCCGGTCGGCTGTCAGCCGTGTGTTTACACCCGGAGCGTCGGTGTCCAAGCGCACCGCCGACAAGGTGCGGCAGGCGGCGGATGCGCTGGGATATCGGCCCAATGTGCTTGCCCGGTCGTTGATCACCGGGCGCAGCCGCATCATCGGTCTGGTGGTCGCCTATCTTGAAAACCACTTTTATCCCGAAGCCATCGAACGGCTGAGCCGTGCGTTGCAGGACCAGGGCTATCACGTGCTGGTGTTCATGTCCTCGAACTCGAACGAGGATGCCGACGAGGTGATGCGAGAGCTTCTGGACTATCAGGTGGATGGGATCATTGCCGCCAGCGTCGGCATGTCCAATGATCTGACGCAGCGCTGCGAGGCCGCGGGTATTCCCATCGTTCTGTTCAACCGGGCGCAGGATGATGATCGGCTGTCGTCGGTGACCTCGGACAACTACCATGGCGGGCGCAAGCTGGCCGAATTCCTGGTGGCGGGCGGGCACGACCGCATCGCGCATATCGCAGGGTGGGAAGGCGCGTCGACCCAGCGTGATCGCGAGGCCGGATTCGTTGCCGGCCTCGAAGCCGCCGGGCAGCGTCTTTGCGCGCGCGGCGTGAGCGACTTCAATTTCGACACGGCAAAACGCGTCGCACGCGAGATGTTTGCACAGGCTGAACGGCCGGATGCGGTGTTTTGTGCCAATGATCACATGGCCTTTGCCGTGATGGACGTGCTGCGGTTCGAACTGGGCCTGAGCGTGCCGGGCGACGTGTCGGTCGTGGGATATGACGATGTGACCCTGTCGGCCTGGCCCAGCTATGATCTGACAACCGTGCGCCAACCCGCCGGGCAGATGGCCAGGGCCACTGTCGATATTCTGATGGACCGGCTGGCCGATCCAGACACCAAACCCCGCCGCGTTGCGCTGGATGGACCGCTGGTCCTGCGCGGGTCGGCCCGCATACCCAAAGGATGGACCACATGAAGGGTTTTTCGAACCGGTGGAAGGATTTCCCCGACTACATCATCGGCATCACCAAGGAGATCTGGGAAGATCGCGGCATTGCGACCCTGCATCATTACTACAGCCCCGACATCGTGGTGCGGTCGCCCGCATCTGTGGTCATAGGCAACGAAAAGGTCATTGGGGCCACGATGGCGACCTTGGCCGAGTTCCCGGACCGGACGCTGTTGGGCGAGGATGTGATCTGGAGCGGGACACCGGAAGAGGGGATGCTGTCGTCGCACCGGCTGCTGTCGACCGCGACCCACATGGCCGACGGCGTTTACGGCAAGGCATCGGGCAAGAAGCTGACCTACCGGATCATTGCGGACTGCCATGCGATCAACGACCAGATCAATGACGAGTGGCTGATCCGGGATCAGACCGCCATCGTGAACCAGATCGGCTGGGACGCCAAGGAATATGCCGCCGACCTGATCGAACGAGAGGGCGGGGGAGAGAACGCGGTGCGCCCGCTCACACCCGCCACCGATAAACCCGGCCCCTACAAGGGCCGTGGCAATGACAACGCCTGGGGCCAGACCTATGCGGATATCCTGACCCGGATCATGGGCGCAGACATGGCGGTCATCCCGGCAGAGTATGACCGCGCCGTCCAATCCGAATATCCGGGCGGCGTGACGGGCCACAGTCACGGCCCGGTTGACCGGTTCTGGATGGGCCTGCGGGCGTCCTTTCCCGACGCGACATTCACTATCGACCACCAGATTGGCCGCGATGATGATTTGATGCCGCCGCGCGCCGCCATCCGCTGGGCGCTGCATGGCAAACATGACGGCTGGGGCTATTTCGGTGCGCCGACGGGGGCCGAGGTGTACGTGCTGGGGATTTCCCATGCCGAGTTCGGCCCCTGGGGCCTGCGCCGCGAATACACGCTGTTTGACGAGACGGCGATCTGGAAGCAGATCCTGTTGCAGACGGGCTGAGGTCGGGATTTTGCATATTTTTGGAACAATGAAGGTTTAGGGGTGTGAAACGCTACGACGACATCATGTTCACGGACGCTGTGAAAGCGTTGCAGGAGGCCGACGGCTCTGCGGACATGTATGCGCGCAGCTACGGCGCGCGCACCCGCGCGCTTGGCCCTGATGAGCTGGCGTTCATCGCCGCGCGCACGTCGTTCTACATGGCCACGGTGTCCGAGACCGGCTGGCCTTACATCCAACATCGCGGCGGGCCTGCCGGGTTCCTGACCGTGCTGGACGATCATACGCTGGCCTTTGCCGATTATCGTGGCAACAAGCAGCACATTTCCGAAGGCAACGTGGCGGGTGACAACCGCGTGTCGCTGTTTCTGATGGACTACCCGCGCAAGGCCCGGATGAAGGTGCAGGGCCGCGCCACGTTCCAGAATGCCTGTGACACTGCGGCGCTTGCCGAACAGGTCGCAGTCGATGGGCAGGGCCGGGTCGAGCGGGTTGTCACCATCGCCGTGGAGGCGTTTGACTGGAACTGTCCGCAATTCATCACGCCACGGTTCGATGCGTCCGAGATCGCGCAGCTTGTCGGTCCCGAGTTGGACAAGCAAGCCGCCCGCATAGCCGCGCTTGAGGCGGAACTGGCCGCAGTGAAGGGGCAGGGATGATGGACATCTACCGCGCCGCTGAACGTCTGATGGGCATGCAGGACACGGACTGGCGGCGCCATGCCAACCCGCTGAGCGTCTGGACGCGGTTCACGTGTTTGCCGCTTCTGGTTCTGGCGATATATGCGCGTCAGTGGATCGGGTGGTGGGCGCTGCCCCTGGTCCTGTTGGCGGCGGTTTGGACATGGGTCAACCCGCGTGCCTTCCGGCCGCCAGAGGATTTCGGGTCGTGGGCATCGCGGGGCACGTTGGGCGAACGGATTTTCCTTGCACGTGCCGAATACGACGTCGCCCCGCATCATATCCGCGCGGCACATGTGCTGACGGCGCTGTCGGCGATGGGCGCATTGCCCCTGATCTATGGGCTGATCGTTCTGAACCCGTGGGCCACGGTGCTGGGCCTGATCGCGACCATCCTGCCCAAGGTCTGGTTCGTGGACCGTATGGTCTGGATCCACGCCGATGTCACTCAGTCCACACCGGGCACCGCGCTGCCCGATCCAACACTTCCATTTGAAAGGACCACCCAATGACCCCCGCCGAGATGGAGCCGCGCATCGTGCGTTACGGCGAATTGATGCCCTGCAAGACCGCGTTCATCGACGCGCACACGCCGGGGTCGGACCAGAAGGAAAACTTCACAATCATCGGCGGTGGTGTGTCGGAATCCCCCGATCAGCATGTGCACATCGGCATCCCCCACGGTTTCAACATCGGGGCGGCGGGCCAGCCCCCCAAATGCCGCAACAGCCTGCACAGCCACCGCACGGCCGAGGTGTTCTTTGTCCTGTCGGGCCGCTGGCGGTTCTTCTGGGGCCGTTGGGGCGACGCGGGCGAGGTGGTGCTGGAAGAGGGCGACATCATCAACATCCCCACGGGCATCTTCCGCGGGTTTGAAAATATCGGCACGGATTACGGGATGATCATGGCGATTCTTGGCGGTGACGATGCCGGTGGCGGTGTGATCTGGGCCCCGCAGGTGATCGAGGATGCCAGCGCCCATGGCCTGGTGCTTGGTGAAAACGGCAGCCTTTACGACAGCAAGAAGGGCGAGAGCCTGCCTGAGGGCATAGGTCCCATGCCGCTGCTCAGCGACGAGGCGCTGAACGAGTTCCCGGAGATGACCCCGATGCAGGTGGTGGGCTACGGCGTGCGTCGGTATTGGGACATGGTGGCATTGGCCAAGGACACGCCGTGCAAGGTGATAGGTGAGACGGGGATCATCCGTGACAAGCCGGGATTCGAAGTGGACCTGATCACAAGATCAAGCGCGTCTGAGGACATGCACAGCCACGACACGCCATCGGTCCTGATGCCCATGCGCGGACACTGGAAGGTCACATGGGAGGGCGGCAGCACCACGCTGGCCCCCGGCGACACCATGAGCGTGCCTGAGAACCTGGCCCACAATGCTGTGCCCTCGATGACGGGCGAGGCATCCCTGTATCATATCGTCGGCACCGAAGATCCTGCCGGCCCAACGTGGATGGGATGAGCGGCACGCCCGACGATATTCAGGGCGTCTATGACCGTCAGGCGGCGGTCTATGACGCCCAACGCTCGCGCGCCCTGTTCGAGGCGCGCTGGCTGGCGCGCTTTGCCGCAGGGCTGCCGGACGGTGCGCGTGTCCTGGACCTTGGCTGTGGTACGGGTGAACCCATCGCACGCTGGTTCAAGGCCGAAGGGTTCGTGGTGACGGGTGTCGATTTTTCCGAACCCATGCTGAACATCGCGCGCACCCGCTGGCCCGATGGCGATTGGCGCCAGGCCGACATGCGCGACTTTGATCTGGGCGAGGTGTTTGACGGCATCATCGCCTGGAACAGCTTTTTCCACCTGACGGCGGAGGCGCAGCGCACGTGCATCGCGCGCATGGCCCGGCACCTTGTGACCGGCGGTGTCCTGATGCTGACCGTGGGCCCCGACGCGGGCGAGGCGCAGGGCACCGTCGGAGACGAACCTGTTTATCATGCCTCGCTGTCGCCTGCCGAATATGCCACATGCTTTGAGGCCAACGGCCTGCGTCTGACCGGCTTTCTGGCCGAAGACCCTGAAACGAACCGCCATTCCGTCCTGATGGCGCGCAAGATCTGAAGGAGACCTAGAATGCCCGTGACCACCACCCATGTCGGGTCCTTGCCCCGCACGCAGAAGGTCGTCGACTTCATCTTTGCCCGCGAACGGGAAGAGGCCTATGACCAGGTGGCGTTCGACGCCGCGATGGCGGACGCCGTGGATGATACCGTGGCCAGGCAGGTTGCGGCAGGCGTGGACATCGTCAGCGATGGCGAGACGTCCAAGATCAGCTATGCCACCTATGTCAAAGACCGGTATACCGGCTTTTCCGGCGACAGCCCGCGCAACGCGCCCGCCGACCTCAAGCAGTTTCCAAGCTTCCTCAAGCGGCTGGCCGACGATGGCGGCACGCCCCAATATGCCCGACCGATGTGCACGGGCGACGTGCGCAGCAAGGGGCAGGGCGAGCTGGAAAAGGACATTGCCAACCTCAAGGCGGCGATGGCGAAGCATGGCGTGGATCGCGGGTTCATGAACGCGGCCTCGCCCGGCGTGATTTCCCTGTTCCTGCAAAACGATTTCTACCCGACCCGCGATGCCTATCTGGCAGCCCTCGCCGATGCGATGAAGGCGGAATACGAAACCATCGTCGGCGCGGGTCTGGACCTGCAACTGGATTGCCCGGATCTGGCCCTGTCGCGTCACATGCTGTTCAATGACCTGAGCGATGCGGAATTTCTCAAGATCGCGGACGCCCATGTCGAGGCGCTGAATCACGCGCTGGCGGATGTGCCCGCCGAAAAGGTGCGGGTGCATATCTGCTGGGGCAATTACGAGGGGCCGCATACCTGCGACGTTCCCATGGACACGGTGTTCCCGACGCTGATGGCGACCAAGGCGCGCTATGTCCTGTTCGAGACCTCGAACCCGCGCCATGCGCACGAATGGACCGTGTTCCGTGACCGCAAGTCCGAAATCCCCGATGACAAGGTTCTGGTGCCGGGCGTGGTCGATACCACCACCAACTTTGTCGAACACCCCGAAGTTGTGCGCCAGCGCATCGACAGGTTCACAGATATCGTGGGCGCGGACCGCGTGATCGCGGGCAGCGACTGCGGCTTTGGGACCTTCGCAGGCTTTGGGTCCGTGGACCCCGAGATCGCCTATGCAAAACTGACCGCGCTGTCCGAAGGCGCGGCCATGGCAAAGGGCTAGGCCATGGACAACGCCCTGCACGACCTTTTGCGGTCGGTCGACACCCCCACGGTCTGCAACGCCATCGAAGTTGCGCAGGGCAAGCGGGGGTTCAACGCGTTTACCCGTGGTACGATGCTTGCCTCCGATCCGGATGGGGTGATCGTCGGCTATGCGCGCACGGCCCGCATCCGCGCGCTTGCCCCGCCGACCGAGGCCCCGGACGTGATCAAGGCGCGGCGCATGGCCTACTACAGGTACATGTCAGAAGGCCCGCGCCCGTCCGTTTGCGTGGTGCAGGACCTCGACGTGCCAAATGCCATCGGTGCCTATTGGGGCGAGGTGAACACCAATATCCACAAGGCGTTTGGCCTGGCCGGAACGCTGACGGATGGGGTGATGCGGGACCTTGGTGATCTGGCGGACGGGTATCCGGTGGTGGCCGGGTCCATCGGCCCCAGCCACGGTTTTGTACATGTGATCGACTATGACCAGCCGGTGCGTATCCACGGGCTCGACATCCGCCCGGGTGATCTGGTGCATGCCGACCGGCACGGGGCCGTGGTGGTCCCTGCGGATGTGATCCCGGCGCTGGCGGATGCCATCGCCACGCTGATGCGGTCGGAAAAGATCGTATTTGATGCGGTGAAGGGCAAGCAGATTGACTTTGAACAGTTCGAAACCGTCTGGGCCGCGTTCGAGGCTGCGCGCACGTGATCCGCTGGGCAATCGCCGTTGCGCTGCTATGTCAGCCTGTCATGGCGGATGATTTCGAACTGACCCCCGAATGGGAGTATGTGGCCGACACGGTGATGGGCGGTGTGTCGCGCGGGCAGGCGCGGGAAGTTGCGCTGGCCGGGCGCGCGGCGACGCGGCTGACTGGCACCGTGTCGCTCGACAACAATGGCGGCTTTGTGCAGATCGCCTTTGATCTGGCAGGGGGCGAACCCTTTGACGCAAGCGGTTACACCGGTATCGCGCTTGATGTTTTTGGCAATGGCGCGGAGTATGACCTGAGGCTGCGCACCGATGCGCTTACCCGGCCGTGGCAGTCCTTTCGGACCACGTTCACGGCGCCCGCCGTGTGGACCACCATCGACCTGCCGTTCACTGCATTCAAGCCGCATCGGACTGAGGCGGTTTTCGATCCAGCGGGATTGCGGCGCATCGGCATCCTGGCCATCGGACGCGAGATGGACGCCGATGTCGCGGTCGCAGCAGTGCGCCTGATCCGCTAGTCACGCGGCGCAGGCGCACCGCCTTCAAAGCTGTTGCCACGTTCGTAATCGCAGGGCGCCTCCTGCATCTGCAGGTGCAGACCATCACCGGTGTAGGGGTGCGCGCGCGCCAGGTCTTCGTCCACTTCTATACCCAGCCCGGGCGCTTCGGGGGGCGTGATGAACCCGTTCTCGACGCGGATGCTGCCCTTGATCAACTGGTCATGAAACGGTGTTTCGATTGTTTCGCACATCAGCAGGTTGGGGATGGAAGTGGCCAGATGGACGTTGGCCGCCCATTCCACCGGTCCCGCGTACAGATGCGGGGCCATCTGTGCGTTATAAACCTCGGCCAAGGCGGCCACCTTCTTCATCTCCCAGATACCGCCCGCGCGGCCCAGAGCCGGTTGCAGGATCGTCGCGGCCCCGCTGCGCAGGACAGGCGCGAATTCGGCCTTGGTGGTCAACCGTTCGCCTGTTGCCACCGGGATACGCACCGCACGGGCCACCTTGGCCATCTCCTCAACGGCGTCCGGCGGAATGGGTTCTTCGAACCAGAGCGGGGAATAGGGTTCCAGTGCCTGGCCCAAACGGATCGCCCCTGCGGTGGTGAACTGCCCATGCGTGCCAAACAGCAGATCGGCCCTGTCGCCCACCGCCTCGCGGATGGTCTTGCAGAACGCGACGGATTGCGAGATGTCGCGCATCCCCGGCATGTGACCCCCGCGCAGAGTGTAAGGGCCCGCCGGGTCAAACTTTACCGCGGTATAGCCACGGTCCACACAGTCAAGCGCGGCCTCCGCCGCCAACACGGGCGAGGTCCAGAACGCGTCCAGCCCGTGATGGGGCAGGGGATAAAGATAGGTATAGGCGCGAATGCGGTCATTCATCTTTCCGCCCAACAGCGCCCATACGGGCCGCTCGCGTGCCTTGCCCAGAATGTCCCAGCATGCAATCTCGAGCCCGGAAAACGCCCCCATGACTGTCAGATCCGGCCGCTGGGTAAAGCCCGAGGAATAAGCGCGGCGAAACATCAGTTCGACGTTCTCGGGGTTTTCGCCCGCCATGTGCCGTTCAAACACGTCCGTGATCACGGCGCGCATGGCATCCGGCCCCACGGACGAGGCATAGCATTCGCCCCATCCCACAATCCCGGTGTCGGTCGTCACCTTGACAAGGCACCAGTACCGCCCACCCCAACCCGGCGCAGGCGGGGCGGTCACGATGATATCGAGGTCCTTCAGTTGCATCTTTGGTCCCTCTTTTCCGTTTAAAAAAATACTGGGCGGCGGCGGCGCAGGGCGGGGCTGGCCCCCTTCTACCTGTCGAACAGGATGACGTTCCGCCGTGCCGTGCCGGTCTTGGTGTCGGCGATGGCGTCGTTGATCTGGTCCAGCGACCAACGGCCCGAAATCAGGCTGTCCAGTTGCAATCGCCCCTGCTGATACAGGTCGACCATCCATGGAATGTCGCGCTGGATCACGACGTCTCCCATCTTCGATCCGACCATGCCCTGACCGGTCGCGGCCAGGATGACGGGTTCATACTCTGCCTTGGCCCCGGAATGGGGCATGCCGACCATGATGACCTTGCCGCCGTTGCCCAGATACCTGGGCGCTTGCGCATAGGCCGGGACGGCCCCGACGGTGACAATCACCGCCTCGGCCCCCTTGCCACCCAGCGCCTTGTAGCTGGACCGCCAGGGCGACGCGCCGGTTGCCAGTACGCCATGGGTTGCGCCAAAGGCCTTGGCGTCTTCCAGTTTTTCTTCGGTCATGTCGACGGCCACGATGCGGCGCGCACCGGCGATCCGGGCACCTTGAATGGCGTTCAACCCGACGCCGCCCGCACCGATGACCACAACATCCTGCCCGGCGCGCAGACCCGCCGCATTCACCACGGCCCCGACGCCGGTGATCACGCCGCAGGCGATCAGGCTCGCGGCCTCCTTGGACATGTCTGCCGGGATTTTCACCAACTGCTTCTGGTCCACGACGACCTTCTCGGCAAAGGCGCCGCAGGCCATGGCCTGATGCAGCTTGCCATCCTCGGCCGTACGGATCGGGCCCTTGTCGCCGTCATAGGGCGTCTCGCATACCGTCGGTTTGCCGCTGGCGCAGGACGGGCAGGTGCCGCAGGCACGGATCAGAGTCACGACCACGCTGTCGCCTTCGGCCAGCCCCGTGACGCCGGGGCCCACCGCGCTGACAATCCCCGCCGCCTCGTGCCCGTATACCGCAGGCAGGCTGCCGCCCCAGGCCCCTTCGGCAAAGGAAATGTCCGAATGACAGATGGCAACCGCGTCCAGCGTCACTTCGACCTCGCCCATCTCGGGTGCACGGATCAGGATATCCTCGACCACGAGGGGCGCGCCAAAGTCGTGGCACACGGCGGCTTTGATGGTTTGCATATCCGTCCCTTCCATTGTCTTGCCCCGGACGGTGGCGCAGCGCAGGCGCACAGGCAAGTCGGAAAACGACGCCCTTATGGCGCAGATGATCCGCTGACGTCGGGTGATCTGCCTGCGCCTCCGCTTCGGACAAAAACCATCAGGGCAATGGCGATCAGAACCGCTGCCAGAAGGAAGGGGGCACCCGGCAGGTAAACGGACGTCTCGGGCTTGGTGAACGTGTAGAACGTGGATGTCATCAGCAAGGGGGACAGGATCATGGCCAGGGCAGAGATAGACACCAGCGCCCCCTGCAATTCACCCTGTTCGTCGTCACCCACCGCCTTGGACATGATGCCCTGCAACGCAGGGGTGATGACGGCAGGCAAGGCGGCCAGAGGCGTCAGGATCAGAAGCCAGGTGCCCGAGCTGACAAATCCGATCAGCAGGAACACCCCCACATCCGCCACATGCCCGTAAATCACGGCACCGCGTTCGCCCATCAGGCGCAGCATGGGCCGGATCAACCCGCCCTGCACCAGCGCCATCGCAATGCCGAACAGGGACAGAGACAGACCAACCATACCCGGTGACCAGTCAAAGCGTTCGGACGTATAGTAGGCCCAGACCGCCGGATAGACGGTAAACGCGACCTGGTAGATGAAGAAGACCAGCAAGAGCGGTCCAAGACCCGGCAACCTGCCCAGGTGCTTGAACAGCCCAAAAGGATTGGCGCGCGACCAGGCGAAGGGGCGGCGAATGCGGTCATCTACGGTTTCCTTCAGCACGACATAACCGAAGACGGCATTTCCCGCGGCCAATGCCGCCGCCGCATAAAACGGCGCGCGGGTGCCGTATTCGGCCAGAAATCCGCCCAGGGCGGGGCCCGCGACAAATCCAAGGCCGAATGCCGCGCCGATCAACCCGAAATTGGCGGCCTTCTCCTCGGGCTTTGAAATGTCAGCCATGTAAGCGTTGGCCGTGGACTGGGTGGCCGCGGTGATGCCCCCGACGACGCGCCCGGCCAGAAGCAGCCAGATGGTGCCGGCCACGGCCATCACCAGATAGTCCAGCGCCAGCACCACCAACGACACCAACAGGATCGGGCGACGACCATACCTGTCGGACAGCGCACCCAGTAAAGGGCCGAACAGGAACTGCATGGCGGCGAAACTGGTCGACAGAACCCCGCCCCACAGGGCCGCGGTGCCGATCCCCATGCCGCGCACCTCCTGGATCAGGTCGGGCATCACGGGCACGATCAGGCCGATGCCCATGGCGTCGATCATCACCGTCAACAGGATGAAGACGATGGGCAGCTTCACAGGGCGGCTACCCTCTGGGCAAAGGCGCGTGCGTGCGCAGGGGCGGTGCCCATCTGGGACGCCGGGTCAAACAGGTCCCGGGGCAGATCGGGATGGGCTGCGCGGGCAATATCGGCCAGCGATTGCCGCTGTGCCATGGCCTCGGCGATCAACACCTTGGTGGCTTCTTGCGCCTCTGGTCGGGGCATCTTGGCGGCCAGCGCAAAGCTCAGTGCCTCGGCATGTGCCCCGCCCAGACCGTCAAATTTGGCGGCCATGGCGTCCACGTCGGGTGACCAGTCCCGCACCATGACGTGGGCCAGGTTGATCGCCGCCGCGCAGGACAGGGCAATCTGCGGAAGCACCATCCATTCGGTGAACCACGCCGCCCCGTCGCGCTGATGTTGATGCGCCGCCGCTGCCTGCAACGAGGCGCGCAGCCCCGCCACCTGGTGGCCCAAAGCCACCAGCGCCGACGGTCCGACCGGGTTGTGTTTCTGTGGCATGGTCGATGACGATCCCGCCGCGCCAAGGGTCAGGTCCTGACAGTCGGTCGCGGCCAGCGCCACGGCGCTGTCGCCCATGCCCGCCAGCGTTGCGACAACCCGGCCCATCCAGTCGGCAATGCGCAATACCGGACCACGGTCCGTATGCCAGCTGCGCCCCGGATCGTTCAGGTTCAACGCGTCTGCCAAGGCCGCGCGCGTTGCATCCGGCTTTGGTCCAAGGGCTGAAGCCGTGCCAGACGCACCGCTGAGAGAGACCCACAAAGATGCCTCCTGTACGCGCGAAAGATCGTCCAGCGCGTCTGCCAACGGGTGCCCCCATTGCGCCAGCACGCTGCCCCAACTTGTGGGCGTCGCATGCTGACCATACGTGCGCGCGACCATCGGTGTTGCGGCATGGGTGCTGGCCTGCGCACCCAACGTCTTCAGCAATGTGACCAGCGTGTCCCGCTGCACCGCCAATGTCTGGCGCATACGCAGCATCAGGGCGGTGTCGATAATGTCCTGGCTTGTCGCCCCCCAATGGGCGAATTGCGCATGTTCCGGGGCCTCCATCGCCTTGCGGAATTCGGCCACGAGGGCGGGCACGCTGACACCGTTCCGCCCCGTCGCATCGGCCAATCCCGCCGGATCAATCTGCACCTCCAGCGATGACCTGTGAATAAACGCCGCGCTCAGGTCCGGGATCATCCCTTGCGCGCCTTGCACCTTGGCAAGGGCCCCCTCCACCAGCAGCATCGCGCGCACTTCGGCGCTGTCGGACCACAGCCGCCCGACCTCGCCCGTCGGGAACAGTTGCGCATAAAGCGACGAGGAAAAGACCGAAGCCGCCATCGATCAGATATGCCGGGTCGCGACCATGAAATCGGTCAGCACGCAGGCGTATTCCTCGGGCTGTTCGACGCAGGGCAGGTGGCCCGCCTTGCGGATCAAGTGGAACCGGCTGCCGGGGATCAGGTCGACGGTTTCACGCACCACGTCGGGCGGTGTCGACCCGTCTTCGGACCCCGCAATGCCCAGGGTCGGCAGGCGCAGCTTGGCCGTGGTGGTAAAGAAATCGGTGCCCGAGATCGCGGCAGAGCATCCGGCATAGCCTTCGTCGTCCTGCCGGGTCAGCATGTTGCGCCACAGCTCCAATTCCACCCCGTGGTGAAAGTCGCGGGAAAACCAGCGGTCCATGACGGCATCGGCCAGCTTTTCTATGCCACCGGTGTTCACGTCCTGAATGCGGTCTGCCCACATCTCCTTGGTGCCGATCTTGGCACCCGTGTTGGACAGCACCATCGCGCGCATCAGGTCCAGGCGCTTGACGGCCAGGCCCTGGGCGATCATGCCGCCGATGGACAGGCCCACGAACATCGCATCCTTGAACCCGTGCATGTCCATCATCTGTTCACAGTCACTGACCAGCTGACCCATGGAATATGGCGCAGGCGGACATGTCGACAGGCCGTGTCCGCGCTTGTCAAAGCGCAGGATGCGCAGGCCTGCGGGCAGCATAGACAGGATCGGGTCCCACAACCGCATATCCGTACCCAGAGAGTTCACGAACACGACCGGCGCGCCATCGTCCGGCCCGTCGATGCGGTAGTGCAGGCGGACGTCGCCCAGATCTGCCATGTGCATTTTGCTTAATCCTTCAGTCGCATATGCGCGATGATCTGCCCGTGATCCGAGGCCAGCTTGTTGTAGGGCGCCTCGGCATGGCTGCCATCGGTCAAATGATCGTTCAACACGCTGAAATAGTCCATGTGCCCAATGCTTTCCGGTGCGTCAGCCAGAAAGTGGCGCGACATAAAGATCTGATCGATGCTTTCATACACGCCACCAAACGCAGCCGTATAGACCATGTCGCGCGTTGATTTGCGGATGAACTGCTTTTCGGCGGAATGCAGGCGCACGGCCTCGATGTCCGTGCGGATCTGGGCATCTTCGTCTTCAGAGTACCGGTCGCGCGGGGTTTCGGCGTCATGGCGCAGCATCCAGGCATAATTCTTGAACGGGTGTTCGCCGCTGATGATCTCGGAGCTTACGGCATGTTCGCCGTCATTGAAATCGCCCATGACCATGACCGGATGCCCGGCCTGCAATTCCGCGACGATGGCGCGGCGCAGAACCCAGGCCTCGGCCATCCGGCGCAAGGCGGACCGGACACCGCCCAACGCGCGGCCCACGGCATCATAGCGTGTCAGATCGACCTCGGGCGGAAACGGCGCACCTGCGGGACGCAGGTACTCGCCCAGTTTGGATTTCAAGTGACAATTGAAAACGGTGATCACGTGCTGGCCCACGGGCACACGCACTTTCAGGATCGGGCGGCTCAGCCGGGTCAGTCGAAAGCTGCCGCCGCCATCCGGGCCCATCGGGCCAAAGTCGATGTCGACAGGGTGCGGCAGATCCTGAATGACCTCCGGTGCGCCGACAAACCCAAAGCGCGACAGGATCGCGACGCCGGGGCGACGCTGGCCCGGACCACCATCATTTGCATTGGGTGCGACGGCCAGCGCCGCATCGGTGTAGGGGCGGTAGGCCAGTTTGCGAAAGATGGCCTTGCGGCGATATCGCTTGTCCGGGCCGGGAATGTGCTGGGCGTTGTCGGCCATACCTTCGGCATCGGCGGCCGCGATGACATCGCGCAGGGCGCGTTCCTCGAAAATCTCCTGAAAGCCCACGATGTCGGTGTCCATGGTCTGCACCTTTTCGGACAGCCAATCGACCTTCCAGGCGTATTCCTCGGGCGTATACTGTTGAAAACGGTAGTATTCCTGATCGGGGCCAATCAGGTTCTTGACGTTGAAACTGGCGATGGTGAAGTCGGTCATGCAGGTAAATCCAATGCGCGTTGGAAGATGTCTGGGTCCACGTTTCCGCCTGAAATCGTGACGATCACGTCATCCCCCTCTATCTGGTCCTGCCGACACAGGGCGGCAGCAAGGGCCACCGCACCGCCGGGTTCGGCTACAAGCTTGAGGCGCAGGAATGCCTGCGCCATGGCGTACAAGGCCTCGTCTTCGCCGACGACCAGCCCGGGACCGCACAGCCGGTGCATGATGGGAAAGGTCAGGTTGCCCGGCTGCGGCGTGATGATCGCGTCGCAGATATTGCCCGAGGTCGCGGTGTTGCGTTCGATCCCGCCGGAGCGCAGCGACCGGGCCACGTCATCAAACCCTTCGGGTTCGGCCGGGCGCACCCGCAGACCCGGCGCGTCGGCCTCAAGGGCAAGGGCGATGCCGCTGGTCAGTCCGCCGCCGCCGCAGCACACGATCACGTCGGCGGCCACCACACCCACGGCGGCGGCCTGCTGCGCAATCTCAAGGCCGGTGGTGCCCTGGCCGGCAATCACCAGCGGCTCGTCAAAGGGTTTGATCAGGGTCAGACCGCGGTCCTGGGCCAATTGTGCGCCGATCGCATCGCGGTCTCCGGTGCTGCGATCGTACAGCACGACCTCGGCCCCCAACGCCCGCGTGTTTTCGATCTTCAGGGCAGGGGCGTCGCTGGGCATCACGATCACCGCCGCCACCCCGTGCAACTGCGCGGCCAGGGCGACGCCTTGGGCGTGATTGCCGCTGGAAAAGGCGATGACACCGGCGCTGCGGGTGGCGGCGTCCAGCGCCGACACCGCAGACCATGCCCCCCTGAACTTGAAACTGCCCGTATGCTGCAGGCATTCGGGTTTGATCCAGACACGACGACCCGCAATATCGTCCAGAAAGGGCGTGTTCAGCAGCGGTGTCACGCGCGCATGGCCGTTCAGCCGCGTGGCGGCGGCGCGGATCATCTCGATGTTCACGTCAGCATTCCCATCCACGTGCGTATGGCGTTCACGACGGCAGGTTCATCCAGGAACGGTACGTGCCCGCGTCCCGGCACCTCGGCATAGACCATGTCGGGGCGGCGGTCCTGCATCTTTCGGGCCGTCTCGGCCCGCAGCAAGTCGGACCCGGCCCCCCGGATCAGGGCAAGGGGTTTGCCTGCAAGCGCATCGAAGAAGGGCCACAGGTCCGGCACCGCGCCGCCTGCCTCGACCGCGTCGCGCAGGCGCGGGTCATAGGTGATGTCCAGCCCGTTTTCCGTTTCGACAAAATGCGTCCTTGCCTCGTGCAGCCAACGCTCTGGCGGCACGTCCCTGAACCCTTTGAGGACATGGGGCAGAGCCGCCGCAGCCTCGGCATGCGTGCGGGCCGCCGGGCGACGACCCAGATAGGCCATGATGCCCGCCAATCCGTCCGCATCCAATTCGGGGCCCACGTCATTCAATGCCGCACCCAGCACACGTTCGGGCGCGGCGGCGGCCAGTCCCATGGCGTTCAACCCGCCGCGCGACGTGCCCAGAATGGCGACGGACGCCAGCGACAGGTGATCCATCAACTCCATCACATCGCGTATCTCGACAGGCAGGCTGTAGGTTTGCCAGGTCGGATCCCATTGCGACTGGCCGCGCCCGCGATAGTCCATCTTGATCAGCCGGCAGGGGGGCAAATGGGGGGTCACATACTGGAAGTCTCGTGTCGTGCGCGTCAGCCCCGGCAGGCACAACAGCGGCAGGCCTTCGCCCGCGTCCTCGAAGTACAGGGTCAACCCATCGGACGTCTGGAACGTGCTCATGCGGCAGCAAGTCCCGGAATACCGGTCAGGTCCGGCAGGATGTGCGCGGGTGTCCAGGGCAGGCGGTCCACAGGCTCTTGTGCGCGGTTGACCCAGGCGGTGACAAAGCCATACCCGGAGGCCCCTGCCGCATCCCAGCCGTTCGAGGATACGAACAGCACCTGGTCCGGCGTGCAGTCGAACCGTGTCCCCACCAGGTCATAGACCCGCGCATCCGGCTTGAAGATGCCCACGCTTTCGACGCTCAGGCAGTCGTCCAAGACATTCCCGATGCCTGCGGACTGCACCGCGCCGTTCAGCATGTCGGGCGAGCCGTTGGACAGGATCGCGGTGTTCAAACCCTGACCCTTGAGGGCATGCAGCATGGCAGGCACCTCCGGATAGGGCTGCAATTCCCAATAGAGCGCCAGAAGACGCGCGCGCAGCGCCGTGTCATCGCCCAGCCCATTGCGGTCGAGCGCCCAGTCCAGACCGTCTTGGGTGACCTCCCAAAAATCCGTGTGCGCGCCGGTGATGGCGCGCAGCCACGTGTATTGCAGTTGCTTCAGACGCCAGTGTTCGGCCACGGCGGGCCAGGTGTCTTTCAATCGCGGGAAATCGGGCTCGGCGGCGGCAATGCGGGCGGCGGCGGCCACGTCGAACAGTGTGCCATAGGCGTCGAAGATACAGGTGGTGATGGGCATGGCACACTCCTTTGGGCGCAGACTGGCACGGGGCGGGCCCGACGAAAAGGGCAGAGGTGGGGTTTACCCTACTGGCGCGGACAGGCAGGGTGGGGCACTCGTCGTGTAGACGATCATGTTGGGAGAGGAACCATGACAGCAATCAAGGACGGCGACACGGTGCGCATCCATTACACAGGGACTTTGCTGGATGGCTCCGTCTTTGACAGTTCGGATGGGCGGGACCCTCTGGAATTCGTCGTGGGGTCGGGTCAGATCATTCCCGGATTGGACGCCGCCTTGCCAGGTATGACCCAGGGTGAAAAGAAGCAGGTGAATATCGCCTGCGCGGATGCCTATGGGCCGCTCAACCCCGCATTGCGTCAAGGCGTGCCGCGCGACGCAATCCCCGAGGACATCCCGCTGGAAGTTGGCCTGCAATTGCAGATGCAGACACCACAAGGGCAACCGATGCCCGTGATGGTGGTTGAGATTGGCGAGGAAGAGGTCATGCTGGACGCCAATCACCCACTGGCTGGCAAGGACCTCGTTTTCGATTTCGAGATCGTGTCCATCGACGCTGGCTGACGCGCGTTCCGGCTTGCGCGGAACGACGCCCCACCCCCCGTCCCGTCACCCGCCCGGATTGAGGGCGCGCAGCGTGCGCGCGACGGCATCGGCCTGCGCCTGCGTATCATCCGGCGCGCGGGTCGCCTGGGGCAGGGTGCCACCACGGCGCACGGGGACGGCATCGCCGGGCATCTGTCGGACATTCACGCTTTGTGGTGCGTCAAAGCTGGCTGTTTGCGTGCGTGGCGGCACGTCATGGGCCAGCGCCACGACATCTTCGACAATGCCGGGGTTCATCCGCAACAGCAAAAGCAGGCCCATGCCGGACATTGAAAACAACAGCCGTCCCAGCCATTTGGACCGGCGCGCGCGCGCGGCGCGGCGGTTCAGGATGCGCGCGTGGCGCTCTGGATCAAGGCGTTCCTTTGACATGGTGTCTGGCCTATCAGGTCAAACGGGCGATACTTTGGCAAAGTGTGGGACATTTCCGTTAATGGATGGCTAAAAGGATCGAAACGCGCCACATCTTTGTCGAGCTGGGATGTGTTGCGCATCTGCAGTTAAAGCTTTCATCAAGCAGGAGCGCAGATGAGCATCGCGCAAAAGATCGAGCAGGAGATTGAAAGGTGCAACACCCTTGCCTCTGACTGGACGCTGCCCACTTTTCTGATCCTTGGGGCCATGAAGTCCGGCACAACCACCCTGCACGCGCATCTTGCATCGCACCCGGATCTGTTTGCGCCGCACCCAAAAGAACTGCACTTTTTCAACCAGCATTTCCTGAAAGGGCTGCCTTGGTACGCTGGTCATTTTGATGCAGCGCAAGGCCGGATATGTTTTGAAACCACACCGGCCTATCTGTTCGAACCTGATACAGGCTACCGCGTGCAGGCCACGTTACCGGACGCGAAGTTCCTGATCATCCTGCGCGATCCGGTCGACCGATGTGTGTCGCATTACCATCACATGCTGCGCACCCGTCGCGAGACTCTCCCGTTTGCAGAGGCCATAGGCCTGGAGTCATCGCGGACCGACAAGCTGTATGCGCAGGTCAAGACACGCGCTTTGGTGCATAGCCCGGAACTAAAATGGTTCAGTTACGTCCGGCGCGGGCACTACATCGACCAGTTACAGACATGGACAAAACTGTTCCCCAAGGATCGATTCCTGGTGCTCGATTTCCAGGATCTCTGCGACAGCCCACAAAGCGTCGTGGATCAGGTAACGGACTTTCTTTGCGTGCCCGGTCTGCGTGTTGATTCGACACGGCAAGAAAACGCACACGCGCGCGGCGGCGTGTCCGCTCAGGAAGAAGCCGAATTGCGTGATCTTTTTGCGCCGTACAACGCGCGGCTTGAGGCATACCTCGGGCGCAAGCTGTCCTGGATGTGACACGCAGGCGCAGCGGCGAGGTGGAAACGAGGGCTACAGGTGATCCGGTTGCGGCATCCCCAGAACGTGGAACCCGCCATCGACGCGAATGATCTCGCCCGTGGTGCAGGCGCCCGCATCGGAACACAGGTACACAGCCGTACCCCCCACGGCCTCAAGCGTCGCGTTTGACCGCAAGGGCGCATTCTGGTCGGTGTGCTTGTAGGTCTTGCGGGCCCCGGCAATGGCCGACCCGGCCAGCGTCTTCATCGGCCCGGGCGAGATGGCATTCACGCGAATACCGTCCGGTCCCAGATCGTTCGCCAGATAGCGGGTGGCGGATTCGAGCGCGGCCTTGGCCACGCCCATCACGTTGTAATTGGGCACGACACGGTTCGATCCCAGATAGGTCAGCGTGATCAGGGACCCGCCATTGTCCACCATCATCGGATGCGCGCGGCGGGCGACTTCGATGTAGGAATAGGCCGAAATATCCATCGAATGCTTGAAGTTGGCGCGGCTGGTGTTCAGGAACCGGCCGGTCAGTTCGGACTTGTCCGAAAACGCGATGGCATGGATCAGGAAGTCAATCGTGGGCCAACGGGCTTCCAAGGCCTCGAACGCGGCATCCAGCGACGCGTCGTCGGTGACATCGACATCCACCATGAAGTCGGATCCGACGCTGGCGGCCAGCGGCTCCAGCCGTTTGCCAAAGGCCTCGCCCTGATAGCTGAACGCCAGGTCCGCCCCGGCCTCGTGCAATGCCTTGGCAATACCCCACGCAATGGACCGGTCATTTGCGACTCCCATCACAAGGCCGCGTTTTCCTGCAAGCAATCCCGTCATACTCAATTCTTACCCGTGAAATCTGGAAAGGATCATCGATCCATTGGTGCCGCCAAAGCCAAACGAGTTGGTCATGACCGAATCAAGACCGGCATCGGCCCGCATCTGGGTCGCGATCTCGGCCGGATCAAGGGCCGGATCAAGCGTTTCGACGTTGATGGACGGCGTGATAAAGTCGTTGTCAAGCATCAGCAGGCTGAAGATCGCCTCAAGCGCGCCCGCCGCGCCCTGGGCGTGGCCGGTCATCGACTTCGTGGAACTGACGGGCGGGGTTGTGCCTTCGCCAAAGACGCGGCGCACGGCTTCGATCTCTCCCACGTCCCCCACCGGGGTCGAGGTGCCATGCGCGTTGATGTAGCTGACGGTGCGCCCTTCGGGCAGGGTTTCAAGGGCGGCCCGCATCGCCCGTTCGCCGCCTTCGCCCGACGGGGCCACCATATCATGACCGTCGGACGTGGCGGCATAGCCTGTGACTTCGGCGTAGATTTTGGCGCCGCGTGCGCGGGCATGCTCAAGCTCTTCCAGCACCACGATACCACCACCGCCAGAGATGACGAACCCGTCGCGGTCGGCGTCAAAGGCGCGGCTGGCCCGCGCCGGGGTGTCGTTGTACTTGGACGACATCGCCCCCATCGCGTCAAACAGGCACGACAGGGTCCAGTCCAGTTCTTCCGCGCCACCGGCAAACATCACGTCCTGCTTGCCCAGCATGATCTGTTCCGCAGCGTTGCCGATGCAATGCAGCGAGGTCGAACAGGCGCTCGTGATGGAATAGTTGATGCCTTTGATGCGGAACCCGGTTGCCAGGTTCGCGCTGATGGTCGACGACATGCACTTCGGCACCGCAAAGGGACCGATGCGCTTGGTCGCGCCGGTCTTCAACACTGTCTGATGCGCGGTCAGCATGGCGGACGTAGACGGCCCGCCGGACCCGGCCACCAGACCGGTGCGCGGGTTCACGATGTCGCTTTCCTCGAGGCCCGCATCCGCAATCGCCTGGGTCATTGCGATGTGGGCATAGGCGGCTCCGGGCCCCATGAAGCGCAGGGCGCGCTTGTCCACAAGCTCTTTGACATCCAGATCGATGGTCCCCGCCACCTGACTGCGAAAACCGTGCTCGGCCATCTCGGCACTGGCTTCGATCCCGGATGTCCCGGATTTGAGCGAGGCCAGAACCTCGTCCGCGTTGTTTCCGATGGATGAGACGATGCCAAGGCCCGTCACGACGACTCTTTTCATGTGCAAACCTCTGGTTTGACGCGACGCACGCGCGCACTCCTTGGGTTGGATCACGCGTATGTAGGACGGCGGGGACCGGGGGCGCAAGGCGGTATGCGGCGCTCTTGCCCGACAATCACCGGTTTCGATGTTGAAATTGAAGCGCAAAACCTGCTCCGGATCACGTCAGCATTGCGTCAGGTCACAGGGTCCGTTCTAGTGGGATGCACGTCACACCAAGGTCTTTCTCAGATGTATTCGATCACGCATCTGCGGCGCATTTCGCTGCTGTTCGTCCTCTCCGTCCTATGCGTGGCCAGGTTGGCCCATGCCGACATGACGGCCCAGTTTCTCGGCAACACCACGATCGTGTTTGACGACGGCACGGATGTCATTCTGACAGACGGGTTCCTGTCCCGGCCGGGGCTGCACAACTATGCGCTGGGCATAAAGATCGAAACCGACACGGGGCGGGTGAACCGCGCGCTGGACAGTGCCAGGGTCACCTCGGCCGCCGCCATCTTTGTGGCGCATGCCCATTTCGATCACGCCCTAGATGCCGGGTTCGTGGCGCACAAGCTCGGGGCACGTGTCTTTGGGTCAAGGTCCACGCGCGCGGTGGCAAAGGCGTTCAGGCGGCCTGCCGGGGATCCGGCGCTCGAGTTCACGCTGCTGCACGATGAACGCACGTACCGGGTGGGCAATTACACCGTCACCGCCATCTACACGCCCCACGGGTGGCCCAACCGCTTTCCCGGCGAATTGCGGCCCGGATTCAAGACGCCCCAGCGCATGCGTGACTTTCTCGCGAACGAAAACTACTCGTTCCTGATCCGCAACGGACGCAGTTCCGTGCTGGTCGTTCCGGGCGGCAATTATCTGCCCGGAAAACTGTGGCCCGACCGATACCGGGCCGACACGGTGTTCCTTGGGATCGGGGGGCTGAATTCCGCGCACCGAAGGGAGGCCGGACGGGGCAATCCCAACTTCATCGAAACCTACTGGTCCGAAACGGTCGACGCGGTCCAGGCCACGACTGTTGTGCCGATCCACTGGGACAATTTCTTCAGGGAACTGACACAAGGCGAGCCGTTTCGCACGCCCCCGCGCATCGTCGAGGATGTCGCGGCCGTCCGAAGGACGCTGGGCAAGATCGTGGCAGATCACAATGCACGCAAGGACCGCAAAATCTGCCTTTTGTGGTTGGAAGAACCCTTCCAGACCATCGATGTGAACGGAACGGCGCTCTGCCCGGCGGATCAGGACGTCGCGGTCCTGCCCGCTCCGAACAAGTAGATCAGTGCGCGATCAGCTTTCGCTGAGCGCGACCTTCATGTCCTTCACTTCATAGATGACCTCGCCATCGGCCTCGACGATGCCGTCGGCCACGCCCATCGTCAGGCGACGGGTCTGCACGGCCTTGGTAAAGTCGATCGTATAGGTCAGCATCTTGCGGTCCGGACGCACCATGCCCTTCAGCTTGACCTCGCCCACACCCAAGGCATAGCCGCGCCCGGTCCAGCCGCGCCAACCTAGGTTGAACCCGGTCAATTGCCACAGACCGTCCAGACCAAGACAGCCGGGCATGATCGGGTTGCCGGGGAAATGGCAGTCAAAGAACCACAGGTCCGGCGTGATATCGAACTCGGCCAAGATATGGCCCTTGCCATGGGCACCGCCATCGGCCGACACGTCCGTGATGCGGTCCATCATCAGCATGGGCGGTTCGGGCAGTTGGGCATTGCCGGGGCCAAAAAGCTCGCCGCGGGCGCATTTCAACAGATCGTCCTTGTCAAAATGTGTCGGGTACTCTGCCATTGTCGCCTCGTTTTTCGCGCCTCGTGACCCGTCGCCGGGTTTCGGCCCCTCTAGCACCCGCCGGGCAACGGGTGCAAGGGTCGGGCCGGTCCCTTGTCAGGTCAGGGCCGTTGGGGCAGGGTCCTGTGCATGGACCAGATCATCGACCTTGACCGCTATCCCCTGCACCAGCCCCATACGGATGCGTGGGATGCGCTTGTGGCCCACGCCAAGGCCGGGCTTGCGCGCGACGGGCTTTTCAACCTGCCCGGTTTCATCCGGCAGGAGGCGCTGACCACCGTATTGAACCATGTGCACCCCCGCATGGCACGCCACAGCTTTCATCACCGCCGGGCCCACAACATCTACTTCAGGGATACGGTGGACGGGCTGGCCCCTGACGACCCCGCGCTGCGCAAGGTCGAAACGGCCAACCACACATTATGCCACGACCAGATGCGGGGCACGGCGCTGGACAAGATCTACCAATGGCCCGACTTTGCGGGCTTCCTTGCCGCGGTCATGGACAAGGATCAGCTCTACATCATGGACGATGCGCTGGCCGGTCTGAACGTGCTTGAATACCGCCCGGGCGAGGCGTTGAACTGGCATTTCGACCGCTCCATATTCACCACCACGTTGCTGCTGCAAGAGGCGACGGAGGGCGGGCTTTTTGAGTATGCCAAGGATCTGCGCAGCACGGATGACCCCAATCACGCGGGCATCGCGGACCTGCTGGAAGGGCGGATCACGCCGACACAACTGACGCAGGCCGCAGGGACACTGAACGTGTTCCTGGGCGTCAACACCGCCCACAGGGTATCGACCGTGGGGCCCGGCACATCGCGGATCGTGGCGGTGCTGTCGCATTACGACACACCGGGTCGCGCCTTCACGCCACAAGAACAGATGGGCTTTTTCGGACGTGTGGCATAATGCACCGATCCCGTTTTGCGATTGAATTGCAAAACGATGGTCCTTTATAAGTACTGTAACGCTACGAGGACCCGATGACGGAAACGCAGCACGATGTAGGAAGCGCCTGGCTCTCCGGAGCCGGACTTCGCCCCACGCGACAGCGGGTCACGCTGGCCGCATTGCTGATCGGTGACGGCCAGCACCGCCATGTCACGGCAGAAAGCCTGTTCGAGGCGGCCAAGGATCAGGGCGAAGCGGTGTCGCTGGCCACGGTCTACAACACGTTGCGCGCCTTCTGCGATGCGGGCCTGATGCAAGAGGTGACGGTGGATGGATCGAAAAGCTATTTCGACACGAACACCCACGACCACCCGCACTTCTTCTGGGAAGACGAGGCAAAGCTGACCGATGCACCATCGGACCAACTGGTGATCGCGCAACTGCCCGATGCACCGGACGGGGCGGAAATCGCGTCGGTCGACGTGGTGATCCGACTGCGCCGCAAGGGTTAGGGCGCGGGCCTTTACCAACATCTAAGACATTTTGCATAGCTCTGTGGCAGGCACCCTGTTGGAGAGACACTGTGTTTGACATTGATCGTCCGGATCAGGACGCGACGGATGCGCCCCTGACCCGTGCCCTGCAATTGCAATGCCGGGCCCTTGCGGCTGTTCCGCATGAATTTCGGGCCGTGGGCACGTGGCTGAACTATGATTGCGCCTTGCTGCCGCATCTGGACGATCCCGATGATCGGGACCGCGTGATCGAGGACATGGCACGCGCGCGCGCCGGTCTGGAACAGGTCATGCGGTATTTCGACCTGACGGCGGACATTCCCGACTATGATCCACAGGCGCTCGCGTGGTTTCGCGCCTGCCTGAACCGCGCGCCGCAAAAGGCGGACCCGTTTCGGGTGACGGCGCGGATGCTTTACGACCTGCAGGCGGTGGCGACAGACGGGCACATGTCGCTGAAACAGGTGCATCGGGACACGTCCCACTACATCATGACCCATCTCGGACCCGAGATTGTCGGTCTGCTCGGCATCCTGAATGCCGAGGTCGAGGATCAGGAACAGACCCGCGTGCGCTATGCGGCGGAAATGCACGCAAAGGCGGACGCCGCGGTGGCCGACATCACCTCGGTCAGCAGGATGGTGCGCCTGATTTCGCTGAACGCGTCCGTCGAAGCGGTGCGCGCGGGTGACGCCGGGCGCGCATTCGGCGTCATCGCGTCCGAGGTCAAGGCCATGTCCGAAGCGATCCAGACCTCGGCAGCGACGGTCACCAGAACCGTGCGCGACCTGACCGACAGGATGTAAGCCGCGCACCGCGCGATGCGGTAACGATCTCTTAATTTGTGTTAATATTCCATGGGGTTACCCGTGGGTAACCCTCAGAACCACTGGCCCGGTTCCATAAGCCCCAGATCCAGAAGCTGGCGCGAATGCCATTCGAACGGGGCAGAGTTGTGCCATTTGAACGTGTCGATATCAAAGGTGCTTCCGGGGTTCAGCTTCAGCGCCTTGGCGGTGCGGAAGGAACAGATCGCAGCCGTCAGGTTGTGGTGCCATTCGCAGGCAAAGGTGTTGTATTCTTCGTCATTGAAGGTGTGATCGTCGCGCAGCTTCAGGCCGGGCTTGGTCTTGAACAGCGAAATGCGGTCGATCTTGCGCCGGGCTTCGGGCACATGTTCCTCGAACCGCCAGCGCAGCCCGCCATAGAAGTTCAGCTGCCGTTCCTTGGGATGCCCGTTCGCGCCGGGCCGGGCCAACGCGTAATACCCCGACTTGTCCAGATGGGCGCCGTCCAACGACACCGCGTTGGGGTTGGCCCACAGGTCTTCGGCATAAAGGTCGACCACATAGGTCAGCATCGCATTGCGCCGTTCTTCGGTGTGAAAGGCCAGCATTTCGCCCACCGACCGGGTTTCGCAAAAGGGATGGAACAGGAATTCGGCGTTGTAGCAGTAGAACATCCATGTCCCGGCGGGCACCGCCCCGATCACTCCGTTTACGGCGGTTTCCAGCGCATCGGGGGCCGAGGTGTTGCAGGCAATTCGAATGACACTGTCCTGCAGGTCGCGCGCCAGACCGAACCGTTCGGGCATGAACGCGATCACATGCGCAAACCCGGCCTGTTGATGGTGGCGCAGGGTGGTTTCCAGTTCCACATCATCTTCGGCCAGGACAACGGCCACCGGCCCCTTTTTCGGAACCGCCTCCTTGTCGGCGATGAAACTGCTCAGACTGTCGAACTGCATGTCGTGCCCCTTGTGGCGGTCTTGCGGTCAAATTTCGGTTAATCGGCGCCGCATTGCAAGATGCGGGTGGGGCTGGTAAGCGGCGCTCTCCATCCGCACCATTCGGGACCGCGCCCCATGTCGACGCCCAAAAAGCTCTTTATCAAGACCTATGGCTGTCAGATGAACGTCTATGACAGTGAACGCATGGCCGAAGCGCTGGGCGGGCAGGGCTATGTCGAAACGTCGACGCCCGATGACGCCGACATGATCCTGCTGAACACCTGCCACATCCGTGAAAAGGCCGCCGAAAAGGTCTATTCCGAACTGGGCCGGTTCAAGGGGCTCAAGGCCGCGAACCCGGACCTCAAGATCGGCGTGGCAGGGTGCGTGGCCCAGGCCGAAGGCCAGGAAATCATGCGCCGCCAGCCCATGGTGGATCTGGTGGTCGGCCCCCAAAGCTATCACCGCCTTCCCGAAATGGAGGCCAGGACCCAGGCCGGCGAAAAGGCGCTCGACACCGACTTCCCCGAGGAAGACAAGTTCGAAAAGCTAAAAAACCGTCCCAAGGCGCAACGCGGTCCCACCGCGTTCCTGACGGTGCAGGAAGGATGCGACAAGTTCTGCGCGTTCTGCGTGGTGCCCTACACCCGCGGGGCCGAGGTCAGCCGTCCGGTGGACCGCATCCTGACCGAAGCCCGCGATCTGGTCGAACGCGGCGTGCGCGAAATCACCCTGCTGGGCCAGAACGTCAACGCCTATCACGGTGCCGGCCCCGACGGGGCGGACTATACGCTGGCGCGGCTGATCTGGGATCTGGACAAGGTCGATGGGCTTGAACGCATCCGCTTCACCACCAGCCACCCCAATGACATGACCGACGACCTGATCGAGGCGCATGGCACCTGTTCCAAGCTGATGCCCTACCTGCACCTGCCCGTGCAGTCGGGCAGCGACCGCATCCTGAAACGGATGAACCGCAGCCACACCGCCGAAAGCTATCTGCGCCTGATCGAACGCATCCGCGCCGCCCGCCCCGACATCTTGATGTCGGGCGATTTCATCGTGGGCTTTCCCGAAGAAACCGAAGAGGATTTCCAGGCCACGCTCGATCTGGTGGAAGAAGTGAATTACGGCTACGCCTACAGCTTCAAATACTCGACCCGCCCCGGCACGCCTGCCGCGGAACGCGCGCAGGTTGATCCGGCCCAGGCCGACGACCGCCTGCAACGCCTGCAATCCCTGATCACACGCCAGCAGCGGGCCATTCAGGACAGCATGGTGGGCCGCACGGTCAACGTCCTGTTCGAAAAACCCGGGCGCCGTCCTGGCCAGATGGGTGGCAAAAGCGACTATTTGCACGCCGTGCACGTGGACGATGCCCCGGTCAAGGTCGGCGACATCGCGCCAGTCAGAATCGTCGAGGCCGCAGCCAATTCCCTGGCCGGTGTGATCGACTGATCCGACGCTTTGCCGACAATTCGTGCCAAAATTGCCCGGCCCAATTGTAAGTGGGCCGATTTAAGGCACAATATCTGGTAAAAACGGGTTCACAGACCGTTAATTTTTCCCTACGCTTTTGCGCAGAGTGGCGAGGGTCGGCCTGTTTCCGGGCATGTTGGTGATCCTTGCGGGGGACCAACAAAAAGGGACAGGGCTGTGGCGAAATTCTTTTCGAAAACAGTTGATAGGCTTCTGACCACCGCGGCTGCCACCGCAGTGGCACTGACGTCGCTGATGGCGGCGGATGTATCTGCGCAGACGTTCAGCACCGACACGCGGTCGCAACAGGGGCGCGACCAGGGACAATACATCCCGACAATCTGGGTCGACCCGGATGGGTGCGAACACTGGGTGATGGATGACGGGGCAGAGGGCTACATGACCCCGCACGTCAACCGCAAGGGCATCCCGGTCTGCCGCCGGGGCAACCTGTGCGGCGTGATGAACTCGGACCAGTTCTTCCAGACGGACAGCGCACGCATTCATGCGGCAGGGCAGCAACGCCTCAGCGAATTCTTCAGCAACTCGACCGCGCAGGCGTTCATCATCACCGGTCACACCGACAGCCGCGCCAGCGATGCCTACAACCTGCGTCTGTCGCTGAACCGGGCCAATGCGGTGGCAGCCGTGGCACAGCGGTCGGGCGCCCGCATCGCGGATGTGCGCGGCTATGGCGAACGCCTGCCCGCGCAACCCAACAACACAGCCAAAGGCATGGCAGCCAATCGCCGTGTCGAAATCATCTGCATTCAGTAAGGGGCGTATCATGACCAAGTTGAAATTCGTCCCGCTTGCGATCGCAGGATTGGCCCTGGCGGCCTGTGGTGATGGCCTGCCCCCGGACAAGACGGTGGACCGGGGCACCGACCGCAAGGACCTCAGCCAGCTTCAGGCCGGTATCTGGGTGGATCCCAATGGCTGCGACCACTGGATCATCGACGACGGGGTCGAGGGATACCTGTCCGCGCGGCTCGATCCCTTTGGCAAGCCGGTCTGCTCGGGCGTGGCCGAACCCACGCGCACGGCGGGCGACTTCAAGGGTGGTTCGCGGATCGGGGACCCCAACTGATCCCGCACCCAGCCGTATCCAGGGGCCGGAGCGCACAAGCGCCCCGGCCTTTTTTGTTTCATTTGCATGAAATCACGTCCCAGCCCGTTGCGCCCCTTGTGCGAACTTGCGACGCTATCAGGAAACGAGACTCAAGGAGCAGCATTTGACCCTAGACCAACCGTCCCAGGAGATGGTCCTGGAATTTCCCGACAACCGTCTGCTGATCGACCTGTGCGGCCCTTATGACAGCCATTTGACGGCGATAGAATCCGCGCTGGACGTGCAGATCGTGCGACGGGGAAATGTGCTGGCGGTGCTGGGGGAGGACGGGGCCCAGAAACGGGCGGGCGCCGTGCTGAACGCGCTCTACCTGCGGCTTGAGACCGGCAAGGACGTCGAACCGGCAGATGTCGATCGCGAGCTGCGCATGGGCCAATCCGAAGTGGGGACAGGCGCGCGTCAGGGCGATCAATTGGAAATGGCGGTCGGCAACCGGATCGAAATCAAGACCCGAAAGAAACTGGTTGAGCCGCGCACGGACGCGCAGAAGGCCTATGTGCAGTCGCTATTCGACAATGAAATGGCCTTTGGCATCGGCCCCGCGGGCACGGGCAAGACCTACCTTGCCGTTGCCGTGGGTGTGTCGATGTTCATCTCGGGCCATGTGGACCGGATCATCCTCTGCCGGCCCGCGGTCGAGGCAGGCGAACGGCTGGGTTTCCTGCCCGGCACCCAAGAGGAAAAAGTCGATCCCTACATGCAGCCGCTTTACGATGCGCTGAACGACTTCCTGCCGGGCAAGCAACTGGCCAAGTTGAAAGAGGAAAAGACCATCGAAATCGCGCCCCTCGCGTTCATGCGCGGCCGCACGCTCAGCCGCGCCTTCGTGGTGCTGGACGAGGCGCAAAACGCCACCACCATGCAGATGAAGATGTTCCTGACGCGCCTTGGCGAAGGCTCGCGCATGGTGATCACCGGGGACCGCACCCAGATCGACCTGCCGCGCGGCGTGGCATCGGGCCTCTGGGATGCGGAACGCCTGCTCAAGAGCATTCCCAACATCAGCTTCAACTACTTCACATCCAAGGATGTCGTCCGCCACCCGCTTGTGGCCGCCATCATCGAAGCCTACGAGGCGGACACGGAGGCGCAATGATCCTCTTTCACTTTGCCAAGTAAACTCCGGGGGTCCGGGGGCTGGCCCCCGGTTCAGACATCTGCCACACGACATCGACATCCTGATCGAAGACAGCCGCTGGCAGGATGCAGACCTTCCCGCACTGGCACGGCGCGCCATTGATGCAACGCTCGACCATCTGGGCCTCGGACCTGCCGAACTGTCGGTACTGGCCTGTGATGATGCACGCATTGCCAGTCTGAATGGCGACTTCCGCGACAAACCCACCCCCACAAACGTCCTCAGCTGGCCCGAAGAGGATCTGTCGGCCGCAGCACACGGCGCCGCCCCGCGTGCGCCGCGACCGGATCCCGGCGGCACCCTCAGCCTTGGCGACATCGCCATTGCCTACGACACCTGCGCCCGCGAAGCCGCCGACCGGGCCATGCCGATGGGCGATCACGTGACCCATTTGCTGGTTCACGGAACGTTACATCTGTTGGGCTATGACCACATAAGTGACACAGACGCCACGCGGATGGAGGCATTGGAGGTCGAAATACTTGGCAAACTGGGCCTGCCTGACCCATATTGAGGCCCATCAAGGGGCGATGCCCCGCATGTGACTTGGATAGGAGCCAATGGGCGACACCGACGGATCGTCTGACGCGGCGCAGCGCGCGCAGTCAGGCACTGACACGACCGAACCTTCGCAAAGTGGTGGTTTCCTGTCGCGCGTGATTGGCGCGCTCAGCCCGCCAGGTAATGACACCACCCCCCCCGAGACACCCAGTCCCCGGCCGCAATCGCACGGCATGATCAACCTGCGGCGCCTCCGGGTCGAGGACGTGGCAGTACCGAATGCGGACATCACCGCCGTCCCCGACACCGTGTCGCTGGATGAATTGGTGCAGGTGTTCAAGGACAGCGGCTATACCCGCCTGCCGGTGTTCGAGGGGACGCTCGACACGCCCATCGGCTTTGCCCACCTCAAGGATGTCGCCCTGCAACACGGGTTCAACGGCGACGGGGCGGATTTCGATCTGCGCGCGCGCCTGCGCCCGCTGCTCTTCGTGCCGCCCTCGATGACCATCGGTGTCCTGCTGACCAAGATGCAGACGGAACGGCGGCACATGGCGCTTGTCATCGATGAATATGGCGGCGTCGACGGGCTGGTCACGATCGAGGACCTGATCGAACAAGTCGTGGGCGAGATCGAGGATGAGCACGACGTGGACGAGGGCATCCTCTTTACCCGCGAAAAGACGGGGTGCTATCTTGCGCTGGCCAAGACCCCGCTCGAGGAATTCGAGGCCGAGATCGGCGTGTCGCTGACCACCCACGATGACGTGGACGAAGAAGAGATCGACACGCTGGGCGGCCTCGTCTTCATGCTGGCAGGCCGCGTGCCCGCGCGCGGCGAGGTGGTGCTGCACCCCGACGGGGCCCAGTTCGAGGTCATCGATGCCGACCCCCGCCGGATCAAGCGGCTGCGCGTCCGTCTGAAAGGGCCGGAGCCCGCTGAATGACCCTTGTCCCGCGCCTGCAGGCCTTGCCGTTCTGGGTGCAGGTGCTTCTGGCAATTGCTTTCGGGGCGGCGGGTGCGGGCGCGCATGCGCCGTTTCTCTTTGCACCGGCGATTGTCCTGCCGCTTCTTGGCGGGGTGCTGGCGCTGCGGGTCGGCACGGCGCCGCTGCGCGCCTTTGCGCTCGGGCTGGCCCTGGGGGCCGGGTATTTCGGGCTGACGATGACCTGGATCACGGAACCTTTCCGGGTCGATGCGGCCGCAACCGGATGGATGGCCCCGTTTGCGCTGGTGCTGCTGGCGCTTGGCATGGGGCTGTTCTGGGGCGGGGCCGTGGCCTTTGCCCGCTGGGCAGGCGGCCGGGTCTGGGTGCTCGTGGTGGCCTGGACGGGGGCCGAACTGTTGCGGGCCTACCTGCTGACCGGATTTCCATGGGCCACACCGCCACAGGCGCTTGTGCACACGCTTGCGGGCCAGGGGCTGGCGTGGCTTGGGCCGCACGGTCTGATGGCCGCCATGTGCGCCGTGATCGCGGGACCCGCGGCGCTGCCGCGGCGCGGGGCCTGGGCCGTGATCCCCGTGGTGATCCTTGCCGGTCTGATGCTGCGCCCGCTCGACACCGGACCGGCGCCGCTCACGGATCAGACCGTGCGCCTGATCCAGCCCAACGCGCCGCAGGACGAAAAATGGGACCCCGCGCGCATCCCTGTCTTCGTCAACCGCCAGATTGACTTCACCGCCGCCGGGGACGTGCCCGATCTGATCGTCTGGCCCGAAACGGCGTTGCCCTACCTTCTCGAGAACGCCCAACCCGCCTTTGACGTGATCGCCGATGCCGCACGCGGCGCACCCGTTGTGCTTGGGATCCAGCGACGCGACGCCTCGGGGCGCTACTACAACAGCCTGGTCGCGCTGGATGATGCGGGGCAGGTCGGGCAGACCTACGACAAGCACCACCTGGTCCCGTTCGGGGAATACATGCCCCTGCCGGCCCTGTTTCGCAGCCTGGGCGTGCGGGCCCTCGCCGAGCGGGCAGATGTCGGATACGCGCGCGGGCCAGGCCCGCAAGTGCTGGACATGGGGCCGCTGGGCACCGCGCTGCCGCTCATCTGTTACGAGGCGGTCTTTGCCCATGACGTGGGCGCCGCCCCCACGCGGCCCGATTTCCTGATGCAACTGACAAATGACGCGTGGTTCGGCATGCGTTCGGGTCCGCAGCAGCATCTGGCGCATGCGCAGATGCGCGCCATCGAACAGGGGCTTCCGCTGATCCGGGCGGCCAACACGGGCATCTCCGCCGTGATCGACCCCAGGGGGCGGATCACCGCGTCACTGGGCCTGAACGAGGCGGGGTATGTCGATGCCGTCCTGCCCGCTCCCGGGGCTCCGACGCTCTACAGCCGCACGGGCGACTTGCCGTGGGTGCTGCTGGTTCTGACAGGGTTGATTGCAGCCATTTTGCACCGCGCGCGCACCCGCCGCACGGCACCCATTGACGCAGGCACCCCCGACGCGTAAGGCGTCCCGGACCCGCCACAACGGCTTCCTGACGTGGCGCGGATAACCTGTAATGGAGCGCTCATGTCCCGTCAGAATTACACCTTCACCTCGGAATCCGTGTCCGAAGGCCACCCCGATAAAGTCTGCGACCGCATCTCTGATGCCGTGCTGGACGCCTTTCTTGCCGAAGAACCCGAAGCCCGCGTCGCCTGCGAAACCTTCGCCACCACCAACCGCGTCGTCATCGGCGGCGAGGTGGGCCTGAGCGATCAGGACACGCTGCACGATTACATGGGCAAGATCGACGAGATCGCGCGCGCCTGCATCAAGGACATCGGCTACGAGCAGGACAAGTTCCACCACGCGACCTGCGAGGTGACCAACCTTCTGCACGAACAATCGGCCCATATCGCGCAAGGCGTGGATGCGGCCGACAACAAGGACGAAGGGGCAGGCGATCAGGGCATCATGTTTGGTTTTGCCACCAACGAAACGCCCGAACTGATGCCCGCCCCCATCCACTATGCCCACGCCATGCTGCGGCGTCTGGCCGAAGTGCGCAAGAACGGCACCGAACCCGCGCTTGGTCCCGACGCCAAGTCGCAGCTTTCGGTGATCTACAAGGACGGCAAGCCCGTGGGCGTCAGCAGCCTCGTGCTGTCGACCCAGCACCTTGATGAAAGCCTGACCAGCGACGACATCCGCGCCATGGTCACCCCCTATATCCAAGAGGTGCTGCCCGACGGTTGGTTGACAGACGAAACCGAATGGCACGTGAACCCAACGGGCAAGTTCGTGATCGGCGGCCCGGACGGGGACGCGGGCCTGACGGGGCGCAAGATCATCGTGGATACATACGGTGGCGCGGCCCCGCACGGTGGCGGCGCGTTCTCGGGCAAGGACCCGACCAAGGTGGACCGCTCGGCCGCCTATGCCGCGCGCTATCTGGCGAAGAACGTCGTGGCCGCCGGTCTGGCGGACAAGTGCACGATCCAGCTCAGCTACGCCATCGGCGTGTCGAAACCCCTGTCGATCTATTGCGACACGTTCGGCACCGGCCAGGTCAAGGATTCAGCGATCGAAACGGCTGTGGCGCAGGCCATGGACCTGACGCCGCGCGGCATTCGCGAACACCTGTCGCTGAACAAGCCGATCTACCAGCGCACGGCGGCCTATGGTCACTTTGGCCGCGCGCCTGATGCGGATGGCGGGTTCAGCTGGGAACGCACCGATCTGGCCGACGCGCTCAAGGCCGCGGTCTAAGGACCCCGACGGGCGCAGGGGTCCACCTGCGCCTGTTACACCAGATCACCAAACGGTGCTTGGCAATTGAACCATGGCTGGCCTAGCTTTTGTTGCAGATCGCAAGGAAAGGCACCGGCCATGGTATTCGTTCGCACCGCATTGATGGTTACTGTTCTGGCGTGCACGGCCATCTACGGCGCACATGCCCAGACCACGCCGGACAATGGATCCGACGCAGAGGTGCTGCCCGACGCGGAAACGCTGCCGCAGGCCCGGCTGGAACCCCCGATGACATTGCTGCGCATGGCCGAGATCATCCGCGCCATCGATCCCGAGGCGCAGCCAGCCGGCAACGCCATCCAGTTCACGCTGGACGACATTCCGATCATCGTGATCGCCGATCCGGTGGCGGACCGGATGCGCGCCATGGTCCCGATCCGATCCGCCGACGGCATCAGCGCCGAAGAACTGATGCGCCTGATGCAGGCCAATTTCGACAGTGCACTCGACGCCCGCTATGCGGTGGCACAGGGGCGGCTTTGGGGGGTGTACATCCACCCGCTCAGCCCGCTGGAAAAGGATCAACTGCTGTCGGCCTTCGTGCAGACGATCAACGTGGCCCGCACCTACGGACAAACCTATTCCGGGGGCGCCACCGTCTTTGGCGGCGGTGACAGCAACGGGATCTACCAGGAACTGCTGCAAGAATTGCGGGAACTGGGGGAAGAGATCTAGCGCAGTCCCGCATCGCGCTGCGGCCGGTCAGGTCCGTCTGGCAAGTGCACCGAACATCATTTCCGAGACCGACGTCGACCGCGCAACGGCGCGTTCCGCGGCCAGCCGCGCGTCCAGCGTATCGATGTCGATCTCTTTCGCGGTCGCAATCCCCGCAGCTTCGATCCTGGGCAGCATGGCCCTGACTATATCAGCCGTCGGCGCGGGTTGATCGGGCGTTTCGACAATCGCCTCCGCCAAAAGTCGGATGTCGTCGAAACCGGCCTCTGTCAGCAAATGATGCAGGTGAAACCCCGTGCCGGGATTGGCGCCCTCGGCCTGCACCGTTTTCCAGATCCAATCACGCGCCTGATCGGCCAGTGGGCGTGCCGACGTGGAATGCTGCAGCGTCGCATCGTGTTCCTGTAGGATCAGAACGCCGTCCGGCTTCAGCAGGGTGTGGAACGCCTTGGCCGCAGCGGCCTGATCGGGCAGGTACATCAGGACCCGCCTGCACGTGATGACGTCGAACCGGGTACCCTCCTGCGCAAGATCCATCAGGTCACGATCGACGAAGCGGGTGTTGGTCAGTCCCAGTTCATCGGCCGTTTGCCGTGCCAGGTCCAGCGCCTTGGCATTCAGGTCAATCCCGACAACATCGCCGTCGTCACCGACGGCCTGCGACAATCGGAACGTGACCACGCCGCTGCCACATCCGACATCAAGCGCCGTTGCCCCCCGGGGGATATGCGCCTGAGCGAACAGTCGATCCGTAAATGCGCCGCCATTGTCCATGCGGCTGCGATATCATGTTTGAATCGCCAGATGCCATGTCTTTTGCAACGGCGACCAAACCGGGCCGCGCTGCGACCGCCCGCCTTCGGGCAACAGGGTGCCAAACAGGTGGTTAATATCCGCTACCGGACCGTGCGGCGCGCTATATCCGTGCAGCGTCGCGACAATTTCAGACAGGTGAATATCGCGTAAACCCGACGAACACGCTGTCCCCGCGGGGACAAACCTGAAAAAACCGGGGACACCCGCCGGAAACGCGCCCAAAAGCGCCAAACGCTTGCCCTTTGTCGCAACGCCCGCTATACGCGCGTCCGTCGACAAGGTGTAAACACCGCAGAACATCGAGATGAGCAGGGTCGGAACCATCCGGCCCTCTTTGTTTTGCAGACGGAGTGCGCACCTGACCAACGAAACCTTGAAGACCGGCGGAGACAACCGCACGGCCCGAAAAACCGAACACAGTTAGGATAACGACGCCACATGGCCGATAAAATGATGGAGGAATTCGAAGCCCTCCTGCAAGAAAGCTTCGAAATGGACACGCCCGAAGAGGGGTCAGTTGTCAAAGGCAAGGTCCTCGCCATCGAGGCAGGTCAAGCCATCATCGACGTAGGCTACAAGATGGAAGGCCGCGTCGAGCTCAAAGAATTCGCAAATCCCGGTGAAGCGCCCGAAATCTCTGTCGGGGACGAGGTCGAAGTGTACCTGCGCGCCGCCGAGAACGCCCGTGGCGAAGCCGTCATCTCGCGCGAGATGGCCCGCCGCGAAGAAGCCTGGGATCGCCTGGAAAAAGCTTATGCCGACGACGCCCGCGTCGAAGGGGCCATCTTTGGCCGCGTCAAGGGTGGCTTCACGGTCGACCTCGGCGGTGCCGTGGCCTTCTTGCCCGGCTCGCAGGTTGACGTGCGCCCCGTGCGTGACGCGGGCCCCCTGATGGGTCTCAAGCAGCCGTTCCAGATCCTGAAAATGGACCGTCGCCGTGGCAACATCGTTGTGTCGCGCCGTGCGATCCTCGAAGAATCGCGTGCTGAACAGCGCGCCGAAGTCATCGGCAACCTGACCGAAGGTCAGAACGTCGACGGCGTGGTCAAGAACATCACCGAATACGGTGCGTTTGTTGACCTTGGCGGTGTTGACGGTCTGCTGCACGTCACGGACATGGCATGGCGCCGCGTGAACCACCCGTCCGAGATCCTCACCATCGGTGAGACGATCAAGGTGCAGGTCATCAAGATCAACAAGGAAACCCACCGCATTTCGCTGGGCATGAAGCAACTGCAAGAAGATCCATGGGATCTGGTGGCTGCCAAGTACCCGCTGGAAAGCACCCACACGGGCCGCGTGACCAACATCACCGACTACGGTGCGTTTGTTGAGCTGGAACCCGGTGTCGAGGGTCTGGTCCACGTGTCCGAAATGTCCTGGACCAAGAAGAACGTGCACCCCGGCAAGATCGTGTCGACCAGCCAGGAAGTCGAAGTCATGGTTCTGGAAATCGACGGTGCCAAGCGCCGCGTGTCCCTGGGCCTGAAACAGACCATGCGCAACCCGTGGGAAGTGTTTGCAGAAACACACCCCGAGGGCACGGAAGTCGAAGGCGAAGTCAAGAACATCACCGAATTCGGCCTGTTTGTTGGCCTCGAAGGCGACATCGACGGCATGGTGCACCTGTCCGACCTGTCGTGGGACCAGCGTGGCGAAGAAGCCATCCAGGATTACCGCAAGGGCGACATGGTGCAGGCTGTTGTGTCCGAAGTGGACGTCGAGAAAGAGCGCATCTCGCTCTCGATCAAGGCCATCGGCGGCGACAAGTTCGCAGAAGCGGTGGGCGGCGTGAAGCGCGGGTCGATCGTGACGGTCGAAGTGACAGCCATCGAAGATGGTGGCGTCGAAGTGGAATACGAAGGCATGAAATCCTTCATCCGCCGCTCCGACCTGTCGCGGGATCGTGCCGAACAGCGCCCCGAGCGGTTCTCGGTCGGTGACAAGGTTGATGTCCGCATCACCAACATCGACAGCAAGACCCGCCGTCTGGGTGTCTCGATCAAGGCACGCGAAATCGCCGAAGAGAAAGAGGCCGTGGAACAGTACGGTTCGTCCGACAGTGGTGCATCGCTGGGTGATATCCTGGGCGCCGCGCTCAAGGGTGACGAATAAGTATCGCGTCAGTCCAATGACACTGACGACAAGAAAGGGGCCCTGCGGGGCCCCTTTTGCTGTGTCACGGGACGCATCGAATCATCCGCGACGCAAGCTGTGCACAATGGTGCATAGGCACGCACGGCGGCTGGGCAACGCTGATTTTCATGCCATGGACCTTTCCGATTGGTAAAAAAACCGGCCGAGCCCAAAATGCGGCTATTCCCGAAAGGCGCGTTTGTTCCTATAGTTACCGGACGCATAATGAAAAAAGCACCGAGTCCCTCGGGAGGAATTCAAGATGATCCGGTCAGAGCTGATCCAGAAGATCGCAGACGAAAATCCACACCTGTACCAAAGAGACGTGGAGCGGATCGTGAACACCATCTTCGACGAAGTGACCAACGCCATGTCGCGCGGCGACCGGGTCGAGTTGCGCGGTTTCGGTGCGTTTTCGGTCAAGAAGCGGGACGCGCGTACCGGGCGGAACCCAAGGACCGGTGAGACCGTTGAAGTGGAAGAAAAGCATGTGCCGTTCTTCAAGACCGGCAAGCTGCTGCGTGATCGTCTGAACGGGAAAGCCTGATGCGCTACATACGCTATGCCTGCATTGCCATCTTTGCCGTGGCGTTGATCGCGGTTGCGCTGGCCAACCGCGGTTTGGTGACGCTCAAACTGTTGCCGGACGAGATTGCGGGCCTGTTTGCGGTGGCCCCCACAGTCGAATTGCCGCTGTTTGTCGTCATCTTTGGCGGCATCGTTGCCGGGCTGCTGGTTGGTTTCGTCTGGGAATGGCTGCGCGAGCATAACATCCGTGCGGAGAGCGCGCGCAACGCCCGCGAGATGCGTCGCTTGGAACGCGAGGTCAAACGCCTCAAGTCCGAAAAGCACGAGGGCAAGGACGAGGTGCTGGCCCTTTTGGACGAGGCCAGCTAAGCCCGACCCATGTCAGAAGTGTCTGTAAAGATCTGCGGCCTGCGCCGCCCCGAACACGTGGCTGCGGCGGTCGAGGCCGGTGCCACATATGTCGGGTTTGTGTTTTTTCCGAAATCCCCGCGCAACATCAGTATCGCGGACGCGCGCACCCTTGCCTTGGACGTCCCCCCGGGCGTGGCCAAGGTGGCATTGGTGGTCAACGCCGACGATGCGTTCCTTGATGCGCTGACGGATGCTGTGCCGCTGGATATGCTGCAGCTTCACGGGGCCGAAAGCCCTGCGCGGGTGGCAGAGATCAAGGCGCGCTATGGCTTGCCGGTGATGAAGGCCGTGGGCATCGCGGGGGTGGAAGACTTGCCCAAGCTGGATGCCTACACCCACGTGGCTGATCAAATACTGGTGGATGCGAAGCCGTCCAAGGACGCCGACCTGCCGGGCGGAAATGGGCTGACCTTTGACTGGTCCTTGATTTCCGGCCGCCGCTGGCCTGTGCCTTGGATGCTGGCGGGCGGCTTGACGGCTGACAATGTGGGCGCGGCGATTGCACAGACCGGGGCGCGACAGATTGACCTGAGTTCTGCGGTGGAGACTGCGCCGGGCGAAAAGGACAGTGGGCTGATCCGGAAATTCATGGCTGCGGTAAACACCCGTTAACCACGCGTGCGCATGTTCGGGGCATGGATGTTTTGCCCGACTACATGACGCCACATCAATGGCTGGACCATATCTTTAGTTCGAAGTCCGCGCTGCAAGGCGGTGTGGTGCGCCGGAAAGTGCGCGATGTCGAACGCTTTGTTGGCCGTCCCCTGTTTCGGGACGAACTGCGGCGTCGCGGCTACCGCGCCATCGAAAACAGCGGGAACTTTGTGATCTTCTGTAACCGGGATGCGCTGCGCCTGTTCGAGTGATGTGGGCGGGGCAATTCTTGAAGAATTGCCGTTGGGCGATCCTTGAAAGGATCGCTTTACCCGGCGCGTGCGCGGCGCTAAACCCTGCCTCTGTAGCTAGGGAGTGCGGCGATGAACGACCTTTTCAATTCCTTCATGACCGGCCCCGATGAAAACGGGCGCTTTGGTGACTTTGGCGGGCGCTTCGTGTCCGAGACGCTGATGCCGCTGATCCTGGCGCTGGAAGAGGAATACGAAAAGGCCAAGACCGACGACAGCTTCTGGGCCGAGATGAACCATCTCTGGACGCATTATGTGGGCCGACCCAGCCCGCTGTATTTCGCGGAACGCCTGACGGATCATCTGGGCGGCGCCAAGATCTATATGAAGCGGGACGAGCTGAACCACACCGGCGCGCACAAGATCAACAATGTGCTGGGTCAGATCATCCTGGCCCGTCGCATGGGCAAGACCCGGATCATTGCAGAAACCGGCGCGGGGCAGCACGGTGTCGCCACGGCGACAGTCTGTGCCAAGTTCGGTTTGAAATGCGTGGTCTACATGGGATCCCATGACGTTGAACGTCAGGCCCCCAACGTGTTCCGCATGAAGCTGCTGGGCGCGGAAGTCATCCCTGTGACCTCTGGCCGTGGTACGTTGAAGGACGCGATGAACGACGCGCTTCGCGATTGGGTCACCAATGTGCGCGACACGTTCTATTGCATCGGCACCGTTGCCGGGCCGCACCCGTATCCGGCCATGGTGCGTGATTTCCAAAGCATCATCGGCAAGGAAGTCCGCGAGCAGATGACGGCGGCCGAAGGGCGGTTTCCCGATACGTTGATCGCGGCCATCGGCGGCGGGTCGAACGCGATGGGCCTGTTCTATCCCTTTCTCGACGACAAGGAGGTCGGCATCATCGGCGTCGAGGCGGGCGGCAAGGGTGTGAATGCCAAGATGGAGCATTGCGCGTCGCTGACGGGGGGGCGTCCGGGCGTGCTGCACGGCAACCGGACGTATCTGTTGCAGGACGATGACGGGCAGATCCTCGAAGGATTTTCGATCTCGGCCGGTCTGGATTATCCCGGCATCGGGCCAGAGCATGCGTGGCTGCATGACATTGGCCGCGCCAAATACGTGTCGATCACGGATGTGGAGGCGCTGGAGGCGTTCCAGCTGTGCTGTACGACCGAAGGGATCATTCCGGCACTTGAGCCGAGCCACGCGTTGGCCCATGTGATGAAGATCGCGCCAACGCTGCCGTCGGATCACATCATCTGCATGAACATGTGCGGGCGCGGCGACAAGGACATCTTTACCGTGGCCCGTCACCTGGGCTTTGACATGACCGGTCCGGAAGGGCGCAACGTCGAATAAGTGCGACATGGCACGCGCTGCGAAGGCGGGCTTTGGCCCGCCTTTTTTGTGCATAAACCCTGTGTGGAGACGGGCGGACCCCGGCGCATGACGGCATAAACTCAGGTTTAGAGCCGTGGACCATGTGTTTACAGACCCGCAGATAAACCCGTAGTCCATAGCCGCGCTGCGCACCTTGGCCCTTTTTGTAAGCACGACGCGGCATTCCGCCGTGCATGTGCAACAGAAAGGACTACGACATGAAACAGACACTGACCCTGACCGCCGCCGCCCTGCTGCTGGGCACGACTGCCATCGCCGAAACGGACCGCACCTCGGACGGGTCGTTTCAGGTAGCAAACGTGTTTGAACAGATCGAGCAGAGCCCGCTTTGGGCGTCGCTGACCGGCGGAGATCGCGATGACGACGATGACCGGGATGACCGGTATGATGATCGCGACGACGATGGGGACGACGACGAAGACGAGGATGACGACCATGACGATGACCGCGACGACGATGGGGGGGACGACGACGGCGACGACGATTGATCGCGCGCCGCATGTGATACATCTGTGCGAAGGCCCGCCGTGCGCGGGCCTTCCCTGTCAGGGGGACAGGATATGAAGACGTTACTCTTGTCGGCGGTTCTGGCGGGTGTTCTGGCGCTGCCGGGCGCTGCGGGACCCATCGAAGACAGCATCGTGCGCCAGTTGCGGGAACAGGGGTTTTCGCAGATCGACGTCCGCCGCACCCTGCTGGGGCGGTCCCGGATCGTGGCGCGCAGCACGGATCTGTACCGCGAGATTGTGGTGAACCCTGTCACCGGGGAAATCCTGCGCGATTTTTGGCGCGAATTGGGCGGTGACGGGCGCGGCACCCGCATTGTGGATCCGTCAAACCCGGGCAGCGGGCAAGGTGTGGACGACGACCGCGACGATGATGACGATGATGACGATGACGACCGTGATGATGATGATGGCGGCGACGATGGCGATGGGGGCGACAGCGGCGACGGAGAGGGAGGCGACGATGGCGACGATGACTGACCGCCGCCATGTCGCGGGCCTGTCGCGCAGGACATTGGTGTTTGTGGCCGTTCTGATCGTTCAGACTCTTTGCGCGGTGTTCTTCGTCTCGGAAATCCTGGTGTCCCTGTTGGGCCTGCCCATTGCACCGATCAGTTGGCAGGTCCACGAACTGATCGAGATCGCAGCCGCCGTTGGTCTGCTGCTGGGGGTCGGGGTCGGGGCCTATATGCTGCGCGCGGCAGTGCGGCGATCAGATCATGTGGAAAGCCAGCTGCGCGCGGCGTCGGGCGCGTTCATGGAGCTGTTGGAAGACAAGTTCGACAGCTGGGCCCTGACCCCGGCGGAACGCGATGTCGCACTGTTTTCGATCAAGGGTTTGAGCACGCAGGACATCGCGGCGTTGCGCGAAACCTCGGAAGGTACTGTAAAGGCACAGACAAACGCCATCTACCGCAAGGCGGGCGTGTCGGGCCGCCCGCAACTTCTGAGCCTGTTCATTGACGACCTGATGGAGGGGCCGCTGGGGTAGGTCAGGCGGCGTATTGTTCCAATACGTCAAGCGGGACGATTTCAAGTGCCCGCTGATGTGTGCCTTCCAGACTGACCCTGGGTGCGCATCCTTCGTCATGGGCCTGCAGGAAACGTGACGCACACAGGCACCAGCGATCCCCCGGTTCCAGACCCTTGAAACGGAATTCAGGGCGGGGCGTGCTGAGGTCGTTGCCCACATATTTTGAATAGGCAAGGAATTCGGCCGTCATAACGGCACAGACCGTGTGACTGCCCTGGTCTGCGTCGCAGGTGTTGCAATGCCCGTCCCGGAAGAAGCCGGTGACCGGATCCAGGCCGCACAGTTGCAGTGCCGTGCCCAGGACATTGATGCTGTCATCAGGTTCCATGCGTCACTCCGTTGCGTCCACGATCCGGCGGAACATGCCGATGTTTCCGGCGTTTACACCGTCTTCGCGGAAGTGTCTGTCCGCGGCGGTTGTCACGATCACCACACCCGCCTTCTGATCGATGTAGAGGTATTGGCCGTAAATGCCACGGCCCATGAATTGTCCTTCGGTCGCGCCCACGGGGATCCACCACTGATAGCCGTAGCCAACTTTGCCGGGTTGCGTCGGTGCGCTGGCGTCGGTCGATGCCGCAATCCAGTCTGCCGGGACAACCTGTTGGCCCTGCCATGCGCCGTTTTGCAGGATCATCTGCCCGAAGCGCGCATAGTCGCGGGTGGTGACGTTGAGCCCGCCAAGGACAAAGGCAACGCCGACGCCATCGGTCAGGTACAGGGGCGATTGTTCCAGCCCGAGCGGTCCAACCAGCTTTTCCGCCATCAGATCGGGGATGTCGCGACCCGTGGCACCGCGCGCCACCATGCCCACCACATGCGTGTCGATTGAGGTGTATTGCCAGCGGTCCCCTGCATCCGCGAACGTCTCTGTCAGACCGGCGGCAAAGTCATCCATCTTGCCGCCAAGGGCAAGAACGCGTCCCATCCGATTGATATCGCTGTCGTAATCCAGATAATCCTCGTCAAAGGTGATCCCGCTCGACATGTGCAGGACATTGCGGATCGTGGCGCCGTCATAAGCACCGCCCTTGAGGGTCGGTGCATAGTCCGTGACCGGCGCATCGAGCGAGGAAATCGCCCCCTCATCGACCAGTATGCCAAACAGCGCCGACAAATAGCTTTTGGCGACGGACCAACTGATCCGCAGATCCTCCGCCGACGTGCCCTGATAGTAGGCCTCGTGCACGATCTCGCCGTCCTTGAGCACCAGCATCGAGGTGACCGTCCGGTCCTGCACCCAAGCGCTGTACCCATCTGGCATGGCCATGTCGGGACCTTGTGGCAGGGGGCTGGTCGGTCCGTCGCCCTTGGGGATTTCTCTGTGGAGAAATGCGCCGTCCATGTTGGAGAAATTCGACACAATGCGGTTTTCGTCGAACAGAGTGTTCACGGCAAGCAAGCGCGTGATTTCTTCGCGCTTCCACAATCCGATCGCAACTGCGGCAATTATCAACGCCAGAAGCGCCCGAACTATCCATTTCAGCACAACACGCATTTTTGTCCTCCGCCTTGCACACACCTATCCACAGGACTGCAGGTGCAAGCAACTTTGCCCGTGCGTCACCCGGTCCAGTTGATCCAACGCCCATGAAAATCTGCGCGCCCCAGATTCAAGGTGAGGTCGCCGGGCCAGAGCCGCAAGGTCAACGCGGCCCCGACGGCGCCCGTCGTGTCGCCATCGGTCTCCATCTGCATCCATGCGAGTGGCGTATCGGCCGTGGCGCGCGCGCCCGCCGCTTCGATCAGCGAAGTTCCCCGGGCCTGGGCATGCGCAGGGAAGTATTGCCACGCCACGGTGTGCTGGATCATGTGCATGTGACCGGTGGGGACAGTGTCCAACCGCCGCGCCAGCCAGTCGATGGCGTCGCCCTTGTCCACGCGGGCCGTCAGAACCGATGTTGCGGCCCGGGTCAGCGTGACCCTGTGCGGCTGGTCCGCCCAGAGGTACGAGAGCAACCGTAGACGATCCGATTCATCGTGCAAGTTCAGGGGGTTCAGGTCCACACCTGATCTGTCCACAATCTGTGGATAACTTGCCGGCGGGCGCGGTCCCGTCCAGTCCGGCGCAAGGGTTAACGCCGCCGTGTCCGGGCCGAACCGTGTGCCATCAACCTCAAGCGCGAAGTGATCCCACATCAGGTTGAGACCACCGCTTGCCCCCAGTTCCGACAGCACGATGGGCCGATCGAATTTGGCAGTTGCGACATGCGCCATCGCGATCAGGGCCGCACTGCGCCGCACCTCGTTGGTCTGCGGGGCGTGCCGCGTCCAGTCAAGCAGGAAGGTTTCGTGTGTTTTCAGTGCGTTGACGATGGCGTCTTCAAGCGTTTCATTATCAACCTCGTGTGGCGGGTAGGTTGCCGCCAGCGTGGTGTCGAGGCCTTGTAGAACCAGCGCGTGCAGCCCGCCACCTATCCGCAGCGGCAGCGAATGCCCGGCAGGGCCGATATCGCCCGCATATGTCGCCATTTTCCGACCAAGAGCGGTGTCGGGGTCCCACCGTTCGGCCAGGATGCCCAGCACGCGCCCCATCAGGGGTGACCCCATGCGGGCACAGGTCGCCGACTGGTCCAGAAAGGCCTGGCGCAGCGTCACGAGAACCGGTCCATCAGCTTTTGCAGGGGGGACCGGGCGTCGGTCCCTGGTCCTTGCTCGGGCGTGGACGGCTTTGCGGTTTCCTCTGCTCTGGATGTCTTGCTGGAGCGGGGCGGTGCCACGCGCAGGGCCACGGCGTTCATAAACTTGGCCCCGTCCCCTACGGCAAGATGCGGCGCGCCGTCCGAACAGCCCCGGATCACGTCATCAAGCCAGCTGTCGTCCGCCTTGGGAAAGTCGCGCAGAACATAGCCCGGCACCGCATCCTTGTGGCCGGGATGGCCGACCCCAAGCCGCACGCGGGCATAGTCCGCGCCGATATGCGCGTGCACGGAGCGCAGGCCGTTATGGCCTGCATGGCCGCCGCCCACCTTCCACCGCACCTTGGCCGGGGCGAGGTCAATTTCATCATGCAGAACAATGACATCGTCGGCGTCCAATTTGTAAAACCGCATGGCTGCGCCGACGCTGTCGCCGGATTTGTTCATATATGTCTCGGGCTTGAGCAGGACCGCCCGATTCGATCCGAACCGGCCTTCGGACACACGTCCCTGATGCTTGGATTTCCAAGGGGGAAAGCCATGATCCGCTGCGATGCGGTCCAGCACCATAAAGCCGATATTGTGCCTGTTCCGCGCATATTTCGGGCCGGGATTTCCCAAGCCGACAATCAGTTTCATGCGGTCGCCCTTGTGATGTTGCGCCGCAGCATAGTTGTGCGCCGAGTCGTGGTCCAGTGGGGCGCGCGCGCGCGGCGGACAAAGAAAAAAGGCCGCCCCGAAGCGGAGCGGCCTTGCTACCTGGCGCGCTGTGCGCTGCCGGGCTTATTCTTCGGTCGAGGCCTCTTCGCCTTCTGCACCCTCTTCGACTGCGTCATCGTCTTCGCTTTCGGCCGAACGCAGGCCGGACGGAGCAGAGATTGTGGCGATCACAAAGTCACGGTCGATGGTGGGCTTGGCACCGGCAGGCAGCGTCACCGACGAAATGGTGATGCTGTCGCCGATTTCGGCTTCGGACACGTCGATCGAAATGCTCTCGGGGATGTCGCCCGCGGTCACGATCAGTTCCACCTCGGGGCGGACCAGCGACAGCACGCCGCCTTTTTTCAGTCCGGGCGATACATCTTCGCCTTCCACGTCAACACCGATGAACAGGTTGATCTTGGTGGTGCGGCGCAACCGCATGAAGTCCACGTGCGTGGGCAGGTCCTTGACCACGTCGCGCTGCACGTCGCGGCAGATGACGCGCACGTCCTCATGGCCTTCGACTTTCATGTTGAACAGCGTCGACTTGAACCGACCGGCCTTCAGCATCTTGAACAGCTTGTTGAAGGGCAGATTGATCGGCAGCGGATCCGTGTCGCCACCAAAAACAATCCCTGGAACCATGCCGTCGCGGCGGGCCTGACGAGCGGCGCCCTTGCCTGTCCCCGTACGTTCCAGGGCTTCGAGATCAGGAATCTCTCCAGCCATCTTAATTCTCCAAAGTTAGGGCAGGGTGCCTCCAAGGCTGTCACCCCACGTGAAGGCTGCGCTATAGAACGGTTTTTACGCCATGAAAAGACGCAAAATGGCCGTGTTTGGGCTGGACGGCCCTGCGCGCCCATGGCACCGCTGACGGATGCGGCTTTTGAACGATCTTCTGGCCTCGCGGCGGGCTCTGGCGGGTTTTGTCACGGTGGGCTTTGGATGGGCTGCGTTTTCGGCCCAGATGCCGGTGATCAAGGCGCAGGTGGGTGTCGGTGACGGGGCCTGGGGCACATTGGTTCTGATCGGATCGACCGGCGCGCTGATGGCGATGTGGCTGGCCCCGCTGGTGTACCGGCTGTGTGGCCGCTGGGCCCTCATGGTGGGCGCCGCAGGCATGGTGGCGGGTTTCTTGCTGGCCGGTGCAGCCCATATGCCCCTGACGATCGGGATCGCCCTGTTTCTGGCCGCTGGCGGGTCCGGGGTGGCCGATGTGCTGGCAAATGCCGAAGTGAGCGAGGCCGAGGCCGAGACGGGCCGCAGTCTCATGAACCTCAACCACGGCCTGTTTTCCGTTGCCTATGCGGTGGCGGCCATCGCCGTGGGTGTGGCCCGCGAAGACGGGTTCGGCCCCGTGGCGGTCTTTGCCGCGATGGCGCTGGCCGTGGCGGTGTTGGCACCGTGGATGATCTTGCCGGACCGCCCGGTGGATGCAGAGGAAACGGGCGACGCCGCCGGGATGCCCCGCGCCCTGGTATGGGTGGGCGGGCTGGTCGTGCTGGCGGCCTTTCTGGGCGAGGCCGCGTCCGAGGGCTGGTCAGCGCTGCATGTGGAACGCACATTGGGCGGCGGCCCCGCCGAAGGGGCGTTGGGCCCCGCGCTTTTGGCCACAGGGATGGCCGTAGGCCGGTTGGGGGCGCATGTCTTCGGGGCGGGCTGGCCGCCGTTTCGGGTGATGGTCCTGGCGTCGTGCATTGCAGGGGGCGGCCTGGCGCTGGCCGGTGTGGCCCCGGGCTTGCCCGTGGCGTATGTCGGCTTTCTTCTGGGCGGGCTGGGCGTGTCCGTGGTAGGGCCTTTGGCCCTTGGTCTTGTGGGGCAGGCGGTGCGGCCGAAACACCGGCTGGCAGCCATCAGTCAGGCCGCGGCGCTTGGCTATGCGGCGTTCTTTCTGGGGCCTGTCATCATGGGCTTCGTGGCCGAAGGGTTCGGCCTGCGTGTGTCGTTCTACGTGATCGCGGGCATCATGTTTGCGGTGGCCGCGCTCTTGCTGCCCGCATGGGGGCGCATGCTCTCACAGCGCGCCGCACCTGCCGTTTCTTCCGACTGAAAATACGACGGGGTCTGGGGCAGAGCCCCAGCCGGTCGCCGCAGCGCGCTGCGGCGAAACCCCTTATTGCCACCGCCCGCCGAAATCCTCGGGCACCAGCAGGTTGTGGCGCCCAAGATTGGCCACGCTGGTCTCGCCGCACAGCGCCATGGTTGTATCCAGTTCCTTGTGGATGACAGTCAGGGCTTCGGTGACACCGGCCTGCCCCATCGCACCCAGTCCGTAAACAAAGGCGCGGCCGATATAGGTGCCCTTGGCCCCGAGACCGAGCGCCTTGAGCACGTCCTGACCGGACCGGATGCCGCTGTCCAGATGTACCTCGACCTGATCGCCCACCGCATCCAGGATCGAGGGCAGGGCGCGAATGGAACTGAGCGCGCCGTCGAGCTGTCGGCCGCCATGGTTCGACACCACGATGGCATCGGCGCCCACTTTCAGGGCCATCCTGGCATCATCGGCGTCCAGAATACCTTTGAGGATGACCTTGCCGCCCCATTGTTCCTTCAGCTTCGCGACCTTGGCCCAGTCCAGTGTCGGGTCGAACTGTTCGGCGGTCCAGGCCCCCAGCGAAGATGCATCGCTGATGCCGTCCACATGGCCCACGATGTTGCCGAATTCGCGGCGCTTGGCCGACAGCATCTCGATCCCCCAGGCCCATTTGGTGGCCAGGTTCGCGATGGTCCTGGCCGTCAGCTTGGGCGGTGCGGACAGGCCGTTTTTCAGGTCCTTGTGGCGCTGGCCGAGGATCTGCAAATCGAGCGTGATGACAAGCGCCGAGCACTTGGCATCCTTGGCCCGCTGGATCAGGCGGCTGACATAGTCCTGATCCTTCATCGTATAGAGCTGGAACCAGAAGGGCGCGTCGGTATGGCCCGCCACATCCTCGATCGAGTTGATGGACATGGTGGACAGGGTAAACGGCACGCCGAATTTCTCTGCCGCCCGCGCGGCCTTCATTTCGCCATCGGCATGCTGCATCCCCGTGAGGCCCACAGGGGCAAGGGCCACGGGCATCGCCACATCCTGTCCGATCATCTGGCTTTGGGTAGACCGGCCCGACATGTCGACCGCCACGCGCTGGCGCAGGCGGATCGCATCGAAGTCCGAGGAATTGTCGCGAAACGTCTGCTCGGTCCAACTGCCGGATTCGCAGTAATCATAGAACATCCGCGGCACGCGCCGTTCATAGATGCGTTTCAGATCGTCGATGGTGGTGATGACGGGCATGGCAAACTTCCGATATTGGTTAGGTTTGCTTACCAATTAGACCGATTTCAGGCAAGAGAAGTTGTGACGCAGGCAATCAAGTGCGAAATAGGACTTGTTTGGTGCGGAATCGTACTATATTCACGTTATAGTTCGAAATCGCACCAATGGAGTGACCCATGTCTTTTTCCCGTCGCAAAACCCTGGCCCTGCTTGGGGGCGGATCGATCCTCGCAGCATCTGGCGCGGGCGCCTATGCGGTGACCCGCACGCCGCAAACGGCGTTGCAGCCCTGGGCACAGGCCGGCACCTATACAGAGCCGCGCATGCGGGCCCTGTCCTATGCCATTCTGGCCCCCAACCCGCACAACCGGCAGCCCTGGCAGGTGGATCTGCGCACAGAGGGCGAGGTGACCCTGCGCGTCGATACGGATCGCCTGCTGCCGCATACCGATCCCTTCAGCCGCCAGATCGTGGTGGGACTGGGATGCTTTCTGGAACTGATGGTCATGGCCGCAGCCCAGGACGGGATCGGGGTTGACCTGGACCTGTTCCCGGATGGCGCAGATGCCACGGCGCTGGATGCGCGCCGCGTGGCCGTTGCGCGGTTCACCAAGGGGGCGGGCACACCCGCGCCGCTGTTTTCGCAGGTGATGGACCGCCGGTCGCTGAAAGAGCCCTATGACACGGACCGCCCGGTTGCCCAATCGGTGCTGGACGGGATCATGGCATCGGTCACGCGCGGGTCCGGCCGGGATGCGACCAACGATCCAGACCGCGTGGCGGCCCTGCGCCTTCTGACCGCGCGCGCCTTCCAGATCGAATTCGAAACACCACGGACCTACAAGGAAAGCGTCGATCTGTTTCGGATCGGGCATCGCGAAGTGGATGCAAACCCGGACGGCATTGATTTTTCGGGTCCCGGGTTCGAGGCGTTGCGCCTGGCGGGACTGTTCAGTCGCGAGGCGGCGATGGACCGGGACAGCCTGTCCTACAAGCAAGGGCTGGAGATGGTGACGGGCACGGCGATGACCGGCATGGCCTATGTCTGGCTGACGACGAAGGGCAACAGTCGCACGGACCAGATCATGGCGGGCCGCGACTGGGTGCGTCTGAACCTTGCCACAACGGCGGCGGGGCTTGGCATGCAGCCGATGAGCCAGGCGTTGCAGGAGTTTCCCGAGATGGCGCCCCTGTACGAAGAGGCCCATGAGATGCTGGCCTCTGACGGCGAAACCGTGCAAATGTTGGGGCGATTGGGTTATGCCGCGCCAGTGCCGCACAGCCCGCGCTGGGGAGTGGAAAGCAAGATCGTGCATGCGTGATACCGACCCGTCGGTCTTTTTCGAGGTGTTCAACGAGATCGGCATCATTGAACAGCTCAGCCGCGCCATTCTGGAGGCGCGGCTGCCGCACGGCCTGATTGCGCCGCATTTTGGCGTGCTCAACCATCTGGTCCGTGTGGGGAACGGGCGCACACCTATGGACATGGCCCGCGCCTTCCAGGTCCCGAAGACAACGATGACCCACACCCTGAAAGGCCTGGAACAGCACGGCCTGGTCGAGACCCGGCCAAACCCGGATGACGGTCGGTCGAAACGGGTATGGCTGACCGACAAGGGCCGCACCGTACGCACCGAGACAATCGCGGCCATGGGCCCGGATTTCGAACAGTTGGCGCGGGATTTCGACGTCACCCGTCTGGTCGAGATCCGCCCTGTCCTGGCCGATTTGCGCGCCTATCTGGACAAGGCGCGGGACTGACCGCCTTGGCCCCTTGGGTGGTGCACCCCACCTGCGCATGCCCCCATTGCCCCGCTTGCCCCCGCGCGCTAAACGGCGCGCCATGAGCACACGCCCACACCGCAACTTCTATGGCCGCCTCAAGGGCAAGACCCTGAAGGACAGTCAAAAACGCTATCTGGACGAGGATCTGGCGGCGCTGTCGCCGGGGCCAGTGTCCTGGGACGAGAACCCGGAACGGGACGCGCTGGACCTTGGTGCCCTTTTTGACGGCAAGCCGGTCTGGCTGGAGGTCGGGTTTGGCGGCGGCGAACATCTGGTGCACCAGGCGGTTCAGAACCCGGATGTCGGCATCATCGGGGCAGAGCCATACATCAACGGGGTCGCGATGCTGCTGGGCAAGATCCGGCGCGCCGGCGTTCAAAACCTTGCCGTGCATCCCGGCGACGCGCGGGATCTGATGGATGTGTTGCCTGACGGGTCCATCGAACGCGCCTTTCTGCTGTATCCCGATCCGTGGCCCAAGGCACGCCATCACCGCCGCCGCTTTGTTACCCAGGAGCATCTGGAGCCGCTGGCCCGTGTGCTGACCCCCGGCGCGCTTTTCCGGGTGGCGACCGATATCCCCGACTATGTGCGCCAAACCCTCGAGGAGGTGCCAAAGGCCGGGTTCGAGTGGTTGGCCGAGCGTCCCGCGGATTGGCGCACACCGTGGCAGGACTGGCTGAGCACCCGGTATGAGCAGAAGGCCCTGCGCGAGGGCCGCGTGCCCCATTACCTGACCTTCCGTCGGCTGGGCTGACGACGTGAGGGGGCCAGCCCCCTCGCGCATGCGCGCTCACCCCCGAAGTATTTTCAGCCAGAAGAAAGATGGGGTGCTGGACGGCATTGTGCGGGCGGGGTAGGTCTGCGCCGACGAACAAGATGCGAGCGCACACATGTCCAGCCACGGTGACCCGATCCCCATGACTTCTGCCGCCAGTGGCCCGTTGACGGGAACGGCGGACGTGCCGGGCGACAAGTCCATTTCGCATCGGTCCCTGATCCTGGGGGCCTTGGCCGTGGGAGAGACAACCATATCGGGGCTGCTGGAAGGTCAGGACGTTCTGGACACGGGCCGGGCGATGCGGGCCTTCGGCGCGGACGTGATCAACCACGGTGGCGGGTCGTGGTCGGTGCACGGGGTCGGTGTGGGCGGATTTGCCGAACCGGACCAGATCATTGACTGCGGCAATTCGGGCACCGGTGTGCGATTGATCATGGGCGCGATGGCAACCTCGCCCATCTCGGTCACCTTTACCGGTGATGCGAGCCTGAACGGGCGTCCCATGGCACGCGTGACCGATCCGCTGGCCCTGTTCGGATGTCAGGCTGTGGGCCGGGCCGGGGGGCGGTTGCCGATGACCCTGGTGGGGGCCGCCGATCCGGTGCCGGTGACCTACACCGTGCCCGTGCCGTCGGCGCAGGTGAAATCTGCGGTCCTGCTTGCCGGTCTGAACGCCCCGGGCGAAACTGTTGTGATCGAGGCCGAGGCCACGCGCGACCACACGGAGCGCATGTTGGCGGGCTTTGGCGCCGACATTTCGACCGAAGTGACCGAGGCGGGCCGTGTCATCACGTTGAAGGGTCAGCCCGAGTTGACGCCGCTGCATATCGAAGTGCCGCGCGATCCGTCCTCGGCTGCGTTTCCGGTCTGTGCCGCATTGATTGTGCCCGGGTCGGATGTGTTGGTGCCGAATATTGGTCTGAACCCGACACGGGCCGGGCTGTTTACCACGCTGCGCGAGATGGGCGCCGATCTGAGCTTTGAAAACGCGCGTGAAGAGGGGGGCGAACCCGTTGCCGATTTGCGCGCACGCTTTTCGCCGGATTTGAAGGGCATCGAAGTGCCTGCTGCGCGCGCGGCCAGCATGATTGACGAGTATCCGGTGCTGTCGGTCGTCGCCGCCTTTGCCACGGGTGAGACGCATATGCCCGGGGTGAAAGAGCTGCGCGTCAAGGAGAGTGACCGGATTGATGCGATGGCGGCCGGGCTGCGGGCTGCGGGTGTCGGGGTCGAGGATGGGCCTGATTGGTGGACCGTGACCGGCCTGGGCCACGGCAATGTGCCCGGTGGTGTCACCTGTGCCAGCCATCTTGATCATCGTATTGCCATGTCGTTCCTTGTGATGGGCATGGCCACGCAAAAGCCGATGTCGGTGGATGATGGCGGACCGATCGCCACGTCCTTTCCCATTTTCGAGTCCTTGATGGCCGGGCTGGGCGCGGCCATGCGGCGCGACACCGCATGAGTGCTGCGCCCTTCACGGTCGCCATTGACGGGCCTGCCGCGGCTGGCAAGGGCACCATTGCACGGGCGATTGCGGCGCATTTCGGATATGCGCATCTGGATACCGGTCTATTGTATCGTGCGGTCGGCGCACGGGTTCTGGATGGGGCCGATCCGATTGATGCGGCCCGGGCGCTGGACCCGACCGCCCTGGAAGACAGCCGGCTGCGCACGGCCGACGTTGCGCAAGCCGCGAGCGAAGTGGCCGTGATTCCGGAGGTGCGCGCGGCGCTGCTGGCGTTTCAACGCGGCTTTGCCCGAAGGCCGGGCGGCGCGGTACTGGATGGGCGCGACATCTGTACGGTCATCTATCCAGACGCGGAAGCGCAGCTTTTCGTCACGGCCAGCGCCGATGTGCGGGCCGAACGGCGGTGGGCCGAACTGCGCGCCAAGGGGGACATGCGGACCCTGGCCGAGGTGTTGGAGGACGTGGAAGCACGCGATGCCCGCGACAGCGCACGCGATGCGGCCCCGATGAAGCCGGCGCCTGGCGCGCGTGTGCTGGATACCTCTGAATTATCGATCGACGCGGCGGTTGCCGCGGCCATCGCCCATGTGACGGCCTGCGGAGGCCGGGCCGCACCCTAGGAATTCAGGGCCGCATTCAGGTCCGTAGAATCGACGATCACATAGGACGTGTGGGTAATGCGCCAATTGCCGTCAGGCTGCTTGCGCAGGATCGAAAACGCCGGATACGGTTGCTGAACCAGAATGTCGCGGCTGATCAGCCGCGTTTCGTGGGTTGCGGCCACTTCGTCCGGTCCGCGAAAGCTGGCCGATACGCAATGACGCGCCATCAGTGTAACCTGTTGTTTCACAAGATGCGCGTGCACGCTGTCGAAGGTCACGCGCAGGTCGCTGCGCGTTTCAATCAGGCGTTTGCCGTCCAGCGTTTCGACCTCGTAGGGCAGCAGGAAAAAACCTGCAAAGCGGTCAAAGTCGCCGGACAGCATCGCATCGCCCGTGCGGGCCAAGAGGTGCTCGGAGACGTCCTGTGCAGTGAGTAGCGTTTTTGTCATCGGTAATAATGTGTCAAAGAATAACGTGACTTTGGCACAACCGGCGAAAAACTCAACGATTTCAGTATTTTCCCGCATTGCGGGAATTTTGAGGGCCCTATACTGCCGCTCAGGCCGCGTGCGCACCGTCCGACAGGGATTTCACAAAGGCCAGGACGCTCGCCACGCTGTCGCCTGCTCCGATCCGGCTGACAATGGCAGAGCCAACCACGGCACCATCCGCGACCGATGCGATGGCCTTGGATTTTTCAGGTGTGTTGATGCCGAACCCGACGATGACCGGCAAATCGGTTGCTGCCTTGATGCGCGCGACTTCCGGGCCAACATCGCCTGCTTCGGCCTCGGCCGCGCCGGTGATGCCCGTGATCGATACGTAATATACGAAGCCGGATGTGTTTTGCAGCACGCGGGGCAGGCGGTTGTCATCCGTTGTGGGTGTGGCCAGCCGGATAAAGTTCAAGCCGGCCTCTTGCGCGGGAATGCACAATTCGCTGTCTTCTTCGGGCGGCAGGTCGACCACGATCAGCCCGTCAATGCCCGCCGCCTTCGCCTGTGCAAGGAACGTATCGACCCCGCGCGAATAGATCGGGTTGTAGTACCCCATCAGCACAATCGGCGTGACATCATCTGCCTCGCGGAAGCTGCGCGCCAGATCGAGTGTCCGGTCCAGTGTCATCCCTGCCTCAAGCGCGCGTTGACCAGCCAACTGAATGGTCGGGCCATCGGCCATGGGGTCCGTGAACGGCAGGCCAAGTTCGATGACGTCCACGCCGGCGCCGGGCAAACCGCGGACCACCTCCAGCGAAGTGTCATAGTCCGGGTCCCCGGCCATCACGTAAGCCACGAAGGCCTTGCGCCCCTGGGCGGCGAGGGCAGCGAATTTGGCGTCGATCCGGGTTGTCATTTCAGTCTCCTGTCCGTCCCGCCTCACCTGCCAAAGCGGTGCGGGAAAGGCAAGCGTCGTCCGCCAGTCCGGGCGGAACAGGACGGATCAGAATTTGAAATGGTACCGGATGGAATAGACATTCATCCCCGGGTTGTCGTCTGCAAGACTGGCATTGGACTTGTGCGACAGGGCCGCTGAAATGGCATGCCCGTTGTCGAATTGATACCCGACGCCCAGCAGCGACCGGATTTCAAAGGCCGACCCCAGATCGTTGCCTGCGGTGCCTTCCTCGTAGAGACCGGGCATGATGCTGTTGTCGATGAACCAGCCGCTGTTCCATTGCCAGCGCGACCAGATCCCGCCCCCGATGAACACGTCCCCTTCGCCGGTCAGGCCCAGATTTGCGCCCCAGGCCACCGACAGAACGCGGCGTTCCACGAAGGGCGTGTGCCGGTATTCCACATCCAGCGCGACGCTGTCCTGGCCCTGGTCCCCGAAATCGGAGGCGCCAAGCCCGAACGTCCATTCCTGTGCCGATGCGGCGCTCACACTGATCAAAAGCGAAAAGATAGCAACATAAATGCGGTTCATGTTGTAGGTCCCGTGTCCAAAGTCTTGCGGATCGTGTCGGACATGGCCGACCCTTCGCACACTGCGTCATACGGTGCTGTACTTTCAAATTCTTTCGAAAAACCGCGGTGAAGAAATCCCGACATGTCACCGGCTTGCACCTATTGGCGGTCCTGCTAGAAGCAGCGCAACCTTCGAAAGGACGAAACCATGGGTTTTAAAATGGGAATCGTGGGTTTGCCGAATGTGGGCAAATCGACCCTGTTCAACGCGTTGACCAAGACGGCCGCCGCGCAGGCCGCGAACTTTCCCTTCTGCACGATCGAGCCGAATGTGGGCGAGGTGGCGGTACCCGACGGGCGTCTGGACAAGTTGGCCGCCATTGCCGCATCCAGGCAGATCATTCCGACCCGCATGACCTTTGTCGACATCGCGGGCCTGGTCAAAGGGGCGTCACAGGGCGAAGGGTTGGGCAACCAGTTCCTGGCCAACATTCGGGAAGTGGACGCGATTGCCCATGTCCTGCGCTGTTTCGAAGATGGCGACGTCACCCATGTCGAGGGCCGCGTCGATCCTGTGGCCGATGCGGAAACCATCGACACCGAATTGATGCTGGCCGATATCGAAAGCCTGGAAAAGCGGCTGCAGAACATCGTCCGCAAGGTCCGCGGCGGCGACAAGGAGGCGGTTCAGCAGGAACGTCTGATGAAACAGGCGCTGGCGGTGCTGGAAGATGGCAACCCCGCCCGTGTTGTCGACGTTGATGCCGAAGATGCAAAGGCGTGGTCCATGTTGCAACTGCTGACAACCAAGCCGGTGCTGTATGTCTGCAATGTGGGCGAGGCGGAAGCCGCCGACGGCAATGCCCATTCGGCCAAGGTGGCCGAGATGGCGGCCGCTCAGGGGAACAGCCACGTGGTCATCTCGGCCCAGATCGAGGAAGAGATCAGCCAGCTAGAAGATGACGAGGCCCAGATGTTCCTCGAAGAGATGGGCCTGGCTGAGGCAGGGCTCGATCGGTTGATCCGCGCGGGTTATGAACTGTTGCACCTGGAAACCTATTTTACCGTCGGTCCCAAGGAAGCGCGGGCCTGGACGATCAAGACGGGGACATCGGCACCCAAGGCCGCCGGTGTGATCCACGGCGACTTTGAAAAAGGCTTCATTCGGGCCGAAACCATCGCCTATGAAGATTACGTTGCGTTGGGCGGCGAACAGCCCGCCAAGGACGCGGGCAAGATGCGGGCCGAAGGCAAGAGCTATGTCGTCAAGGATGGCGACGTCATGCACTTCCTGTTCAACACCTGATCGGCCCTACCGCCGGTCGTTGGCCCATTGGCGGTAGTCCGGGTTGTTCCTGGACAATGTCCGCGCCGAGGGTGACGCCGTTCCGCGCTCAATCTGGGCCACTGCGCGATCCGGCACCGGGGACCCGGCACCTTCGCCAACCTGATATCCGATGGGGCCGTCGCAAGCTGCCAGACCTGCACAGAGTGCTGTCGCAATGATGATCCTGAGGGTCACGGGATGTCCTTGTGTCTTGGCGGTGTCAGGCGCCATCTTCTCCGGCCTCAACATAGTGCATTGCGGCAGAAAGCGTAGAGGCTGCGTGCAATTGCGCTTGTATCCCGGACGATTGACCCGCTATACGCGTCGGCGGAGACGTGGCCGAGTGGTCGAAGGCGCTCCCCTGCTAAGGGAGTAGGCCCGGAAGGGTCTCGAGGGTTCGAATCCCTTCGTCTCCGCCATTTTCCTCAGTTCAGCTATCTCTTAACCACCTGATAGTAGGGCGGAATGCGGCGTTGTCGTGCCGACGGCGGTGTTCGGTCGGCTTGATTTGCTGCACATCTTGCTACACAAATGGGCGATTTCTCGGCCATGAGCATCGCCAAACGAGGCCGTCTTTACCACCTCCGCCGCCGCGTGCCGCGCCGGTATCGGCACATCGAGCCGCGCGAAACCGTGTGGATCAGCCTGCATACCGATTCCGAGACGGTCGCGCGCAGCAAGGTGGATCGCGCCTGATCCCAGATGATCGAAGCCTGGGAGTCGCGCTGCACGCTTGCCGCCGGAATCGACGGCCGCATCCGCCTCCAACCGCTCGAAAACCGGCGCGCGGGTCGGATCCTCAGTGACCACCGCCGCGACCTTCCAAAGTGCGACCTCGACGCACATTTCCTCCGAATAACGCGTTACGTTCTTCTTGTTTCCCCATGACCCAGGATCCTTGTTTCGGGGTCTCCGGCAAACAAAGGGCGGTTCGGTTTAGGCCGTGTCCCGACTGGTTGGCAGACGACGTTCGAAGAAAAATGACTTCTGCTTCATCGATGTGCCCGACGCACTTGCACAAGGTCCACAGGCCATGAGGTGAGCTAGAGCGGCGGGAAGCGGTCTTTCGCCGTGGGCGCGAGTGGGTAAGCACAGCTACGCCGGAGCAGACATTCGCAGCGTCGCCACCGGTGGCCGGTTTCAACGCGATCAGGGGTGGAACGGGATGCCCCGGAACCTCCGACGTGGCAGGAGCCAGCGCCCACGACGCACAGTTTTTTGCAACAAGCACCAGAGTTACCTGAACCGGCTTGCGCAGATATGGTTTTGCGTCTGCCCTTGTCACGCGCAGAGCGTAGCTTTCTTATAAGCGGGCCAATCGAGCGCGCGGGCGGCTGTCCGGGGTGCAATGAACGGGAGATGCTTGGAATGTCGGCAGGTCACAACAGAGCGCGCTACGCCGCACGTCTGAATGCGTTCAAGCGAGCCGTCCCGCCGGGGACGGATGCGAGTATCCGCGAGTTAATCGCCGCCGCCGGCAGGACGGGCGTTCTCGATGCCGCTGATTTGAACTTCCCGGACCATTTTGAAGGGCACACCGCAACAGCCGATGTCCGGATGATGCTTGATGACGCAGGCCTGACGCTGAACGGTCTGGCGATGCGATACTACACCAACCCCGGCTATGCGATCGGTGCCTTTACCAACCCCGATCCGGATGTCCGCCGCGCGGCGATCGATGAAACCAAGCGTGGTATCGACGTGGGGCGGGAACTCAACTCGAGGCTGATGACGCTCTGGATGGGGCAGGACGGCTTCGATTATGCATTTCAGGGCGACTATGCCCGGATGTGGGACGATACGGTCGCTGCGATGGCCGAAATTGCTGACCACGACCCCGATGTTGACATTGCAATTGAATACAAGCCGAACGAACCCCGTGCATTTGCGCTCATGCCCGATGTGGGTACGACGCTGCTTGCGCTGGGTGAAGTGGACCGTCCGAACATGGGTGTGACGCTCGACTTTGCGCATGTTCTTTATGCCGATGAGATGCCTGCGCACACAGCGCATCTGATCGGACGGCATTCCCGGCTTTTGGGGGTGCATTTGAACGACGGGTACGGAAAGCGTGACGATGGCGTAATGGCCGGGACTGTGCACGCGGTGGCAACCGTGGAATTGTTCGTCGAACTGGACCGGCTTGGCTACGACGGTGTAATCTATTTCGATACGTTTCCGGATCACTCCGGCCTCAACCCGATCAAGGAAGCACAAACGAATGTCGCGTTGGTCGAGCATCTCAGGACCGTCGCACAGCGACTGAAGCAAAATGCGTCACTCTCGGATGCGATCGCGCGACAGGATGCAACGGACAGTCAGCGCATCGTTGCGGCGGCGCTATATGGATTTGAAAAGTGACCGACGTATTTGTCGCCGGGTCGCTGCACTGGGATATCGTTGTCGATGCGCCACGGTTACCGGGTCTGGACGAGACCCTGATGGGCCACAGTGTGGCGTATCGCTTTGGCGGCAAGGGCGGTAATCAGGCGGTGGCAGCGGCACGCATGGGCGCATCCGTAGCCATGGCCGGTTTAGTCGGGCGCGACGATGCCGGGCGACGTTTGCGGGCGATGATGGATGCGTCCGGTGTGGATCACACTCAGGTTTTTGAGAGTGACCAGCCATCGGGAATGAGCGTCGCAATTGTTGATGAGAATGGGGAGTACGGTGCGGTGGTGGTCTCGGGGGCCAACATGAGGCTTGTCGCGGACAACATTGTTCTTCCGCCAAATCTGAAAGTGCTTCTTCTTCAGAACGAAGTGCCGGAAAGCGTCAATCTGGCCCTAGCCAAGCGCTCAAGGGATACCGCGCGGGTCATACTGAATGCGGCGCCTGCGCGCGCCCTGCCGGGCGACTTGTTGTCCTGCATTGATGTTCTTGTTGTCAATCGCGTCGAAGCGACCGCTTTGATCGGAGCAGAGGATGGACCACTTGATGCTGAAGCTGCGGCACGTGCGATCTGCGCCATGGGTCCGATGTCAGCTGTCGTGACACTTGGTGCTGAAGGGTTGGTGGTGGCGGATGCGTCCGGTGCTGAACGCCTGAGTGCGTTCAGCGTCGATACAGTGTCGTCACATGGAGCGGGCGACATGTTTTGCGGGGCGCTGGCGGCGGAAATCGCCAAAGGCGCGACCGTTCGCGAAGCCTGCCGGTTTGGCGCTGCTGCGGCTGCCCTTGCAGTATCGACGCCCTTTGCGGCGCGGGACAGCATCACCGAGCGCGCGGTGCGTCGCCTGATGGGCTAGCTTGCGTCGATCTGGTAGAATTCGGCAGCGGTGCCACCGAACACACAGACCTTTTCGTCGGCAGTCAGGGCGTCGGTCAGGATTTCCGCCGCCTCGAGCCAGCGATCATATTCGGCGCGCAAACGGACGACGGGCCAATCCGACCCCCACATGACGCGGTCTGGTCCGAAGGTTTCGAATATGTGAAAGGCGTAGGGTCTGAGGTCGTCCACCGTCCAGTTGTCACTGGCCTCGGTCACGAGACCGGAAAACTTGCAATACGCGCCCGTCTCGCGCGCGATCGCAGACATGCCGTCGGCCCAGTGTTGGAAACTGTCGGGGGAATGGCCCGCAATGTCCGGTTTCATGCAATGATCCAAGACACATCGCATGTCGCCGTATCGGGTGAGGATCGTCAGGAAATTGGCGAGGTGACGCGGAAAGCCGAGCGCGTCGAATGTCAGCCCCAGATCGCATACGGCGCGGAAACCGTTTTGCACATCATCGCGCAGCATCCAATCGTCGTCTGGGATATCCTGAATCATCGGGCGCACGCCTGAGAACTTCGGATGTTTGCCGAGACGTGCGAGGGTTTCGGCCACATCTGACGCTTCGAAGTCCACCCAGCCGACGACGGCGCCGACTGTCTCTGTCGCGTCAGCAAGGCCCAGCATGTATTCCGTCTCGTTGACTGTTGCAGCTGCCTGAACAAGTATGCTGCGGCTGATCCCTGCCGTGGCCAGTTGCGGTGCGAGGTCGGTCGGCACGTATGGGCGTGACAGCGTTGCATCGTCCTTGGGCATCCAGTCGTAGTCACCGCGCGCGGGCTGCCAGAAGTGCTGGTGGGCGTCGATCTTCATGCCGGCGCATCATCTCGCAATAGTCCGTTCGCCTTGAGGTCTGACCAGAAGGCATCCGGAATTGTCGCGTCGGCGGCGCGGATGTTCGACTGCATTTCGTCGAGTCCCTGTCCGCCCGGAATGACCGAAACGACTGCGGGATGGCGAAGCGGAAATTGGAACGCGGCGTCCACCAGGCGCACGCCGTGGCGGTTGCAGACGGCTTCGATCCGGGCGACGCGATCAAGGATGTTCTGAGGCGCCGGGTCGTAGTTGTAAAATGCGCCCTTGCGCGCACCCGTCGCCAGAATGCCCGAGTTGTACGGCCCGCCAATTACGATCCCGATGTCCCGCTCAACGCACAGCGGCAGGAAGCTCGCCAATGCCTCCTGTTCAAGAAGCGTGTATCGACCCGCGAGCAGGAAGATGTCGAAATCGCCGCGTTCGGTCAGCCATTGGCACGGCTGCCATTCATTCACGCCCGCGCCGAAAGCGGAAATCGTCCCCTCTTCGCGCAGTTTGAGCAGTGCCTTGTAGCCGCCTTCCATCAACTCGTTCAACTTGGTGTCGAGCACCGCTTGGCTTCCGTGATTGAAGACATCGAGATCATGCGCAAAGAGAATGTCGATGCGGTCGACCCCGAGCCGCTCAAGCGAATACTCGACCGAACGAAGTGTTGCGTCGTAGCCGTAGTCGTAGACCTCGTTCCGCGCAGGCACATCGAACCACTTACCATGTCCATCGCGCGTCTCTTCGGTCGCGGCTTTGAGCAGGCGTCCGATTTTGGTTGATAGCACGTACTCGTCACGCTGCTTGCCTCGCAGGAAGCGGTTGAGGCGAGTCTCGGCAAGGCCGAGGCCGTAGAGCGGTGCGGTATCGAAGTAGCGCACGCCGGCGTCCCAGGCCGCATCGAAGACTGCGTCGGCGGCTTCGTCGCTGATCGCGCGGTAGAGGTTGCCAAGCGGAGCCGTTCCGAGGCCCAGTTCCGTGAAGGTCAGGCCGCCCGAACCGTGCCTGTCCCAGCGTCGCGTGCGTTGCATTCTTGATCCCTCCGTCGTCGATTGAGCCTAGGGCAGTTTCGCCTTGGGAGACAAGGATTTCCCCGCTAGGCTTTGACGAACAGCTCAGGGGGGAGGTTCAGCCATGACCAATTTCGGACGCGTCTTTGGCACGCCGAAACCGGTGATCGCCATGGTCCATCTCGGTGCGCTGCCGGGTGCGCCTCTGTTCGACGCGGATGCGGGGCTGGACGGCATTATCGAGGCGGCTCGGGCCGACCTGGCAGCACTTCAGGCGGCAGGTGTCGATGCGGTGATGTTCGGTAATGAGAATGACCGGCCCTATGAATTCGACGTGGACCGCGCGTCGCTCGCGACCATGGCCTTTGTCATCGGCAAGCTGCGGGATGAGATCACGGTCCCGTTTGGCGTCAACGTTCTCTGGGACCCGACCTCGACCATCGCGCTCGCCGCTGCAACCGGCGCAGCCTTTTGCCGAGAGATTTTCACAGGTACGTACGCGTCGGACATGGGGCCGTGGACGCCAGATGCGGGCGCGGCCATGCGCTACCGCGCGCGTCTCGGCCGATCCGACTGCCTCATGCTTTACAATGTTTCCGCCGAGTTCGCAGACAGCGTGGACAAACGATCACTCGCCGACCGGGCGCGCAGCGCCGTGTTTTCGTCGATCCCGGACGCCGTTCTCGTCTCGGGCGCGATCACAGGCGAGGCAGCGCGGATGGAAGATCTCGAAGCGGTGAAAGCTGTGCTGCCGGATACGCCCGTTCTCGCCAACACGGGCGTAAAGCACGAAACGGTCGCGGACGTCTTTGCGATTGCCGATGGCTGCATCGTCGGGTCGTCACTCAAAGTGGACGGAAATACCTGGAAGGCCGTGGACCCAGAGCGTGCGACGGATTTCATGGACCGCGCGAGGGCAGCGCGATGAGGGATCTTCTGGAACGACTACTTGCGGTCCCGGGGCTGTCTGGGCACGAAGACCGCATTCGCCGCGTGATCGCCGCTGAACTGGAGGACATCGGCTGCACGCACGAGACGGATCGGCTGGGAAATCTCTGGACAACGTTCAGGGGCGACGGCCCGTCGGTCATGCTGTTCACGCACATGGACCAACTGGGGTTCGTGGTGCGCAAGATCGATGCCGACGGGTTTCTCCGCCTGTCTCGGCTTGGCGGCGTCCCCGAGCGCGCGCTGGCCAGCCAGGAGGTTGAAGTTTCGACAAGGCACGGCGATCTGCCCGGAATCATTGCCAACAAGAGCCACCATGCGACGACGCCGGATGAGAAATACACGGTCATTCCCGTGGGGGATCTCTATGTTGATTGTGGGTTCGAGAGCGCTGCCGAAGCAGAGGCGGCGGGCATTCGTATCGGATCCCCAGTCGTTTACGCGCCGGGGAGCCGTGCACTGGGTGAAAATCGGATCACGGCGCCCGCATTAGACGACCGTGCGGGCTGCGCGGTGTTGATCGAGGTGGCGCGGGCGCTGACCGAACGCGCCGGCGGCCCAACGGTACATCTGGCGTTCACGACCCAGGAGGAGTTCAATTTGAGGGGGGCGTTGCCATTGGCGGAGCGGCTCAAGCCGGACATGGCAATCCAGATCGACTTGATGCTGGCAACGGATACGCCTGATATGGGCGATGCCGGGGAGATGCGGCTCGGCGGCGGGCCGGGGATTTCTCTCTATTCGTTTCATGGACGCGGGACACTCAATGGCGTCATCCCGCATCCGGCGATGGTGCGGCTGTTCGAGGAGGCGGCGGACGCTGCGGGTATCCCCCTTCAAAGGAGCGCACAGACGGGTGTGTTGACCGATCTGTCATATGTCCAACTTGTCGGCGGCGGCGTGGCGGCGATCGATGTCGGTTTCCCGTTGCGGTACTCACATGCGTCGCGCGAAATTGTGGATTTCCGCGATCTCGATGCGCTCCGCGATCTGCTGGTCGCCGCGCTGTGTCGCGTTGGGCCGGATTTCGACCTGAGCCGGGATGGTGCCGTGGCATGACTTACACGCTCGGCGTCGATATCGGCACCTATTCGTCCAAGGGCGTGATCGTCGACGAGGCGGGCGCGATCCTGGCTGAGGCGCGACGCCCCCATGAAATGCTGGTGCCGCGCCCCGGCTGGGCAGAGCATCGCCCGGAAGAGGACTGGTGGGGCGATTTCGTGCACATAACGCGCGCTTTGTTGGATCAGTCCCGCGTTTCGTCGGACGATATCGCGGCTGTCGCCGTCAGCGCCATTGGCCCTTGTATGCTCCCGGTGGATTCCTCTGGCGATCCGCTGATGAACGGGGTACTTTACGGCGTTGATACGCGGGCGAGTACTGAAATCGATGATCTGAACGCGCGAATTGGCCAGGATGTGATCCTGGATCGGTGCGGCAACGCTTTGACGTCTCAATCGGTCGGGCCGAAAATCCTGTGGCTCAAGCGGAACCGCCCGGAGATTTTCGAGAAGACGGAGAAGGTTCTGACGTCGACGTCTTTCATCGTGCATCGCTTGACGGGTGAGTTTGTCATCGATCACTACACGGCGGCCGGTTTCTCGCCGCTTTACGACGTCGCGCAGTGCGATTGGACGGACGCATTGGCGGATGACATCGTGTCGCTCGATGCGCTGCCACGGCTGCTGTGGTCTACGGAAATCGCGGGCAACATCACTGCAAGCGCTGCGAAAACAACCGGTTTGGCCGAAGGCACGCCTGTTACGACCGGAACGATTGACGCAGCTGCCGAAGCCGTCAGCGTCGGAGTGCGTGCGGCCGGAGACATGATGCTGATGATGGGATCCACGATCTTCATCATTCAGGTCACAGAGCAGCGTGTTCGCGACCCGAGGCTCTGGTACGCTCCATGGCTCACCCCGGGGAGCCATGCCTCGATGGCAGGTGCGGCCACGTCGGGGACGCTGACGCATTGGTTCCGGGATCGATTTGCGCAAGAGCTGCCCGCCGCGACGGCCTTTGCGACGCTGGCGGAGGAGGCCGAGGCCACGCCGCGCGGCGCCAACGGGCTGCTGTTTCTGCCGTATTTCTCGGGCGAACGGACACCAATCCACGATCCCCTCGCCAAAGGCGCGCTGTTCGGGATGAACCTGACGCATGGACGAGGCGATGTGTATCGCGCGGTTCTCGAAGGGATCGCAATGGGTACGGCGCATGTCATCGATACGTTTCGCGACGTCGGCGCCGCGCCCACCCGCGTACTGGCCGTTGGCGGTGGGACGCAGAACACCGTTTGGCTGCAGGCGACATCGGACCTCAGCGGTTTGACGCAGATCGTCAGCGACAAGACCATCGGGGCGTCCTACGGGGACGCCTTCCTCGCCGCGCAGGCAGTGGGACTTGTCGCCCCAGACGATATCGCGGCATGGAACCCAGCGAGCCGCGGCATCGCTCCGGAGAAACACGATGCTTACGCAAGGCAATATCCACTGTTTCTGAAACTCTATGAGCAAACAAAGGAGATCGCCCACGCGCTAGGGTGAGATTACTTCACCGCGCCCGCGGCCATACCCTTGATGATGAAACGTTCCAGCAAAACACCGATGACGATCAGCGGCAGGATCGCCATGAACGACAGGGCGGCCATCGACCACCACGAAATGCCTTGCGAGCCGGTTTGACTGGCGACCATGACGGGCAGCGTGTTGGCATGTGTCGACGTCAGGAGCGCAGCGAAGAAGTATTCGTTCCACGTCAACACGAGGCTCAGAATAAACGCCGCCACCATACCCGGTAATGCGATGGGCATCACGATGGTCAGGAACGCGCCCCAGACAGACAAACCATCGACCAGTGCGGCCTCTTCCAATTCCGCCGGGATCGAGCCGAACTGGTCCCGCATGATCCAGATAACGATCGGCAGGACGGTCAGCGTGTAGAGCAGGATAAGCCCGATCCGCGTGTCAAGCAGCGCGACTTCCTTGTAAAGCACGAGAAACGGCAGGGCGAGGACGACCGGCGGCAGGATGAGCTGGCTGAGAAAGAAGAACAGGATGTCGCCGTTCCTCATGAAGCCGAACTTGTAACTGAACCGGCTGAGGCCATAGGCCGCCATACTGCCAAGGATCAGTGCCAGAAGGGACGAGCAGACGGCGACGATGGTCGAATTCCAGAATCGTTTCAGGAACTCCTCTCGCACGGTCGACTCGTTGCCGATCGTCTCGGGCGAGAGGCCAAGGGAGCGAAAACCGAGCCATTTCGGGTCATAGTCGACCCAAGGGACGAGGTTGCCCTTCATGACGTCCGGGGCGGCCTTGAAGCTGGTGGTAATGGTCCAGTAGATCGGGAAAAGGCAAATGATCGCCCAGAGGATCAGAATGCCGTAGATCAAAACTCGGCTGGTCCACCATCCGGCGCGGAAGCCCTTGTCCGCATCGCTGTCGTGGAAAATCTGGGTGTTGGTCGCGTCGGTCAATATCTTGGCCTCATCCAGCGGTCGGCGAGTTTCATGACGATGGTCATCGCGATCACGATGATGACGAGGTAGACGATGGCCAGAAGCGTTCCGTAGCCCACGTTGGACCGGTCGCGGTACTCGCGGAAGATGAATGACGTCACACTATCGGTCGCGCCGCCGGGTCCGCCCGAAGTCACGTTGATGATGATGTCCGCCAGCTTCAGCTTGAAGATGATGCGGATCAGGATCGCGGTGATTGATACCGGCAGCATCAAGGGAAACGTCACTTCCCAGAATCGGCGCCAGGGCGATGCCCCGTCTACCTCTGCGGCTTCGTGCAGTTCGCGCGGAATAGCCTGCAGCCCGGCGAGGATCATGATCATCATGAAGGGGATGAACGTCCAGGCGTCCATCGCCATGATCCAGAACCGTGCCACTTCGGGTGATCCGAAGAACGAAGGGCTGTCCCAGCCAAGGTCACGCAGAAGACGCGAAACAGGGCCAAAGCGGATCTCAAGCATTGATTTGCCGATCATCCAGCTTACTGCGACGGGGCTGAGCATCAGCGGAAGCAGGAACGCGACGCGAAAGAACTTGCGCCCCCGGATCTGCGCGTTCAGCAGCAGCGCGAGTCCGAAAGCGATGGCGTATTCGACGATGATCGCCAGGCAGTACCAGACCATATTTGTCATAGCGTTCCAGTAGAACGGATCCCCCCACATTTGCCGCACGTTGTCGAAGCCGTTGAACGTGCGTCCGTCCGGGCTTGAGAGGTTCCAGTCTGAAAACGCGATGCCAAGCGCAAAGATAAGCGGGAAAACAACCATCGAAACGACAAAGATCGCAGCGGGCACAACAAATAGGCGCCGCTTGCCCTGTTCGCCGTGGATCAGAACCTGCGCCCAGCAAAAGGCGACGATCCATGTGCAATAGGCGTAAAGCGTGGGGCGCCAGTTGGTAAGGCCGAGGTCGAGGGTGCCGTACTGGTCAAGGGTTTGCAGAACAGCGACGACAAGCGTCAGCGCCCCGGTCGCCCAGGCTATCCCGCGCCCGAACCGCCGCCGCGTGTCGGAGATGTCGTCGCGGGTAACAACGTGAAGATACTCGCCCTCACTCATGCATTTGGCCGTGGAAGACAGGCGGGCGTTGTACGGCTCATTGAACCAGAGGCCGCAATCATCACCGCGTCGCACGACCGACCCGCTGCCTCCGCCATGTGCCGAACCGCCGCCTTCACGTACCAACAGTGTCGCCAGCGGATCCGGACAAACCATTGGCACCAGTGACGGCGGCTGATGAACAGCAAGAGCCGCCCGCGAGGAGCGATCAGACATGCAGGATTGGATATTGCAGATTGCGGATCATCGAGATGCTCGATGTCGTGCGCGCAACGAACCGTCAAACAGGCGGCGTCGCTTGGTATGTCGCTGAACGAGGCCTGAACGGTGCAAACATGTCCAGCGCCCGCCGTTTCAGGTGTACGCGCTGCAACGTCCGGCATTGTCGGGGTGGAATCGACGAATGCGAGGCTCTTTGCTGGGCCATAAACAGCGCAGTACGCGTCGGCGCGATCGCCGCTGTCTGTGCCGATATCGACGAGAGCGCTTTCGACCGACGGCACCACCAAACGCTCCGTTGTCGCCTGCCACCATGTGGCCGCGTCATCGTATTGCGAGACGGTGTCGAAATGCGCCATGTCGGAAATCCGGTATCAAGTCGGTTGCAGTGGCGCCACACTTGCCGCCACCGCTGTTTTTTAGATCCCCAGAGACGCTTTATAGAGCGCGATCTGGCTGTCGCGGCCGATCTGGTCGGTGATTTCCTCCCAGGCCGCGGCGATGGCGTCTGCCGTCTCCTGCGCGGAGCCGTATTGGCCCGCGAAGCCCTTGGCCAGTTCGTCCTCGGCGACCGAGTAATATTGGAAAATGCCCGGAATACGCGGTTCGATGGCGGCATTCGGATGGTTGTAGCTGTCCGCGTTGGAACCGAGATAGTCTTCGACATAGGCGCGGTCATAGCCCGCCGCTTCCCACTCCTCGAACTGGAAGTGCGAGTTCCGGTAGGGCTGGAAACCCGACGGGTAGGCTGAGGTCCAGAGCGACAGGTCCTTGCCGCCGAGGTGGGCCGCTGCCGACCATGCCGCCTTGCGCTTCTTCTCGTCACCCGAGACGCGGTTGGTGACGTAGATGCCCCAGCCGATATAGGCCATCTGCGGCGCTTCATTCATCTCCTCTTCCCATGCGTCTGCCGCTGCGTTGTAGCGTCGCTCGGAGGCCGGGTTGATGCCGAAGCCGACAACGTCGCCGACGACCGAAGTATCGGAGGTCCGCGCCGACGATCCCACGTCGCCCCACCACATCAGCATAGAGCCGGTGCCTGCAAGAAACTGTTGGAACGCCGTTGTTCCGGGGTCCGCGTTGATCTGGTCCGTCGGATAAGCGTCGGCCGCGATCAGGTCGAGCACGTCCTGGATCGCCTGCACGAAGCCCGGGTTGTTGACGCGCGGCTTCATGGTGTCGGGATCGAAAAGCCAGGCCGGATCGTCAGGATGCTTGGCGTATGCAGCGGCACGGTTGAGGATAAAGTACATCCCGAAGCCGCCCCAGCCCTTGAGCGGGTCGAGGTAGCCGTGCGCCGGGAGACCGGTCAGCGGGTCTTCCTTGCCGACAAGATCCTTGGTCACCTGATTGATCTGCTGCCACGTGCGCGGCACCTCGGCCCCGCCGATGCCACCATCGCCGAAGTAGTCGGTCCGGTATGCAAAGGTGTGGCAGTCGCCATCGATTGTGATCCGGTAGGTCTTGCCATCCCAGGTTCCGACGGGCTCCTTCAGATAATCGACGAGGTCATCAGCCTCGATCTGCTCTTTGACCCAACCGGGCATTTCATCAAGCAAGCCCTTGCCCGCCGTGTCGCCTTCAAATGGTGCGCCCATCTCGACGATGTCGAAGTCGACGGTGCCGGTGGCAATTGCCTGCTGGAGACGTGGGTTGTAGTCAGCCTGCGCGAGGTCGATCCAGTTAATCTTGGCTCCGGTGTAGGCCTCCCAGGGCTTCAGAAATCCGCGAAACAGGAAATTGTGCAGGTTCTGGTTGTTGAGGCCCATGAAGGTCAGCTCGACACCTTCGAACTCGCCTTCCTCAACGCGTTCTTTTGTCGGCCCCAGTGTCAACGCGCCGACCTTCTGCCAGTCGGCGTCTGTGGGCGATCCCTGTCCCACGCCGGGAATGGCCAAAAGCTCAGCCCTCAGGTTGGCATGACCGTCGGCCAGTACAGCCTTGGGCACCGCACCGCCAACGGCCGCAACGGCGCCTACGCTCGCTGCGCCCTTCAGCATTTGGCGGCGACTCATCTTGTGGCGCGCCATAAGCGCTTTGTAATGTTCAACTTTCACTGAAATATCTCCTCCCAAATGACGACGTTCTGTCGACGATACACAGTTGGAACAGACTTCGGCTGGGAACAGCTTTTATTTCTTTTCCCCAACGCGCGGCCCCAACCGACACCCCAAACTGTTTCAGTCAGACCCCTGTTCTGTCAACGATCTTGGAGAGATAGCGCCCTGCGACGTGGACAGGTCGGCATCGCTCGGCTAGCGTCGCGAGCGTAGGGGAGGTGCCGTATGGCGAACGTGACGATCAGGACTTTGAGGAAGTCCTACGGTGAGTTGGAGGTTATCCACGGGCTGGACATCGACATCGCCGACGGTGAGTTCGTGGTGCTGGTCGGACCCTCGGGATGCGGAAAGTCAACGCTCCTGCGGATGATTGCCGGACTGGAAGACATCACGTCCGGTGAGATCAGGATTGCAGACAAACTGGTCAACAACCTGCCACCCGCTGAGCGCGACATCGCAATGGTGTTTCAGAACTATGCGCTTTATCCACACAAGACGGTCGCTGCAAACATGGCCTTCGCTCTGCGCATGCGGAGGATGCCCAAGGCCGAGGTGAAAGAGCGCGTCGAAAAGGCGGCAGAGGTGCTTGGGCTGACGCCATATCTGGACCGGTATCCACGCGCGCTGTCTGGCGGCCAGCGGCAGCGGGTCGCGATGGGCCGCGCGATTGTGCGCGATCCTCAGGTTTTCTTGTTTGACGAACCGTTGTCCAACCTTGATGCAAAACTCCGCGTTCAAATGCGTGCCGAGATCCGGGAGTTGCATCAGCGGCTATCGACGACGACTGTCTATGTCACACATGATCAGATTGAAGCGATGACGATGGCGGACAAGATCGTTGTTTTGCGCGATGGCCATGTCGCCCAGATCGGCACACCGCTTGAACTCTATGACAAGCCCGCGAACGCATTCGTCGCCGAGTTCATCGGTTCGCCATCCATGAATCTGCTGGACGCGACGCTGCAGCATCGCGACGGTGAAATCTGGGCCGAAGTCGACGGCGCGCGCTTCCCGATTGGCGGCGGGCGCGATGCGGGGGACGGGCGTCCGGTGAAGCTGGGCATAAGGCCGGAGAACCTCTTGCCGGACAATGACGGGTTGCCCGCTGAAGTCGCCGTTGTCGAGCAAACCGGCTCGGAAACCCACATCATCCTGCGCGCGAACGGCTCCGAATTGACAACCGTGTTGCGTGACAGGCGCGAGTTCAAACCGGGGCAGCAAATCTACCTGAGGCCGGAGAGCGGCGCCGTGCATCTCTTTGACCCCTCAAATGGCGCACGGATTGATTGAGGAGGGACAGCGACGATGCTCAAAGGACTCGACAATAGGCTGAATGCGGAGGTGCTCTTCGCACTCAGGGCGATGGGGCACGGAGACGTCCTTGTCGTTGCTGACACTAACTTCCCCTCCGATCAGGTCGCCCGGTCCACGGTGTTGGGCGAGTTGCTGCGCATGGACAACCTGACAGCTGCCGAAGCCGCGGAAGCTATCTTGAGCGTGATGCCACTCGATACATTTGTCGACGACTTTGCGGGCCGAATGGAGATTGTCGATAACCCGGACGAGATTCCGCCGGTGCAGGCCGAGGTTCAGGAGGTAATAGACACCGCCGAAGGACGCGAACGTCCCATGGTCAGCATCGAGCGTTTCGATTTTTACGACCTTGCCCGCGAGGCCTATGCGGTCATCCAAACGGGTGAACGCCGTTTCTACGGCTGCTTCATGTTCCGCAAGGGCGTCATTCCCCCGGAGGAGTAATAGGAGCATGGTGCCAAAAATTGTGATCCTCGGGGTCTTCGTTGCTGACACGGCGTATCGGGCCAAACGACAGCCAGCGATGGGTGAGACGGTGCTGGGCGAAAGTTTCGCGCTCGGCCCCGGCGGTAAGGGCTCCAATCAGGCCGTGGCCGCAGCGAAGGCTGGCGGGGATGTGCATTTCATCACGCGATTGGGCGACGATCCGTTCGCACAAATGGCCCGCGACACCTGGAACGCAGCAGGCGTCACGCCCGCAGTGAGAGTTGATTCAGAGAGCTATACCGGTGCGGCCTACATCTTCATCGACGACGCAACAGGTGACAACGCGATCATCATCTCGCCGGGTGCCGCAGGTCGTATCTCCGTGGAAGACGTGGACGCGCAGGCGGAGTTGATCCAGGGTGCCGACGTGTTTGTCACACAACTGGAACAGCCGATGGCGGCCGCAAAGCGCGCACTTGAGATCGCAAAGTCCGGCGGAGTGAAGACGGTTCTCAATCCGGCGCCCGCAGCAGTGCTGACTGACGAGATATTGGCGCTTTGCGACTATGTCACGCCAAATGAGTCCGAAGCCGAAGGGATCACCGGGGTGCCCGTCAAGACACCCGACGACGCGGCACGAGCGGCAGATGCGTTGATGTCACGGGGCGTTGGCGCCGCAATCATCACGCTTGGTGCGCAAGGAGTTTTTTACAAGGACCGCGACACGGCCCTTCACGTTCCCGCCATCACGGCAGGCGACGTCGTCGAGACGACGGGCGCCGGGGATGCCTTCAACGGCGCCTTTGCCGTTGCCCTTGCCGAAGGTATGACACCTGAAAATGCGCTGCGTTTCGGCTGCGCGACCGCAGGGATTTCGGTAACCCGGCTGGGAACTGCACCGTCGATGCCCGCCCGTGCCGAGATTGATGCGCTTCTAGCGGCAAATTGACGGGCGATACTGTGGCTGCCTGCAAGTTGGCAGCTGCGGCGTCGCCCAGATCATTTGCCTTTTTGTTCGAGGATTCCAATCATACGCAAGCGTATGTTGAATTAAACTTTTTGAACCAAGCGATCCGAAGGATGGTTCGCGTGTGCAGTCACCGGTTTCCGCGTTTCATACGACCTGCTGTCCTGAGAAACCTTCGATTTGAGGGTGCCATTCTGAACAGATCCGGAGGATCGTGCCAACTGGTTGCAGCTTGCTACGCGTCGAGGACAGGGACGCGGTGGTGCGCAAACACGCGCGTTCTCTTTTCGTCCGCAGCGTTTCTGACTCATGCACACGCCGTGTATGCAAACGCCGGTTTTGTTCCGATGGAACACCCTCAAGGCTTCCGCGCTGAGTGGCGCGATAAGGTCTATGTCATGGAGCGCTTGATGTCTTGAATAGCGTCGCAAATCGACTGATGGCTTAGGTTTCAGAATTTGTCTGCGCCATCCACGCCTACGCGATCATCGTATGGAAATTGGCCTCAACCGGGCGCCGTCGCGGCACTTGTTACCCTCAAAATCCGTTCGCACGTTGCACGGTTGCGGGAACCCTGAAGCGTCTCGTTTGTTGGTTTGATAACGCAACCAATTGACGGAGAGTATCATGGCAGACGCATTGCAAGTTGTTCCATCGGCAGATGATGTATCGACAGGCGTTCAAAACACCGAAGCGATCGCAACCGGTTTGGCGGATGTTCTGTCCGACACCTATTGCCTCGTGTTCAAGACGCATGCCTACCACTGGAATGTCGAGGGGGCATTGTTCTATTCGGTCCACAATCTGACCGAAGAACAGTACGGAAACATGTTTGAAGCGGCGGATGAACTGGCCGAGCGTATCCGCGCCTTGGGCGAACTCGCGCCGCACGCGCTCAAGGACGTCCTGGGCCGGTCGCAAGTGGAAGACGCAAGCGGCGCCCTGTCTACCGCAGAGATGGTGGAGGACCTTGCCGGGGATCACGAACGCCTCGCCCACCGTTTGCATGCACTGGCTGAACTGGCGGGCGACAATCGTGACATCGTGACCGAAGACCTTGCGACAGCACGATCTGCCTTTCACGAACAGGCGGCGTGGATGTTGCGCGCGATTTCGAAGTCATGACTTAGGGCCCCGCCATGCAAACACATGGCGGGGCGCTGGTTTATGCGTTGAGCGTTTCGGTGGACGAAAAGAACATGGCCTGGCTGACCGCCGATTTCACCTGAGCTTCGGTATAAGGTTTCGAAATCAGAAAGGCGGGCTCGGGGCCCGTGCCTGTCAGCAACCGCTCGGGGAAGGCGGTGATGAAGATGACGGGACGGTCACCGCTGCGGGCCAGAATATCGTTCACCGCATCGATGCCGCTGGAATTGTCGGCCAGCTGAATGTCCGACAGGATCAGGTCGGCGTTTTCTTCCTCCGCCAGCTGCACGGCCCGCTCGCGGGTACGCGCAACGCCGGTGACGCGGTGGCCCATGTCGGTGACAATGGATTCCAGGTCCATGGAAATGATCGCTTCGTCTTCGATGATCATGACGCGGCCCGACACGTGGTGGCTCATTTCGGTATAGGCGATGTCGATCAATTCCTGTGCCTCGTCGGACGGGATGTCCATGACGGCGCCCACTTCCGACGCTGAAAATTCCTCGACCGTGTGCAGCAGCAAAGCTTCGCGCGTGTTTGGCGTGAGTTTGGCGAGGTGACCGCGCGCACGGCGCGTAATGTCGGCCTCGTCCGCGTCATCGCCAAAAACCGCGCCGGACGTCGTCCAGATCGCGTGAAATCTGCGAAACAGCGCGACCTTTGCGTTGGATTCCGATTGATACTGTCCTGGTTCCGCGAGGATCGCTTCGAGCGTCGCGATTGCATATGTGTCGCCGCTGGATTGGCTGCCTGTCAAAGCGCGTGCATAGCGCCGGAGAAAGGGAAGGTTCGCGCCAATCGCGTTGGCCACGTGCTCCCTTGCATCGTCGTTCATTTCTTTTGCCTTATTTCGACCTATTGTTGGAACTATACGCGCGGTGGTGCGTATTGGTTCCATCGAAGTTAAGAAATAGCGGACAAGAAACCAAAAACTATGGCCAGGCAGACCCGTAAAGCAGATGTTGCCGCACAGATCGACGCGAACCTGAAACGGGCGTTCGACGATCTGGCGAGCGAACCGATCCCGGACCGGTTCACCGACCTTCTGAACCAATTGCGCACCGGCGGTGGCGCAACAGGTGACAAAGGGGCGGCGGATGAAAAATGACCCACGCGAAGAACTCGTCGAGCATCTGGGGGCTCTGCGTGCGTTCGCGCTCAGCCTGTGTCGCAACGGTGCGACGGCGGATGATCTGGTCCAGGAGGCCGTGATCAAGGCGTGGACGAAAATCGACACGTTCGAGCCCGGCTCGAACATGCGTGCGTGGCTGTTTACGATCCTGCGCAACACCTACTATTCGCTGCACCGCAAACGCAAACGCGAGGTCGAGGACGCTGACGGCGTGTATGCCGAAACGCTGGCCCAGAAACCCGATCACGACGGGCGGCTTGCGATGCGCGACTTTAATGTGGCCTTTGACCAACTGACCGACGAACAGCGCGAGGCGCTTGTTCTGGTGGGCGCGGGCGGCTTTTCCTACGAAGAAGCGGCAGAAACCTGCGGCGTGGCCGTCGGCACAATCAAGAGCCGCGTCAATCGCGGACGCGCACGGCTGGCCGAACTGATGTCGGTCGATGAAACGGATGCCATCGAACTTACAGACAGTGTGACGGCCGGGATCGTTGCGAACCAAAGCGCGGCTTAGGCTTGCGCCGGGACTTGTCGACACGAGGGCTTTTTGTCCGGTTGGCGGGTTTGATGAGCCTTGCCCTGTTCCCATTGGGCGCCATCGCGCTGTGGCAGACCAATCAGGTTGTCGACACGACCGTTCAATTGTCGAACCGGATTATCCTGTCGGAAACCGAACGGGCGGCGGCAAGCGAACGGCGGCTGCTGGAACGGGGACGCGGCGCGACGGAAGGGTTGGCGGCCTTGATCGGCCCGGTCGTCGGTAATGCCGCGCAGTGTTCACAGGCGATGGAGCGATTCATCCGCACCCAGGACCTTTTTGTCTTTGCCGGGTTCATCGACGCGACGGGGCAGATGGATTGCGCGTCAAACGGCGTGTCGGCGGACTTTTCCGAAACGGACAGCTTTGCCCGCGCGATGGAACGGCGCCAGCCGATGTTCGAGGTCAACCTGTCCGGCGCTGCAACGGGCAAATCCGTGGTCATTGTCAGCCAACCGGTCGACGTGGACGGCACATTTGCCGGGTTCATCTCCCTGTCGGCCCCGCACGATCTGACAGATGTCAGCGAACTTGAAACAGCGCGCAGCCTTGGCATGGAATATGTGACCCTCAATCGCGCGGGCCGCATCCTGTCATCCACAAACGGGATGGACACCGCAGGACACCTGTTGCCCACCAATGTCAGACCCGAAGACTTCGTGGACCGGCAGGGCGACACCTTTTCCGCCCGCGCCATCGACGGGCGCGAGAGACTGTTTGCGGTCGCATCGATTATCCCCGACGAAGTTGCGGTTGTCGGATCTTGGCCGACAGGGCGCGTCGCACGGGGCGGTGGTGCAGTGTCGGTGTGGTTGCCGCTGCTATTTCCAATCCTGATGTGGTTCGCGGGCATCGCCGTTGCGTTTCTGGGTCTTCACCGATTGGTCATTCGCCACATCTATCACCTGCGTGGGGCCATGCGTCGCTTTGCGCTGGGCGAACGGGACGCGCCCCGGTTGACGCTGAATAACCCGCCGGCAGAGTTCGAAGTGCTGGAGACGTCGTTCAACCGCATGGTGCTGGCATTGATGCATGCCGAAGCGCAGGCCGAAAAGGATCTTGATGAAAAGACAATTCTGCTGCGCGAGATCCACCACAGGGTAAAGAACAACCTGCAACTGATCGCCTCGATCATGAACATGCACGCACGCGCAGCGACCGCGCCCGAGGCACGCGCCGTGTTGGCGCAGTTGCAGTTGCGGGTCCGCGGGCTGGCCACCGTGCATCAGACGCTGAATGCCACGTCGCATGACCCCAGCATTGATGCGCAGATCATGCTGGAACGGCTGGTCAAGGAAATGGCGCCGCTGACGGAGACGCAAAAACGGGAAATCCACGTCACGACGAACATTCTGTCAGTGCAGCTTGGGCAAGATCAGGCGGTCACGCTGGCGATGCTGGCAGCCGAAACCTTGACCAACGCGGTCAAGTATATCGGCGGCCCGTCCGACACGACGCGTCGCCTGGATGTGACATTCACAAGGGTGGATGACACCACCTTGCGTTTCTGCGTGGTGAATTCAATTGGCGCGCATCAAAGCCCGGGCGTGACCGGTGCGGGCAGTGGCGGCGGGGTCGGGTCGCGCCTCATCCGTGCCTTCGTGGCGCAATTGAATGGCAAGGACGAGCGGGAAGAAACCGACACGCATTACCGCTTTGCGGTCACCTTTCCCCTGGCGCCGGTCACTGGCGCGACCGACCCCGCGCTGGCCCGTCAGATCAGGGGCCGCGGCTGAACACGTTCGGGATCAATCCCCGACAGCTTGGTCAACTCCGGCTCGTCCATCACCCACAAGACGCCATGAGACCATGACGCGACACCGCGCGCGCGCAGTTTCGCCAAGGTCTTGTTCGTATGGACCAGGGACAGACCCAATGCATCGGCCAGGTCCTGCTGCCGGAAGGGCAGGGGGCAGGTATCGTCCTTCGTCAGGTCCAGCACGCGGGCCCGGCAAAAGAAGCGGTGCAAGCTCCATGCGATCTTGTCCACAGCACCGCGCTGTCCGACGGTGGTCAACGCCTCGCCCAGAAAGTGTTCCTCCACGGCGGCAATGTGGGTCAGCGCAAAGGCGCGGTCGGGCTGGTTCTGAAACAGTTCGAACACCCGGTTGCGGTTGAAGACGCACAGACGCATCGGTGTGGACGCTTCGACCGAATGGCACATTTCATCCATCACACCGGCCTGCAGGCCAATGAAGTCACCCGGCATCACGAAACTGATCACCTGGCGGCTGCCATCTTCAAGTGTCTTGTAACGTATGCCCATGCCCGACAGGACAGTAAAAAGCTGAGCAGATCGCGCGCCTTCAATGAACAACTCGGTGCCTGCATCGGCAACCATCTCGCCCGTCTTGAAACGCTGCATGAACGACACTTCATCGGGTTTGAACGAGGTAAAGCAGTCTTGCCCACGCAGCGGACACTTGTCGCAGTCGATGACGGAAACATTGTCTTGGTATGTCACAGTTTATTGCTCCGTTCTGTGTGCAGATGGGACAACGGCGGCCAGCCAGAATGGGAACGCCACATCATGACCCTCCAAAATCTGACCGACGGGGCATCTGGCCTTGTCGTCAGCAGAAATTTTGTCGAAGCCGAAGACATTGCTGATGCCCTTCGGCGGTCCGGATTTGCCAACGTCCAACATTGCCGCAACGTGCGTGCCGCGCTGGATGCACTGGCAGAACCGAACGCCGCGCTCGCCGTCGCGTTCCTGTCCTTCGACGGTAATGACGACCAGGTCGAAGTGCTTTTGGCGCTTTTGCACAAGGCGGAGGCACACACCGTTCTGATCGGTGACGATCCCACCTTGGCTGAGAACCTGGGTACCGCATTCCTGCGACGCCCGTTTTCGAACAGGGATCTGGATCGATGCATTGAACGTGTGAGGCCGGTCCCCTGAACGCAGCGTGTCAGCCGCCCCGGTTGTCACATCCGGCTGATGTTGGATTGTCTTCAGCCTTGTGGTTCGATCATCTGGGCATCGTCTTCGCTCAGGGCCGCATCGCTGTCGACGCTGGAATAGATGTTGGCGACGAACAGGGCACCCGCGACAAGAACAACCGCGGCGATGCCGGCCAGAACAAACCAGTGTTTGCGTTTCTGTGTCTCGATATTCGTGTCAGGCGCCGACATGTTTCGGTCTCCTTGTATGTCATTTGCTACACGACAAACGCGGTGTTTCCCCGGAAGTTCCCTATTTTTTGAACCCTTATGGGCCGGGGCCGTTGCCCGCATCGCCATGATCCCGCCCCGTGCGTCGCATCCGACCCGCCGGAACCAAGTTGCGCGGCTGACGTTGTCCAATGACATACGAGCAATTTGCAGAGGGTCTGCATGACACATCCTTCCACCTCACCATTGGTCGAAGAAAAGCGCGAAGACACTGCCGTGAACCAGGCAACCGGGCTGTCGCCGCGCCTGATCTTCGAGACGATCCGCAGGCACGGGGAGGAGGAACTGGACCGCCCGACCGGAACATTGTTCTGGTCCGGCATCGCGGCGGGCATCTTGATCAGCTTCTCGGTTCTGGGCGAGGCATATCTGCGCACCTACCTGCCCGATACGGACTGGCGGTTCATTGTCGAAAACATGGGGTATTCGCTGGGGTTTCTGCTGGTCATCCTGGGCCGCATGCAGCTGTTCACCGAAAACACGATCACAACGGTTGTGCCCGCCGTCATTGATCCGTGCCGTCAGGTCCTGTCCAAGGTCGCCATGCTGTGGAGTGTGGTGCTGTTGTCCAACATCATCGGCGCGTTCCTGATCGCCACCTTTCTCGTCTACACCCCGGTCCTGTCCCCGGATGTCATGGCCACCGTGACGGATCTCAGCAAGCATGCGACAGGCTTTGCACCGCTCGAGGGGCTGGTGCGCGGCATCCCTGCGGGCGTTCTGATCGCGTCGATTGTGTGGATGCTGCCGTCCGCGCAGAACAACGAGGTGCTGTTGATCGTCATCTTCACATGGTTGATCGCGCTGGGCGACTTTACCCACATCATTGCCGGGTCGGTCGAAATGGCGATCCTGGCCGTACAGGGCATGATTGGCGCAGGGCAGGCCATTTTCGGGTTTTTCCTGCCTGTACTTGTCGGCAACATCCTTGGCGGCACGGCTGTGTTCACCATGATGACCTATGCGCAGATCCGTCCGGAAATCGACGAACGCAAGTAAGGTGCCAATCGGGGGGCGACGCACATCCCGATGCGTTGCCGAATGGGCCGAGGTGGGGCCCATCTGCGACTCACCCCGGACACTGATGTCCGATCCGCCGCGGCAATCGCAGTCAGCGCATCGAATTTTCTGGTGCGGATTCGCCGTTGCAAATCATGAACTTGACCGCGAACCGCCCCAAAATGATGAACGCACCTCAGAAATGCGTTGACATGATGTACGTCCCTCAAATAGCGTTTTCGCATGGCTGCCAAACCTGCGCGGCCACTAGGGAGGATCATATGGAAAAAGTGACTTCAGCCGCCATTGGCGCGGCCCTGATGACGTCTGTCAGTGTGCCAACCATGGCCATGGCAGAGGATTTGACGCTGTGCTGGGCGGCCTGGGATCCCGCCAACGCCTTGGTCGAACTCAGCAAGGAATTTGAGGCCCAGTCGGGCCACACAATGAATTTCGAATTTATCCCATGGCCCAATTTTGCCGACCGGATGCTGAACGAACTGAACTCGGGCGGCAAGCTCTGCGACCTGCTGATCGGCGACAGCCAGTGGATCGGCGGCGGGGCCGAAAACGGCCATTACGTCAAGCTGAATGACTTCTTCGACGCCGAAGGCATCAGCATGGACGACTTCGCGCCCGCGACCGTCTATGCCTATTCCACATGGCCCAAGGGCACCCCGAACTACTACGCGCTGCCCGCGATGGGCGATGCCAACGGTTGGTTCTATCGCGCCGACTGGTTCGCCGACCCTGACATCCAGGCGGCGTTCAAGGCAGCAACAGGCCGCGATCTGGGCGAGCCGCAAAGCCAAAAGGAACTGCTGGAAATCGCCCAGTTCTTCCAGGGCCGCGAAATTGATGGCAAGACGGTCTACGGCGCATCGATCTTCACCGAACGCGGATCCGAAGGGATCACGATGGGCGTGACATCGGCGCTCTATCCATGGGGTTTCAAATACGAAAACACCCCCGGCTCCTACGATATGGAAGGGGCGGTGAACTCTCCGGAAGCGGTCGAAGCGCTCGAATTCTACAAGGAATTCTACAAGACCGCGACACCGCCGGGCTACACCAACTCCTACATGGGTGAATCACTCGACGCGTTCAAATCCGGTCAGGTCGCCATGGCGATGAACTGGTTCGCCTTCTTCCCGGGCCTCTATGCCGACCCGAACACGGGCGGGGACAAGATCGACTTCTTCGTGAATCCACCGCAGAACCAGGCCGGTTCGACATTGGGCGGGCAAGGCATCAGCGTGGTCGCCTATTCCGACAAGCAGGACGCGGCGCTTGAATACATCAAATGGTTCGCCGATCCGGCCGTGCAGGCCAAGTGGTGGGAACTGGGCGGTTATTCGGCCCATAACTCGGTCCTGAACGACCCGGGCTTCAAGGACAGCGCACCGTTTGCCGGTGACTTCCTCGAGGCGATGGGCGCGGTTCAGGACTTCTGGCAGGAACCGGCCTATGCCGAACTGCTGCTGGCCATGCAGAAACGCATCCACGACTACGTGGTGGCCGATCAGGGCACGGCACAAGAAGCCCTCGACAAGCTGATCGAGGATTGGACCGAAGTGTTCGAAGACGAAGGCAAGCTCTAAACCACCAGCGGTGCGCAGTGAATGCGCACCCTACACCACCATCCGTAGGGTGCGCGGTTTCCGCGCACCGCACCCCTCTCTTTGCCTGGCGGTAGCCCCATGACAAACACCATCACTGACCGCGCTGCCAGGGCCACACCCACCCGCGTTGCCCGCAAGATCAAGGGGCTCAGCGACCGCGCCATCGCGTGGATCTTCGTCGCACCGACGATCTTCCTGCTGCTGGCAATCAACATCTTCCCACTGATCTGGACCATCCAGCTCAGCTTTACCAACTACAAGGCCAACCGGCTGAACCGCGAACCCGAATTCATCGGCCTGCGCAACTATGAACGCATCCTCACGGACAGCGACATCTGGCTGAACATGCAGGCCACCGCGCATTTCCTGTTCTGGACCATCGCGCTCCAGGTGCTGATCGGGTTCACGCTGGCCTGGCTCATCAACAAGAAGTTCAAGGGCAACGACCTCTGGACCACGATCATCGTGCTGCCGATGATGCTGTCTCCGGCGGTGGTCGGCAATTTCTGGAAATTCCTCTACCAGCCGCAAATCGGGCTCTTCAACTACATCGTCGCCTTCTTCACCGGCAAGGACCCCAGCAGCTTTGAAATGCTCGGCTCGGTCCAGCTGGCGCCGTGGTCCATCGTCATCGTGGACACCTGGATGTGGACGCCCTTCGTCATGCTCATTTGCCTTGCGGGCCTGCGCTCCATCCCCGACTACATCTACGAGGCGGCAGAGGTCGACCGCGCCTCGAAACTCCGCCAGTTCTTCACCATCACCATCCCCATGGTGCTGCCGTTCCTGATGCTCGCCGTGCTGTTCCGGGGCATCGAGAATTTCAAGATGTTCGACCTCGTCGTGCAACTCACCGGCGGTGGCCCGGGTTCGACAACCGAACTCACGTCCATCAATCTCAAGCGCGAGGCGTTCGAGAAATGGCGCACCGGCTACGCGTCGGCCTACGCCATTATCCTCTTCGTCACCGTGTTCGGTCTCGCCAGCATCTACGTCAAGGCCCTCAACAAGGTGAAAGAGAGATGACCCACACTCTTCTTTCGGCTCCAAATATCCTCGGGGGGCGGTGCGTACGCACCGGGGGGCAGACAGCCCCCCTCCCAACCCCGACCTCATTCGCGGACCTCGAACCATGAGCGCCTTCTCCATCACCGAACCCACCAAACGCTCCAAGTGGGTCGCGGGCACGCTGGTCATCACCTATGCGCTGATCACCATGATCCCGCTGGCATGGATCATGCTCACCGGCTTCAAATCCCCCAGCGATGCCATCAGCTACCCGCCCAAGGTCGTGTTCGAACCGACGCTGGAAGGGTACGTGAACCTCTTCACCACCCGCACACGGCAAACGCAGGAGTTCCTGGAGGCCAACCCGCCGCAGAACTGGGCGGACGAGATCGTGCGCGAATACGACATGGTCATCGTGGGCCCCTCGAAATTCGGCGAACGGTTCCTGAACTCGGTCATCATCGGCTTCGGGTCGACGTTCCTCAGCATCTTCCTCGGCACCCTGGCCGCCTACGCCTTCAGCCGCTTCAAGATCCCGCTTGCGGACGATCTGCTCTTCTTCATCCTCAGTACGCGGATGATGCCGCCCATCGCCGTCGCGATCCCCATCTTCCTGATGTACCGCAACCTCGGTTTGTCGGACACGCATCTGGGCATGATCCTGCTCTACACCGCCGTGAACATCTCGCTGGCGGTCTGGCTGCTCAAGGGGTTCATCGACGAAATCCCGCGCGAGTATGAAGAGGCGGCGCTGATCGACGGCTACACACGGTTCCAGGCCTTCTACAAGGTGGTGCTGCCACAGGCCGCGACCGGCATCGCGTCTACGGCGATCTTCTGCCTGATCTTCGCCTGGAACGAATACGCCTTCGCGGTGCTGCTCACATCCGCCACGGCCCAGACGGCACCGCCCTTCATCCCGACGATCATCGGCGTCGGCGGCCTCGACTGGCCCGCGGTCGCGGCGGGGGCCACGATCTTCCTGCTGCCCGTGATGATCTTCACCATCCTGCTGCGCAAGCACCTGCTGCGCGGCATTACATTCGGGGCGGTCCGCAAATGATGTCACTACGCGCTGACACAACATCTTGGTGCACCGCAGCGGTGTACAGGTTGTGCACAGGGTGTGCACGGGATGTGCATGCCGGTTTTCGACAGAATGAGGTGCCGACATGAAAGGGTTTCTGACCGGCCTCATGCGCCTGCGCCGCGGCCCGTGGGAGGCGCTGGCGACCATCATCATCGCCCTTGGCGTCTTCATGCTGATGCAGCCCTTCGTGCTCTGGGCCTTCACCTATTCCTTCATCACGACACTGGTGGGCACCGTCATGTTCATCATCGTCAGCCACTTTCCCGAAGGTGAATGAGATGTGGGAACAAGCCTGCCCAATCCTGCCGTCGCGCGATTTCGACATAACGCAGTCCTTCTATGACCGGCTCGATTTCGAGACATGGTACAAGGATGACGGATACCTTCTCATGAACCGCGACCGGGTCGAACTGCACTTTTTTGCCAAGCCGGAACACGCCCCCGAAAGCTGTGATCACGGGGTCTACATACGGCCCGGGAACGTCGATGCCTTTTCTGACGAAGTGGCAAGGCTGGACCTGCCGCGCAGCGGTGCATTCCCGAAATTCACACCCGCCGAAGACAAGCCATGGGGTATGCGCGAAGCGGCGCTTTGGGACCCGGATGGCAACCTTTTGCGGATTGGCGAGGTGATCGCAGATGGCTGAAATCGTTATCAAAAATGTCCGCAAGGAATTTGGTGATTTCGTCGCGGTGCGCGAGTCGAGCTTCACGATCGAGGATGGCGAATTCTTCATGTTGCTGGGGCCCTCGGGCTGCGGCAAGACCACGACGCTGCGCATGATCGCGGGCCTGGAATTGCCCACGTCCGGAGAGATATTTCTCGACGGGGAAGAGATTGGCCAGCGGCCGCCGTCGGAACGCGATATCGCCTTCGTGTTTCAGATGTTTGCGCTTTATCCCCACATGAATGTCTACAAGAACCTCAGCTATCCGCTGGTCAGCCAGGGCATGCCGCGCGCGCAAGTGCGCGCCAAGGTGGACGAGGTGGCAACGATCCTGGGGATCAAGGACATCCTCAAGAAACCCGTGGGGGGCCTGTCGGGCGGCGACCGCCAGCGCGTGGCACTTGGCCGTGCGATCGTGCGCGAACCCAAGGCCTTCATGATGGACGAACCCTTGGGCGCGCTCGACGCCGAATTCCGCGAACACATGGCCGAAGAACTGCGTGCCCTGCATGACCGCATGGGCGCGACCACGGTCTATGTCACCCACGACCAATTGGAAGCCATGCAGATGGGCGACAAGATCGTCGTGATGAACAACGCCGTGGTCGAACAATTCGGCAAGCCGCAGGACATCTACGACATGCCGGCCACGATGTTTGTCGCGGATTTCATCGGCTCACCTTCCATGAACTTCCTGAATTTCAACGGAAAAGTTGGAACGGGTGATACGCAGATATATTTTGATCGCCAGGCCCTTCACGTGCCCGCATTGCGTGAAGGGGCGGCGGGCGACCTAGTCTTTGGTGTGCGTCCCGAACACATTCATTTCTCGTCCGACGGGGCGTATCGGGGCAGGGTCCTGGCCACCGAATACCTTGGCACAACCCAGATCGTGACCCTCGACACACCCAATGGTGAACTCAAGGCGCGCATTGCCTCGGACCAACCTGCTCGCGTGGGCGAGGCGGTCGGCCTGGGGTTCAACAGCAAGACTGTGACCTTGTTCGACAAGGCATCGGGACGCGCCTTGCGATCCGAACTGAACGAAGGGGTGCTGGCAGATGGCTGAGGTGCAACTGAACGGCGTGTCCAAGTCCTTCAAGGCGACCAAGGCCGTGATCGACATGGACCTGACCATTCCCGATGGCGCTTTCGTCGTCCTGCTTGGACCCACGGGGGCAGGTAAAACAACAACCCTACGGCTGATTGCCGGGCTGGAAAAACCGGATGCCGGAGACATCCGGATCGGCGGCGTGTCGGTGGCAGGGTTGACCCCGGCGCAACGCGATGTCGCCATGGTGTTCCAGCAGTATTCGCTGTATCCGCACATGTCTGTCCGGGACAATCTGGCCTTTCCGCTCCGGTCGCTGATCCTCAAGACACCCGAAGATGAAATTGAACGTAAAGTCAAAGAGGTGGCCGGCGTTCTTCACATTCCACATAAACTGGACAACAAGGCCACTGAGCTGTCGGGCGGCGAGATGCAGCGCGTGTCCATTGGCCGCGCACTGGTGCGGGATCCGCAGGTGTATCTGATGGATGAACCCCTGTCATCGCTTGATGCCAAGTTGCGGGCCGACCTGCGGATCGAGCTGAAGCGCATCCACGCGGAACTGGCGGCAACGCTTCTGTACGTCACGCACGACCAGATCGAGGCGATGACCATGGCCACCCATGTCGGCGTTCTGGACCAAGGGCGTTTGGTGCAATTCGGGACGCCGCGTGACATCTATGAAAACCCTTGCACCGCGTATGTTGCCGCGCGGCTGGGCCAACCCCGGATCAACCTCTTGCCTGTGGGTATCATGGGCGAAGATGCACCACCCGGCGCGCATCAGGTCGGCCTGCGTCCGGAAAACATTCGGCACGGAGCGGGGCGCGATGCCCAGGTCGTGCGCGTCGAACACCTGGGTGATCAGACGCGGTTGCACCTGAAAGTGGCCGATCACGACGTCATCACCCTGACTGATCCCCATACCAGCCTCAGCGCGGGTGAGACCATCCAGATCGCCCCCGAAAATCCCGTTTTCTTCGACGCCGCAGGCGCGCGGATCACCTGAGAAAGGACACGCACATGGCACAATTCGTCAACGCGAAAGAGGACCTTGTCAAAGAGGCCATTGACGGGCTTTTGGCCTGCTCAGGGGGGGCGCTGGCGCGGCTGGACGGGTATCCGCACATCAAGGTGGTGTATCGCGCCGATTGGGCCCGCGACCGCGTCGCGTTGATCTCGGGCGGCGGGTCCGGGCACGAACCGGCCCATGCCGGCTTTGTTGGCCCCGGCATGCTGACCGCTGCCGTCTGTGGCGAGGTGTTCGCGTCGCCCTCGGTCGAGGCAGTGCTGGCCGGGATCCTCGCCGTGACGGGGGAAGCCGGGTGTTTGTTGATCGTCAAGAACTATACCGGCGACAGGCTCAATTTCGGATTGGCGGCAGAACGCGCAAGGGCGTTGGGCCGCAAGGTCGAGATGGTGGTGGTGGATGACGACATCGCCTTGCCGGATCTGCCACAACCGCGCGGCGTGGCCGGCACGTTATTCGTGCACAAGATCGCCGGCGCACTGGCCGACGCAGGCAAGCCGCTGGACGCGGTCGCTGCCGCAGCCCGACGGGTCATCGCGAATGTCGCCACGATTGGAACCAGCCTTGACACCTGCACCGTGCCCGGATCGCCCAAGGAAAACCGCATCCCCGAGGGCAAGGCGGAACTGGGCCTTGGCATCCACGGCGAACCCGGGGTCGAACAGGTTGCCTTTTCCGACGCAGCCCAGGCCATGGATATCGTATTGGACAAGCTGCGTGCACATGCTGAACCCGGCCCGTGTGTCGCACTCCTGAACAATCTCGGTTCGACGACACCGCTTGAGATGGCGGTGCTAAGCCACGGTCTGGCGACCTCGGGGATTGCGGGGCAGGTGATCGGACCGTCGCTGATGATGACATCGCTGGACATGCACGGGTTCTCGGTCTCGGTTCTTCCGGTCAATCAGGAAGAACAACGCGCATTGGCCGTTCCGGTGCCCATGGCGGCCTGGCCGGGCGTGCATGATATCGTCGACGTGCCCGTGACGGCGCTGCCCGATGGGTTGACACCGATCGAACCGATCCCGTCGTCCAACGCTCGGACGCGCGATACCATCGCACAGGTTGCGGATGTTCTGATCGCGGCCGAGGGTGCACTGAACGAACTCGATGCCAAGTCCGGCGATGGCGACACGGGCAGCACACTCGCCACGGCGGCGCGTGCGCTGAAGGACCGGCTGGACGCGATGCCACTGGCTGATCTGACGCAACTTTTTCCGGCCCTCGGCAATGAACTGAGCCAGACCATGGGCGGCTCGTCTGGCGTGATCCTGGCGATCTATTTCAACGCGGCTGGCGATGCCTGCGCGGGCGGCGCGCCGGTGCACAAGGCGTTGGTTGAGGGATTGAAACGCGTCAGCGATGTGGGCGGGGCCAGCGTCGGCGATCGCACCATGATCGACGCGCTGGCTCCGGCGCTTGATGCGTTGGGGCAGGGTATTGATGCGGCCGCGGCGGCGGCGCGGGCCGGTGCGGACAGTACGGCCAACATTCACCGTGCAAAGGCCGGGCGGGCGGCGTATGTCCCCTCCGAGAACCTCAAGGGGCACAATGACCCCGGCGCCGAAGCGGTTGCCTTGGTGTTCGAAGGGTTGGCCGAAGCCATGAAAGGGTAGGCACGCTTGAACAAGCAGGACACCAAGTCAGTCTTGAAACCGACAGTCAACGACATCGCGCGGGTGGCGGGCGTGTCTTTGGCGACGGTGGACCGTGTTCTGAATGCCCGTCCGGGCGTGCGATCCGTCACCATTGAAAAGGTGAACAAGGCCATTGCCGAACTGGGCTATGTCCGGGACACGGCGGCAGCCAACCTGGCGCGGGGCCGCGTCTACAACCTTGTGTTCATCCTGCCGGATACGGCCAACGAATTTGTGGTGGCGCTGGATCACCACGTTGTCGAACAAGCCGCAAAGCTGCGGCACCAGCGCACGACGCTGGACACCATACGCGTGCCCCCGTTTGATCCGCAGGCCTTGGTGCACACGTTGGATGCCGTGGATGCGACACAAACCGATGGGGTCGCCGTTTTCGGCCCCGAAACCCCGTCGGTCCGGGACGCCGTCAAACGCGCCCGTGCCCGCGGAATTGTGGTCGTGGCGCTGGTCGCTGATTTGCCAAGCTCCGACAGGGATCATTTCATCGGCGTGGACAATGTGGCGGCCGGACGAACCGCGGCCCACCTGATGGGCCGTTTCGCGCGCGGTACGGGCCGCGTTCTGGTCATTACGGGATCGCGGTTGGCGCGTGATCACCTTGAACGGCGCAAAGGGTTTGACGCCGTGATGTCCGCGCAGTTTCCCAGTCTCGATGTCGTCGCCTCGATCGAAGGGCGGGACGATCCGGACTTGATCCGACATATGCTGCCGGATGTTTTCGCGTCCTACCCGGATCTGTGTGGCATCTATTCCTCGGCCGCTGGCAATCCGGGGTTGATCCAGTATCTGAGCGACCATCCCCGTCCGGGGCTTGTCGTGATCGCCCATGAATTGACGCCGACCTCTCGGACGGCGTTGGAAAGCGATGTGTTTGATGCAATCATCTCGCAGGACACAGGGCATCTGGTCCGGTCCGCCGTGCGACTGATGAAGGCGACTGCAGACCGCCAGCCCATCGATCACACGCAGGAACGCATTCGCATCGACATCTATTTGAAGGAAAACATGCCCACGTCCTGAGGGCATGAAGGGAGGAAACATCATGAAAACGATCCAGGGTCCGGCGCTGTTTCTGGCGCAGTTCGCGGGCGATGAGGCGCCATTCAACTCTTGGGACGCGATCACCAAGTGGGCGGCCGATTGCGGGTACAGGGGTGTGCAGGTGCCCAGCTGGGATGGGCGGCTCTTTGACGTGATGAAGGCTGCGGGGTCGCAGGATTACTGTGACGAATTCACGGGCAAGGCGCGCGAAAACGGGGTCGAGGTGACCGAATTGTCCACCCACCTGCAGGGCCAGCTTGTGGCGGTTCACCCGGCCTATGATGATGCGTTTGACGGCTTTGCCGCGCCAGAGGTACGGGGCAATCCCAAGGCACGGCAGGAATGGGCCGTCGAACAGGTCAAATACGCGCTGTCGGCATCTTCGCGGATGGGGATCAAGGCGCACGCGACGTTCTCGGGCGCGCTTGCATGGCCCTATGTCTATCCGTGGCCGCAACGCCCTGCCGGTCTGGTCGAGACGGCCTTTGACGAATTGGCCGCGCGTTGGCGTCCGATCCTTGATCATGCGGACGAGATGGGTGTGGATGTCTGCTATGAAATCCACCCCGGTGAGGACTTGCATGACGGCGTAACCTTCGAGATGTTCCTTGAGCGTCTCGACAATCACCCGCGCTGCAACATGCTGTATGACCCCAGCCACTACGTGCTGCAATGTCTGGATTACCTTGACAATATCGACATCTACAAGGATCGGATCCGGATGTTCCACGTCAAGGATGCCGAGTTCAATCCGACCGGGCGGCAGGGTGTTTATTCGGGCTACCAAAGCTGGGTGGATCGCGCCGGACGCTTCCGCAGCCTTGGCGATGGGCAGGTCGATTTCGGGGCCGTGTTCTCCAAAATGGCGGCCAATGATTTCGACGGTTGGGCCGTTGTCGAATGGGAGTGCTGCCTGAAACATCCAGAGGATGGCGCACGCGAAGGCGCGCAATTCGTCCAGGACCACATCATTCGCGTGACCGAACGTGCGTTTGACGATTTTGCAGACGGCGGCACGGATGAGGCGGCCAATCGCAAGATGCTGGGGATCGACTGATGGCGGACCGTATCAAACTGGGCATGGTGGGCGGCGGCAACGACGCGTTTATCGGTGGCGTACATCGCATCGCGAGCCGCATTGACGATCGTTTCGAACTGGTGGCAGGTGCACTGAGTTCAACGCCGGAGAAATCGCAGGCCAGTGGCGCGGCGCTTGGCCTGCCGCGCATCTATGACGATTTCAAACTGATGGCGCAGCGAGAGGCGCGGCGTAAGGATGGGATTGATGCCGTCAGCATCGTGACGCCAAACCACGTACATTTCGCCGCCGCGCGCGAATTTCTGAAGCGCGGTATTCACGTGATTTGCGACAAGCCGCTGACGTCGACCCTGATGGATGCCAAGAAGCTGGTGAAGGCGGCGGAGGACAGTGGCGCGCTCTTTATTCTCACCCACAACTACACGGGCTATCCGATGGTGCGACAGGCGCGCGACATGGTTGCCAACGGCGACATCGGCGTGATCCGCGTGGTGCAGGTGGAATACCCCCAAGACTGGCTGACGATCGAGCAGGACTTCAAGCAGGCCGAATGGCGCACCGATCCGGCTCGGTCCGGCGCAGGCGGATCAACCGGCGATATCGGAACGCATGCCTTCAACCTTGCCTGCTTCGTGACCGGGCTCGAGGTCGATAGCCTTGCCGCGGACCTGACAGCCTTTGTCCCGGGGCGGCAGGTCGACGACAACGGTCATGTGATGCTGCGATTCGAAGGTGGCGCAAAGGGCATGCTGTGGTGCAGCCAAGTGGCACCGGGCAATGAAAATGCGCTGCGCATCCGGGTCTATGGCGACAAGGGCGGCCTTGAATGGGCGCAAGAGGATCCGAACTACCTGTGGCACACGCCCTTCGGTGAGCCGAAGCGCCTGATCACGCGGAATGGGGCCGGGGCTGGCGATGGCGCTGCGCGCGTGTCCCGCATCCCGCCGGGCCATCCCGAAGGTTATCTGGAAGGGTTTGCCAACATCTATACCGAAGCCGCGACCGCCATTGCCGCAGTCAAGGCAGGCAAAGCGGTGCCGGGTGATGTGATCTACCCCACCATTCACGACGGGTTGAAAGGGGTGCAGTTCGTGTCGGCTTGTGTCAAATCCTCATCCCGGAATGCGGCCTGGGTGAAGCTGGATCATTGATCAGGTGGGCGATGGGGCGGCTTGACCCGCCCCGGCCCTTGGCATATCTGATCCATCGGAGCTGCGGGCGTTGTGTAGTGGTAAGACCTTAGCCTTCCAAGCTAATGACGCGGGTTCGATTCCCGCCGCCCGCTCCAAACCTTTCCCCTGCGCGGCCCTGTCCACTTGACCTGACAGTAAAGGTGCAGGCATGTGCGGGATGCAGAAGTTGCCGGAGACCGCATGGCCGACCAGACGACCGCCGCCGCACCGCCGAACGCAGGCACGCAAGAGCGCGAGAAATCCAAGAAGATCGGTGCATTGCGCGCGCTTTGGCCTTTCATTCTGCCCTATTGGAAGCTGATGTTGGCGGCCATTGCGGCCCTTGTGTCAACGGCCATCGTGTCGTTGGCGTTGCCGCTGGCGGTGCGCCGTGTGGTCGACAATTTCAATACCGCCGACTCCGAGATACTTGATCTCTATTTCCTGGCAGCCATCGGGATCGCCGGTCTGCTCGCGATCGGGACGGCTGTGCGCTACATGCTGGTCACGCGTCTTGGGGAACGTGTGGTGGCGGATATCCGCAAGGCTGTATTCGATCGGGTGATCGGAATGTCCCCCAGCTTTTATGAAAACATCATGACCGGAGAGGTGCTGAGCCGGATCACCACCGACACGACGTTGATCCTGAGCGTTGTGGGATCGTCCATTTCCATCGCGTTGCGCAACGTGCTGATCTTTATCGGCGGTCTTGTTCTGATGCTGCTGACATCCGCCAAGCTGACGGGTCTTGTACTGTTGATCGTCCCTGCGGTCATCATACCGATCCTTGTGCTGGGCCGTCGCTTGCGGGTGCTGAGCCGCGAAAACCAAGATTGGATCGCCGCGTCGTCCGGGCGCGCCTCGGAACAGTTGAGCGCCGTGCAAACCGTTCAGGCGTTCACCCATGAAACGGTAAGCCGGGCGATGTTCTCTGATGTGACCGAACAAAGCTATGGATCGGCCAGACGGCGCATCGCGACGCGGGCGTTGATGACAGCCATTGTGATTTTCCTTGTTTTTGTGGGCATCGTCGGCGTGCTTTGGATCGGCGCAAATGATGTACGATCCGAAGTGATGACGATGGGCGCGCTGATCCAGTTCGTCATCTACGCGGTGATGGTTGCCGGCGCGGTTGCAGCCCTGTCCGAAATCATCGGTGAATTGCAGCGCGCCGCCGGCGCCACAGAGCGACTGGTCGAACTATTGCAGACTGACGACACCGTCCGCGACGTGGCGCAGCCTGCACAATTGGCGCATCCCGTACAGGGGCACATCACATTCGAAAACGTGCAGTTCGCCTACCCCTCGCGTCCGAAAATCAATGCGCTTGACGGTGTGTCCCTGGACATTCAGGCCGGTGAAACCGTTGCCTTTGTCGGCCCATCCGGCGCAGGAAAGACCACGATCATTCAGATGCTGTTGCGGTTTTATGATCCGCAACACGGGCGTGTCATGCTGGATGGCGTGGACGTGGCGCAGATGGAACGCGAAGCGTTTCGCCAGCACATTGCGCTGGTGCCGCAGGACCCGATTATCTTTGCGGCCTCGGCGGCTGAAAACATCGGCTTTGGCAGTCCGGGCGCACAGCAGGCCGAGATCGAAGCGGCAGCGCGTGCCGCAGCAGCGCATGATTTCATCATGAATCTGCCGCAAGGGTACGACAGTCCCTTGGGAGAACGCGGTGTCATGCTGTCGGGCGGCCAAAAGCAGCGTATCGCCATTGCCCGGGCCATTTTGCGGGATGCTCCGGTTCTTCTGCTGGACGAGGCGACCAGCGCATTGGATGCCGAGAGCGAACGCGCGGTCCAGCAGGCCGTTGATGGTTTGGCCGAAGGGCGCACCACCCTGATCGTGGCGCATCGTCTGGCGACCGTGAAAAAGGCGGACCGTATCGTTGTGTTGGATCAGGGTCGCGTCGTGGCACAGGGCCCGCATGACACATTGGTGTCCGAGGATGGGCTTTATGCAAGGCTCGCCCGCTTGCAATTCACGGATGGTATGGCTGCCGAATAATTCCCCTTAGCGGGCCCTGCGCAATCTGGTTTGACGCGTTCAAGCGTTGACCGGGGTGCGAGGTGCAAAGTGGGGAAGTGGCCGTTTGTGAAAGGGCGCGGCAAGGTCCTGACCAATGATGGCGTTGATCTGACGGCGGACATTTTGCGCGACGAGTTGCGGCGCCTTGACCTTGATGCCCGACATTTGTCGATCCAGGTGCAGGACGATGTCGTGTTTCTGTCGGGCGGCGTGCCCGCCCAGGACGACAAGGAGCGCATCATCTTGACCGTTGGCAACGTGCATGGAGTGGCAGCCGTGATCGAAGATATCCCAAGCGCGGGTGAACCCAGTTTCTACACAATTGTGCCCGGCGATACGCTCAAATCCGTGGCGGCCACCAGGTTGGGCTGCGCGGACCGCTGTCAAGACATCCTTGCGGCGAACCGGCCCATGCTGGCATCTGCAGACATGATTTATCGCGGGCAGGTCCTTCGGTTGCCGCATGTGTAAGCGCCTAAGGCGCGGTTGTCCTGCGCCACATGCCGGTCAAATGGACTGCGCGTGACCCAAGGTCACTTGCTCTGACGCGGCGTCCGACACCTGCGCTGCCCCTTGCAATGCTTGAACATTGCGTCAATCCACCGCATCTTGTGGCCGAGGGATTACTGCGCCGCAAACGAAAAAACCATGGCGCTACAGGGAGGATGACCATGCCATTTGCCGGGATCGCGGACCGCGACGCCATTCAGAACGAAATGCCCTGGGAAGAGCGTGACGTTGCCAAAACCTTGTTCGGCATGCTCAGCCGTACTGCCGAAAAATACCCCAGCCACAATGCGGTCAGCTATCAGATATTCTCGGATCCGAAGTCCAAGGCGGAAACTCTGACCTGGTCACAGCTGCAGGGCCGCACGGCGCAATGCGCCAACATGCTGCGGGCCCACGGCATCGGTCCCAAGGACGTGGTCGCCTATATCCTGCCCAATGCGACCGAGACCGTTGTGGCCCTGCTGGGCGGCGCGACTGCCGGCATCGTGAACCCGATCAACCCGTTGCTGGATGCCGAACAGATTGGTGCCATCCTGCGTGAAACGGGTGCCAAGGCGGTCATTACGCTGCGCGCCTTCCCGAAAACGGACGTGGCGCAGAAGACGACTGAAGCGGTCAAACTGGCCCCGAACTGCAAGACGATCTTCGAGGTTGATCTGCTGGGCCACGTATCGGGCCTCAAGTCCTTTATCATTCCGCTGATCCGTCCGAAGATGGAGAAGGCGCCGGGCATTACGTATCTCGATTTCAATGCCGAATGCGGGAAACACCCAACCACACTTCAGTTCGAGGACGTGCAGGAAGATCGGGTGGCGTGCTATTTCCACACCGGTGGCACGACGGGCATGCCCAAGGTCGCGCAGCACAAGTATTCCGGGATGGTCTATAATGGGTGGGTCGGTGCGACCGTCCTGTTGTCGGCCGAAGACAACATACTGGCCCCGCTGCCGCTGTTCCACGTGATGGCTGCGCATGTTCTGCTGCTGGGTGCAGTGGCATCCGGCGCGCATTGCATTTTCCCGACCCCACAAGGGTACCGGGGCGAGGGCGTGTTCGACAACATCTGGAAGCTGACGGAGCGGTGGAAAGTCACGTTCATCGCGTCGGTGCCGACGGCAATCGCCGCCATGATGCAACGTCCCATTGATGCCGACGTCAGTACGGTGAAATCCACTTTCTCGGGATCCGCCCCGTTGCCACAGGAATTGTTCAAGCGCTATGAAAGCGCCGCAGGCGTCGAGATTGTCGAAGGCTACGGCATGACCGAGGCGACCTGCCTTGTGTCGGGTAACCCGATCGATGGCGAAAAGAAAATCGGTTCGGTTGGCATCCCGTTCCCCTATACGGACGTGAAAATCTACAAGAGCACGCCCGACGGTCCGGTCGAGGCTGGTGTGGACGAGATCGGCGAGATCTGTGTCAGCAACCCCGGTGTGTGGGCGGGCAACACCTATACCGAAGCCGACAAAAACAAAGACCTGTATTTCAATGAAAAGTACCTGAGGACGGGTGATCTGGGGCGTCTGGATGCTGATGGCTATCTTTGGATCACGGGGCGCGCCAAGGACCTGATCATTCGCGGTGGGCACAACATCGACCCGGCCGAAATCGAAGAAGCGCTGCTGGGCCACGAGGCCGTGGCCTTTGCCGGCGCGATTGGTCAGCCGGACGCGCACTCGGGTGAGATCCCCTGCGCTTACGTGGAATTGGTCGAAGGTGCGAGCGTCACACCTGACGAGTTGCTGGCGTTCTGCAAGGAACATGTGCACGAACGGGCGGCACAGCCCAAGCACATGACCATCATGGACGAGTTGCCCAAAACCGCGGTTGGCAAGATCTTCAAGCCAGACCTGCGCAAAGAGGCGATCACGCGCATCTATAACGCCGCCCTGGCCGAGGCAGGGTTGAAGGCCCAGGTCGTTTCGGTCACCGAAGACAAGAAGCGCGGGCTTGTGGCCCAGATTGCCGCGAATGGCGAGGGCGAAACCGCGATCCAAACGGTTTTGGGTGACTTCATCCGCCCATGGGAAATCGCCTCGGAAGCGATGGCGGCCGAATAAGTCACGCAGCCGGAAGAGACATGGGGCGCGGTCATTCCTTGGTGGCCGCGCCATTCTCATGTGCGGGATCTGACAAAGACGTGAGCGGCGTTTTCAAAACCGCTCCGCTATGGTGCGTCCAAGACGATTGCTGTGTGAGGCACCTATGCCCAAATCCAGGAAACGAACCAAATCAGCCGCACCCGAAACGACCCGGACCGCGTTGTCACGTCGATCAGTCCTGGGCGGCGGTGCTGCGGCCTCTGCCGCGGTTCTGGGGGCCGGGGTTTGGGGCATCAGCTCGTTTCGAACTTACGCTGCGGAACACGATCTGACGCGGGTCGGCAATGGCGATCCGGCGATCGTGCAGATCCACGACCCACAATGCCCTACCTGTACGGCCCTGCAAAAACAGACCCGCCGCGCGTTACGCGATTTTGACGACTGCGGAATGACCTACCTTGTTGCGGATATCAACACGCCGGAAGGCGCGGCCTTTGCCCGTCGCTATAATGCGCCGCATGTCACCCTGTTGTTGTTTGACGGCGCTGGTGAATTACAGCGCAAGGTGCAGGGTTTGCAGCAAGCCGCAACGCTGGCAGAAGTCTTTGCGGCCCACAAGGCGACGGCCTGATCGTACTTAGGTCAAAAACGGTTTGGCCTTCATCGTGTCCGGAATACCTGCGCCAAGACGGCTGAGGATCGTCGGCGCCAGTTGCAACTGGTCAATGACAGTGTCGGGTGCCGGCCCGTTCGCCGCGCCGAAATAGTAAAGCGCGGTTTCCTGCTGAAGTGCCCCACGCCCCCCGTGGTGGCCACGGTCGTCCTGGCCGTGATCCGCGGTGATGATCACCTCGTACCCCATGTCGCGCCAACGCGGGATGAACGGGGCAAGCATTTCGTCCATGACAAAACATGCATGATCCATTTCCTGGCAATCATGAAAAAACCGGTGTCCCATGCTGTCGAGCGTACAGGTGTGCAACAGCCCATAGGTCAGATCGAACCGGGCACAGAGACTGGTAAGGGTGCCGAACAGGTCCACGTCCGACGGCGTCATCTGGTTGGTGAGCCCGTAGCCGGTCATGCTGTGAAATCGGCCATGGTTGATCGTGGCGCTGTCGGGTTCGTCATATTCGATGTCGCGGACAAAATCGAACGGGTGGCGATTGAAGAACTCCGACCAAAAGGAATGGGCGACCGCCCCTGTCGTGCCGCCCGCCTGGCGAACTTGTCCAAAGACATCCGGGTGGGTCAGTCGGAAGACGTTTCCGTTGCCGGTGCAGCCATGTTCCGCAGGTGTGACCCCGGTGTGGATCGAGGCATAACACGAGGCGGAAATGGAGGGGATCACCGCACGGTGCGTCCAGGTCCGCGCATGACCACTGTCGACCCAGCCTTCCAGATTGCCGAAAAGGCGGCGAAAATTGCGCAATGGAACGCCGTCAAGAATGATCAGAAGAAGTTTGCATGTCATCGGTGAAGGCTCCGTATCGTGGACCGTAGTTTGGATGTGACGGACACGTCATGCCATACCGTATGTGTGAAACCAGGGTTGCGTTTCCGCGCGACGTGACGGGTCGGACGCTCTTTGCCCTGGGACAAAGACGCCCCGCCCGCCGTCCCGTAGGTGTCCTAGTTTCCGGCGCTTTCCATCTTGCGGTTGGCGATCACCTCTTCGAGCCAGCCGAGTTTCATCTCTGGCACGGAACTGAGCAGCAGGTCGGTGTAGTCGTCATAGGGTGGCGTCAGCACTTCGGATTTCGTGCCATAGCGCTGGACCCGGCCCTGATACATTACCGCGATACTGTCCGAGATCGCCTTGACGGTTGCGAGGTCGTGCGTGATGAAAAGGTATGCGACGTCTTCGATCTTTTGCAGGTTGAGAAGCAGTTTCAGGATGCCGTCGGCGACCAGCGGATCGAGCGCCGATGTCACCTCGTCACAGATGATCAGCCTGGGTTTGGCAGCCAGCGCCCGCGCGATGCACACCCGCTGTTTCTGTCCACCCGACAATTCGGCCGGGAAGCGATCCTGAAATCCCGTGCCCAGTTCAATCTCGTCCAGCAGCTCCTGGATCCGTTTCTGTTTCTCGGCTCCCTTGAGTCCGAAGTAGAATTCGAGAGGGCGCCCGATGATTGTACCGACCGTCTGGCGCGGGTTCATTGCAACATCGGCCATCTGGTAGATCATCTGCAACTCGCGCAGGTCTTCGCGTGTGCGGCTGGGCTGGTCGGGCGACAGGGTGCGGCCCGCGAAGGTGATCCTGCCCGCGCCGGGCGGCAACAGCCCGGTGATCACGCGGGCGAGGGTGGACTTGCCGGAACCGGATTCCCCCACGACCGCGAGCGTCTGGCCCGGGCTGATATCGACACTGACGTCGTGCAGCACGTCGAAATTGGTGCCTTTGTAACGTGCTGTGATGTTCTCGACCCGCAGCACCGGTTCGGTTGGTTGCTTTTCCTGGTGTTCAATTGAACGGACAGACACGAGGGCCTGCGTGTACGCCTCTTGCGGGGCGTTGATGATCTGATCGGTGGTCCCGTATTCAACCATCTGCCCCATGCGCAGCACCATGATATGATCGCTGACCTGTGCAACAACAGCGAGGTCATGGGTGATGTAGAGCGCCGCGACACCGGTGTCGCGGATGGCGTCCTTGATCGCTTTCAGCACGTCGATCTGGGTTGTCACATCCAGCGCGGTGGTGGGTTCGTCAAAGACGACAAGGTCGGGCTCGGGGCACAGTGCCAGCGCTGTCATGCAGCGTTGCAGTTGGCCGCCAGACACCTGGTGCGGGTAGCGCGCACCGATATGTTCAGGATCGGGCAGGCCCAGCTTTGCAAACAGCTCAACAGCCCGTTTCTGCGCGTCCGCTTTGCTGAACTTGCCCTGACCCACGGCTGCCTCGATCACCTGCTCCATGATCTGCTTTGCCGGGTTGAAAGAGGCGGCGGCGGACTGGCTGACATAGGTCACTTCCGCGCCGCGCAGCCTGCGCACGTCGCGCAGCGATGCCTGGCGCACGTCCCGCCCATTCACCTCGACCGTGCCCCCGGTCAAGGTGACGCCCCCACGGCCATAGGCCATCGTCGCAAGTCCAATGGTGGATTTGCCTGCACCGGATTCGCCGATAAGGCCCAGCACCTTGCCGGGTTCGACATCAAAATCGACCCCGTGCACGATTTCGATGTCGTGCGGTTTTTCGCCGGGCGGATAGACGGTTGCCCCGATCTTGAGGCCGCGGACCTTGAGCAGTGGTGTGGTCATGTTTGGATACCCCCGGGGGCGCTGCCCCCGGACCCCCGAAGTATTTTCAGCCAGAAGATGGGCTGGATCATCCGCGTCCTCCCTTGAGCGAGGTGGTTCGGTTGAGAATCCAGTCTGCGATCAGGTTCACGCTGATGGCCAGCGTCGCGATGGCAACTGCCGGGTAGAGGGCGGCGCCGATACCGAAGTTGATCCCTTCCTTGTTCTCTTTCACGATGCCGCCCCAGTCGGCCAGTGGCGGTTGGACGCCAATGCCCAGGAACGACAGTGTCGAGATGAAGAGCACCATGAAGATGAAGCGCAGCCCCATTTCGGCCACAAGGGGCGACAATGCGTTGGGCAGGATTTCGCGGAAGATGATCCAGCCCAGTTTTTCGCCCCTGAGCCGCGCGGCCTCGACATAGTCCATGACAGAGATGTCCACGGCCACCGCGCGGGCCAGTCGATAGACACGCGTGCTGTCGAGCAGGCCCATGATGACGATCAGAGTCAACACCGTGGCCTCGATGCTGGACAGAATGACGAGGGCCAGGATCAGCGACGGGATCGACATGAAAAGATCGACAAGTCGGCTCATGACCTGGTCAACCCATCCGCCCGACACAGCGGCGAGAAATCCGAGAACCGATCCCGTTGTGAAGCTGAGAATGGTCGCTGCGGTCGCGATGAAGATCGTTGTTTGTCCACCAAAGATCATGCGGGTCAGCAAATCGCGCCCGATCTGGTCCGTGCCGAGCCAATGCGCGGAAGAAGAGGCCTCCCACACGTCGCCGACGGTTTCGGCCATGCCATAGGGCGCGATCCACGAGGCGAAGATCGCGGCAAGAAAATAGGTGGTGGTTATGATCAGGCCAACAGCCGCTGAGAGGGGGATGTTTTTCAGCATGTCTCTGGCCCTACTTCGGATGCCGCAGGCGTGGGTTCGCCAAAATGGACACGACGTCCGCCACGATGTTGAGAATGATGTAGACTGCAGCGAAGATGACGCCGCATGCCAGCACCACGGGCACGTCCCGTTTGACCACGGCATCGACCAGGTATTGGCCCATGCCCGGATAGGCAAAGACCACTTCGACCACCACAACGCCGACAACAAGGTAGGCCAGGTTGATCATGACCACGTTCACGATGGGCGCGATCGCGTTTGGAAACGCATGCCTGTAAATGACCCGGAATGTGGTCAGCCCCTTGAGTTCCGCCGTTTCGATATAGGCCGATTGCATGACGTTCAGAATGGCCGCCCGCGTCATGCGCATCATGTGGGCCAGCACCACGAGTGTCAGGACGGCAACCGGCAGCGAAATGGCATGCAGCTGTTCCAGAAGCGGCATGCCCGGACTGATCGAGGCAAAGGACGGGGCCCAGAAGAGTTTCACGGCGAAGAAAAAGACAAGGATGTACGCAATCATGAACTCCGGCAATGAGATCGACGCCAGCGTGACCCCGGAAATCAGCTTGTCCGGCCATCGGTTCTGGTACCGCACGGCGATCAGACCCAGCAGGATCGCCAGCGGAACCGAAATGATCGCAGCCCAGAAGGCCAGAAACAGCGTTGATGACATGCGCCGTGCGACCTGTTCGCCGATGGGCAGGTTATTGGTCAGCGCATTGCCCATGTCGCCAGTGAGGATACCGCCAAGCCATTCGAAATAGCGGGTCAGGGCAGGGCGGTTCAGGCCCATTTCTTCGCGCAGGTTGGCGAGGTTTTCAGCAGTGGCGCCCTGGCCCAGGATGGCTTGGGCGGCGTCACCCGGCAGGATTTCCGTCAGCCCAAAGAGCAGGGCCGACGCCGCCAGCAGCAAGATCAGGCCAAGACCAAGACGCTGCAGGACAAGTGTCAGAATGGGGTGCATGAAATGTTCAGTTCCTGTGATGCGCCAAGCGGCGCGACAGACCGTTGCGCGCAACGAAAAACCGCGCCCGGAGGAACCGGACGCGGTATGCCTGGATTTACGCTTTCCAGGTTTTCTTGAATGCGTACCAGTTCATCTGGGGACCGTTCGGATCGCTTTCCCAACCCTGCACCTTGGTCGAAACCGCGTCCACGAAGTCATTGAACATCGGCACCATCAGGCCACCTTCTTCGTTCAGCATGCGGCCCATTTTCGAGTAGATCTCTTTCCGCTTGGCCTCGTCCAGTTCGGCGCGTGCCGCGAGCAGCATCTCGTCGAATTCCGGACGTTTCCAGCGGGTGTCGTTCCAGTCTGCGGTCGACAGATATGCCGTCGTGTACATCTGATCCTGCACAGGGCGACCGCCCCAGTAAGAACAGCAGAACGGCTGGACGTTCCACACTTCGGACCAGTAACCGTCGTTGGGTTCACGCTTGATTTCCAGCGGGATACCGGCGGCTTGTGCCGACTGCTGGAACAGGGCGGCCGCATCGACCGCGCCGGGAAAGGCGCCATCAGCGGTGCGCAGGATAATGGGCGAGCCGTCATGGCCGGATTTGGCATAGTGCTCGCGCGCCTTATCCAGATCAAAGCTCCGCTGCGGGATCGTATCGTCAAAGAGCGGGTAGGCCGCGTTGATCGGCATGTCGTTCCCGATCGAGCCATACCCTTGCAGGATTTTCTCGACCATTTCCTCGCGGTTGAGCGCGTGCTTCAGCGCGAGCCGCAGTTCATTGCTGTCGAATGGTGCCGTGTCGATATGCATGATGAACACGTAGTGGCCGCGGCCGGCTGTCGACAGAACGTTGATCGTGGGCGCGCGGTCCAACAGCTTGGCAATCTTCGGCTCGACCCGGTTGATCGTGTCGACCTGACCCGATTGCAGTGCTGCGGTCCGTGCCGTGGCATCGTTCAGCACGATAACCTCGACATCATCGTAGTGCGCGATCTGGCTTTGATCGCCGCCCCAGTAGTTGGGGTTGCGCTTGCCGATCATGCGCACGCCGGGTTCATCGCTTTCCAGCGTGTAGGCTCCGGTGCCGATGGCTTCGGTCGGGTTGTCGAAGCCGCCATTCGGCTGGATCATCAGGTGGTAGTCCGCCATCAGGTAAGGCAGGTCCGCATTGCCGACGCCAAGCGTCACTTCGAACACGTCACCATCGGTGCGCATGCTTTCGATGCCCTGCACGATGCCCAGGGCGCCGGACTTGGAATCCTCATTCGAGTGGCGCGCCATGGTCTGCATGACGTCCTCGGCCGTGACGGATTTGCCGTTGGAAAACTCGATGCCCTGCCGAACCTTGAAGCGCCATGTCTTGGCGTCTGACGAGCCTTCCCAGCTTTCCGCCACCAGACCCGTCAGCGAGCCGTCTGCTTCTACTTCGACCAGACCTTCGCCCCACAATTGGCCACCCGCGATGGGCACGTCTGACGCCCAGGTCGCGGGATCCTGACTGTTGGTGGACTCGCCGCCCTGCACACCCATCTTGAAGCTGCCACCCGCGACCGGCGCAGCTTTGGCCGGGGTTGCGAGCATCGAGCTTGCGGCAGCGGCCGAAACGCCAAGTGCAGCGGCACGCGCCATGAAATCGCGACGTGTCATTGTGCCTGCCGCCACCTTGGCGGTCAGGTGTTCCAGTTCTCTAGACATAAGTTTCTCCCGGTTGGTCCCCTGCGCCTTTGGCGACGCGTTTTTTGATTACGGGATCAGCGTACCCATTTGATGACACCCTTCAAGGGTTAATCGGGATTTACCGACCTGTGCGGGCGTCAGTTCGGCCGTGGCGGGATTACAGGCACTGACGTTCGATGCGGTCGGTCACATCCCGATGATAGATGCGCGTCCCGTTCTCAAATGCCTCGATCGTGGCGCTGAGATGAAAATACGTCGCGTCCGACCACATCTCGCAACGCGCCTCTGTCCGCAGCTTGAGGTCACCCCGTTCCAACTCATCTGTCCAGTGGCAAGTGCCCCGGGCGGACAGGGGATCGTCCGGGTGAATGTCCCACTTTTCCCGCGCGATGGACCCATTGATCAGGCCGTGGTCAAGGTCACGTACCTTGCCAAAATCATCCTCGATGATCAGCGACGTAACGCCGGTGACCATATCCACCTCCTGCCTGCGCACATGGCGTTCAGCGCGCAGTTCCTCGGTTTGCCAGGGCGGCGCGGCCTCGGGGGGCGGGAAGGTGATTGGCGCATCGCCGTCATCTGTCCATGTGGGCAAAAAGACTTCGCCCATGGTCACGCGAACCCGGCCCGACGTCGGACCCGGCCAGATCAGCGGCCAATACGCTGTCGAGATCGAAATACGCAACCGGTGACCTTCCGGGATCGCATACCCGATGTGATCCAGGCTGACAGTGATCAGATGCTCTTCACCGGGCGGCATGGGTTCGGGACGGGCAGAGCCGTTGCGGTGGCTCAGATTCAGCACACCGTAGGTGATGCGCGTGCTGGCCCCATCCGGGTGCACATGGCACAGCCTTATGGACAGTTGCGCCTGCGGTGTATCGCTGGAGATACGCAGGGTCACCTTGGGTGCACCCAGCAGCGACAAACCTTCGATCGGGTCGCTGGTCCAACATGCAGATTGCCCATCGTCCCTGCGCTGATCACCTGGCAATTCGGGACCCAACCATATGGCACAATATTCGCCAGCATCCGCACCGCAATCCGCAGCCGAAGCAATTGTCACGTCCGTTCGCGCCGGGTCGCCAAGCACGCCATTCTGCCCAAGCCACACTGTGGTGCCGACCGGGTCTTGCAGGGACAATTGCTCATGCGGCACGCCAACCCACCGGCCGGGCCGGTGGGTGTACCACGTTGCTGGCCGCACGCCGTCCATGATGTAGGCGCGGTAGTCGGGGTCGTTCTCAACGCCGGTTTCGATCCCTTTCAGCCACCTGTCCCACCACCGCAAAGCCTCCTGCAGGAAGCCGATACGCGGCTCGGGTACGGCAAAATGCGGATACTTGTGAACCCAGGGTCCAACAATGCCCTTGGCGCCCGGGATGTTCCTTACAAGCTGCGGCACCGCGTTCTTGTATGCATCCCCCCAACCGCCCACAGCCAGGACCTTGGCCTTGATCGTGTCATAGCTCTCGCAAACGGACCCGTGTGTCCAATAGTCGTCCCGCGTTTGATGACGAAGCCAGGAAGCAGGCAGAAACGGCTCGTGTTCCAGCCGGTCCATCCACATCTCGCGCCAGTCGGAGCGCAAGGCGGGATCCGGCGCGCGCGATGAATAGCTCCACATCGTGGCGCCCCAGCCCAGGTTTTCATTCAGCAGGCAGCCACCCTTGTAGTGGATGTCATCTGCAAATCGGTCGACAGTCGAACAGAGCGTGATGATGGCTTTCAATGGCTCAGGCGCCATTGCCGCGACCTGAAGGCTGTTGAAGCCGCCCCAGCTGATGCCCATCATCCCGACGTTTCCATTGCACCAGGGTTGGGCCGCCAGCCAGGCGATGACCTGAACAGCGTCGTCGAGTTCCTGCCCGGTGTATTCGTCTTCCATCACCCCCTGGCTGTCGCCATTGCCGCGAATGTCGACGCGAAGGCAGGCATATCCGCGCTGTGCGAAATACGGATGGGTGAGCGCATCGCGGGCACAGGTGCCATCTCGCTTCCGGTAGGGCAGGTACTCCAGGATCACGGGGACCGGGTCCGCCATCGCATCCACAGGCCGCCAGGCGCGCGCGGACAGGCGGGTGCCATCGCTGAGATGAATGCCCAGATCCGGCAGTTCTTCGATGTCGCGCAGGGCGTTTTTCATGCGTGCACGGTGGGTGCCGGGAGTGCGCGATGTCAAGCGGGGAAAGGGGGCCAGCCCCCTCGCGCATGCGCGCTCACCCCCGAAGTATTTCGGGCCAGAAGAAAGACTTTATTAACCTTGAAGATGTTGGATGTCCGAACGGTACAGGCGGAAGCGCCGATGGCCGTGCCAGGAGAAGGGGCACCTTTCTTCGCGGGGGAGGGCCCTGTGCCTTACCCTTTCCTTCTTCTGGCCCGAAATACTTCGGGGGTTTGGGGGCAGAGCCCCCATTTCGGAAAACGAGTCATGTCGCCGCAAGGCGTCATTTGAATCACATCTTGCACGCAATCAGCACGTCCATGACATTTGTGCCTGTTGGTCCGGTGACGACCAGCGCGTCCCGTGCTTTCAACCAAGGATACGCATCCGCACGCGCGAGCGCTTCTGCACCGCTGTCTTGCCATGTCCGCCCATCCACCAAGGCACCGGCTGCATCCGTCGGCCCATCTGTGCCATCCGTGCCTGCGACAAGGATCTGCATATTGTCCAACCCTTGAATTTCCCGCGCCAGGGCCAGGCCAAGCGCCATGTTGCGTCCCCCCTGGCCGGGTGTAGCGGGCAAATGCACGACCGGCTCCCCGCCCAGAATGTGCAGGCCAGACGGTGCCGTACGCAACATGTCCGCAATCTGCGGAGCAAGCATTGCCACATCATCATAAAGTGTTTCGTCATTGGTGCGCACCGGCACGGGGCTTGCCGCGGCCACGGCACCACGTGCAATGGCGTTGCTGGCGATGATCCGGGGCGTGAATGCAAAGGCGGCATCCGCGTCTGCGTCGCCAATCCCGGATCCAATGGATGCAAGGCTGTCGCCTTCCACATCGGACAGGGCCAGCGTGGTGACCCGCGCCCCCGCAAACCGGGCCAGCAACTTGCCACCCTTGATGCGCGACCGCGCCGTGCGGTGCGCATTCATGTCGCCGATTGGGGTGCCCGAGGCCAGAAGGCTTTGCGTTTCGGCCTTGAGCGTGTCGAGTGTCATCCCCTCGACAGGCACCTCCGCCAGCGCGGACGCGCCACCAGACACAAGCATCAGCAAGTGGCTGCCTGCAGAACAGTCCGTCACGGCATCAATCAGAGCCTGCCCGGCGCGCAAAGAGGCCGCGTCGGGCACGGGATGCGCCGCCTCGATCATCTTTGCATGAACCGGGGCGCCGTCACCGTGCCCATATTTCGTGACGATCAGGCAGGGGGCATCTGGCCATGCCCGCGCTGCGGCTGACGCCATGGCGGTCGCGGCTTTGCCGACTGCGATAATGCGATCCGGTGCTGGGATTTTGCCGCCAGCAATGGCATTTCGGACAGCGACATCGCCGCGCACGGCGTCCACGCCCGCTTGCCAAAGCGCGAGAAGATCGGGGTATTGAGCCATGCATAGAACCTCGTGTCAGGGGACAGGTGAGTCGGATTCAGCACAACATCTACCCGAAATCCCTGCAAATTGTGACGGTTGGCCAAAAAGACTCTAGCCCTAGAATCATGATTCGCGTATCACTGCGCCCACAACAAGTTGTCAGCACGACGAAACAAGGTCGGCGACGCGTTTACCGAAGGGGCCGCAGACAAGCGGTCTGAGGCGAGAGTGGTGGTGTTATGAAGGCGATTGATTTCGTCGTCCGCGATGGTGCGGGCGCATTGCAGCGTGGAGTCGTGCCGGTCGAAGGCAACACGACAGTCGCGCTCACAAGCGGGCAAGAAGTTTCGTTCAATCTTCGGCAGATCGATCTGGCCGGACAGCGGCGCAGCGGTGACGATCTGGTCATTACGCTTGTCGACGGGCGGGAAATCACGCTTGAAAACTATTTCAATGACGTGGGCGAGACAAATCGCCTGTTCATCTCTGCGGACGGGTACCTCAACGAGGTGGCTTTTGTCGAAACGACGGATGGAGAGTTGTTTGCCCAGTTCGGCCCGACCGAGCAGTGGGGCAAGTGGAGCCCGTCGGATGACCTGATTTATCTGGGTCGGACCGAAGTGGCCAACGTCGCTGTTGCGGATGATGAAGAAGTATCGATGCTTGGCGCTGCCCTTCTGGGCGGGACCGGCCTTCTGGGCGGTGGCGCGGCCGCAGCTGCGGCAGTGGTTGGTGGCGCCGTCCTTCTGGACGACGATGATGAAGGTGGCGGTGGGGGCGGTCCTGCGACCCCTACACCGTCCCCGGCCGATCCGACCGTCGACAATGTCGGCACATCGACGGATATCGGCGGCGATGACACGTCAACCCATCAATTCACCGTGTCCGGCACGGGCGAGCCTGGCGATACGGTCGAAGTGACTGCGGGCGGCGAGGTGCAAACAACAACCATCGGCGACGATGGCACGTGGTCTGTGATCTTTGTCGACAGCACATTCCCGGCGGACGGAACCGTTGATACAACGGCGGTCTTCACGCATGTCGGCGGTGGCACCACAACCATCGATGGCCCAACATTCGTGATCGACACGACGCCACCGGATGTTGCGGTGACCGAAGGCGTGGAAAGCGTAGGCCATATCGTCAACGGCACGGAGTTGTCGGGCGGCGTTACGCTTGAGGGCACGGGCGAGGCGGGCGCATCGCTGGCCATCACCATTGCGGGTGTCACGCGCACGGTCACCGTTGCCGATGATGGCACATGGCAAGCGACCTGGCAGGCCGGCACCTTGGCCGAGGGCGAATATTCGACCGATGTCAGCATCGTCGCCACCGACAGCTTTGGAAACAGCACAACGGTCACCGACACGCTGGTGATCGACACGGTTGCCGAAGTCACGATGGACACCGCCACGGTCGAGACCGATGGCGTGATCAACGCTGCTGAGGCATCTGATGGTGTGACATTGACGGGCACGGCACAGCCCGGTTCGACCGTCGAAGTGATGTTCGGATCCGTGACACGAAGCGCCACGGTCGACGCATCCGGCAACTGGACGGCGACCTTTCTGGCGTCGGAAATCCCCACAGGCGAAACGGACGTGTCGGTCACTGCGGTTGCGACGGACACGGCCGGTAATACGGCGACAGCGACGGGCAGCGTCCAGGTCGACACATTGGTCAATGCGCTCAACTACACGTCGACCGCCGGCGGCGATGGCGCGATCAACCAGGCCGAGGCAGCCTCGGGCCTTGTCGTAACCGGCGTGGTCGAACCGGGCTCGACCGTGAGTGTGGAGCTTGCCGGTGTGACTACAACGGCAATTGTGGCGGCAGACGGCAGCTGGACCGCGACATTCGGGCCGGGCCAATTGCCTACGGGAACGTACACATCCGATATGGTCGCGATGGCCACGGATGCGGCGGGGAACACCGCCAGCGTGACGCAGTCCGTCACCGTGGACACCCAGGCCAGTGTTCTGACCCTCGATGGCCCGGTTGAGGGTGACGATGTGATCAACAACGTCGAAGCAAGCGACGGCGTGGTGTTGTCGGGCACGGCGGATGCCGGTGCAATTGTCAACGTGACCCTGCACGGGGTGACGCACCAGACAGTTGCCGGTTCAAACGGCGTTTGGCAGGCGTTCTTTGCCGCAAACGAGATCCAGCAGGGCACCTATGACGCCCAGATCACGGCAACCACGACGGATGCGGCGGGCAACACCGCCACGGTGACGGACACCGTTCACGTGGACACCCGGGTCGACAACCTGTCGGTTGCGGCAGATGTGATCGAAGGCGACAATGTCATTTCGGGCGCGGAACGAGCAGACGGGGCCGTGCTGACCGGCACAACCGAACCAGGATCAACCGTGGTTGTCACCATGGGCGCCTTTACAGTGCAGGCGATTGTCGACGCAAATGGCAACTGGCAAGCGCCCTTTGCCGCCTCGCAGATCGCCGAAGGTGAATACACCACGAACGTGTCGGTGACGGCAACGGACCGCGCGGGCAACGTGGCCACGGTGACAGACACGGTTCGTGTTGACACCTTGGTCAACCAGTTGAACATCCAGGATAATGTGACATCCGACAATGTGGTAAGCGGGCCCGAGGCGCGCGACGGCATCAACCTTGGCGGTCAGGTCGAGCCGGGATCGACTGTCATGGTCGATTTCAATGGGACGGTTCTGGCGGCCACGGTGGACGCAGCGGGCACATGGTCACTGGACATCCCGCCCTCGGCCATTCCGGGCGGCGAATACGACGCAGCAATCACAGTCATGGCCACAGATGCGGTGGGCAACACCGACACGATCAGCGACACGGTACGCATCGATACCGAAGCACCTGATGGACCGGTGATCGCCAGCTTTACCCGCGACAGTGACGGCATTCGCGGCATCTCGACCGAGCAAAGCGATGGCGATCTGTCCGTGGCGCAGGTTAACGCTGATGGCACGATCACGGATGTGACGGCCACGCAGGTTGATATCGACGTGCTGGGCGAGACGAACTTCCAGTTCCAGTCGGATGTGCCCGATGGCTCGCACCTTGTTGTTACAAGCGAGGACGCGGCAGGCAACACCAGCGGCACATATGTGGTTCTGGACGACGAAAGCGCCAACTCCACCGTCGATCTGGGGAACCCGTCCCTGGGCAATTACCAAATCGAAGCGGTCGAACTGCAATTCGCGGAAGAGGCCAATCTGACCATCACAGAAGCGCAGCTTCTGGCCCTGTCGGACAGCACAAACACGCTGACGATCCATGGCGGAAGCGACGACACGGTCACGATTGCAGGTGCGCAGCGCACCGGGTCCACCACGGTCGAGGGCCAGACCTACGATGTCTACAGCCTGGGCACCGAAGGCACGATCATTCTGGATGACGACATCGCGGTCAACACGGGCGTGGTCTAGGGCGCTGATACAAAACGGAAATTTCACTGGGCAAGAGCAACAAAAACAATATCGAGCATTCTCCAGCAAGATTGAGGCGCGGACCGGACCCCGCAACCGCGCCCATCCAACCCAACGATAAAAACCCGAAACGGGACAGGACTATGGGGCTAGGTGGTATCAAGTTTGCGGCGACATGTGCCGCATTTTCGCTCACTGCGGGATGTATGGGTGACATGGGCGACCTGCCTTTTGTATCCCGATCAGGTTCCGGGGCGGAAACGTCCGTCGCACCCGCCTCTCAGGCGGCGCTTCGGGCAACACCCACCACACATGATGAAACACTGAATGCCGAAAGCCCCGTTATCCAGGGGCTCTTGTCACGTCAGTCTGTGTTGCCTTCGGGCAGCGCCTATGACCGCGTGGCGACCGCCGTTTTGGCCGCAAACGCACGCGCCGCCGAAACCGAACTGCGCGCGGCGCGCCTGCGGGCATCGGCGGCATCAAAGAACTGGCTGCCGACGATCGGACCACGCGTGTCGCTGAATTCCCTGGGCGATGTCATCACTCAAATCGTCGTGGATCAGGTATTGTTCGACAATGGCCGCAAGAAGGGGGAACGCGCCTTTGCCAAGGCCGATGTCGAAGTTGCCGCCGTCGCGCTGGCCGAGGATACGAACACCCGGGTCGCGACGGGGATCGGCCTATATCTCGCAGCCGCAGAGGCCCGCGAAAGTGCCGCCGTCCACCGCGACACGCTGCGCGAGATGGAGCATTTCGAATACATCATGTCCGAACGTGTTCGGGGTGGCGTGTCGGACATGTCCGACCTGAACGTGATCCGGCAGAAACTGGCCGAAATCCGTGCCGCCATTGCCGCCAGCGAAGAGGCGCACGCCACGGCGCTTTCCGAACTGAACGCCATGTCGATCCAGCCGCTGAACGATGTGCGTGGGCTTGAGGAACTGACTGTCGGTGCCGCTGCTGCGCAGCCGCTGGCTGTCACGCGGGCCGAGGCCGAAAAGGAGCGCAGCATCGCGCAGGCGCAGATCGACCGCGCCAATCAATTGCCGGGCATTAATGCCCAGGCGACCATCGGCGAAAACAGCGGGGCAGGTATCACCGCAGGTGGCATGTCGCTTGGGCTTGGCACCGGTGCGCGTCTGCGGGCCATCGAGGCGGCGCGCGAGACCGCAGGCCGCCAGGTCGCACAGGCCAACGAAGATGCAAACCGGACCTTGCGCCGGCTTGAGGGGCAGGCGCAGGCCACGGCCCGACAGGCGGCCGAAGCCCGTGGGTTGACCGCGCAGGCCAAGGCCAATCTGGACCTGTTCCAGGATCAATACAGCGCCGGACAGCGGCAGGTGATGGACGTGGTGGGCGTCTACGAAACCTTTGCTGCGCGTCAGGTTGCCGAAGTGCTGCTGAAATACGAGGCGCGCCGCCTTCAGGTTGAATTGGCCCGGGTCCAAGGCGTGCTGGCGGATGGAGAGCAGATTTGACCGAAAAGCGGCCCTTTACCCTGACCATCACAAATGGCAACCGCGCCCAGATCAAGGCTGCGCCTGTCAAGGACACGCCGAAAGCGGACAATGCAAACCGTGTCGCGGATCGCCTGACAGCGCGCGCTGACGTGGCCGTGGCCTATGCCGGATTGCTGGGCGTATCCTTGGCGCGTTCGGACATGTTGGACACGCTGAAACTGCAATCGCGGGACGGCGCCAGCGACAAGGTCGAGGCAGGCACGATTGCCAAATGCCTGCGCGCCGCAGGCCTGAACGCCCAGATGGTGACGGTGTCTGCGCTGACATCCGATCATTGGCCCGCTCTGGCCTATATGACCAGCGGCCAGGTCGTCCTTGTGGTTGGCCAGGACCGCGACGATTTGATCATTTTCGACAAGACGTGCCCGGACAACCGCGCGCATGTGCCGGTCGGGGAATTCACACCTTTCTTTGCCGGATTGCTGGTCAAGGCCGAAGCGCCCTTGTCCCGCGTGGCCGAGACCCACAAGACCTTCAACGTCAAAAACCATTGGTTCTGGGGGCAGTTCCCGCGCTTTCGCAAGGCACTGGCCGAGGTTGCGCTTGGCTCTTTCGTCGCGAACCTGCTGGCCGTCGCCGTGGCGCTGTTTTCCCTGCAGGTCTATGACCGCGTGATCCCGCATCAATCCGAAGCGACGCTTTGGGTGCTGGCCGCGGGCGCCTGTCTGGCCCTGCTGCTTGAGGCCTTCATCAAGATCGCGCGCGCGCGCCTGATGGACGGGGCGGGGCGGCAGATCGAACTGTCGGTGCTGACCCTGTTGATGCAACGCGTGATGGGCATGCGCAGTGATCTGCGGGGACAGTCGCCGTCGATGACCTTTTCGGCAATGCGCGAATTTGGATCGGTGCGAGAATTCTTTACCGCGTCGACCATCGGCACGATAGCAGACATTCCGTTCATCTTTGTGTTCCTGTTGCTTGTTGCCTCGATTGCGGGTCCCGTCGTTTGGGTTCTGATCCTGGGCGGTGTTCTGATGGTTGTTCCCGGCTTCTTCCTGCAAAGGCGGATGCTGCGGCTGACCCAAGAGACACAAGGCGCGTCCGCCAAGTCTTCGCGTCTGCTGCACGAGGCGATCTTTGAACGCGACACGGTCAAGACGCAGCGGGCCGAAGACCGCGTGATGCGCCTCTGGCAGGAACTGACGACGCTCAGCGCGATGAAATCCTCCGAACAGCGGCGGCTTGCCTCCGTCCTGACCTTCTGGTCGCAAGGCATGCAGCAGATGACGTATGTGGCAGCAGTGATCGCGGGCACTTATCTGGTGTTTGCCGGGCAATTTACGGTCGGATCGATCATCGCGGTGGGCATCCTCACATCCCGAACGCTTGCACCGTTGACGCAACTGGCCGGCACCATGGCGCGCTGGGGCAATGTGAAAGCGGCCCTTGATGGCCTTGATGCCATCGCGGACGCGCCACAAGACACCGATGAAAGCCGCACCTACCTGCGGCGCGATGCGTTGAAGGGCCATTTCGAACTGCGCGAGGTGCAGTTTCAATATGAAGAAGACGGGGCGCCCACACTGGACATTCCGGCGGTGCAGATCATGCCGGGTCAACGCGTGGCGGTGCTGGGGTCCAATGGTGCGGGCAAGTCGTCGCTTCTGAAAATCCTGTCGGGGGTCTATGCGCCCACAAAGGGTCGCGTGCTGATCGATGGCACGGACATGAGCCAGATCGAACCGCGCGACCTGCGCCGCCTGATCGGCTATCTCGGTCAGGACGTGCGGCTGTTTTCCGGCACATTGCGCGACAACCTGAACCTGACGCTGCTGGAACGCGACGATGATCGCCTCTATGCCGCGCTCGATTTTGCCGGGCTGGGGCAGTTCGTCAAGGCCCACCACAAGGGCCTCGACCTTGAAATCCTTGACGGGGGGCAAGGCCTGAGCATCGGGCAACGCCAGTCCATCGGCTGGGCACGGCTGTGGTTGCAGGACCCGCAGGTCTGTTTGCTGGACGAACCGACGGCGGCGCTGGATCAGACACTGGAAAGCACGCTGGTCAGCCGTTTGGAGACATGGATGGCAGACCGCACCGCCATCATCGCCACGCACCGTGTGCCGATTCTGTCGCTGACCAACCGGACGCTGATCCTGCAAAACGGGCGCATGACCGTCGACGGCCCACGGGATGAGGTGCTGAACCACCTTGGCAAAACGGTTCCATTGAAGGGCAAGATCGCATGAGCATCGCCCAGACCAACCTCAGCGGTCAGCTGCAAAGCGACATGCATGGCCCGTCGCTTGTCGTGTGGTTAAGCGCGGGTGCGGTGCTTGTTTTTATCCTTTGGGCAGCCTTTGCATGGGTCGACGAGATTGTGCGTGGATCGGGCGAGATGATCTCGTCCTCGCGCCCCCAGATCATTCAGAACCTCGAAGGTGGTATCCTGGCAGAACTTGCCGTGGCCGAAGGTGACATTGTCGAACGCGGCGACGTACTGGCCCGCTTGCAGGGAACACAGTTTCAGTCGCAGGCGGATGACCTGCAGGACCAGATCACGGCGCTCGCCGTGCGCCAGTTGCGGCTCGAGGCCGAATTGGCAGGTCAGTTCGACTTTGCCGTGCCGGGTGGGCTGGAACGGCAGATGCCGGGGCTGGTCGCCTCGGAAAGGGCCTTGTTGAACGCCCGTCAAACGGATTTCCTGAGCCGCCGTGAGGGCGCGCAGCGGGTGTTAGATCAGGCCGCCAAAGAGCGCGCGCTGCTTGAGGACCTTCTTGAGCGCAACATCGTGGCACTGATCGAGGTCACCCGCGCGCGCAAGGCCCATGCGGATGCCCGGATCAAGCTGGATGAAATCATCACGCAGACCGAACTCGAACGGGCACAGACCTATTCCGATACGCTCAAGGAACTGGGCACGCTGCGCCAGACCTACAAGGCCGCGCAGGACCAATTGAACCGGACTGTCCTGGTCAGCCCCATGCGCGGCATCGTCAACAACCTCAGCGTGACGACCATTGGCGGGGTGGTGCGGCCGGGTGAAGAGATCTTGCAGATCATTCCCCTGGACGAAGAACTGTTTGTCGAAGCGCGCGTGGCCCCCAAGGACATCGCGGGCGTGCGTCCGGGCCAAGAGGCAAGCGTGAAGCTCAGTGCGTATGACTACACCATCTACGGCGCGCTGAAGGGCGAAGTCCGCCTGATCTCTGCCGACACGTTCAAGGACGAGCGCAAGCCCGACAGCGAAGCGCATTACAAGGTGACGGTGCGTGTGGACATGTCGGCGTTGACCGAGCGCCAGCGGTCCATTTCAATCCGGCCCGGCATGCAGGCAGAGGTCGAACTGCACACCGGCTCGAAGACGGTGATGCAGTATCTGATGAAACCGCTCTACAAATCGCGGCAGGCGTTTCGCGAGCCCTGAGCCCGTTGGGTGCACTCTTGGCTTTGCCAATTCGCCCACCCACCGGCCCCAAGGCGTCTTGGCGTCGGGCTTATCAAGACAAAGGTCAGATATCGGTGTCCAGCCAGATTGTGACGGGGCCGTCGTTCGTGAGGCTTACAGCCATGTCAGCGCCGAATTGTCCCGTTTCGGTCGGGATGTTCAGGTTGCGCAGGGCGTCGGCGAATTGGAGATAAAGCGCTTCCGCTTCATCCGGTTTGGCTGCGCCGGAAAAGCCGGGCCGGTTGCCGCGTGACGTGTCTGCGGCCAGAGTGAACTGGCTGACCACCAGCGCGCTGCCACCGGTTTGCAGGATCGACAGGTTCATCTTGCCCGCATCATCCTTGAACAGCCGCAGTTTCGAGATCTTGGCCGCAAGAGCCTGTGCCGTGTCATTCGTGTCACCCGGCATGCTGCAAACGAGGATCAAAAGGCCTGCATCACACCGCCCCACAACCGTGCCGTTGACAGTCACAGACGCGTCGGACACCCGCTGCAAAAGCGCCCTCAATCGCACCACTCCACGATGTCGTCCACGTCCGCTCGGGTGGTGCGAAACCCGTTTGCGGCATGATCCGGATCCGCATAGCCAAACGAGATGGCACACAGGATCTGGCGGTCGTCTGGGATGCCGAAATGGCTGCGGACGAACGGGGCCTGCGCCGCGATGGCCGCCTGCGGGATCGTCGCAATCCCAAGGGCTTGGGCCGCAAGGCAAAATGCCGTGACAAATCCACCCGTATCCATCGCGCCATATGGCCCGAGCGCCGAAGGGCTGGTGACAATGGCCACATGGGGGGCACCAAACAGACGGTAGTTTTCCATCATCTGCCGGGCGGATGCGGCCCGGTCGCCCTTTTCAATGCCCACGGCATCATACAACTGGAAACCGCAAGCGCGACGCCTGTCGCCATAGACACCTGGATAGCTGTCGGGCCAGCGCATGTCGGGATTTGGGGCGGTAGACAGGGCGGCGTCGTAGACTGCGTCGCGGAACCTGTCAGTGGCTTGACCGCGCGTGATGATCACCTGCCACGGCTGCGCGTTGCACCAACTGGGCACCTTTCGGGCGGCGGCGATGATCTTCCGGATCTGATCACGTGGCACGGGGTCCGCGGTAAAGGCGCGGCAGGAAAAGCGGCGCGACAGAACGGCGTCCAGCGTCTCGTATTCCGTCATTGCTGCACGGCCATGGCAAAGCCGATGGCACCGGCAAGCAACACCCCGATCAGCACGGCGACCACGATCTTGCCGGTGGACCAGGGACGCTCGCCCTGAACGCGGCCAGTTCGGCCATTGACGACAAAGCGGTAGGTCTCGCCGCGATACTTGTATGCGGCCAGCCAGACAGGCAGAAGCACGTGCTTGAAGGTGATCTTGCCCAGCTTGGTGTCGACCGAGTGGATGCGTTGCCGGTCCCCGCCGATATCGAACTTGATGTCGCGGGCGATCACCCGGTCCATATGCGCGCGCGCCTCTTCAAACCCTTCTTCAAGCTCGACAGCATACCCTTCGGCCCGGAACCCGGCCAGGAATTCGGGTGCATACGGTTCCATCGCGCTCAGATCCCAGGGCTCCAACGCGTCGGTGAACCGCTTGGGCAGCGATGTCGAGGCCAGCACCAGCACATCATCGAAAAACCGCGCAACCTTGCCACGTGCCCGTTGCCACCGGATCTTTGCCACGCGCACCTGCTGTTGTTTGCCATCGCGCATGATGGTCCGCGTCTCGTAATAGACTGTTCCGCGCTCGCCCGTATATGCGCTGCGGGTATCGGCATCGAAGGTCCAGTAGGGGACATAAATGCCCTGCATCGCCCGACCCTTGCGGGCATAGTCCTGCAGCCCGTTCGGCGCGAACCACAGGCGGCCCAGCCAGTCGGTCATGGCCTTGCGGGCTTGCGCCTCGCTTAGGGCAAAGGGCAGCACACCGCGCGGCTTGATATGACGGTGCGCGCCTGTATCGGTCACCACCGGCGTGGCGCAGAACGGGCATTCGGTGGCGTGAATGTCGGCGTCAAACTCGACCTGTGCGGCGCAATTGGGGCATCTGGAAACCCGGGTTTCCTCGATCTCGGCTTCGGGCAGGTTGGCTGTCAGGGCGGCGCGGTAGTCGAGTTCGGCAATCGGTGCCACCTTGGCGGGACGCTCTGCATCCATCGACGCCGTGTTGCCGCAATGGTCACACACGAGCTGACCGTGGCCGGGATCAAACCGAAAATCAGCCCCGCAATTGTCGCAGGGAAACCGATGATCGGACAGGGCGGCGGGCCCGCGGGACAGATCAGGCAGGTCGGTCATAGCAGATTGTGCATCGATGTCGGTGTCATCCGGCGCAGCGCGCCATCACCCAGCGCGGTATGCCGCCAAAGATGAAAAATGGCGTGCAAAGCGGATGCAGCCATGAGGTAAAAGTAAAGGTCCGTCATCGGTGGACCAGCCCACGCACCCCCAGCCAGGCGCCAGGCCGTCCCACCTGCGACAAGGGCCAAAGCAACATACATCCCTCGGCTCAGCCATGGATGGGCCCGGCGCAACACCCCTTCAAGCTTGGGACCCGGCCCGTTCATCAGACCCCGGACAGCGGCCAGACCACACAGGGCCATCCCCGACAGCGCAAAGACCCAGGCGATGATTGGGATCGGTCCACCGGCGACAAGCAGGACCAAGGTGACAAATGTCGTCCAATGCATTGTGATCGTGGCAGTGCGGCGCATATGGGCTCGGCTTCGTGCGAATTCGGCATCCGCAGCGTAGTTGCCTCGCGAACCCTTGGCTACCTGCAAAGCAGGGCGACCCTTGCAAATTTTGCCCCGGCGCCTCGAAAGCGGTCACAGAAAACGGTGCAGTTTCCTGGGTGCCATAATCCGCAGCGCATTGTCCCTGAGCCTGACATGGCGCCAGATGTGAAATCCGGCATGCACGGCGACCACACCGCCCAGTGCGTAGAACTCGATGATGTGGAACTGACCCACCAACTGGTTGGCCGCGTGCCAGCCCATGGGCGGTGCGATGGGTAGGAACCCACCGGCCTTCAGCAAGGTGGCAGAGGTCAGACCGAGCAGAAACCCGGTCAGGGCCACCAGAAAAAGCCCCCAGATCAGAACCAGATGCAACCACCTGTGCATGTGCCGCATCCATCCGCGCAGTTTCGGTCCGGGGCGGCTGGCCAATCCACGGCGCAACAGGTCCGCAAACCACGCCAGGCTAAGCGACACGAAAATCAGCGCGAGGATCGAATGCGCCTGAAAGGCGCGGGGGCCAAAGGGTGTTACATCATCCGGTTGCACCAGCAGGAACCAGATGAACAGCGGCACAATCGTCCAGTGCAACCATTTCAGGGTCGTGCGTCGGGTCGGGAGTTGCATCTTGCGGGTGCGTGTCATGCGCTTCTTCAGGTGTACGTGATCAATGCAGATCCATCACATGGCGTGGGGGCGCAGCATTTCGACCTCCGGGCGGTACGGCGCCGCACCTTTTGGCAGGTCCGGCACGATCACGGCATCGTTGTTGGTCAATTGTCGTATCAAGACGGGGATCAGCCGTTTGTAGGCGGCAAGCATGGAAGGCTCCGGATGGGGCAAATCGTGCCGGATCAAGGCATGCAGCCTGGGCAGGTTGTAATAGGGCACCATTGTGAACATGTGATGCTCCAGGTGGTAATTCATGTTCAGATAGATGAAGCGACTGAACGGGTTCATCATGACCGTTCGCGTGTTCAACCGATGATCGGTGACGTTCTCGGCCAGCCCCAGATGCTGCAACAGCCCTGTCAAGACATGGTGCCACGCCCCATATAGCCGGGGCAGGCCGATGACCATCAACGGCAGGATCGACCCCGACAGCAACGCAACCGCAAGCGTACAGGCATAGATCGCAAGCCAAATGCGCGCGATACGGAAGATTTTTGGATGATCCTTTGGGCTGACATAGCGTGCTTCTTGCGGGTCAACGCGTCCCGAGGCATGCAAGCACATCCGCAAGACCGCCTTGCAGACATCGATCAAGCCAAAGAAATTCAGCGCAATCCGTCCAAGGTCGGGCGGGCGCATCGCGACGATTTCAGGGTCGCGGCCGACAACAATCGTATCCGTATGATGCCGGACATGGCTTGCGCGCCAGACAACCGGATTGCGCATCATCATGAAGCAGGCGATGTGATAGACGACATTGTTCATCCAGGCGGTTTTGAAGGCGGTCTTGTGCCCGCACTCGTGCCATCTTGCATCCCCACCGGATCCATACAGCACACCGTAAATCAACCAGAAGGGCGCGGACCACCAAGAAGGCCACAGCGCTATTCCGACACAAGCGCACAGGATCATCGCGCCAAGCCAAATCAATGTGTCACGCAACGCGATCGCGTCGGATTTCTGCATCAAGGAACGTATGTCGGCGGGGTCAACTTCGGGCCGAAACCACTGCGGATTGGCCGCGCCCTGTTCGACGGCACGGCGCCCGGTTTCGCCGGTCAGAGAGTAGTCCTTCGCCATACCGAGACGGTAAAGAACGTTCGCCACGCGGTCAATTCAGGTGCCAAGGCGCGCAGTATCACGCGGCTTGGGAACCTGCGGGCCTTAAATCCCGGGCGGCGGGGGCGGCGGCATGATGGTGAACAGCTGCGCCAGTTCCGTCACGTCTTCGGCTTTCATCCAGCCATCCTGACCCGCCGTCCAGACATAGCTTTCGCGCATAAGTTCGCCCGCCGCGGCCATGCGGCCCAGTTGCGCCTTGGAAAACGGACCCTTTGTTTCGCCATTCTCGGCCACGTGCCAGACATGTTCGACAGGTGGCGGAGGCGGCGTGGCACCGCCGCGCGCCGGTTGCGCCCCCCAGGGGCCGGACGCGGCCATCTGGCCCATCTGCATTCCCATCGCCGCGCCAAGCCCCGCTTGCATCGCACCCGACGCGTCGCCGCCATCGCGCCCAAGCGCCTCGGCGGCCTGAAACTGCATGTATTCGTTCAGGTTGCCGATGACACCCATGGACGACCGTTTGTCCATCACTGCTTCGACCGCAGGCGGCAGCGAGATGTTTTCGATATACAGCTCGGGCAGGGTCAGGCCGTACTCTGCAATCTGTGCGCTGATTTCCTTGGCGACCAGTTGGCCCAACTCGCGCGTGTTGGCCGCCATGTCCAGAACCGGAATGCCCGATTTGGCAAGGCTGCGCGACATTTCCTGCACGATCACGTTGCGGATCTGAAAGCTGATCTCGTCCATCGTGAATTCACCATCGGTGCCGACAATCTCGACCAGAAAGCGCGCGGGGTCGGCAACCTTGACGGAATACGTGCCAAATGCACGCAGGCGCACAGGGCCAAACTCGGGGTCGCGGCAGATGATCGGGTTCTTGGTGCCCCATTTCAGATCGTTGAAACGGGTCGTGTTGACGAAATAGACTTCGGATTTGAAGGGGCTTTTGAACCCGTGATCCCAGTGCTGCAACGTCGTCATGATCGGCATGTTGTTGGTCTCGAGCATGTAAAGACCGGGGGTGAAGACATCCGCCAGCTGCCCTTCGTGCACAAAGACCGCAGCCTGCCCTTCGCGCACGGTCAGCTTGGCACCGTATTTGATCTCGTGACCCTCGCGTTCGAACCGCCAGACCATGGTGTCACGACTGTCGTCGACCCAATGGATGACGTCGATAAACTGGCCCGAAAGGAAGTCGAAGATGCTCATGTGGGGTCTCCTTGAAGCTGGTCGTCAGGATGGGCCTGCCGTGGCCTCTTGGGCCAGGGTGCGGACAATCGGTTTGGCCTCGGCGCGGCCAATGCCGGGGGACAGGCGGGGGTCATAAAGCATGCCCAGAAGGTGTTCGTCATGATCGGTCAGCAACGCGAATTCGTCATCGTCGTTAAAGATCGACGGGCGCGCATCGGGGCTGTCATTGGCCAGGCCCAGGCCTTGGGCCAGTTCCTCGTGGATGCAGGACAGGCGCAGCAGGTCCGGGTTTTCGGACCGGATCACCGCCACTGCGGCGGTATAGGTCGACTGGTTCGTTCCACTGGCATAGGCGGCCACCGCGCAATAGGCGTCGCGGGGCAGGTCGCGTACCGGGGCGAGATTGCTGCGTGTGACGCCGGGCAGGGCAGGCGCATTGGCGTTCAGTGTTTCGGCCCGGTCGTCTTCAGAAACGAAAAACACCAGAAAGTTCGGGGTGTCGGCCACGGATATCGGGTGTCCGGTGGCCTGTGCCAGCCGCCGCGCATAGGCGATCACGTCATTTGTGTCGCGGGCGCGCTGGCTTGGCGGAACAGAGGGGCCAAACACAACGCCCAGCCGGACAGGCGCCGCCCAGCGGCGCAATGCACTGGCGGACCCGGGGCGCACGCCCGGACCGGCATATTCGTTAAAGAACACGATCTGCTCAAAGTTCCGCGCCAGCATATCGGCGGTAAAGGGTGTGTCGGGCCCACCCCCGTCCTGCCGCAACAGGCCCGAGGTGAGCTGACTGGATTGCACCTGTGCCAGAAACGCACGCAATTCCGCACTTTGTTGGGATGTGGCCTGTATGGGCGGGGCGGTGGGCGGAACCAGCCCCGCGGGCCGGGCGCGCGGTGTCAGAACCGGTTCAACCGGCATGAACACGTCGCAGGCGGCCAACAGGCCCAGGGCGGCAATGCCGCCCCACTTGCACAATTTGCCTATGACATGGATCCCCGACATGCGTATGGAGTCAGCCCGGAACGGCGGTGCCGGCGGTGTCACCGACACCGTCCTTGCGCGCCTTGGCGGCCGCCAGCGTATCACGCAGCTCGGCCTCCATCTTCTTGAGGTCCTCTTCGGCGGCGGCGCGCTTGGCCTTGCCTTCGTCGGCAATCTGCAGCGATTCCTGGATGGTGCCGATCAGGTCCGCGTTGGCCTGCTTCACAGCCTCGATATCGAACACGCCGCGCTCCATCTCCTGGCGGATCATCTTGTTGCTTTCGCGCAGGTTGGCGGCATTCGCGGTCAGCAATTCGTTGGTCAGGTCGTTCGCGTCCCGCACGGCGGCAGCGGCTTCGGCACTGCGCTGGATGGTGACGGCCTGGGCCAGCTGGGTTTCCCACAGCGGCACGGTGTTGACGAGGGTCGAGTTGATCTTGGTCACGAGGCTCTTGTCGTTCTCCTGAACCAACCGGATCGAGGGCAGGGACTGCATGGTGACCTGGCGCGTCAGCTTCAGATCATGCACCCGGCGCTCCAGATCATCGCGCGCGGCGCGCAGATCGCGCAATTCCTGCGCCTTCATGACCTGTCCGTCCTCGGGGGCCGCGTTCACTTCGGCCTCTTTCGCGGGGATGATCGTGGCATCCAGTTCCTTGATCTTTTCCTCGCCCGCCGCGATGTACAACGCCAACTCGTCATAGAATTGCAGCGTCTTTTCATACAGCAGGTCCAGGGACTTGATGTCCTTCAGCAGCGTATGTTCATGGGCCAGAAGGTCATCGGTGATCTTGTCGATCTGGCTTTGAACGGTTTCGAACTTGGCCGTGAACTTGGCAAAGGGGGCCGCGCGGCCCAGCAGTTTTTCCCAGAAGGTGCGGTCGCGGCGCACGTCCAGTTCGCTGATGGAAAACCCGCGGATCGTGGTGACGATGCCGCGCAAGCTGTCGCCCGCCGGGCCCACATCCTTGTTGCGCACATCGGCCAGCATGGATTGGCTGATTTCCTGCAATTCGGCCTGTGCGGCCGACCCGAAGGACACGATGGACTGGGTGTCTTCCATGTCGATCTCGTCCATACGGGCGCGAATCTCTGCCCCTACAGGTGCGTCGGCCTGTTCCAGCGGAACGATGGCACCGGCGTCAGCGGGCTCAGGCAGAACAACGGCGGTGACTTCCTCGACCTGGGCAAGGGCGGCTTCGGCCTTTTGGCGAACTGTTTCGGACATCTGTGCAATCCTTACTGTTAAACGTCATCGGCGGGCGACACGCGCACGCCTTCGCGCTGCAACCGATCGCGCAGCACATCAATTTCAATGGAGAGGTCGGTGCGATCCTCGGTGAGCAGTTTGCGCGTGCGCGCGGCAAAGTTTTCCTCAAGATCATCCAGCAGCGCGGCATAATCGGCGCGGGCCTGGCTGTCGCGGCTGCGCCCGTAAATGTCGGCAAACTTGATCGTCGCGTCGCGCGCGCCGATCAGGTAAACGCCCAGATACTTGCGGGCGGCGGTCAGGTCGCGCGGGTCTTCCTCGACCGTCTGGATCAGGTCGCGGACAGTGGTCTGGAACTGGTCCAGCCGCGGCTCCATCTTTCGGTCTTCGGCCCGTTTCATCGCATCGCGCATCTCGGCCAGCAATTCTTCGGCCCCGTCGACCACGCGGGCGACCCTGTCTTGCTGAAAGGTATCGACACCCTCCATCCCCTTGGATTTCAGGGGATCGATGCCGAAGGCCGCAAAATGCAGGCCAAAGGCGGCAAGGCCATAGAGGAGGGGGGCGATGATCCCGGGCTCGGATCTGTAGGCGGCAAGCGTGATGCCGAAGCCCACCAGAAACGCGGCAATGATCTTGCGCGGCAAGGCCGGGCGACGGGCCACCTTGCGGGCGGCAAAGGCCGCTTCGGCCTTGAGCCCCTCGCGCAGCATGAAGGCCGCGCCTGTCAGAACGGCAGCCGACACGAGGGCGGTCACCAGTCCGGTTGCCCCGTCATTCAGGGCCAGAAACACCATCGGCACGGCGGGAAGAAACATCAGGTTGGCGCGGGCGCCCACCGGATCAACCCGCGCCTTGTCAAAGGCAGGGCGGTCGCCCTTGGTCGGTTCATCCTTGGGATCGGGGCTGTATTTTCCGCCAAAACGCTGCGCCATCGGTTCAGAGCCCCCCAAGCAGGCCGGTTGTCACGCCGAACATCAGCGCGATCAGCACCGCGAATGCGATTTTCTGAAAAGCGGTAGGCTCCATCCCGTAAGTCCCTGTTGGCTATCAGACATATAGCCCGTTTGCGGGTGCAGCACTAGGGGCGCGCACCGGCTTGTCCCTGCATCACAGGTGTGACGCGCAAATGACAGGCGCAAGGGGAAATTTGTGGGGCATGCGTCACATATGGGCCGATCAGCCCGGTTTGCGGTTGCGGCGGGGCCGTGGGCGGGGTGTTTTGACGGGCTTTTCAGGTTCCGGGTCCAGACCCAGCTGGTCGCGCAAGACGCGGCGGCGGACTTCCTCGACTGCGCCTTGTTTCAATTCACCCAATTGGAACGGGCCATAGCTGACGCGGATCAGCCGGTTCACGGTCAGACCGATACTGTCCATCGCGCGCCGGATTTCGCGGTTCTTGCCCTCGCGCAGCCCCACCGTCAGCCACGCATTGGCCCCCTGTTGACGGTCAAGCGTGACCTGCATGGGCTGAAAGCGCTCTCCCTCGACCGTCACGCCCTTGCGCAGCGGTTCAAGCTGCGGGTCCGTGGGCCGTCCATTCACCCGCACCCGGTAGCGCCGCATCCATCCGGTCGATGGCAGTTCCAGCCTGCGTTTGATCCCGCCGTCATTTGTGAGCAGCAAAAGCCCCTCGGAATTGAGGTCGAGGCGGCCAACGCTCATCACCCGCGGCATGTCTTCGGGCAGCGCATCGAAGATGGTCTTGCGCCCCTGTTCGTCCCGTGTTGTCGTCACAAGGCCCGCCGGCTTGTGATAAAGCCACAGGCGTTCCGGCTCTGCCGCTTGCAGCGGTTTTCCATCCACGGTGATCTTGTCCGTTCCCGTGACATTCAGGGCCGGGCTGTCGATCTGCTTGCCGTTTACGGTCACGCGGCCTGCGGTGATGATCTCTTCGGCGCCGCGGCGGCTGGCGATGCCGGCACGGGCCAGAACCTTGGCGATGCGATCGCCTTTGGGGATGTTTTGGGTCATGGGCAGGCCATAGCGGTGGGTTGCGCGGCAGGCAAGCGGCGTGGCAGGGGAGGGGCATGGAGTTTCGGTCATTCATGGATCAGGCGCTGCGCGAGGCGCGTGCAGCAGGCGCGCGCGGCGAGGTGCCCGTGGGTGCGGTGATTGTGTCCCCGCGGGGACAGATCGTGGCCCGCGCCGGAAACAGGACACGGGAGTTGAACGATCCCACCGCCCATGCCGAGGTTCTGGCAATCCGTGCGGCCTGTGCGGCGCTGGGGTCCGAGCGCCTGACGGGACATGATCTCTATGTCACGTTGGAGCCCTGCGCGATGTGCGCAGCCGCCAGTGCAGCGGCCCGGATCGCGCGGGTGTATTACGGCGCGTCCGACCCGAAATCCGGCGGGGTCGCACAGGGGGCGCGGGTGTTCTCGCATCCGCAAAGCCACCATGCGCCCGAGGTCTATGACGGCATCGGTGCCGCCGAGGCGGAAGCGCTGTTGAAGGACTTTTTCGCCGCCCGCAGGTAGCCGCGTCCCGGTGCGGACAGCGGGACCAGGATGTCTGAACGTTCCGGTGCGCGGGGTCAGAGGGGGATGGGCACCATCACCTCCGGTTCGATCACCTTGACCCCGGGCAGGCCGTCGCGCAGGACATCCGCTGATTGTTCCAGGGTCGGAAAAGTCCTGTAATGACAGGGAATTACCGTGCCGAAGTGAAAGAAGTGGCGGGCGGCATAGGCGGCGGCTGCCATGTCCATCGTGTAGTAGCCACCGGCCGACAGGATGCCGATATCGGGTTTGTAATAATCCCCCATCCACTGCATGTCGGCCATGATGTCGGTGTCGCCAGAGTGGTATATCGTCTTGCCCTCGCCCCGGATCATGAAGCCGCATTCCTGACCCGAATACCGTGGGTTTTCGTCTTCGCCGATGGAGGACGAGTGCGATGCAGGCACCAGGGTCGCGGTGACATTGCCAAGTTGGATCGTGCCGCCGCGGCCGTATGCATGACCCTGGATCGCCCCCTTGGCAAAGAGGAGGTTCCCCAGTTCGAAGATGGCCGAGACGGGCGCGCCGGTCTTCTGGCTGATCGTGACGCTGTCGGCGGTGTGGTCGAAATGGCCGTGCGTGACGAGGATATGTGTGGCGCCGTCGATGGCCGCCGGGACCTGGTCTTCGGGCAGCATCGGGTTGCCGTTGATCCAGGGGTCGATGAGCAGGGCCTGGTCCCCGATTTCGATGCGGAAGCTGCCGTGACCGAGCCAGATGATGTTCATTGTGTCCTCGCTTTCCGTTGCCAGTGTAGCGCCGAATTGAGAGGGCGGGAGCCTCCGGCGGGAGTTTTTTCGGCCAAGTGAAAGAGCATGCGATTCGCGTTTGGATTTACGTTATATTCAAGGAGGTTAACGGGCGAAGGTCCGATGCACCATGCGTACACAGCCTGTGCACACCCTGTGCACCGTTGCGGTGCATTCGGGGTCCGGTTAACGCAGCGTGCGCAGCGCCCGTCGCCTTGCGCCCTGGTCGGGGTGCGCAGGTCGTTATGGGGCATAACCATCTTGACGCGGCATCCCGGTGCCACATCTCGCGCGGCATGGACGTGTTGCGCCAGATAGACGGGTATTGCGAACGGGTTGGGCCAGATTACTGGGCCGAGCCGGTGAATGCGGTGACCAACGCGGCCTTTGTCATCGCGGCGCTGATCATGTGGCGGCGCAGTGCGGGTGTGCCGCTGGCGCGGGCGCTGAGCGTGATCCTGGCGCTGATCGGGGTGGGCAGTTACCTGTTTCACACCCATGCGCAGGTCTGGGCGGCCATTGCGGATGTGGCGCCGATTGCCGGGTTCATCCTGCTGTACATCTTTGCGATCAACCGGGATGTCTGGGGGATGCGCACGGGGTGGGCGCTGGGCGCGACGGCTGCGTTCTTTCCCTATGCCGCCGCCACGGTGCCGCTGTTTCGCGAGGTGCCGGTGCTGGGTGTGTCGGCGGGGTATCTGCCCGTGCCCGTTCTGATCCTGATCTATGCGCTGCTGTTGTGGCGGCGTGCGCCAGCGCTGGCGCTCGGCTTTGTCATTGGTGCAGCCCTTTTGTTCCTGTCGCTGACGGCCCGGTCGCTGGATGACGTGCTGTGCGCGCAAATCCCGGTGGGCACGCATTTCTGGTGGCACATCCTGAACGGCATCATGCTGGGTTGGATGATCGAGGTCTATCGGCGCCATGTTGCGTCGCCCGGGCGTGGCGTTCAGGTGTCGTCGTCAACCTGATGCACTTCGATGACATTGCCGTCGGGGTCGTAAAAGAAGATCTGGTGCCAGCCTTCGACTGCTTGATTGCCCCAGTCTGCGTAAGGAATGCCTTGAGATTCAAGGTGCGCGCGGAACGCGGCAAGGTCGTCGGTGCGGTAGGCGATATGCCCGTGGCTGACCGGGTTGACCTGCTGCCCGGATCGGAAGCCGGCAAGCGGGTCCTTTTGCGCCAGATGGGTCTGGATGGCGCCGTCGGTGACAAAGGCCACGTCGCCCGCATACCCCTTGCGTTTTTCCAGCGTGGGCAGGCCGTTGACCTCGGTCTTCAGCCCAAGCACATCGCGATAGAACGCATCCATGCGCGCCACATCGTCGGTGACCAGGTTCACATGGTGCAATGTCAGTTTCATGCTGGCTCTCCTTTGCTCAAATCTGTGGCAATCCTGGGGTGTGGGCAAGGCCCGAGGCTTGAAGCTGGCCCGTCGCTTCGCTATTGCCCGCAGTGACGAGACCACGAGGAATTTCATGTCCATCGATCAAAGCACTGCCGCCCGCGTGGCGAAACTGGCCCGGATCAAGGTCGAGGAGGACCAGCTTCCTGCCCTGGCGTCCGAATTCAACACCATTCTGGGCTTCATCGAGCAGCTGAGCGAGGTGGATGTCGAGGGCGTGGAGCCGATGACATCCGTCACCCCGCAGCGCCTTAAGCGGCGCGCGGATGTGGTGACCGATGGCGGGCAGCAGGACAAGGTGCTGGCCAATGCGCCCGATGCGCGCGAGGGCTTCTTTGCGGTGCCGAAGGTGGTTGAGTGATGGCTGAATTGAACAAGCTGGGGCTGGCAGAGGCCCGGGATGCGCTGCGTGCGGGTGACGTGACATCTGTCGAGTTGACCGAAGCCTGCCTGACCGAGATCGACGGGGCCGGGGCGCTGAACGCCTTTGTCCACAACACGCCAGAGATTGCGCGCGATCAGGCGAAGGCGGCGGATGCGCGGATCCAGGCCGGGGATGCGCCCGACATGTGTGGTCTGCCCATCGGCATCAAGGACCTGTTCTGTACCAAGGGTGTGCCGAGCCAGGCCGGGAGCCGTATTCTGGAAGGGTTCCTGCCGGAATATGAGAGCACCGTCAGCGGCAACCTGCTGGAGGCGGGTGCCGTCATGCTGGGCAAGCTGAACATGGATGAGTTCGCCATGGGGTCGTCCAACGAGACGTCTGTTTATGGCAATGCGGTGAACCCGTGGCGGCGCGGCAATGACGAGGCCGCCCTGACCCCCGGTGGATCGTCCGGCGGGTCCGCGTCCGCCGTGGCCGCCGATCTGTGTCTGGCCGCGACCGGCACCGATACCGGTGGCTCGATCCGCCAGCCTGCGGCCTTTACCGGCATCACGGGCATCAAGCCGACCTATGGGCGCTGCTCGCGCTGGGGGGTGGTGGCCTTTGCCTCGTCCCTGGATCAGGCGGGGCCGATGACCAAGTCGGTGCGCGATGCGGCCATCATGCTGGAGGCGATGTGCAGCCATGATCCGAAGGATTCGACGTCTGCCGACCTGCCCGTGCCGAATTTCGAGGCCATGCTGACCGGCGACATCAGGGGCAAGAAGATCGGTATTCCGAAGGAGTACCGCATGGACGGGATGCCGGACGAGATCGAAGCCTTGTGGGCGCAGGGCCGCGAGATGCTGGCCGATGCGGGGGCGGAGATTGTCGATATCTCGTTGCCCCACACGAAATATGCGCTGCCTGCCTATTATGTGATTGCGCCGGCGGAGGCGTCGTCAAACCTCGCCCGTTATGACGGGGTGCGCTATGGTCACCGGGCCGCGCTGAGCCAGGGCGACGGCATCACCGAGATGTACGAAAAGACCCGCGCCGAGGGGTTCGGTGACGAGGTGAAGCGGCGCGTGATGATTGGCACCTATGTCCTGTCGGCGGGGTTCTATGACGCGTATTACAACCGTGCGCGCAAGGTGCGGACGCTGATCAAGAGGGACTTTGAGGATGTGTTTGCGCAAGGGATCGACGCGATCCTGACGCCTGCGACACCCTCTGCCGCCTTTGGTCTGGGCGAGGCGTCGGATGATCCGGTGCAGATGTATCTGAACGACGTGTTTACCGTGACCGTGAACATGGCGGGCCTGCCGGGCATTGCTGTTCCCGCGGGGACAGACGCGCAGGGGTTGCCCCTGGGCCTGCAACTGATTGGCCGCCCGTGGGAAGAGGGGGATTTGCTGAACACCGCTTATGCGCTGGAGGCCCGGGCGGGCTTTGTGGCAAAACCGGCGAAATGGTGGTAATCTGGGCCGACAAACCCAAAAAGGGCTGAGCAGATGAAGAGTTTCCGCAGTTTTCTGGTGCTGGGCGCCGTGGTCGGTCTGGCCGCGTGCCAGCCCGCGATCCCGGACAGCAACCCGGGCGGGTTTGTCGATCCGGGCCGGGGGGTCGGCTTTGACAATCCCAACACGCTGGCCGCGCGCGAGGCGCGGGATGCGCAACTGGCGGGCGCGGGGGTAGAGGCCCCGCCGCCCGTGGGGACGCAATCGCTGCCACCGGCATCGGCCGGGGCGCAAACGCGTGTGGCGTCGGCCACACCGGTGACGCAGGGCCAGGCCACGCAGGCCCGGTCGGCCCCCCGCGCGGTGTCGAATCCGGCCGGTCTGGATGCGGAACTGGCGCAGATTGCGGCCAGCAATGACGCGGCTGCAGCCCGCGCCAACTCGGGCCAGGACGTGGTCAATGCGAGCCCGTCAAATGCGGCGCCCGTGATTCTCAACAATCCGGGGATTTCCGACGAAAACAACTTTGACGCCGTGTCGTCGCGTCAATCCATCGAAAGCGACGCGGCGCGGCTGGAAGCCAACCGGCAGCAATATCAGGTTGTGCAGCCCACGGCATTGCCGTCCCGGGCAGGCACTGCGCAGCCCAATGTCGTGCAATATGCGCTGCAGACCCGCCATCCGGTCGGCACGCGGGTGCATCGCCGGTTCAGCGTGAACGCAACCGCAAAGTTCGAGCGCAACTGCGCGGCCTACAGTTCGTCCGACGAGGCGCAGATCGACTTTCTGGCACGTGGAGGCCCCGAGAGGGACCGGCAAGGCCTTGATCCGGATGGCGACGGCTATGCCTGCGGCTGGGATCCGGCCCCGTTCCGTCGGGCGGCTGGCAACTGATCCTTCGGGACCACCCCTCACCAAATTGCGGACCGCGCCGGGATGGGCTGTGGCCCACGCACGTGGTCCTGCACTACACGGCCATGGCCAGTGCAGAGGCGGCGATCGAACGGCTGTGCGACCCGGCGGCCGAAGTGTCGGCGCATTACGTGATCTGCACGTCCGGGACGGTCACGCAGCTGGTGCCGGAAGGCTTGCGCGCCTGGCATGCGGGTGCGGGCGAATGGGACGGGCTGACTGACATCAACTCGCGCTCCATCGGGATCGAGATGGACAATGACGGGCTCACCGCCTTTTCCGAACCTCTGATGCAGAGCCTTGAGGCGCTGTTGACCGGAATACTGGCCGCGTGGGACATCCCCCCACGGAACGTGATCGGCCATTCGGATATGGCACCGGGGCGCAAATTCGATCCGGGGCCCTGGTTTGATTGGCCGCGGCTTGAGGCACAGGGGCTGGCCGCGAAACGGGGCCGTGACTTTGGCGCCGGTGATCCAGACCTCGACAGCTTTGCCAAGCTGGCACGGCAGGCCGGGTATACGGCGGATGCTGATCCCGAGACACTTCTTGCCGCGGTGCGGCTGCGTTACCGGCCGTTCAAGACGGGCCCGATCGAAGCCGAAGATTACGCACCGATTGGGCACACCGCCCGTTGGACCTAGGCGCTGAATGCCTCGCTCATCTTGCCAGATAAACTCCCGCCGGAGGCTCCCGCACGTTCCACGCGCGCGACGCTCCCCATTGACGCGCCCCCGGTCCCGCACGTAAGGGCAGCGGGCGCGGAGGGGTGGATGGCCGCCTACGGGCGCGGGCCTTGCCCGCACCGTGGGAGGAAAGTCCGGACTCCAGAAAGCGACGGTGCCGGGTAACGCCCGGGCGGGGCAACCCGACGGAAAGCGCCACAGAAATCAGACTGCCTTGCATGCAGGGCAAAGGTGAAAAGGTGGGGTAAGAGCCCACCGCGTCCCGGGCAACCGGGACGGCATGGCAAGCCCCACCGGGAGCAATGCCAAATAGGGACCGCGTGGGCCGCAAGGCCCGGGGATGCTTTTGCCCCAGCAGGTCCGGGTTGGCAGCTAGAGGGGTGGTGGCAACATCATCCCGAGAGGAATGGTCATCTCGGGGCGGGCAACCGCCCTAGACAGAATCCGGCTTACAGCCCCTCCGCGCATCTACCATCCCCTGACGGTGGCCCGGACCACTTCGGCCAGCGGGATCGCGGCGGCCTTGTCGCCGGCAAGCTTGATCTGACCCAAAGCGCCCCACAGCGCCCCGACAAGAAACTCGGCCCGGGCGTCGGCATCGTCGATGCCATCGGCGCGCAGGGCGGTCAGAAAGCCGTCCTTCCAATAGGCACGGTAGGCCGTGACCAGCGCACGGATCGCGGCGTTGGTGCGTTCCAGTTCGGTGACCGTGTTGACCATCAAACAGCCCGCGTGGGCGATGGCCTCGGGTGGTTCGGGTTGCGAAAACCCGGCAAAGACCATGTCGATGGCCCCCCGGCCCGGCGCGGCAAAGACCTGTTCCAGATTGGCCTGCACGGCGGCAAAGTACCGTTTCAACACTGTCTCGAACAGCTGTTCCTTGCTGCCGAACGCGTTGGACAGACCGCGGATGCCGACGCCTGTCGCGTCCTCCAGCATGCGGGTGGTCGTTGCCTCGAACCCGTTGCGCCAGAATGTCATCATGGCCGCATCCAGCACGGCATCGTCGTCAAAGTTGCGGGGTCGCGCCACGTGTCCACACCTGCATTTTGCATCAGGCGTTGCAAAATGCAGCGCCATGCCCTATGTCCTGTTTTGCATCGCGTGATGCAGAACCAACAGTAAAGGATAAATCCAATGCCGACAATCAGAGTTACCGTGCCCGCAGGCGCGTGGAGCACAGAAGAAAAAGCCAAGATTGCAGAGACGCTGACCGGCGGTCTGGCCGGTGTTGCGGCAGATGCCGGCAAGGGCGACATCAAGGGGTATATCAACGTCCAGATCATGGAAGCCGCGTCTGGCGGGTATGCCGTCGGGGGCCACGTTGTTGGCTGAGGGGATGGTGCCAGAATTGTGGGCCGTGGCGGGGTTGAGTGCCCTTTGGTTGCTGCTGGTCTTTGGTCAGCAGCTTTACAACGACAAGGCCAAGGGGGCCGCCTGGGCCCTGTCGAACCGCGATGATCAGGACATGCCCGCGACATCCCTGCGTCTGGCCCGTGCGACTGTCAATCACGTGGAAAATACGGTGATGTTCGCGCCTGTGGCGTTGGTGCTGGTGATGGCCGGGTTGAACACCGGCGTGACGGCCGTGGCCGCGCTGGTGTTTCTGGCATGTCGCGCGGGCCACGCGCTGACCTATGCGCTGGGGGTCACCCATATTCGCAGCGGCTTCTGGATCGGGGGCGTCGTGGCCACTGTTGTCACGGGCTGGCCCCTGATCCGGGCGCTGTTTGGATAGGCAAGGGCGGCCGGGGATGTCCCCGGCCGCCCTCGAACATGTCGATTATTCGGCGGGCTGGAGCGCCGGGGCCGTATCGCCCTTGTGCAGGCCGACAACACCCATCACCGTCGCGCCGATGGCCCAGTAATACAGGGCGTCAAGGCCGGTGAAGCCCAGCAGGAAAGGCGCTGCGAGAAACGCGATGCCCACGGCACCGTCAACCGCCAGGTGCAGCGTGTAGGGCAGGACGCGGATCAGTCCCAGTTTGTGATCGGTCAGGATTGTCAGGCCAAGGGCAGCGATGCCCGTGACCACCGACAGCCAGAAGGCCAGGGGGTTGGACTGGCCCAGTCCCAACAGGGCGGGCATCATCATCAGGCCAAGGGCAACGGGGTAATCAAGGTAGGCATGCACGTCTTTGGTTACGAAGCGGATGGACATCTTGGAGGGTTCCTTTGGTGAGGTGTCTGGTGCGTGTGACAGATATTATGTACCGATCGGTTTCCATTCAATTCACGCTTGATCACGCCCGCGTGTCACCCGTTGTGCCGGTATCCGCACCGCATCAGCCGATCAGGTCCGAACCGGGGTTGACTCGGCCAACCGCCCGGGTAAAAGCGCGGTTCAATACGAATTTCCCGCTGGCGGGCCGCTTTGGCTGCGCTGGCGATGCAGGAGACAGCAGATGGCCAAGCCAACCACGATCAAGATCCGCCTGAACTCGACCGCAGGCACCGGCCACTTCTATGTGACCAAGAAAAACGCGCGCACCATGACCGAGAAGATGGTCGTACGGAAGTATGACCCCGTGGCGCGCAAGCACGTTGAATACAAGGAAGGCAAGATCAAGTAAGATCGCCCTGCCTTTTCGATGTCCAAGGCCGCGCCCCACCGGGGGTCGCGGCCTTTTCCTTGTTGGAACCGGAGACCGACATGATCGTGCGCCCCACCACCAAAGCGGATATGGCGGCTGTCGATATGCTGTTGGCGCGCACCTATCCGAAGCTTTTGAAGGCGGATTATCCGCCGTCGGTGCTGGTGACCGCCTTGCCCATCATCAGCCGCGCGCGGCCCGAGTTGCTGGTGTGCGGGACCTATTACGTGGTGGAGGAAGATCGTTTGATCCAGGGCGCCGGTGGCTGGACGCCCGACAGGACGGAGGCCCATCTGGGCCATATTCGGCACGTTGTGACGGATGACCGGGCGGTGCGGCGCGGAATCGGGCGGCGGTTGATGGAGCGGTGTTTTCACGATGCGCGCGCCGCGGGCGTGACCCGGATGGAGTGCTGGGCCACGCGTACGGCCGTGCCGTTCTACAAGGCCGTGGGATTTGAAGACGTCGGGCCGATTGATGTGCCTTTGGGGGATGGCATCCTCTTTCCCTCGGTCCGAATGCTGCGCGATCTGTGACCGGCGGCGCGGCTTGGTGCGCCTTAGTTGGGTTGGGTGGCGGGCCGTCCGTCAAGCGTCTGGTAGATGCGCGTGTCGGTTGTGCGGTCATAGATCAGCACGCGGTCATGGTCGGGATAGGTCACCGTATCCGCGTTGACCCGCGTGCCTATGACCACGTAGCGGGCGGGTGCGTCGCTTCGGTTCTGCATGCAATGCGCGACCGGGTCGCCCGCGCGCCAACAGGCGGCATCGCCGGGCGTCAGCGCGGTCTCAACCCCGTTTTCGATCAGGGTCACGGTGCCCGACAGGATCAGCACCATCTCGTCCTCCGTGCGGTGCCAATGCGCGTGAGAGCTGCGCGAACCTGGGGGCAGGTCCTCGATGAAGGCGCCGAATTGGGTGAGGCCGCCGGTGTCGCTCAGCAACTCGGCGCGGTAGGGGCCAAGAGAAGTGTCATTGCCGCCTGCGTCCGTCCTGGCAGTTCCGGCTTTGATGACGGTCATGGCGCGTGCTCCTGTCTCAAATGAAAAAGGCCGGTCACATCGACCGGCCTTTCGCTACTCGGATTGGATCAGCCTATTCCTGCTGGCCCATGAACATCAGCAGGAACTGGAACATGTTCAGGAACGAGATGTAGAGGCTGAGCGCGCCGTCAATGGCGGCCTTGTCCAGCCAGTCCTGATCGCCATGCGCCGCGTGCGCCACATAGGTGTTCTTGATGTCCTGCGTGTAGAACGCTGTCAGACCGGCAAAGATCAGGACGCCGATGGCCGAGATCGCAAACATCATTGCAGGGGACTGCAGGAAGATGTTGATGATCATCGCCACGATCAGGCCGATCACACCCATCATCAGGAAAGTGCCCATGCCGGACAGGTCCTTCTTGGTGGTGTAGCCATAGAGGCTGAGGCCCGCGAAGGCGATCGCAGTGACCAGGAAGGTCTGCGTGATCGAGTAGGGCGTGAACACCAGGAAGATCGAGCTCATCGACACGCCCATGACGGCGGCGAAGATGAAGAAGCCCAGTTGCACGGCCGCGGCAGAGCCACGGCGCATCAGCGCGCCCCAGCCAAACAGCAGGAAGGCGAGCGGTGCGAACATCACGACCCAACGCAAGGGTGTGGTGTAAAGCAGCGTGCCCAGACCCGTCAGGTACTGACCTTCGCGCAGCGCCACCGTGGCACCGGTCGGATCGGATGTGACAGCCAGACCTGCAATGGCCCATGCGGCCAGTGCAGTGATCAGCATGCCCACGGACATTGTGCCGTAGACCTTGTTCATGTGGGCGCGTAGGCCCGCGTCGATCTGGGCGGCGCGTGTACCGGCCGCGGACCGGATCGTATTCAACTCAGCCATTGTTGACCTCCAAATTGATACAAAGCCCGGTGGAGGATCCACCGGTCGCGGATTTCCGCCCGCATTGGGTCAAATATCGGGTCAGTTCCCTTGTCATTCAAGGGTTTTTGAAGGGTTTTCGGCGGGCAAGGTGCGACATTCCGACCGTTTTTGTCATAAATGCCGCACATGCCGATTTCCGAACCGGCCTTGCCTAGTCGCGCCAGGTGGCGGGGACATCCCAGATGGGTTTGGCGCTTTCGCGTGCGGCGCGGCGCGCATCGACCCCGATGTCGTCCAGCGCACGCGCATCCAGGCGGGCAAGGGCGCGGCGCGATTTCCACACCGAAAACAATGTGTCCAGACCGGGCAGGCGGCGGGCGGCCGGTTTCAAAGTGCTGTGGCGGGCGGTGATGTCGGTGAGCGCCATTGGAGCGTCCTTTCGTCTTTCGTGATGTGTTTGCTTTGTTGTATCAATTCTGTTGATCTATATGGCGGATCATGACACATTCTGAAAACGAATGTTTATGATGCAAAGCATCAGGGAGATTGATATGAGAAATTTGGACATCACCACGTTGCGGTCCTTCGTTGCGGTAGCGGAGAGCGGGGGCGTCACGCGGGCGGCCGGGTTCCTGCATCTGACCCAATCGGCGGTGTCCATGCAGTTGAAGCGCCTTGAAGACCTGTTGGGTCTGGATCTGTTCGACCGGTCCGGCCGGACAATTGCGCTGACCGCATCGGGCGAACAGCTGCTGGTCTATGCACGCCGGATGGTGGCGCTGAATGACGAGGTGATCACGCGCCTGACGGATCAGGCCTATGAGGGCGAGATTACCCTCGGGGTGCCGCATGACATCGTTTATCCGGCCATTCCAAGGGTGCTGAAGCAGTTTCATGCGGCCTTTCCACGGGTGAAGGTGCAACTGGACAGCTCCTACACCCGCCGTCTGAAGGCGGAGTTTGCAAAAGGGGCGTGCGACATCATCCTGACGACGGAAACCGGCATTGATGCAGGCGGTGAACAATTGTGCACAAAGCCGCTGTGCTGGGTGGGTGCACCCGGCGGATCGGCCTGGCGGCAGCGCCCGCTCAAGCTGGCCTTTGGGCGGCAATGCACCTTTCGTCCCCGTGTGATAGAACGGTTGGACAGCGCGGGCATTCCGTGGGACGTGGTGGTCGAAACCGAAAGCGACCGCACGATCGAGGCGACCGTCAGCGCCGATCTGGCGGTGCACACGATGATCGAAGGCACCGAACCGCCCCATCTGGACCGGATCGAACATGGCGGTGCACTGCCGGACCTGCCCATGCACAGCATCAACCTGTATGGCGCCGGAGGGGCGGCAAACGAAGTGCATGATGCGCTGGTCGGTTTCCTGCGGCGCGCGTTTCAGGCCGCAGATGCGGTGGCGCTGCGTGCGGTATCAGGGGCAGTTTGACATTTTCGAATCAATATTGTGAGCAACAATTGGCTTATCCCGCCGGGGAGGCGAGATTTGTTACATGCCTACTAAAGTCTTAAAATGCCTCGATAAAGCGGATTGGGGACTTCAATTTTAAGTGGTTGTGCCCGTGTGATGTTTATCGTGTAACGTGTTGAAGCATTGTGAGAAACAGGGTGCGCGCAAGAAGCGATTTTGCGCATGAACCACGACACACGTACGGAAGCGACGGCCCGCGCGCGCGTCACGGGGGTGGCGACGGGCGCATCGCATTCACGTGATACGGGTGGATTGCGTTGAAAAAATTGGGCGTACACCATACACTGTAAACATTACGCGACGCTTGGTGTGGTTCTCACCTTTGCACCGGGCGTTGTGAAAACCGCAGAATTAATAGGTTGGGCACGCAATGGCACATTTGGTAGACGTTCATGTCGGCAAACGGATCCGACAGCGCCGGTGGCTGATTGGCATGACCCAGCAAAAGCTGGCCGACATGGTCGGGATCAAGTTCCAGCAAATCCAGAAATATGAAACCGGTGCCAACCGCGTCAGTGCCTCACGGCTGTGGGACATAGGCGAGGCGATGGGCGTTCCGGTGGCCTTTTTCTTCGAAGGCCTCAAGGAAGATGCAGGTCAGCCTGCTGGCATTGGCAATGTCCCCACGGACATGCTGAGCGACAAGGAGGCGATGGAACTGGTACGCACCTACTACGCCATTCCCGAAGCGCAACGGCGCCGCCTGTTCGAACTGGCACGCGTGCTGACAGACGTCGCCTAGAACCTACACTCTTTGCTTGCGCCGCGCGTGCCACTCTGGCACGCCAAAGGCATGTCTTATCCCTTTTCAGAGCTGATCGCCGTCGCGCATGCCATGGCCGACGCGGCGCGTGCGGCCATCCTGCCTCATTTCCGCACCGACACGCTGACCGCCGAAAACAAGGCGGCAGACGGCTTTGATCCGGTGACCATTGCAGATCGCGCCGCCGAACAGGCGATGCGCGCGGTTCTGGCCCGGATGCGCCCGGCGGATGCGGTCCTGGGCGAAGAATACGGGGCCCTGCCAGGCACGAGCGGGCTGACCTGGGTGCTGGACCCAATTGACGGCACGCGCGGGTTCGTGGCGGGGACACCGACCTGGGGCGTTCTGATCGGTCTGAGCGATGACAGCGGACCGATCCTGGGTATGATCGATCAGCCCTATATTCAGGAACGGTTCTGGGGGGCGGGCGAAGTCGCCCGTATGCGAGGCCCATCGGGCGAACGGGATCTGGCGACCCGCGCGCCGCGCCCCCTGTCAGAGGCTGTTCTCTTCACCACCTTTCCGGAAGTGGGCACCCCGCACGACCGTGCAGGGTTCGAGGCCGTTGCGCACACTGTGAAACTGGTGCGGTACGGGATGGATTGCTATGCCTACGCGCTGGTCGCGGCCGGGCAGGTGGACCTGGTGATCGAGGCGGGGCTGAACAGTTACGACATCCAGGGGCCGATCGGCGTGATCGAAGCCGCCGGTGGCGTTGTGACCGACTGGTCCGGGGGCCCGGCGCACGAAGGCGGGCGGGTCGTCGCGGCCTCGCACCCGGACGTGCACCGCGCCGCGTTGGACATTCTGGCGGCCCACGTGTGACAGAGATCGTGATCAAATCCGCGTCCCACCTGGTGACGATGGACGGCGACCGGCGCGTGTTGCGCGACACGGACATTCGCCTGTGCGATGGCCAGGTGGCAGAGATTGGCGGCCACCTCGAAACGACAGGCGAAACCGTGGATGCGCGCGGGTGCGTCGTCACGCCCGGCCTCGTGAACACGCATCACCACCTGTACCAGACGCTGACGCGGGCGGTGCCTGCGGCGCAGAATGCGCTGTTGTTTGGCTGGTTGCAGACGCTTTATCCGATCTGGGCCCGCTTCACGCCGGACCACATGTTTGTATCGGCCCAGATCGGATTGGCGGAACTGGCGTTGTCGGGCTGCACCTTGTCGTCGGATCACCTGTATCTCTATCCCAACGGATCGCGCCTTGACGACACCATCGCGGCTGCGGCGGAGGTTGGCGTGCGCTTTCACCCCACGCGCGGCGCGATGAGCATTGGCGAAAGCGCTGGTGGCCTGCCGCCGGATCACCTGGTCGAGGAGGAAGGCGCGATCCTTGAGGACATGCTGCGCGTGATCGACGCCTTCCACGACCCGTCACCGGCGTCGATGTGCCGGGTCGGCGTGGCCCCGTGTTCGCCGTTTTCCGTCAGCCGCGAGCTGATGCGCGATGCGGCCATACTGGCCCGTGACAAGGGTGTGATGATGCACACCCATCTGGCCGAGAATGACGAGGACATCGCCTATTCGCTGGCACAGTTCGGATGTCGCCCCGGCCAATATGCGCAGGATCTGGGGTGGGTCGGGCCGGATGTGTGGCATGCGCATTGCGTCAAGCTGGACGCCTCCGAGATCGCGCTTTTTGCCCGCACGCGCACCGGCGTGGCGCATTGTCCCTGCTCAAATTGCCGTCTTGGGTCCGGCATCGCACCGGTGCGGGCCATGCGGGACGCGGGCGTGCCCGTGGGTCTTGGCGTGGATGGGTCGGCCAGCAACGACGCCGGCAATCTGGTGGCCGAAGCGCGACAGGCCATGTTGTTGCAGCGGGTCGCACAAGGTGCGGATGCGATGAGCGCGATGGACGCGCTGGACATCGCCACGCGCGGCGGGGCCGACATACTGGGCCGTCCGGATTGCGGCCGGATCGAGGCCGGAGCCCGGGCTGACATTGCCATCTGGGACACCAGCGGGATCGAGGCGGCAGGCAGCTGGGATCCTGCCGCTTTGCTTCTGGCCGGGCCCACCACCGTGCGCGATCTGTTTGTCGAGGGCCGGCAGATCGTGCGGGACGGCCAGGTGACCACGTTTGACCTGGGCGCGGCCATTGCGCGGCAAACCGCGATGGCGCAGGCACTGAGCGAGGCGGTATGAGGTCACTTTTCCTGAGCATTTCGATGTGTTTATGGGCCGCAGCCGCCGTGAGCGATCCTGTCGCGCTGAGCGCGGTCAATGCCGAACGGGCGGCGCAGAACCGTGCCCCTCTGGTCTATGACCGCAGCTTGGAGGCGGCGGCAGAGGCCCACGCACAGGACATGGCGCGCTCAGGTTTCTTTTCCCACACGGGATCGGATGGGTCCGATATCGGCCAACGTCTGACCCGCGCCGGGTATCGGTATTGCTTTGGGGCCGAAAACATCGCCGCGGGCCAGCGCAGCCTGACCGAGGTGATGGCCGCGTGGATGGGATCGCGCGGGCACCGGCGCAACATCCTGCATCGCGACGCGAAGGCGGTCGGGCTGGCGCAGGCCCCGGGCAATATCTGGGTGATGGTGCTGGCCGCCCCCTGTTAGGTGCGCCTGACGCCCGCGACCCACACGTCTGCCACCGCGCGGTCATCGCCCATCATGATGGTCGGGAACACGGCGTCCCAGATGTCTTCCGCCTGGGCATGCCGCTGCGCGATGGCCGGGGTCGACGCCAGGTCAAGGACACAGAGGTCGGCGGCAAGGCCCGGCGCAATCTGCCCGATCTCATCCGCACGGTGCAGCACACGCGCCGCCCCCGCAGTCGCCAGCCACAAAAGCTGGGCCGCATGAACGGCCACACCGCGCAATTGCGCGATCTCGTAGGCGGCGGCCATGGACCGAAGCATGGAAAAAGACGAACCGCCGCCGGTATCCGTGGCCAGACCCACGCGCAGGCCCGCACCGGCAAGGCCCATCAGATCAAACAGGCCCGAGCCGATGAACGTGTTGGACGTGGGGCAGTGCACAAGGCCCGCGCCCACCTCGCGCAAACGGTCCACTTCGCGCGGCACAAGGTGGATGGCGTGGCCATAAAGTCCCCGCGCGCCCAACAGCCCATGCTGTTCGTATGTATCCAGGTAATCCCGCGCAGTCGGATACAGGCCGCGCACCCAGGCGATTTCGTCCACCTGTTCGCTCAGATGGGTTTGCATCAGGGCATCGGGATGCTCGGCCCAAAGCGTCCCAAGCGCGGCCATCTGGTTTTCGGTCGAGGTCGGGGAAAAGCGCGGCGTGATGGCATAGTGCGCACGGCCCCTGCGGTGCCATCTGTCCAGAAGCGCCTTGCTGTCGTCATAGGCCGATTGCGCGCTGTCACGCAGGCCGTCGGGGGCGTTGCGGTCCATGCAGGTCTTGCCCGCGACCACGGCCATGTTGCGCTCTGCCGCCGCTGTGAACAGCGCCTCGACGCTGGACGGATGGATGGTGCAGAAACTGGCGACGGACGTGGTGCCGTGATCCAGCAGAAGATCAAGATAGCGCGCGGCCGTGGCCTGCGCGTAGGCCGGATCGCCAAAGCGCATTTCTTCGGGGAAGGTGTAGGTGTTCAGCCAGTCGATCAGCCGCTTGCCCCAGGACGCGATGATGCCCGTCTGCGGATAATGCGCGTGCGCGTCGATGAAACCGGGGCAGATCAGGTGGCCGGTGTAGTCGTGGCGCGCCGCGTGCGCGCCTTGCGCCTTGGCCGCGTCGCCCAAGGCCGTGATCCTGCCATCCTCGATCAACACCGCGCTGTTTTCACCAAGATGCACCGCGTCGGCCCACGGGGTCACAAACGGGTCGCCAGAAAAGGTCAGCACATGGCCGGTCAGAAGATGCGCATTGCTCATGCAGGTCTTATGCCGGGCAGCGCGAAGCGGCGCAAAGCGAAATCCGGCCCATTGTCAGCCCATGGGGTGCGCCCTATGGTCTGCCCAGACGCCACGGAAGGGAGACGCACGCCATGTCAGATGAGGCCAACGTGACGGACCCCACCAGCGATGAAAACGCCTATGTGCTTGAACGCAAGAACGTTTCCGCGATCCTGTATGCCGTTGACATCGAAGACCGCGAACAGCTGACCAAGCTGATGGAGCCGCTGCACGCGGCCGACATTGCCGACCTTCTGGAACAGATCAACGCCTTTGACCGGTCGCGCCTGATCCGCCTTTATGATCGCGAATTTGACGGCGACATCCTGACCGAACTGGACGAAGCGATCCGCGAAGAGGTGATTGCCGTTCTCAAGCCGAACGTCCTGGCCGAAGCGGTGCGCGATCTGGACAGTGACGATGTGGTCGACCTGATCGAAGATCTGGACGACAAGCAGCAGGAACAGATCCTGGATGCGCTGGAGGACACCGATCGTGCGCTGGTCGAACAGTCGCTGGCCTTCCCCGAGTATTCTGCCGGTCGCCTGATGCAGCGCGAGGTGGTCATGGCCCCCGAACACTGGACCGTGGGCGAGGCCATCGACCGGCTGCGCAATGCCGAGGAAGAGGACCTGCCCAATCAGTTCTACCACATCGTGCTGGTGGACCCGCGCCTGCATCCGGTGGGCAATGTGACGCTGGGCAAGCTCATGCGGTCGCGGCGCGAGGTGATGCTGACGGATCTGGTGGAGGACACCTTTCGCGTCATTCCCGCCAGCCAGGACGAAAGCGACGTGGCCTATGCCTTTAACCAGTATCACCTGATCTCGGCCCCCGTGGTTGATGACGAGGGGCGGTTGATCGGTCTGATCACCATCGACGACGCGATGGCCGTGCTGGATGAAGAGCACGAGGAAGACATCCTGCGCCTGGCGGGGGTGGGCGAGGAATCGGCCCTGTCGGATTCGGTCCGGGAGACGACCAAGCGGCGTATTCCGTGGTTGGCGGTGAACCTGGTGACGTCCATCCTCGCATCGCTGGTCATCGCGCAGTTTGAAATGGCGATTGCCCAGATCGTGGCGTTGGCCGTCCTGATGCCCATCGTGGCGTCGATGGGGGGCAATGCCGGCACGCAATCGCTGACCGTGGCCGTGCGCGCGCTTGCGACCAAGGATCTGACCGGTGCAAATGTGTGGCGCGTCATCCGGCGCGAGGTGTTGGTGGGCCTGATCAACGGCGCTGTCTTTGCCGTAGTGATGGGCGTTGTCGGCATCCTCTGGTTCGGATCGCCTGCGCTGGGATACGTGATTGCGGCCGCGATGGTGGTGAACATGGTTGTGGCGGGGCTGGCGGGCACAGGCATTCCCATCGTGCTGGACCGCATCGGAATAGACCCGGCGCTGGCCTCGGGGGCGTTTGTGACCACCGTGACGGATGTGGTTGGTTTCTTTGCGTTTCTCGGCCTTGCGGCCATCGTGCTGCTGTAGGGCTGCGGATGGATCTGGCGGATCAGAAAGCGGCCGTGCGCAAACAGGCCTTTGCCGCGCGCAAGGCCGCGTTCGACCTGGATGCGGGTGGGGCGTCGGGCCTGTTGTCATCCGTTCTGGCCGGGTACCGGGGTGTGTCGCTGGCGGGTTACATGCCCATCCGGTCCGAGATTGATCCGCTGCCTGCCATGGCCGAGGCGGCCGCGCATGGGCATGTCGGTGTGCCGGTGATCATGGGGCAGGGGCAACCGCTGCGTTTCTCGCGCTGGATGCCCGACGCGCCGCTGCGCGCGGGTCCGTTCGGCGCGATGGTGCCGGAGGTTGACGATTTCCTTAAGCCCGAGATCTTGATCGTGCCGCTTGTTGCCTTCACCCGGACGGGCGGGCGTTTGGGTTATGGCGGCGGCTTCTATGACCGGACATTGCAGCAATTGCGCGCGCGTCGGGCGACCCTTGCCATCGGTTTTGCATATGGCGCGCAGGAAATGGCGGCGCTGCCGATGGAGCCGACGGATCAGATGCTCGACATGATTGTCACGGACGCAGAGGTGATTGAGGTCTGAAGGGGGCCAGCCCCCGCGGCCTGCGGCTTCACCCTCGGAATTTTTGGAACTGAGAGAGGGGACGCGGTGCGCTTTGGGCTTGCCGTGCGCGCCGTGCGCGGCATATGGGGCCGTATGAAACTTCTATTCCTGGGTGATGTGATGGGCCGCGCGGGCCGTCAGGCTGTCACCGATCACCTGCCGCGATTGCGCGCCGACTGGGACCTCGATTTTGTTGTTGTGAACGGGGAAAACGCCACGTCCGGCATGGGGCTGTCCGGTGCGCATGCCAAAACCCTGCTTGAGGCCGGCGCGGATTGCGTGACGCTGGGCGACCATGCCTTTGACCAAAAGGACATGCTTGCCTTTGTCGAGCAGGAGCCGCGGATCATTCGCCCGCTGAACTTCTCCAAGGCCGCACCGGGTAAGGGCGCGCGCCTGTTCACGGCGCGGAACGGCAAGAAGGTGCTGGTGGCCCAGGCGCTGGGGCAGGTGTTCATGAAGCGGCCTTTTGATGATCCTTTCTCGGCCCTTGAAACGGTGTTCCGTGCCCATCCTCTGGGTGGTCAGGCCGACGCCATCATCGTGGATTTCCATTGCGAGGCGACCTCCGAGAAGATGGCGATGGGGCATTGGTGTGACGGGCGGGCCAGCCTGATGGTTGGCACCCACACCCATGTGCCGACGGCAGACGCGATGATCCTGTCCAGGGGGTGTGCCTACCTGACCGATGCGGGCATGTGCGGCGACTATAACTCGGTCATCGGCATGCAGCGGGACGAACCCCTGCGCCGGTTCATCACCGGCATGCCAAAAGAGCGGTTTCAGCCGGCCCTTGGCCCCGCCACTCTGTCCGGCGTCTATGTCGAAACGGGTGCTGACGGACGCGCGACGCGCATCGAAATGGTGCGCGAGGGCGGGCTTTTGCAGGCCAGCGGTCCATGACGGGTCGCGCGGCCCTCGGGTTCACGGCAGTGCTGATCCTGCTGGGGGCGGGGTGGGGCCTGACCATGCCCCTGACCAAGATTGCCGTCAGCACCGGATATCAGCATTTCGGCCTTCTGTTCTGGCAGATGGCGATCGGCGCTGCCGTCATGACGGTGCTTGGCCTGGTGCGCGGTGCGCGCCTGCCCTGGGGGCGGGATCACATGCGGGTCTATCTGGTGATTGCGCTGATCGGATCGGTATTGCCCAACTCGGCCAGCTATCAGGCGGCGGTGCACCTGCCGTCGGGCATCATGTCCATCCTGCTCAGCATGATCCCGATCTGGGCCTTCCCCATCGCGCTGCTGCTGGCGCTTGACCGCTTTGAATGGCGCCGTTTCGCGGGCTTGCTGGTCGGATTGACCGCCGTCCTGTTGATCGTGCTGCCCAACGCGAACATGACCGGCGCGATCCCGATTTTCTGGATCTTCGTGGGTCTGATTTCGGGCCTGTTTTACGCGTTCGAGGGCAATTACGTGGCGCGTTGGGGGACGGCGGGCCTGGATGCGGTGCAGGTCCTGTGGGGTGCCTCTGTCGTGGGGGCCGTGATCGCGCTGCCTCTTGCGCTGTTCAGCGGGCAATGGATCGATCCGCGCCCGGCATACGGGGCCGCAGACATCGCCCTGATCCTCAGTTCCGTCACCCATGTGCTGGTCTATGCGGGCTATGTCTGGCTGGTGGGCCGCGCGGGCCCCGTTTTTGCGGTGCAGGTCAGTTTTCTGGTGACGCTCTTTGGTGTGTTCTGGGCCAAGCTGATCCTGGAGGAGGCCTATGCCCCGACCGTCTGGGCCGCCCTTGCACTGATGCTGGTGGGCATGTTTCTGGTGCAGCCGCGCCGCGGGCGGGTTGAAGCGGCGGCATCGTTGGGGGACAGTGCACGCTGATCGCGCATGAACAGGGGTCGTGCCCATGGGGCTGATCGAGCTTTCGCAAACAGGCTATGCCATCCTGACGCTGGTGGTGGTGGGCGTCATGTTCGTGCTGTTCCTGCGCGAGGTGTTTCCGACCGAAGTGGTGGCCATCGGCGGCGTGGCCCTGATGCTTGGGTCGGGTGCATTGCCCTATGACGATGCCCTGATCGTTCTGTCCAACCCGGCCCCGTGGACCATCGCGGCGATGTTCATCATCATGGGGGCGCTTGTGCGCACCGGGGCGCTGGATGCCTTCACCGGGCTGGCGGACCGCAAGGCCCGAACCAACCCGGCCGTGGCCGTCATCCTGTTGATGGCCTTTGTTGTCTTCAGTTCGGCAATCGTGTCGAATACCCCGGTTGTGGTGGTCATGATCCCGGTGATCATTCAACTGGCCAAGACAATGGGGCTCAGCCCGTCGAAACTGCTGATCCCGCTCAGCTATGCCGCGATCCTGGGCGGCACGCTGACCCTGATCGGCACCTCGACCAACCTGCTGGTGGACGGTGTGGCCCGGGCGCAGGGGATGGCGCCGTTTACCATCTTCGAGGTCACGCCGCTGGGCATTGTCCTGGTGGTCTGGGGGATGGTGTACTTGCGGTTCTTTGGTCCCCTGCTGTTGCCGGACCGCGACAGCTTGGCGGGGTTGCTGAGCGACCGCAGCCGCATGAAATTCTTTACCGAGGCCGTCATCCCCCCCGAATCCAACCTGGTCGGACGCGAGGTGACGGGCGTGCAGTTGTTCAAGCGCGATGGCGTACGCCTGATCGATGTGATCCGGGGCGATCAGTCGTTGCGCCGGAACATGGCAGGGGTCGCGTTGCAGGTGGGCGACCGTGTGGTCCTGCGGACCCAGATGACCGAGCTTTTGAGCCTGCAACGCAACAAGGAACTCAAGCGCATCGATCAGGTCGGCGCGGTCGAGACAACGACGGTCGAGGTTCTGATCACACCCGGCTGCAAGATGGTGGGCCGGTCCCTGGGGGCGCTGCGCCTGCGCCGCCGCTACGGGGTTTATCCACTGGCCGTGCACCGCCGGAACCAGAACATCGGGCGGCAGCTGGATGACCTGGTGGTCAAGGTCGGTGATACGCTGCTGTTGGAAGGGGCACCCGAAGACATCCAGCGTCTGGCCAGTGACATGGACATGGTGGATGTCTCCAAGCCCTCGCAACGCGAATACCGGCGCAGCCACGCCCCCATTGCGCTGGGCGCGCTGTTGGGGATCGTGATCCTGGCGGCCCTCGGGGTTGCCCCGATCCTGATGCTGTCGGTGCTGGCAGTCGCCGTGGTGCTGATCACCCGCTGCATCGACGCGGACGAGGCGTTTTCCTTTGTCGATGGCCGCTTGCTGGCGCTTATCTTTTCCATGCTGGCCATTGGTGCGGCGCTCGAGGCGACGGGGGCGGTGTCGCTGATCGTGGATGCCATCGCGCCCAGCCTGATGGTGCTGCCGCCGTTCCTGATCGTGTGGGCGGTGTACCTGCTGACCTCCGTCCTGACCGAATTGGTCAGCAACAATGCGGTCGCGGTTGTGGTGACACCCATCGCCATCGGCCTTGCCACTGCCCTCGGGATTGATCCGCGCCCGCTTGTGGTGGCGGTGATGGTGGCGGCGTCGGCGTCGTTCGCGACGCCCATCGGCTATCAAACCAACATGCTTGTCTATGGTCCAGGCGGCTACAAGTTCACCGACTTCATGCGGGTGGGCATTCCGCTCAACCTAAGCGTCGGCGTGCTGGCGTCGGCGGTGATCCCGCTGATCTGGCCGTTGTGAGGGAAAGAGACTGTTAACGGCGGGCTGCTATGCGGGGCATCACCCAACCCGCAGCATGCCATGCCTGACCTTCGCCGACCCGCACATCTGATCACACCCGATTACGAGGACAATGGGCTGTTCCGGTCACCGGTGCGGCGCGTCACTGTCGGGCTGGTGCCGCAAATGCACCGCAACAACCGGCAGGACCTTGTGGTGCGCGGCTTTACCCAGGACGGTGCCGCGATCCAGGTGCTGTTTGCCGGGCGGCGGACCCGGCAGGCCCATGGGGTCGAGGCGCGTTTGCGCGCCCTGTTGTTCCACGCCCGGTCCAAGACCCCCGGCTGGCGCCCCGAAGGGGTTGATACGATCCAGCTGCCGGTGCGGATCGAAGGGGTGTGGCGGTCCCGCTTTTCCCGGGATGCCTGGGGGTGCGAAACGCGGCATTTCCAACTGATTGCGGCACGGTGGGCGATGTTCGATGACAGCGGCGTGGCCCACCTGTGCGGAGAGGCGCCCGTGCATCTGGAACAGCGGCATCCCGGCCGGATCAGGGGGGCGTCAGGCGATGGAATTTGACCGCCCGGCAGCGCGCCCCGAAAAGATGCAGCCGCCCAGGAACGTGCCCTCAAGCGCATTGTAGCCGTGATAGCCCCCGCCGCCAAAGCCCGCGACCTCGCCGGCCGCGAACAGGCCCGGCACAGGCACGCCATAGGCCCCGATCATCTGGCTGTCGAGGGTGGTGTGAAGCCCGCCCAACGTCTTGCGCGTCAGCACATGCAGCTTGACCGCGATCAGCGGGCCGTTCCCAGGATCAAGGAACTTGTGCGGCTTGGCCGTGCGCAACAGGCGGTCACCGCGATAGTTGCGCGCGGCATGAATGGCCATCATCTGCGCATCCTTCGAGAACGGATTGTCGATCTGGGCATCCCGCGCCTCGATCTGTGCGCGCAGTTTGGCCTCGTCAATCAGGTTGCCGCCCGCGACCTGGTTCATGCCCCGGACAAGCGTGCTCAGATCGTTGGCGACGACAAAATCCTCGCCGCGTTCCTTGAAGGCTTCGACCGGGCCGGTGGCGTTCTTGCCCGACAGCACGCGTTGCCTGATCACCTCTGACCACTTCTTGGAGGTCAGGTCCGGGTTCTGCTCGGACCCGGACAGCGCGAATTCCTTCTTGATGATCTTCTGGGTCAGCACGAACCAGCTGTAATCATAGCCCGTCGCGAGAATGTCGCGCAGGGTCGACATGCTGTCAAAGCCGGGCAGGGCGGGTGGGGCGAACCGGTTGCCTTCCGCGTCGAACCACATCGACGACGGACCCGGCAGGATACGAATGCCGTGGCTGGGCCAGATCGGGTCCCAGTTCTTGACGCCTTCGGTATAGTGCCACATGCGGTCGCCATTGATGACGTGTCCGCCTGCCGCCTCGGAAATGCCGATCATGCGGCCGTCCACATGGGCAGGCACACCGGCCACCATGTCCTTGGGCGCGGGCCCAAGGCGGTCTGTGGGCCACACCTTGCGCACCATGTCGAAATTGCCACCAATGCCACCGGAGGTCACGATGACCGATGGCGCGCGCAGCGCGAACTCCCCCACCTTGTCGCGGTTGGTCTGCTGGCCGCGCGCGGCACCGTCGTCGGCCAGCAGCGTGCCACTGACACCCTTGGCCGCCCCGTTCTCCATATCAATCCGGTCCACCTGGTGGCGAAAGTTGAACTGGATCAGGCCCGCCTTTTCATGGTCTTCGCAGCGGCGCACGAAATGTTCGATGATGCCGGGGCCCGTGCCCCAGGTGATATGAAACCGGGGCACTGAATTGCCGTGCCCATCGGCAAAGCTGCCGCCCCGTTCGGCCCAGCCCACGATGGGAAACCACCGCAACCCCATCGCATGCAGCCAGGGGCGCATCTCGCCCGCGGCAAAGTCGATATAGGCTTCGGCCCATTTGCGGGGCATAGCGTCTTCGTCGCGGTCAAACTGGGCGCTGCCCATCCAGTCGTTCAGGGCCAGCGCGCGGTTGTCACGGATGCCCATGCGCCGCTGTTCGGGCGTGTCGACCATGAAAAGCCCGCCCAGGGACCAGAAGGCTTGACCGCCGAGGAAACTGCGCGGCTCCTGATCAACGATGATCACCCGCTTGCCGCGATCCCCAAGTTCGGCGGCCGCGGCCAGACCGGCAAGGCCCGATCCCACGACAATGGCGTCTGCCTGATCCATCTGCGGTCTCCCTCAGCGGCTGCGGAACCATACCACAAAGGGTGCGGCAACAAGATACATCAGAATGCCGTAGACCCCGGATGGCAGGGCCATCGCGCTGAACCCGTCGGCCTGGCCGGATATGAGGGCGGCCAGCGTGATGCCAAGGGTCGCGTTCTGGATGCCGGTTTCAACGGCGATCGTCTTGGACTGGTCCCAGGGCAAGGCGGCCAACCGGGCCAGGGCCAGGCCGACCAGCAGAAGAACAAGGATAAGCACCACCAGCGCAGGACCCAGCGTGTCCAGGTTGCCGACAAAGATGTCCCAGTTCGCGGCCAGCGCGGCAACAACGATGATGATGAACAGCAGGGTGGCAAGGCGCGACAGAAAAGGTTCGACACTGATGGCGAAATCGGTGGCATAGCGGCGGATCAGGACCCCGATCAAGACCGGCAGCGTGACGATCACAAAGACCGACACGGCAAGGCGTGTCACCGACACATCCGGTGCGGCATCCCCCATGAAATGCACGACCGACCACGCGGCAAGGACAGGGACCGTCAGAATGCTGAGCAGGCTGATAACAGCCGTGAGGGACACCGATAGGGCGACGTCGCCCCGGGACAGGCGCGCAAGCATGTTTGACGTGACGCCACCCGGACAAAAGCTGAGCAGCATGAAGCCGACGGCGATTTCGGCGGGCAATCCAAAGGCGCGCACCACACAATAGGTGACACCGGGTAGCAGGATGACCTGAGCGATCGCGCCGGTGGCAAAGGCCTTGGGTGTGCGCAGGACGCGGCCAAAGTCGGCAAAGGTCAGTCCGATGCCGAGGCTCAGCATGATGATCGCCAGCGAAAGTGGCAGCACCACGTTTACAAGTATGTCCATTCCGTCGCCTCCCTGCGCGCGACGTTAGACGGGACGGTCCGTTGCACGCAACGCTTACCCTTGGTCAGCCGTTTTCCGGCCCGGAAAACGGTCCGGAATTTTGCAAAATTCCGATGCGCGGATCAAAGCGGCCAGAACAGCAGGATGGCGGGGATCGACACCGCAATCACGATGACCTCGAGCGGCAGGCCGATACGCCAGTAATCGCCGAACTTGTACCCCCCGGGTCCCAGTATCAGCGTGTTGTTCTTGTGTCCGATCGGGGTGAGGAATGCGGACGAGGCGGCGACCGCCACCGCCATCAGGAACGGGTCGGGCGAGACACCCAGCGTCTGGGCCATCTGGATACCGACAGGTGCGGCCACGATGGTTGTGGCAGTGTTGTTCAGCACGTCTGACAGGCTCATCGTGACGACCATCAGCACCGTCAGCACCGCCCAGGCGGGCAAGCCGTCGGTCAGTGTCACCAGCCAACCCGCGATCAGTTCCGTGCCGCCCGAACTTTCCAGCGCGGCCCCCAGCGGGATCATGGAGCCGAGCAGCACGATCACGGGCCATTCGATATGGGTATAAAGTTCGGACAATGGCACGATCTTGGACAGCACATAGGCCACCACGACAAGGCCAAGCGCAATGGGCAGGTACAACAGGCCCACGCTTGCCGCCGCGACCGCCCCTGCAAACAGCCCGATGGCAAGCCAGACCTTATCATCGGCTGTCACGGCCAGACCGCGTTCGGCCAGCGGCAGGCCGCCCAGCCACTGCGTCACATCCTGGCCGGTGTCGCGCGGCACCAACAGCAGCAGGATGTCGCCCGCGCGGACTTCGGTCTTGCGGATCTGCTTGGTGATCCGCTTGCCGCCACGCGAAATCCCCAAAAGCACGGTGGATTGGCGCCAACTGAGCCCGACACTTTGCGCTGTCCGTCCGATCAGACGGGATTGGTCCGTGACGACGACTTCAATGATTTCAACGCCTTCCCCGGCTGCTTTCAACTGCTCTTCGCGCTTGGCATCCGCGACCGCCAGGCTGAGGGCCGCGCGGAATTCGTCCAGCGCATCGGGCGTCGCCTCGATCACCAGGGCGTCGCCCTCCTGCAGGACCGTATTGCGGGCGCGCCCGTAGCGGCGTTTGCCCTCCCGGATCACGCCGATAATGGCGACATCGGCCTTTTCCGCCTCTTCCTCCAACTCGCCCACGCGTTTGCCTGCATGTTTGGACCCTTCGGGAATGGTCAATTCGGCGATGTATTCCGACAGAGCCTCGTCCGGGGTGCTGCCATCCTCGCGCGCCGGGATCAGCCGCCAGCCGACAAGCGCGACAAAGGTCAGGCCCGCGATGGCGGCGATGCCCCCCACCGGGGCGAAGTCGAACATGCGGAAGGGTTCGCCCAGGCTGTCTTGGCGGATCGTGGCGATGATGATGTTGGGCGGCGTGCCGATCAATGTGACCATGCCACCGAGGATCGTGGCAAAGCTGAGCGGCATGAGGCTGAGGCCTGGCGACCGACCGGCCTTTCGCGCGGTCTGGATATCGACCGGCATCAGGAGCGCAAGTGCGGCCACATTGTTCATGAAAGCGGACAGCACGCCGCCAATGGCCCCCATCAACGTGATATGCGCGCCAAGCGATCGGCTGGCATCGACCAGGGTGCGCGTGATCAGAAAGACCGCACCCGAGCGCACGAGCCCCGCCGAAACCACGAGCACCAGGGCCACCACAAGCGTTGCGGGGTGGCCGAAGCCGGAAAAAGCCTCTGCACTGGGCACGACCCCCAGCACAACCGCCGCCATCAGGGCGGTGAACGCAACAATGTCATAGCGAAAGCGCCCCCAGAGCAGCAGGCCGAAGACGGCGCCGAACAGGGAAAACAGGATAATCTGGTCGGTGGTCATGTCCGGCACCCTAGGGTTCGGGGGCTGGGCGTTCCAGTTGTTTCTGCGGACGCGGTTTGAGGCTGTTCATGCCGCAATGTGTGAGGCGGCGGGCCAGTGCTGGTCTTGCCCGGTCCCGGGGTGTCGGGGTGGGGGGCGGGCGACCCGCGGGATCAAGCGGGCGCTGCGCGACGCGATTTTTTGCGTGAATGGGGGCGCTGCCCCCAAACCCCCGGGATATTTCTGGCCAGAAGAAGAGCGTGGGCCGTGATCCGTTACCAGTGGATCGTTCGGGTGGAGGGGGCGGTCCAGTCGATCCGGGGGCCTGCCGGGACAATGCCCAGCGGGTTGCGCGCCTCGGACGGGGAAAAGTAGCCTGCCTTGTAGATGTCGGGTTTGACGGTTTCGGCCACGCCAGGGAGGGCATTCAGCGCGCGGGCATAATCCCACAGGGCGGGGTAGTCGCTGAGTTTCGCGAGGTTGCATTTGAATGCGTAATGGTAGGCCACATCGAAGCGGGCCAATGTGGGAAAGAGGCGCAGGTCGGCTTCGGTCAGGTTTGTCCCAGTGAGCGTGATGTGTTTGGTGAGGTGGCTTTCGAGATCGTCCAGCGTGGCGAAGAGAGCGGTGACGGCGGCGTCATATGCCTCTTGCGTGCGGGCAAAGCCGGCACGGTAGACACCGTTGTTGACATGTGCGTGGATCAGGGTGTTCCAGCGGTCAATCTCGGCCTTTTGATGGTCGGGGCACAGGCGGCGGTTTGGATCAAAGGTGGTGCCGAGCATGCGCACGATGTCGGCGCTTTCGTTCGAGACGATCTGTTTCGTCTCTTTGTCCCAGAGGATCGGCACCGTGATCCGCCCGGTATAGGGGGGGTGTTGACGGGCATAGACCTCGTGCACGGCGGACGTGCCCAGTTCCACGTCGGTGAATTCACCGTCCGTGTCGAACACCCAGCCCTGTTCGGTACGCCGGGGTTTGGCGATGCTGATCGAGATCGCGTCCTGAAGCCCGAGAACCGCCCGTGTCAGCAGCGTGCGATGCGCCCACGGGCAGTTCCAGGCGACGAAAAGGTGATAACGGCCATGGTCCGGCGTGAACGGGCCATCTGGTGTGATCCTGCCCCGCAGCGTGCTTTTGGCGCGCTCGTATGCGCCGTTTTGGGTGGTGCCGGGGCCGGGGTCCTGGACCTGGTACACACCTTCGATCATCACGCCCATGGTTTGCTCCGTTCTGTTTGGTTGCAAGCTAGCAGAGCGGGGCAGGCGTGCCACGCACGGGAGGGCTGCGCCGTTGCACAGGGTGGCCTTGCCCCTGTGGCGGGCGATGTCCTATAGACGCCCGGACCACCGAAATTCCGAAGACAGGAGGCGCGCATGGCCGGCCACTCAAAATGGGCAAACATCCAGCACCGCAAGGGGCGTCAGGACAAGCTGCGCGCCAAGCTGTTTTCCAAGCTGTCGAAGGAAATCACCATCGCGGCCAAGATGGGTGATCCCGACCCCGACAAGAACCCGCGCCTGCGCCTGGCCGTGAAGGAGGCCAAGTCGCAGTCCATGCCCAAGGACAATATCGACCGCGCCATCAAGAAATCGATCGCGGGCGAGGGCGAGGATTATGAAGAGATCCGCTATGAGGGCTATGGCCCGAATGGCGTGGCCGTGATCGTCGAGGCGATGACGGACAACCGCAACCGCACCGCGTCGACCGTGCGCTCGACCTTTACCAAGAACGGCGGCAATCTGGGCGAGACGGGCAGCGTTGGTTTCATGTTCGACCGCAAGGGGGCCGTGAGCTATCCGGTCGAGGCGGGCGATGCCGACACCGTCATGATGGCCGCGATCGAGGCCGGGGCCGAAGACGTGGAGAGCACCGAGGACGGCCATGTGATCTGGTGTGCGGATACGGACCTGAACGAGGTGTCGAACGCGCTTGAGGCAGAATTGGGCGAATCCGAGTCCACCAAGCTGGTGTGGCGTCCGACCACCACGACCGAGATGGATCTGGAAGGCATGCAGAAGCTGATGAAGCTGATTGATGCGCTGGAAGATGATGATGACGTGCAGACCGTCACCACCAATTTCGAGGCCAGCGACGCGGTCATGGATCAGCTGGACGGGTGAGTGAGGTTACCCATGGGTAACCGCAACACTTTCTTAACGAACATAAATTTTGTGTTGAAACTGCGTGCGGTGCCATCGTTGTGCATGCCGCGTCGGCCTGTGCTATCTTCGCGCTTATCCTGTGACGTCTGAAACGGAGCCATCAGCATGATCGCGTATGTCTGCGTCGGTGTGGATGATATTGACCGGGCTGAACGGTTCTATTCGGCCTTTCTGCCAGCGCTTGGTTACGGGCTGGAGCGGTATCACGGCGACCTAAGCTATGCGTTGCCCGTCGCGCCGGGCCAGGCCCCGGTGTCGCCGGAATTCTATGTGAAGGTACCCTTTGATCGCGGGCCCGCGTCGGCCGGGAACGGCACAATGGTGGCCTTTGAGGCACGCAGTCAGCAGCAGGTGCGTGACTTGCATGCCGCCGCAGTGGCCGCTGGCGGTCAGGACGAGGGCCCGCCGGGATTTCGCGCGGCCTATGGCGCCAATTTCTTCGTGGCTTACTTGCGTGATCCGCAGGGCAACAAGGTCGCGCTGTTTTCGAGCGATCCGAACGAGCCGGGACGCGACGGGTAACGCTGTTTCATGTATGCGCGCTGGCGCATGGTGGTGCCGGGGATTGCGTCGGTCGCCGCGCACGCTGTCTTGCCCGTTGCAAAAGCAAAACGCCGCCCTGTCACCAGGCGCGGCGTTCAGTCTTGCCTTCGGGGGCTGTTCCGCTGCGGATCAGAAGAACAGTTGACGCGCCACCTGGCTCCAGCTTTGTGAGCCGTCGGCATGGGGTGCGGGTGTCTGCCGGCGCAAGCGGCGCATCAGGCCCTTGAGATCGTTCAAGCGGGTGCGCGCAGCGGCACCGCCCGCGCGGCTTTGCACGGACAGGATCTTTTCCTGGGTTTGCAACGCGGCCTCGATCAATTCGAGGTCCTGCTTGGTCAGGTCGACGGTATGTGTATCGTCAAGCATCGGATTTCATCCTTGTTATCGTTGACCAGCATATGGGGTCTGTAAGGTCATACGCCAATCATCAAAGATCAGATCAACGTGATACCTGCGTCAGATGACAACTGCTGGCAGTAGGTCAATGCGTGATATGTCACGCGGGTTGGATCGATATAGGGACGTCGGTGCCGGAATGCTCTGCCCAATTGCGCAAGGCTGATCTGCAGAAAACGTATAGCTCGCGCGGGGTTGCAGCGCAGAGTTCATATGGATAGATCCTGTCGCGTTGCAATGTGAACCGTGTCATGGCCTCTTTCGTTCCCGGGTTTTTGCTGTCTCTGTCCCTGATCCTGGCGATCGGGGCGCAAAATGCGTTTGTCCTGCGACAGGGGCTGCGGCGGTTGCATGTGTTCTGGGTGTGCCTGACCTGCGCCACCTGCGACGCGGTTTTGATCGCAGGCGGGGTGGCCGGATTTGGCGCCTTGGCCGAAGCGCTTCCGTGGTTCGAGGCGGTGATGCGCTATGGCGGTGCCGCGTTCCTGATCTGGTATGGCTGGCAGAATGCGCGGTCAGCCTGGAAGGGCGGCGCGGCCATGGACACGTCGGGCGGTGATGTGCAGAGCCTGCGTGCTGCCATTCTGACTGTTCTGGCCCTGACGTGGTTGAACCCGCATGTCTATCTGGACACGGTTGTGTTGATCGGGTCGATCTCGGCCCAGTACCCGGACCGGTTGCTGTTTGGCATTGGCGCCGTGCTGGCCAGTTTCACGTTTTTCTTTTCCCTTGGTTATGGTGCGCGCCTGCTGGCGCCGCTTTTTGCCAACCAGAGGGCATGGCAGGTTCTGGACGCGATCATCGCGTTGACCATGTGGGGCATCGCGTTGAAATTGCTGCTGCTCTGACGCCTTGTGCTTGGTCATGGTTTCGGGGTTCATGGGGGCATGAGTGCCTCCCCCTCTCGTCCGCTGATCGCTGTCTTCTGGATGCTTGTCACCGGCTTTTGTTTTGTGGCTGTGACCGCGCTGGTCAAATACATGGGCGACCGCATTCCGCCGGCCGAGGCGGCATTCCTGCGCTATCTGCTGGGCCTGGTGTTTTTGCTGCCCATGTTGCCCGCCTTGCGTGCGGCCCATCTGACAGCGCGGCAATGGCGGCTGTTTTCGATGCGCGGTGTGTTTCACACCGGTGGCGTGATCCTGTGGTTTTTTGCAATGACCCGCATTCCCATCGCCGAAGTGACGGCGATGAATTACCTCGCGCCGGTCTATGTCAGCATCGGGGCCGCGCTGTTTCTGGGCGAGCGGTTGGCCTTGCGCCGAATCGCGGCCATTGTCGTCGCCCTGATCGGCACTGCCGTCATCCTGCGCCCCGGCTTTCGCGAGGTGGCCCCCGGACACATTGCCATGTTGTTTTGTGCCATCAGCTTTGCAGGATCGTACCTTTTGGCGAAGATCATGGCGGATGAGGCGAAACCGGCTGTCGTCGTGGCCATGTTGTCGATTGTCGTGACCATCTGCCTTGCCCCGTTTGCCCTTGCCAATTGGGTGTGGCCCACCTGGGGCGAAACGGGCCTGCTGTTTCTGGTCGCCTGCTTTGCCACCGCCGGACATTACACAATGACCATGGCCTTTGCCGCGGCCCCAGTCACCGTGACCCAACCCGTCACCTTCCTGCAGCTGGTCTGGGCTGTCCTGCTGGGCGCGCTGGTGTTTGCCGAACCGGTCGATGTCTGGGTCATTCTGGGCGGTGCGCTTATTCTGGCTGCCGTGTCCTTTATCACCTGGCGCGAAGCGGTGTTGAAACGGCGCCCGATCACACCTCCGAGCCCTGCAACCAAGCTTTGACTTTTTATTGATTGACGGATCAATAAAAACCCCGCACCTTGCGCGACGATGCAAGGACCGGAGGACGCCGTGCCGAAATTGGGAATGGAGCCGATCCGCAGGGCGGCCCTAGTCGAGGCCACGATTGCCGAGATCGGCGCGGCCGGGTCGCTGGATGTCACCGTGGGCCAGATCGCCAAGCGGGCCGGCATGTCGACGGCGCTTGCGCATCACTATTTCGGGGGCAAGCACCAGATCTTTCTGGCGGCCATGGGCCAGATCTTGCGCGATTTCCGGGCCGAGGTGGTCGAAGCGCTGGCGCGATCCCGCACGCCACGCGCCCGGGCCGAAGCGTTGATTGCCGCCAGCTTTGCGCCGTCCTGCTTTGCGCCTGCGACGGTCGGGGCCTGGATGACACTTTATGCCCAGGCCACCACCCATCCTGAAACGCACCGGCTGCTGGTCCTGTACCAGCGCCGTCTGCGATCCAACCTGACCCACGCCCTGCGCGGGATCAGCAGCGATCCCCGTGGGGACGCGGACATGTTGGGGGCCCTGATCGATGGGCTGTACTTGCGCGCGGCCCTGGCCAAGGACGCGTCGCGCGACGCGGCAATGTCCACCGCGCTGCGGGCCCTGGACAAGGTGACAGGAGCGCACCAATGACCCAGCCCAACATCCTGATCTTCATGGTGGATCAATTGAACGGCACGCTTTTCCCCGATGGGCCTGTCGATTGGCTGCATGCGCCGAACCTGAAGAACCTCGCCGCGCGGTCCACCCGCTTCCGCAACGCCTACACCGCCTCACCCCTGTGCGCGCCGGGGCGCGCGGCCTTCATGTCCGGCCAATTGCCCAGTGCAACGGGCGTCTACGACAACGCGGCGGAATTCCCGTCCGCCATCCCCACCTATGCCCACCATCTGCGGCGCGCAGGCTATCAGACGTGCCTGTCGGGCAAGATGCACTTTGTCGGTCCCGACCAGTTGCATGGGTTCGAGGAACGGCTGACCACGGATGTCTATCCGCCCGATTTCGGCTGGACGCCGGATTATCGCAAGCCGGGCGAGCGGATCGACTGGTGGTATCACAACATGGGGTCGGTCACGGGCGCGGGTGTCGCCGAGATCACCAACCAGCTCGAGTTCGATGACGAGGTGGCGTATCACGCGACCCGCAAGATCTATGATCTGGGGCGCGGCCACGATGCGCGGCCCTGGTGTTTGACCGTCAGCTTCACACATCCGCATGATCCTTACGTGGCGCGCAGAAAATACTGGGACCTTTACAAGGACTGCGACCACCTGATGCCCGAGGTGGGCCCGATCCCCTACGCGGATCAGGACCCACATTCGCAGCGCATCCTCGATGCCAACGACCGGGACAATTTCAACATCTCGGATGACGACATCCGCCGGTCGCGGCGCGCATATTTTGCCAATATCTCCTATCTCGACGACAAGATCGGCGAAGTGCTGGAAGCGTTGGAAGGTACGCGGCAAGAGGCGATCATCCTGTTTGTCTCTGATCACGGCGACATGCTGGGCGCGCGGGGGCTGTGGTTCAAGATGTCCTTCTATGAAGGGTCCGCGCGGGTGCCATTGATGATCGCGGCCCCGTCGATGGCGCCGGGCCTTGTCACTGACCCGGTGTCCAATATCGACGTGTGCCCCACGCTGTGCGATCTGGCGGGCGTGGACATGTCAGACGTGATGCCATGGACCACCGGACAGTCGCTGGTGCCGCAGGGGCAGGGGGTGGAACGCACCGAACCCGTCGCGATGGAATACGCGGCCGAGGCGTCCTACGCCCCGATGGTGTCGCTGCGATACGGCAAGTGGAAATTCAACCGCTGTGCGCTGGACCCGGATCAGCTCTTTGACCTCGATGCCGATCCGCAAGAGTTGACCAACCTTGCCGACGTTCCCGCCCATCAGGGAACGCTGGCGCAATTGCAGGCCAAGGCCGACGCCCGGTGGGACCTTGACCGGTTCGACGCCGAGGTGCGCGCCAGTCAGGCCCGCCGCTGGGTTGTTTACGAGGCGCTGCGAAAGGGGGGCTATTTTCCCTGGGATTACCAACCGCTGCAAAAGGCCTCGGAACGGTACATGCGCAACCACATGGACCTGAACGTGCTGGAAGAGAACCAGCGATTCCCACGGGGCGAATAGCGTTTTCATTGTTCGAAAAATATGTCCGCCGGAGGCGAGAATGACCTATCCAACCCAACCCACGGCCAGCCATTTTATCGCTGGCGAATATGTCGAAGATACCGAAGGAACGCCCATTGACGTGATTTACCCCGCGACCGGCGAGGTGATCGGGCGTGTCCACTCCGCGACGCCTGCAATCATTGACCGGGCGCTGAATGCAGCGCGTACGGCGCAGGCGGAGTGGGCCGCGATGACCGGCACTGAACGGGGCCGTATACTGCGCCGGGCCGCCGACATCATGCGCGCACGCAACCACGATCTGTCGGTGCTGGAAACCTATGATACGGGCAAGCCATATCAGGAGACGTCCGTGGTGGATGCCACCAGCGGGGCGGATGCGCTGGAATATTTTGGCGGGATGGCCGCGACCCTGACGGGCGCGCATATCCAGCTGGGGGAAGACTGGGTCTATACCCGTCGCGAGCCTTTGGGGGTCTGCGTCGGGATCGGTGCATGGAACTATCCCACGCAGATTGCCAGTTGGAAGGGAGCGCCCGCGCTTGCCTGTGGCAACACCATGGTGTTCAAGCCGTCTGAAACGACGCCGCTATGTGCGCTGAAGGTCGCTGAAATCCTGCACGAGGCGGGTGCGCCTGCCGGCGTCTATAACGTGGTGCAGGGCTTGGGCGATGTGGGCGCGGCATTGGTCGGCGATGCGCGGGTCGACAAGGTATCGCTGACGGGATCGGTGCCGACGGGGCGCAAGGTTTATGCCGCAGCTGCCGAAGGCATGAAGCATGTGACGATGGAGCTGGGCGGCAAGTCGCCCTTGATCATCTTCGACGATGCAGACGTCGAAAACGCCGTGTCGGGGGCAATCCTCGGCAACTTCTATTCCTCGGGCCAGGTCTGTTCCAACGGTACACGTGTCTTTGTGCACAAGGCAATCAAGGACGCCTTCCTCGCACGCCTGACCGAACGGCTGCGTGCGGCCGTGATCGGTGATCCGCAGGATCCTGAAACCAGCTTTGGTCCCATGGTCAGCGCACGGCAGATGGAGATTGTGCAGGGCTACATCGCCAAGGGGCAAGAGGAGGGCGCACAGCTTGTTTGCGGCGGCAACCGGCTGGACCGCGATGGGTTTTTTCTGGAGCCGACCGTCTTTGCGGGCGTGACCGACGACATGACCATCGCGCGGGAAGAGATTTTTGGCCCCGTCATGGCCGTGCTGGATTTCGAGACCGAGGAGGATGTGCTGGCCCGGGCCAATGACACACAATTCGGTCTGGCGGCGGGCGTGTTCACCCGCGACCTGGCGCGCGCGCACCGTGTGGCTGCCGGGTTCGAGGCGGGGACCTGTTATATCAACACCTATAATGACGCGCCGGTCGAGGCGCCCTTTGGTGGTGTGAAAGCCTCTGGCGTCGGGCGCGAGAATTCGAGCGCAGCCATCGAGCATTACAGTCAGGTGAAGTCGGTCTATGTGCGCATGGGCGATCTGGAGGCCCCGTTCTGATGGGGAAGGACGCCCTTTTTCGGAGCGCTCCCGCCCACCCACCCCGCGCTCCGAACAAGGGCGCGCGGGGGGCGGTGTTGCGCCATGTGGGATGTGAAGGATTTTTGCTGAGAGGTGCTTGAGGGATCGGTTTGATCCCCAAGGCACCTCATCAAGGATGAGATGCGATTCCCCGAAACCTCAAGACCAGGCCGCGCCGGGCGCGGGGGCCTTTGGCCCGTCTTGACCTTTCGCGGACTCACGGAAGGTGAGCAATGGAAGCGGATTATGTGATTGTGGGGGCTGGGTCGTCGGGCTGTGCCGTGGCCTACCGGTTGGCGGAGGCCGGCAAGTCCGTTCTGGTCATCGAGCATGGGGGGACGGATGCGGGCCCCTTCATTCAGATGCCTGCGGCGCTGTCTTATCCGATGAACATGAAACGCTATGATTGGGGGTACCGATCAGAGCCGGAGCCGCATCTGGGTGGCCGCCGGCTGGCCTGTCCGCGCGGCAAGGTCGTAGGAGGGTCATCGTCCATCAACGGCATGGTCTATGTGCGCGGCCATGCCATGGACTATGACCACTGGGCCGAGAGCGGCGCCGATGGTTGGGCCTATGCGGACGTGTTGCCCTATTTCAAACGGATGGAAGCCTGGGACGGCAATGGCCATGGCGGTGATCCGGCCTGGCGCGGCGCCGATGGGCCGTTGCATGTCACGCGGGGGCCACGCACCAATCCGCTGTTTGCCGCCTTTGTCGAGGCCGGTCGGCAGGCCGGGTACGAGGTGACCGACGACTACAATGGACAAAAGCAGGAGGGCTTTGGCCCCATGGAGCAGACTGTCCACAAGGGGCGGCGCTGGTCTGCGGCCAACGCCTATCTGAAGCCGGCGCTGAAGCGGTCCAACTGCGATCTGGTCCGTGGTTTGGTCGAGCGGGTGGAGATGGCCGATGGCCGCGCCACGGGTATTGTCCTGGCAGGCGGAACCACCGTCAAGGCACGCGTCGAGGTCATCCTTGCGGCGTCGTCCATCAACTCGCCCAAGATCCTCATGTTGTCGGGTATCGGCCCGGGTGCCCATCTGGCCGACCATGGAATTGATGTGGTGGCGGACCGTCCCGGTGTCGGGGCGAACCTGCAGGACCATCTGGAGATGTATATCCAGTATGCCTCCAAACAGCCGATCACGCTGTACAAATACTGGAACCTGTTTTCCAAGGCGCTGATCGGGGCGCAGTGGCTGTTCACCGGCACGGGTCTGGGCGCATCGAACCAGTTTGAAAGCGCCGCCTTCATTCGCAGCCGCGCGGGGGTGCCGTACCCCGACATCCAATACCATTTTTTGCCCATCGCCGTGCGCTATGACGGGCAAACGGCAGCTGATGGGCACGGATTTCAGGCCCATGTCGGCCCGATGCGCTCTCCCTCTCGCGGGGCGGTGACCTTGCGGTCCGCGAACCCCGCCGATGACCCGGTGATCCGGTTCAATTACATGAGCACCCCGCAGGATTGGGAGGATTTCCGCACGTCGATCCGATTGACGCGAGAGATCTTTGGCCAGGACGCTTTTGCCCCATTCGTGAAGCATGAAATCCAGCCGGGCGCCGCCCACCAGAGCGACGCCGCGCTGGATGACATCATCCGCGAACATGCAGAAAGCGCCTATCACCCGTGCGGCACCTGTCGCATGGGCCGCACGGGTGATCCGATGAGCGTGGTCGATCCCCAAGGCCGGGTGATCGGTGTGGAGGCGTTACGCGTTGTGGACAGTTCGGTCTTTCCACGCATCACCAATGGCAACCTGAATGGTCCATCCATCATGACCGGCGAGAAGATGGCCGATCACATCCTGGGCCGCCATCTGCCCCGCAGCAACGATGTGCCCTGGATTCACCCGGATTGGGAAACGGCGCAGCGTTAACGTACGTCGCAAGTTCTGTTTGAAGTCTTAACGAACCGTTGCCATGTTAACGGTATGTTAAGACTTTGTTCCGTTCTTGTTCTCCTGCTTTTGCCCAACCTCGCGGGCGCAGACATTCGCGGCATTGTGCGGGTCATTGATGCGGACACGATTGATGTGGGCGGCATCCGCATTCGCCTGCACGCCATTGATGCGCCTGAGATCGGCCAGTCTTGCAAGACCGAACAGGGCCTGCCCTTTGCATGCGGCGCGTGGGTCACGGGGCAGGTGCGTGCGATGTACGAGGGCAGACAGGTCACGTGCCAGCCGCGCGATACGGACCGGCATGGGCGGACGGTGGCCAAATGTGCGGTTGCAGGATCGGACATGGGGGCCGAGATCGTGGCAGCCGGGTTGGCCTTTGCCTATCGCAAGTATGGCATGGACTATGACCTTGATGAAAAGTCGGCCTATGTGGCGGATCGGGGCTTGCACGGAGTCCGGGTGCAATCGCCCGCGCAGTTCCGGCAGACGCGGGCCAATGGGCGGATACCACCCGACCCGGCATGCCGGATCAAGGGCAATATTTCGCCCAACGGATACATCTTTCACATGCCAGGGCAGGACTTCTATGAGCGGACCGGCATAAACGAGGCGCGGGGCGAGCGGTGGTTCTGTTCGGCGGCGCAGGCGCGACAGGCCGGGTGGCGTCCGGCGCGGCGATGAGCGTCAGGCGGATCGCCTAGTTCACGATGTAGGGCAGGACGCCACGCGTGTCGGGATCAACCGACAATTGCCGTTCCAGCGGCGGGACCGAGCGCTGGTGACACATCTTGCGTTCGCAAATCCGGCAAGAGATGCCAATCGGTTCGAATGCCTCGGCACGGCCGATGTCCATCCCGTCCGCATAGACCAGCTGTTCTGCGTGCTTGACCTCGCATCCCAGCGCGATGGCAAACCGCCGCACGGGTGCGCCGAAACGCCCACCCGATTTGGACACGTCATGTGCAAGGCTGATATATCGCACGCCGTCAGGTGTTTCGGCCAATTGGCGCAGGAACTGCCCAGGCTGTTCAAACGCGCGGTGCACATTCCAAAGCGGACAGGCGCCGCCAAACCGTGCAAACTGGAGCCTGGTTGCTGAATGGCGTTTCGTGATTGTCCCGGCCCGATCCACCCGTACGAAAAAGAATGGCACGCCCTTGGCGCCGGGGCGTTGCAGGGTCGACAGCCGGTGACAGACCTGTTCGATCGAGGCGCCGAACAGGGTCGCCAGCTGCTCTAGATCGTGGCGCGTGTCCTTTGCGGCCTGCAGGAAACGTGTGTAGGGCATCAACGCCGCACCCGCGAAATAGTTGGCAAGGCCGATCTTGGCAATCGAGCGGGCCTCGTCCGTTTGGAACCGCGCGAAATCCAGCGTCGCTTCCAACAGCTTGTCCTGGCGCAGCAGGGCCACTTGCAACAGCATCTGGAAGGTTTGGCTTTCTTGGCTTGCGCGGTGCGACAGGGTCAGCGTTTGGGTCGCGCTGTCGAAGTGGCGCAGCGTGTCAGTGTCGTCGAAAGTGACCGTCGTACCGCCATTGGCAAGGGCAGAGACAGCGGCGACGCGGATATTCTGGTGCTGTCCATCGGCACTCGCAAACCGTTCTGCAGCCTTGTCCACGGCGTCGATATAGTTGTCACAGTAGTGAAAGAAATCACGCACTTCTTCCCATGGGCTGGGACGGGCGCGGGCGTCTTCGCGTCCCAATGCCTCGTCCAGAGAGGCAAGCCGTTCATGGGTTTGCCGGTATGCCCGGTGCAGGTCCAGGAACGCATGCGCCAGCGCGGGGGCGTTCGAGGCGGCAAGCCGCAGGTCGGCCATAGGGGGCAGATCGCCCGAAAATACCGGGTCCGCCAATGCTTCGCGCATGTCCGACACCAGCCGTTCGCCATCACCGGAGCTGAGTTCGGTCACGTCCAGCCCGAATTCCTGGGCCAACGACAGCACCACCGTCGTGCTGACGGGGCGGTTGTTGTTTTCCATCTGGTTGAGATAGGGCAGGGACACGCCCAGTTTGGCGGCAAAGTCCTTTTGCGTAAGGCCCACGCGGGTTCGTACCTCGCGCAGCTTGGCACCGGCATAGAGTTTGGGGGCGGCCATGATGATCCGTATTTGCAGGTTTGCAGTGATTGCAGGCTAGGTTTGCAAAGCGTGTGGCACAAGCCCTAGGCCATCGCAAGCCGCCGTTCGCGTCGATAGACGGCGCCGATGGCGGCCAGGGCGAAAATACCGGTCAAGACCATGATGTAGAGCAATGGATAGGCCCCGGTTTCGGGTGTCAGCAGGAAACCCGCAAGGGCAGAAAGCGCCGCCCCGCCGCCGATCATGATCGCGCCGCCCAGGCCCGAGGCCGTGCCGGCCAGGTGCGGGCGCACCGACAGCATGCCCGCCGTTGCATTGGGGATAACCAGGCCGTTGCCGAGGCCCACGAAGGTCATCATCCCGAAGAACGAGATCGGTGTGCCCATGCCCAAGACAAAGATGGCAAGCGACAATGCGGTGCCGAACAGGTTTGCGACAGACCCCCACAGCACCATGCGGTTGACGCCAAAGCGCGTGGCGTAGCGCCCGCTGAGCCCATTGCCGACAAAGTAACCCACGGCAGGGGCGCCAAAGTAGAACCCCAGTTGCGCCGGCGACATGCCGAAGACCTCGGTGCCCACGAAGGGCGCGCCGCCCAGATAGGCAAAGAACGACCCCGAACAGAAGGCCGCTGCCAGTGAGTAGCCCCAGAAGCGCGGCGAGCGCAGGAGTTCGGGATACTCCTTGAATTGGCCGATCAGTGATTTGGATGACGGAGCCGCGGTTTCACCCACATCCTGGTGCACCAGCAAAAGGAGCAGGCCGCCAATCAGGAAGAACAGCCAGAAGACGGACTTCCAACCAAACGCTTCATCCAGAAGGCCGCCGAAGAAGGGCGAGATCATGGGCACGATTGCCATGCCCATCGTCACATACCCGATCATCGAAGCCGAGTGGTCCTGGTCGTACAGGTCGCGAATGATCGCGCGGCTGAGCACCATGGCCACGGCGATAACGGCCTGGCACATGCGGAAAAACAGGAAGACTTCGGCATTTGGCGCATAGATGCAGCCAAGCGTCGCCAGCATGAACAATGCGATGCCCCATAACAGCACCTTGCGACGCCCCAGATTGTCCGAGATCGGCCCGATGATTGTCTGCATGATGGCCGAGACGGCGAGATAGAGCGCCACGGACAACTGCATGAGACGGTATTCGGTGTCAAAGTAAGCAGTCATGTTCGGCAGGCTGGGCAGGAACATGTTCATGACCATCGCCGACACCCCGGCCAGCAGGATCAGCGTTACAATATGGGGCGGGGTCGTGCGGTCCAGGAAACGGACCTTGGGCGGCGATTGCATGTACCCGAGGTAGGCGGGCGGAAATGAACTGTCCAGTGCAGTTCTACACAGCTGCCTGTGCTTTGCGGATTTGCAATTTGCACAGCATATCCTGAATACTATTTGCAAATATTCTGATTGGCGCTTCTCCCTGTCCTGCTTGACCCTGTATAAGGCCCCAAATCACCAGCGGGGACAGCATGAAAGATATTCTGACCGAATTGGAAACGCGGCGCGCGGGTGCGCGTCTGGGCGGCGGGCAAAAACGGATCGACGCACAGCATGGTCGCGGCAAGCTGACCGCACGTGAACGGATTGACCTGTTGCTGGACGAAGGGTCATTCGAAGAATTCGACATGTTCGTCACGCACCGCTGCACCGACTTCGGTATGGAGGATCAGAAGCCCGCTGGCGACGGTGTGGTGACGGGCTGGGGCACGATCAACGGGCGTCAGGTCTATGTGTTCAGCCAGGATTTCACTGTTTTGGGCGGATCGGTGTCGGCCACGCATGCCGCCAAGATCTGCAAGATCATGGACAAGGCGGTTGAGAATGGTGCCCCGGTCATCGGCATTAACGATTCCGGTGGCGCGCGCATCCAGGAAGGTGTCGACAGCCTTGCGGGGTATGGCGAGGTGTTCCAGCGCAATATTCTGGCGTCCGGCGTGGTGCCGCAGATTTCCCTGATCATGGGTCCCTGCGCTGGTGGCGCGGTCTATTCGCCCGCGATGACCGACTTTATCTTCATGGTCAAAGACAGCTCATACATGTTTGTGACCGGCCCGGATGTGGTGAAAACCGTGACCAATGAACAGGTCACGGCCGAAGAACTGGGTGGCGCATCCACACATACCAAGAAATCGTCGGTGGCCGATGCAGCCTTTGACAACGATGTCGAAGCGTTGGCCGAGGTGCGTCGCCTGGTTGACTTTCTGCCGCTGAACAACCGCGAAAAGCCACCCGTGCGCCCTTTCTTTGACGAGCCGGACCGGGTGGAGACCAGCCTCGACACACTGGTGCCGGAGAACCCCAACACGCCCTACGACATGAAAGAACTGATCGTGAAGCTGGCGGATGAGGGCGATTTCTATGAATTGCAGGAAGAGTTCGCCAAGAACATCATCACTGGCTTTATCCGCCTTGAGGGGCGCACGGTCGGTGTGGTGGCGAACCAGCCCATGGTGCTGGCGGGCGTTCTGGACATCGACAGCGCCCGCAAGGCCGCCCGTTTTGTACGTTTTTGCGACTGTTTTGACATCCCGATCCTGACCCTGATCGATGTGCCCGGGTTTTTGCCCGGCACCAGCCAGGAATATGGCGGTGTGATCAAGCACGGGGCCAAGCTGCTGTTTGCCTATGGCGAAGCGACGGTACCGAAGGTGACGGTGATCACCCGCAAGGCCTATGGCGGGGCATATGTGGTGATGGCGTCGAAGCATCTGCGGGCGGATTTCAACTATGCCTGGCCCACGGCCGAAATTGCGGTGATGGGTGCCAAAGGTGCCACCGAGATCATCCATCGCGCGGACCTTGGCGACGCAGACAAGATCGCGCAGCACACGGCCGACTATGAGGACCGGTTTGCCAATCCTTTTGTCGCCGCCGAGCGCGGGTTCATCGACGAGGTGATACAGCCGCGTTCCACACGCAAACGGGTGAGCCGCGCCTTTGCGTCGTTGCGCAACAAGAAAGCGCCGATGCCGTGGAAGAAGCACGATAACATTCCGCTGTGATGGCCCGCACATGCTGGCATATCCTGCATGAGGGCGGCCGCGTCACCTTGTGTCGCCATCTTCCGCCCCGCTTTGACTTTGCGGTGCGTACGATGCTGCCGGGTGGCCGGGCAGTGCGTTTGGCCCATCAAATCCGTCAGGATCTGTGGCGTGCGTTGCAGAATGTGCGGGGATATTCTGTCGTCGTGCAGCTGGATCGTCGCGCTGATGGGTGGCAAGTGACTGCGGGGGGCCATGCCGCGCGCGCGGTGCTTGCGGCCGTTGTCGCACAGGCACAGGCCGTTCTGAACGATCCGCGCAACCATGCGCGGTGGGTCCGGTCAGCTGGAGGGGTGACGTGAGCCTTTGGAAGAACCAGGCCTTTGCCGTTGCCCATGCCGATAGCGGTGCATTCGAAGGCGCGGGCCTGCGCCCGTTTTTCGAGTATCGCCAGTTGGGCATTTCCGGAGCGACGAACGGTGCCTACGGAGCACATGTCATCCGAGCCGTTCCGGGGATGAAAAGCCCGGGTACATGGCACAGTCATGATCTGGATTTCCAGATGGTCTATGTCACCCAAGGGTGGGTTGTGTTCGAATACGAGGGACAAGGCGAACACGTATTGCGTGCGGGATCCTGTGTGCTGCAACCCCCTGGGATTGTGCATCGCGAGAGTCGGCACTCTGACGACCTGGAATTGATCGAAATCACGGCCCCTGCCATCTTTACAACGCAAGAAGAAGATGCACGATGAAGGATGACAGGCAACATACACTGCCGAATGGAACAGTGCGACGGGTTATCACCGATTGCACAGCAGCCCCGGAGGGAGGAGCCCGGACCCGCTTGTGGGAATGGGTCCGGGGCTGCGGTTCGGCACTGATGCTGTCGGCCATGCCAGCCTTGGCTTATGATGTACCGTCAGGTCAGCCTGTCACCTTGTCCGAAGTTCTGGTTGATCAGGTCGGCACAGAGGCGTGGCTGCGATTTCGTTTTGTGGCGCCGGATATCGCGCGGGGCGCCGGCGCCGTGTCATATGCCGATGCCGAAGCGGATTTTCAGGCGCTTTGCGACGGGTTCGCGCTGGGCTACATGACTGAATTTGACCTGAGCGCGGATGTGGTCGTGATTTCGTTGATGGACCGGCCCGTGCCCTTCGGCACGTCCGATCCGGACGCCACCCAATTCTTCGAAGCGTATCGCATTGGCCCCGAGGGCTGTGTCTGGGAGGCGTTCTGATGGATCAGCGGAAATTTGCATATGCGGCATTGAGGCCACAACCCGCGCAGTCCTGTCGGGGCCCGTATCTTTCGCCCGCAAAATCTCGTATACGAACCTCAAGGGGTCCCCAAGACCGCCTTACCTCGCATCGGATGCGCCATTTCGTGTGTCCGGAAGTTGACTACAGGAGAGACAGATGTCGAAGAGCATCAAAGTGTTGGGCATGGTTAGCCTCATGGTTCTGGTCGCCGCTTGCGGCCGCAACAACAACAACGAAGAGTTCGTGGTTGTCGAACCTGAGCCCATCAGCCAGGAACCTGTCCAGACAGGCAAGTTCAAGTAATTCTACAGGGCGGGCTGTTCAGCCCGCCCTGACACCTCTCACCGCGGGGGCCAGCGTATGCTGAAACACCGCGGTTTTCCCGGTCGACTGACTGGTACAGATTTTCAATTCACAATCCGCCGCCCAAACCCCAAAGGGGTGACACCGCTTCAGCGGCGCGAACGCTTTGCCGATCGCAGACCGCCTGACAAACGGGCCGACACAGCGTTTATGGCAGCCTTGTGGGCGCATTTCGGATCAGAGCCGTTCGAGCGCGGCAATCTGGACGCGGGTCGGTTGTCGTGGCTGTTCGGGCGCGAGGTTGTTCCGGCCACCGATCCCTTTGATCCCGCTGATTACGAAGCACTTTTGCAGATCGACGAAGATGTCGCCCGCGCGTCGTTTCCCGATGCGTTCGAGGAGCCGTGGGCTTGAGATCGCGGGCAACCATAGGCGCTTTCTTGCCGTCGGATTCCCGTGTTTGGCGAAACACGGCTCATTCCTGCCTGCCTGCAAACCAGCGCTTTGTGCGGTCATGGCACCTGTGCAATCGTGTAACAACAGGGCCGCTTCCCCAGGTTTTCTGCGGCGCTGTGTACCATTTCCGTACCCCTTCCCCTGGTGGGCAGCAGATGTCGCAAGATGTTATGCTGCCCACCTCTTTTTTTGTTTTGATGCAAAAGGTTACGCCGGTTGTTACAGGGCGTCACGCAAACGCGTCCGTTTATGACAGGGCAAACACCTTACTTTTGGATCAATCGGTTCCTAACTCCAGTGCAGAGAGAGAAAAGGACCCGAACCCATGTCAATCAAACTTGCTTCTGTCGCACTTGCCGCAACCCTTGGACTGGCCGCGTGCGGCGATACGATCGGCGAACAGGCCCTGTCCGGCGCCGTTGTCGGTGCGGCGGGCACCGCGATCTTCAACGGTGATGTCGGCACCGGCGCGGTCGTTGGCGCGGTTGGCGGTGTCGCAATCTGCCAGTTCTCCAACAGATGTAACTGAGCGTCGGCGACCGCGCGCTGAAACGCGTCCGTTTCGGCGGCGCGATGCGCATCCTGCGCAACAAAGAACGGAACGATTGATCGACCTTGGCGTTTGTCTCAGGACAACGACGTCAAATAAAGGAAGATCATCATGCGTATCAAAACGATTATTCTTGCCTCGGTCGCGGCTTTCGGACTGGCGGCGTGCGGCGACACTGTTGGCGAGCAAGCCGTTCTTGGTGGCGCTGTCGGCGGCGTTGGCACAGCCGCGCTTGGCGGTAATGCCGTTGCGGGTGCAGCCGTTGGCGCGGGCGCAAACGTCCTGTACTGCGACCAGAATCCAAGCCGCTGCTAATGCTGCGCATGACCTGAAAACCCGCCAGGCGCGCGTAACACGTGCCTGGCGGTTTGTTGCGGGGCGCGCACCGCTTGCAGCTTGTGCTGCGACGCAGCTGCGCCCTGACCGCGCCTCAGCCCCAAGCGAAGTTGCACAATCCGATGTCGGTGCTTTGACCGACATTGGACCGATGTCTTGGACGGCTCGAGTCGTCCCGTTTAGCGTCGAGACTGACAATCCGTACGCACCATTCAGCAACGTCGCTGGTGTCATAAGCGGCCGCGAAGGTGGCGATAATCGCGACGGCACACGCGTCCGTTCTGACACGGTCCAGCGTTTTTCGTTTCATTTCTTTGATCCAAACACCGCAGGCCCATCTGCGCCCTTGCGCATCGATCTGCGGCGCTTCGCCATGCCCCGGGGAACCAGTCCCTCGCAAATACTCAACTCTTTCGATTTTGAAGCGCAGAACCAAAGCGTCGCGATCAGGCGCGCAACGCAGCGGCCTGCGTTTGCGCGAGACACGTCTCGCGCAGGGATCACGAAATACAAGACGATAGCGGCGGTGTCAGTCCAGAAAGCCGCCGACAAGCAAAAAGTGTGGGCCATGCAACGTGCCGTGCGCACGTCAAACTGGCCCGGCCAAAGACCAAGAAGTGAGACAACACCATGTTCAACAAGATTTTAATCGCCAACCGTGGCGAGATCGCCTGTCGTGTCATCAAGACGGCGCGCAAGATGGGGATCCCGACTGTCGCCATCTATTCGGACGCGGATGCGAAGGCATTGCACGTCCAGATGGCGGATGAGGCGATCCATATTGGTCCACCCCCGGCCAATCAGTCCTACATCGTGATCGACAAGGTGATGGATGCGATCCGGCAGTCCGGCGCCCAGGCTGTTCACCCGGGCTATGGCTTTCTTTCTGAGAACGCGAAGTTTGCCGAAGCGCTGGAAGCGGAGGGTGTCGCTTTTGTCGGACCACCCAAGGGTGCAATCGAGTCCATGGGCGACAAGATCACGTCGAAAAAGATCGCGCAGGAGGCAGGGGTAAGCACCGTTCCCGGCTATATGGGGTTGATTGGCGATGCAGACGAGGCGGTGAAGATTTCGACCGAGATCGGGTATCCGGTCATGCTCAAGGCCTCGGCCGGCGGCGGCGGCAAGGGGATGCGGATCGCGTGGACGGACGAAGAGGCACGCGAAGGGTTTCAGTCGTCCAAGAACGAGGCGGCCAACAGCTTTGGCGATGACCGCATCTTCATCGAAAAATTCGTGACCCAACCCCGACATATCGAAATTCAGGTGCTGTGTGACAGCCATGGCAATGGCATCTATCTGGGCGAACGGGAATGTTCGATCCAGCGCCGCAACCAGAAAGTGGTTGAAGAGGCGCCCAGCCCCTTCCTTGACGAGGCGACCCGCAAGGCGATGGGCGAACAGGCCGTGTCACTGGCAAAGGCAGTTGGCTACGCCAGTGCAGGCACCGTTGAATTCATCGTAGATGGAGAAAAGAACTTCTATTTTCTTGAAATGAATACGCGCCTCCAGGTCGAACACCCGGTGACAGAGTTGATTACCGGCGTCGATCTGGTCGAACAGATGATCCGTGTGGCCGCTGGCGAAAAGCTGTCCATCACACAGGAGGACGTGCAGCTTAATGGCTGGGCGATTGAGAACCGGCTTTATGCCGAGGATCCCTATCGTGGTTTCCTGCCGTCGATCGGCCGTTTGACCCGCTATCGCCCGCCCGCCGAAACGGCCAGCTACACGCCAGGCGTGACGCCGGATGACATCGTGGTGCGCAATGACACGGGTGTCTACGAGGGTGGCGAGATCAGCATGTATTATGACCCGATGATCGCCAAGCTGTGCACGTGGGGGCCGGATCGGGCCACAGCCATTGAAGCGATGCGCGTGGCGCTCGACAGTTTCGAAGTCGAAGGTATCGGCCACAACCTGCCGTTCCTGAGCGCAGTGATGGATCACCCGAAGTTTGTTTCGGGGGACATGACCACAGCCTTTATCGCGGAAGAGTATCCGGATGGGTTTGAGGGCGTGGACCTGGGCGAAGCAGACCTGCGCCGGGTGGCAGCGGCCTGTGCCGCGATGCATCGCGTGGCCGAAATTCGCCGTGCGCGGGTGTCGGGCCGCATGGACAATCACGAACGCAAGGTCGGTACGCACTGGAATGTCAGCCTGCAGGACCAGTCTTACGATGTGGTGATTGATGCGGACCATGACGGGGCCACAGTTGCCTTTGGCGATGGCAGCGCCCTGCGCGTGTCCGGCGCGTGGACGCCGGGCGATCAACTGGCACAGATGGATGTCGATGGTACACCCTTGGTGCTGAAGGTCGGGAAAGTGTCTGGTGGCTTCCGGATTCGGACCCGCGGCGCGGACCTGAAAGTGCATGTGCGGTCACCGCGCCAGGCCGAACTGGCGCGCAAGATGCCGGTCAAGACACCGCCAGACACATCCAAGATGCTGCTGTGCCCCATGCCGGGGTTGGTCGTGAAGGTCGATGTGGCCGAAGGCGACGAAGTGCAGGAAGGTCAGGCGCTGTGCACGATCGAGGCGATGAAGATGGAGAACATCCTGCGCGCCGAGAAAAAGGGCACTGTGTCCAAGATCAATGCAGGCGCGGGCGACAGCCTGGCGGTTGATGACGTGATCATGGAGTTCGAATAGGTGCCACGCACCTGGGTTGCCATATACGCTGTCCTGGTTCTGCTGCTGATCGGTGTGGTGATGCAACGGAACGGTGCCCCCCTCTGGGGTCTGGGCGTTGCGGGTGTATTGGCGATCGGGGCCTTCTATTACCTGCTGTCGGGTATTGCGGTTGTCGCGATCTTTCTCAGGGCCCTTCTTGCGCTTGTGCCCATCACTGCCGTGTCCGGCGCGCTGATCTATTGGGTGATTACCAAAAGCGGTCTGGAAGCGGGTGAACAGCGCGCACTTGTTGCGGCCATCGCGGTCGCTGCCGGTTGGGTTGTGGCCTTTGTCACGGGTGAAATGCGTGTTGTGAACCAGGAACAGGAACGCCGTCGCGACATCATCCGGGCGGCGCTGGCCGAGATTGATCTGATCGTAGACTGGGCCGCACCCATCGACTGGGCGGCGGCCATTTCGGACATGCAGCAGAATTTCTTCAAGAACCGTAGCTACAAGGTGTTCGTCTTTTACGGGCACCAGTTCGAGACACTGCGCCGCCTGACGGCGCAAATCGAGATTCTGAGCAAGCCACAGATCATGCCGGTAACCGAGTTCTATCAGCTTCTGGACCGGCTGGAGCAGATGGAAACCAAGATGGGCGCGACCGAATTTGATGCGCTGCCCTGGGACCGGCGCGAAAAGGCGGTGACCCGTTATCTGGAACTGCAAGGCAAGGTTGCCGGCGCGGGCAAAATTGCCGCGGCAGCCTTAAGGAACCGGCCATTTCACGGCTGGATTCGTCACATTACGTGATGGGGTGTTCAGTGTATATAAGCACGCTGGGACGAACGAATATCGTCAGATCAGCGGGTTACCCTCGCCTTCGACCGGCGTTCGGGTGTGCGGTGAGCGCGAATGTGTCATCTGTGCACCTCCTGTTGCGTTCTGACCTGAATATAAGCGGTTCAAAGGTTAACTTCAAGTTTGCCCAACGCGCGCTTCATCCATCGCTGCGTCGTTCGCGGATTTCGCGTTGCCGAATGGGCATTTTGTCAATGGTGCGGGTCAATTCGCGTACGTCCCACGGGAACGGTTTGCGCAGTTTCACGCCGCCGTCCTTGCCCACAAGCACAAGCATGAAGCCGCGGGGACGAAACTTGACCCGCAGTGCGCTGTCGACGGACGGGTCCGTATCAGTCAGCACAACAACGTCGCGTTCGGCCAATTCTTCGGCACGCGCTTCCAGAAAATCAATCTGTTGCCTGAAATTCGGGTCATTCGGGCTGTCTGCGAAGACGACGATGGGCCGCTTTTCCCAGACAAATTCGCTCAAATCTGCGGCGTCTGCTGCGATGAAGATGGATGGCGTGGGTACGTCATCACTGGCCGCCGCGACCAGCGATCCGCCAAAAAGTCCAACCAGAACAATGGGTAATACGTGTTTCATCAGCCCTCCTGCTGATCCCAATGTAGCGGCTTTTTTTGCAATTGCGACGGCTGCTCGCGCCAATTTTAGCATTAATCGCTCAGCAACCCTGTGCGTGCGACGCCTTAACCATGATCGTTCGGTGCCTGCCGGGCGGCACAGCATCATGGCAAAGGACCAAAGCGGCATGAAAGTGATCCTGCATATCGGTGCCCATCGCACAGGAACGACATCATTTCAGGCGTATGTGCGTCGCAACCTGGATTTCATGCGCGCCCGACGGATCGGGTTCTGGGGGCCATTGCGCACCCGCAAGGGGTTGTTTCACGGGATCCAACCCAAGCTGGGGCTGGGGCCAAGGGCGACCTTGCGTGCGCGTGGGCGCATCATGCTGCAACTGGACAAGGCCGAGCGGAACGGGACCAAAACCCTGCTGGTTTCCGATGAAAACATGCTGGGCACGATGCGGCGCAACATGCAGTCGCGGATGCTGTACCAGGATGTCGGTGAACGGATGGCACGCTATGTTGCGGCCTTTGACGGGCAGATTGACACGATTGTCATTTCGACCCGCGCCCTGAACCATTTTTGGAGTTCGGCTGCTGCTTTTTGTGTGTCGCGTGGACATGTGGCGCTCCAGCCGGACGCGCTTGTGCGCGTGGCTTTTGGACCGCGCACGTGGCGGGATGTGATTGCGGACGTGGCCTGTGCAGCGCCTGCCGCACGGCTTGTGGTTGTCCCGTTCGAACGCACCGCTGGCCGACCGGATGCACTGTTTCGCGGTGTGACCGGATTTCATGGTCCACGCAATGCTGCCGAAACATGGCTGAACAGGTCGCCAAGCGCGCCTGAACTGCGCTCGATTTTAGCGGATCGCGGCGATGATCCGGATCTGGTCGCAGGCATGACCCAGCGCTGGACCCCCTTTGACCCCGCCGCCATCGCCGCGATGCGCGAGGCGTATATGGACGACATACACTGGCTGACGGCCGGTGCCGATGGACTTGCAACACTGACAGAGGATCTGGGCCAGAGAGGAGCGGGGCAAACCCCGCCGCTTGGCCCGCTGACAAGAGGACACGTACATGGCGACGAAGAAAGACGATTGGCGGAACCTGGCTGAGGGCGAACTGCGCGGCCGCCCGGTCGAGGACCTGACATGGAACACGCTTGAGGGCATCGATGTCGCCCCGATCTACACCCAGGACGATTTGGAGGGTGTGGATCATCTGGGCACGATTCCCGGCCAGGCGCCGTTCACCCGCGGTGTGAAAGCCACGATGTACGCGGGCCGTCCCTGGACCATCCGGCAATATGCCGGGTTCTCCACAGCCGAGGAATCCAACGCGTTTTACCGCCGTGCACTGGATGCAGGTCAACAGGGCGTATCCGTGGCTTTCGATTTGGCCACGCACCGTGGATATGACAGTGATCATGAACGCGTTGTGGGTGATGTTGGCAAGGCGGGTGTCGCCATCGACAGCGTCGAGGACATGAAAATCCTCTTCGACGGTATCCCGCTGGATAAGGTGTCCGTCTCGATGACCATGAACGGTGCCGTGATCCCCATCCTTGCCAACTTTATCGTTGCGGGTGAAGAACAGGGCGTCGACAAGGCGCAACTGTCCGGGACCATTCAGAACGACATCCTGAAAGAATTCATGGTCCGCAATACCTATATCTATCCGCCCGAACCCAGCATGCGGATCATTGCAGATATCATCGACTTTACCTCGAACGAGATGCCGAAATTCAACTCGATTTCGATCAGCGGCTATCACATGCAAGAGGCCGGCGCGAACCTGGTACAGGAACTGGCCTTTACCCTAGCCGATGGGCGCGAATATGTGCGTGCCGCGATTGACCGGGGCATGGACGTGGACACGTTCGCGGGGCGTCTGTCCTTCTTCTTTGCCATCGGCATGAACTTTTTCATGGAAGCGGCCAAGTTGCGCGCGGCCCGCCTTCTGTGGCACCGCATCATGTCTGAGTTCGAGCCGAAGAATCCCAAATCCTCCATGCTGCGTACGCACTGCCAGACAAGCGGTGTCAGCCTGCAGGAACAGGACCCGTACAACAATGTCGTGCGCACAGCGTTCGAGGCGATGAGCGCAGTTCTGGGCGGCACGCAATCGCTGCACACCAACAGCTTTGACGAAGCCATTGCGCTGCCCACGCAGTTCTCAAGCCGGATCGCCCGCAACACACAGTTGATCCTGCAGAATGAGACAGGCGTGACCAACGTCGTCGACCCGTTGGCCGGGTCCTACTATGTCGAAAAGCTGACCCATGATCTGGCTGAGGCAGCCTGGACGTTGATCGAAGAAGTCGAAGAGATGGGCGGCATGACCAAGGCCGTCGCTTCCGGTATGCCCAAGTTGCGGATCGAGGAAGCAGCGGCCAAACGCCAGGCCATGATCGACCGGGGCGACGAGGTCATCGTCGGGGTGAACAAATTCCGGCTGGAGAAAGAAGACGAGATCGACATCCTGGACATCGACAACGCCGCCGTGCGGGAAAGCCAGATCGCGCGGCTGGAACGGATCAAGGCGGAACGGGACGACAAGGCCTGTCAGGCCGCATTGGACAATTTGACTGCAGTGGCGGCAGCCGACGGCAACCTTCTCGAGGCTGCGGTCCAGGCGGCGCGGGCACGTGCAACGGTGGGAGAAATCAGCATGGCCATGGAAAAACAATTCGGGCGTCACCGGGCAGAGGTCAAGACGCTGGCCGGTGTCTACGGCGCCGCATATGAGGGCGATGAGGGGTTCGCCGCGATCCAGAAATCGGTCGAGGATTTTGCCGAAGCCGAAGGTCGCCGCCCTCGGATGCTGGTGGTCAAGATGGGCCAGGACGGGCATGATCGCGGGGCCAAGGTGATTGCAACCGCCTTTGCCGATATTGGGTTTGACGTAGATGTGGGCCCGCTGTTCCAGACCCCGGCCGAGGCCGCGCAGGATGCTGTCGACAACGATGTGCACGTGGTGGGCATTTCATCCCAGGCTGCAGGTCACAAGACGCTGGCCCCGCAACTTGTGCAGGCTCTCAAGGAGGCTGGCGCGGAGGATATCATCGTCATCTGTGGCGGGGTGATCCCGCAACAGGACTACCAATTCCTATACGATGCCGGGGTAAAGGCGATCTTCGGACCCGGCACCAATATCCCGGACGCGGCGCAGCACATTCTGAACATCCTGCGCAACGGCGACGCTGCGGCCTGAGACCGGTGGCTGGCCCCCGACCCGGGGCCGGCATTGACCCTTCAAATCCGCGTGGCGGCCTGCGATACACCATGCCAGGACGTCAAAGCGGTCAGGAGGTGCTCTGGTGTTGTTTGACCATCTCGTCGTGGGGTCCAAGGACTTGTCCCAGGCCCGCACGCTTGTCGAAGATGCGCTTGGGGTGCCGATGCAACCCGGCGGTGCTCATGCCGTGTTTCATACCCATAATGCACTGATGGGGTTGGAAGACGGTCTCTACCTCGAAGCCATTGCACCCAACCCGGCAGCCCCCGACCCGGCAAGGCCGCGTTGGTACGATCTGGACCGTTTTGACGGGCCAGCGCGTCTGTCGAATTGGGCGTGTTCCGTGCCTGACATGGAGGCCGCCCTGACCGATATGCCCGACGGGACCGGAGCGCCGGTGGCCGTTCAGCGCGGATCGCTGTCATGGCGCATGGCGGTGGCAGCAGATGGCACGACACCCTTTGACAACCTCTGGCCCGCGTTGATCGAATGGCCGACGGGTGTGCATCCGGCACGGGCGTTGACCCCCACGGGCGTGCGTTTGCGCCGCTTCACACTTGTGCATCCGGATGGCGACGCCCTGTCCGAAGGGCTGCAAAAGCATCTGAGCGATGATCGCGTTGCGGTCGAAACGGGGCCACTGGCGCTGCAAGCTGCGTTCGATACACCACATGGTCCACGCACACTGTGATCCGTGACGCTGACATATCGGACGCGGGTTGGATCGCGACCCTGTGGAACGACGTGATCGCGCACACGCAAATTACCTTTACCACCGTACACAAGACCCCGGACGACATCCGCGCCATGCTGGCCGAACGGGTGGTGCTGGTTTTGCCCGAACAGGGCGGCTTTGCCACCTACGGGCCGTTCCGAAGCGGGCCGGGATATGCGGCAACGATCGAACATACCATTCTGCTGTCAGATCGGGCGCGCGGACGCGGGCAGGGGCGGGCGTTGCTGAGCGCCCTGCAAGAGCGTGCGGCGGCGGACGGTCACCATGTGATGGTCGCTGCGATCAGTGGCATAAACGAGGCGGCCGTTGCATTTCACCGCGCCATGGGCTTTGCACAGGTGGCGCGGATGCCTCAAGTCGGTCGCAAGGATGGTGTCTGGCTGGACCTGATCCTGATGCAGAAACAACTGGGTGCGACCGTGAGCGCTAACGCCTCGGCGCAAGATACGGTATAGAGTGGCGGCATGTCTCTTTGGGCCCGCATATCCGACGCGCTTGCTGCACTGAATGCCGGTGAAAGTCTGAGCCAGGTTTTCGACAAACTGCGTGCGCCGCCCGAGCGCAGCGTCGCCTTTGCAATTGCCGTGATCGCGCTGGGGGCCAAAATGGCCAAGGCCGACGGGCAGGTCACGCGGGACGAGGTGACTGCCTTTCGCGAGGTGTTCCACATCTCGGACAAGGACGAGGCGGGTGCGGCTAGGGTCTTCAATTTGGCCCGACAGGACGTTGCTGGGTTTGAAGACTATGCAACCCGTATTCACGCGATGTTCGCCGGTGAACCGGACACCCTGACCGACCTGATCGAAGGGCTGTTTCACATCGCCATGGCTGATGGATTCTATCATCCGAACGAAGATGCGTTCCTAGAGGAAGTTGCCCATATATTTGCCATTTCGGACGCGGATTTCAGGGCATTGCGCGCCCGCTTTGTGCCGGATGCCGCGCCTGATCCCTATTCGGTGCTGGGTGTGGATGCCGCTATGGAGCTCGATCAGATCCGGACGGCCTGGCGCAAGTTGGTGCGCGAGAACCATCCCGACGCGATGATGGCTCGTGGCGTCCCGGAAGAAGCGCTGAGACTGGCCGAAAAACGGATGATTGACATCAACCGCGCCTGGGAAGACATCCAGGGCAGTCGCAGCTGATGCGCCTAGCAACCTACAATGTCGAATGGATGAACAGCCTGTTCGATGATGAAGGGCGTCTTCTGAATGATGATGCGTGGTCGGCACGTTACAACGTGACCCGCGCGGCCCAGACGGATGCGCTGCGAACGGTGTTTCAGGCGATGGACGCAGATGCGATCATGGTTATCGAGGCGCCGGACAACGGGTGAGACCGTGACACTGTTGTTGCGCTTGAGCGGTTCGCCGCATTTGCTCAGGTGCGCGCGCGCCGTGCGGTCATCGGTTTTTCCAATGACACGCAACAGGAAATCGCACTGCTTTACGACCCCGATGTCCTGACTGCGCACCACATGCCCCAGGTGCATGCTCAGGCTCCGCAATTCGATGGATCGTTCAAAATCGATCTTGATGTCGATTCCGCGCAGGACGAGGTTGTGTTTTCCAAGCCGCCGCTGGAGTTGTCGGTCGAGATGCGGGATGGGGTCGCGTTCCAAATGATCGGGGCGCATCTGAAATCCAAGGCACCGCACGGCGCCACATCCCGGGATGAGGTGATGCGGCTGTCCATCGCAATCCGACGTAAGCAGTTGGCCCAGGCCATCTGGTTGCGGGCCCGCATTGATGGGGTCTTGCGTGACGGGAACCCGCTGGTCGTATTGGGCGATCTGAATGATGGCCCGGGTCTGGATGAATACGAACACCTGTTTGGCCGGTCCTCGGTCGAGATCATCTTGGGGGACGGGGACAACGCCCTGTTCGATCCGCATGCGCGGCAGGCGCTGCAGCGCCGCTTGGGCGCTACACCGACCACCGCCCGGTTCTGGATACGACCGGAACAGCGCTTTCTTCAGGCGCTGCTGGATTACATCATGGTGTCGCCGGATCTGGCCGCCAAACGCCCGAGTTGGCGCATCTGGCATCCTCTGGACGATCCGGCCTGTTGGGCACGGCCCGCGTTGCGCGATGCACTGGTAACCGCGTCCGATCATTTCCCGGTCACGTTGGATATCGTGTTATAGTGCCCATATGAAGTGCATGAAACACAGTCTTGCTTATCTATTTCTGGTCGCCACAGTGGCGACCGCAACTGCCCAAGAGGCGGACGATGAGGGCGGCCAGTCGCTGATGGAACGGGGCGCGCAGATGCTGCTTGAGGGGCTGATGCGCGAAATGGAGCCCGCCATGGACGGGTTGCAGGACATGGCAAAAGAGTTCGGCCCAGCCTTGCGCGATTTCACGGCCCAGATGGGCCCGGCCCTGCGTGGGCTGTTGGAAGAGGTCGAGGACTGGAGCGTCTATCACCCGCCCGAGATGCTTGAAAATGGTGACATCATCATTCGGCGCAAGGCACCCGAGGAGTCGGTGCCGGGCAAAGATCCTGACACGCAGATCGATATCTAGCGCCGCCGCCGTTTCACTGTCACCGTGGCCTCAAGCGATACAGCAAGCGAATTCAGCCGTGCTTCGGCCACCTCGCCAAAAAGCGGCATCGCGTCCGGGGACAGGTGCAATTCCAACTCGCGTTTCTTCGGAAACCAACGGAATTCACCCCGGTCGGCGTCCTTCTCCATCCACAGCATCGCACCAAATCGCATGGCCTTGCCGAGGATTTCAGCGTCATGCTGGGCCTTTTCGTCGATCAGGTCATAGAGACCTTCGAAATGCGTGCCTTCGCGCTTGTTGGTGTAGCGGTGCAGCAGCGCGAGGCCCAGAAAGATGCGTTCCGAATGCTTCAGCCCTCCCAGATTGGCACGGGTCGCGTTGTCAAAGCAAACCTCGGCCCGGTAGTCGGGATGCGCGCGCCAGCTGACATCGTGCAGCAGGCAGGCGGCCTTGATCAATCGTTTGCGGGCCAGCGGGGCGGATTTGAAGATGGGTTCAATGAACTGATAAAGCAGCTTGCCGAACCCGGGCATGCGCGCGTCCTTGGCTTCGGCAAAGCGACAGGCTTCGATCAGCGGGTCGCGGTCCCGCAGGCGCTGGGGCATCTGTTCATACAGCATGCCCTCGCGGATACCGTAGCTTGAGACGGCGATGTCTTTGGGGCGGAAGGTCTTGACCAGACGCCACAGCACCTCGGCAGCCAGAGGCACCAGCGCCATGCGTGCGGACGAGATACCGCAGGCGCCGCGCAACGCCTCGTGATCGTCGTGTTCGCGGATGAACTTGGCGGTTCGTTGTACCGATTGCGGCGTCATGCGGTATTCATGCAGCACGTGCAGGGGATAACCGCGACGGTGCATGTCCACGCGTGCGATGGCCCGCCATGACCCACCCACCAGAAACAGCCGGTCCCGTTGCATGCCCATCTGCGCATGGAGCTGTTCCATGACATCCTGGATGTGCGCGCGCCGTCCCTTCTTGCCACCTTTGACAGTCTGCAGTTTCAACGGCCCCAGATCCGAGGTGACACGGCGACCGACCTGTCCGTCCGAAATCTCGGCCAGTTCCATGGAAGATCCGCCGATATCGCAAACGAGGCCGTATGATCCGGGCCAGCCCAGCAATACACCCTGCGCCGACAACCGCGCCTCCTCGCGCCCGTCGATGACCCGGACGTTCAACCCGGTTTCACGCAGCACATCCGACCGAAAATCCAATCCATCGGTGGCATCGCGCACGGCGGCGGTCGCGACCACGGACAGGTCCGACAGGCCCATGCCTTCGGCCAGCCGCTGGAACCGTTTCAGTGCATCAAGCGCGCGCACGCGACCCGTCGGGTTCAGGTGCCCGGTGTCCGAAACACCGGCACCCAACGCGCACATGATCTTTTCGTTGTAAAAATAGGCAGGCGACCGGGCTGCGCCATCGAACACGACAAGGCGGACCGAGTTTGACCCCACATCCACCACGCCGACCCGCGACAGGGCCCGTGCGGATGGATCCTCGAACAAGGGGCGGCCAAACAGGCTGCCGTCGCTTGCCTGCGACGAAACCGATACGTTCATGGAACCCCCGTGGTGCGCACTTCAGGATGTTGATGGACCAGCGCGCGGCGTGGGTCAATGTTCCGGTCATCCGGATGGCACTGTTTCGGCATGCACCGAAAGGCGCCGACCGGCCGACCCCGGCGCAGGATCAGTCTTCGGTATGTGTCAGCTTGGGCACATCGCTGGCCCCGGCCGATCCGCGCCCGGACAAGGATGGGTTTTCCATGAAAAAGCGGTGACAATTGAACGCAAAAGTCCCTTCGGGCAATTCGGGGCGTTTGAATGACCCGTCTGCCGCCATCACCCAGCTTTGCGCCACATCCGCCAGATTTGCGGCCATTACCTGGCTTACAATCTGCGCCTTGACCGTATTGTTCTGAATTTCGACCAGGGTTTCCACGCGGCGGTTCAAGTTGCGCCCCATCCAGTCAGCGGACGAGATGAACACGCGCGCTTTCTTGGATTGAAGCCCGTGCCCGTTGCCAAAGCAGACGATGCGGCTGTGTTCGAGAAACCGACCGACGATCGATTTGACGCGGATGTTGTCTGAAAAGCCCGTGATCCCGGGCCGCAGACCGCAAATACCCCGGATGATCAGGCTGATTTTCACACCGGCCTGGCTGGCGGCGTACAGCGCGTCGATCACCTCGCTGTCGATCAGCGAGTTCATCTTGGCCCAGATTTCAGCCGGATTGCCCGCCCTTGCATGCTCAGCCTCGGCGGCAATCATCTCCAGCAGGCGCGGTTTGAGCGTCGTGGGTGAGATGGCCAGGTTGTCCAGCCCCTCGGGCGGTGCATAGCCCGACAGGTAGTTGAACACCTTGGTCGCGTCGCGCCCCAGGTCGGCATCGCAGGTGAACAGCGACAGGTCTGTGTAAATGCGCGCGGTGATCGGGTGGTAGTTGCCGGTGCCGTAATGGGTATAGGTCACCAGTTCCTTGCCCTCGCGCCGCACGACCGTGCTGATCTTGGCGTGGGTTTTGAGATCGAGGAAGCCGTAAACCACATGCGCGCCCGCTCGTTCCAGGCGTCGGGATTGGCGAATGTTGGCGGCCTCATCAAAGCGGGCCTTGAGTTCGACCAAAGCGGTGACCGACTTGCCGTCTTCAGCCGCTTCACACAGCGCCTCGACGATGGGGGAATTCTTGGATGTGCGATAAAGCGTTTGCTTGATCGCCACCACGTTGGGATCGCGGGCCGCCTGTTGCAGGAAACGCACCACCATGTCGAACGTCTCGTAGGGGTGGTGCAGCAGCATGTCTTTTTGCCGAATGGCGGCAAACATGTCGCCTTCGAAATCCGTGACGCGTTCCGGAACGCGTGGCGTGAAGGACGGCCAAAGAAGATCAGGCCGGTTGTCCAGAACCAGTTCGCTGAGATCAGCCATGCCAAGCATCCCGTCCATCTCGATGACTTCGGCATCGCTGACGCCGAGTTCTTCCATGATGACGGCCTTCAGCGCCTTGGGTGCACCGGCGGAATGGGTCAGGCGCACAACTTCGCCCCGGCGGCGGCGCTTGAGCGCGACCTCGAATTCGCGCACCAAGTCTTCGGCCTCTTCCTCGACCTCGAGGTCGCTGTCACGCAGCACCCGGAACCCGAAATGCGCCTTCAGTTTGTAACCCGGGAAGAGGCTTGGAATGTGCAGGACCAGCAACTCTTCCAGCGGTAAAAAACGCTGGTGGGGACCGGATAGTGCGACAAAGCGATCGATTTGCGCTGGGATGGGCAGGAGCGCCTGCAAGGGGCGTTTATCGCTTGTGCGCTCCAATTGCAGGGCCAGCGCGTAGCCGGTGTTGGGGATGAAGGGAAACGGGTGGGCCGGGTCAATGGCGAGCGGCGAAAGGACCGCAAACACGCGGCGCAAGAACACGTCCGCCAGGTGGGTGATATCCTCCTTGGTCAGATCATCGCGAGTCAGGATCGAGATGCCCTGATCCTCCATCTCGGATTTCAGACCGGACAGGACTTCGGTCTGGCGCAGGATCAGTTGGCGCGCGTTTTCGTTGATCAGGACCAGCTGTTCGGCAGGGGTCAGACCGTCTGCTGCCGGTGTCGTGTTCCCGGCGACGGCCAATTCGCGCAGACCTGCCACGCGGACGGTGTAAAACTCGTCCAGGTTGCCCGCACTGATCGATACAAATCGCAGCCGTTCCAATAGCGGCACACGCGGGTTTTCCGCCTCTTCCAACACACGCCAATTGAACGCCAGCCAGCTCAGCTCGCGGTTGAAGAAGCGACCCGGACCCTCGGTGTCGAGGTCCGGCTGCGGCGTGGGTTCGGGGAAGGCCGAACCGAGGAAATCTGCGTTAGTCATACGTGGGTTATGTCGACGGGGTGTGAAGGTTGAGTAACGTTTATCCGCCGGATCACCCCTGATTGTCCAGACAGGCCGCGGCGAGGGCCCGCGTGACGGGCTTTTGTCGCGCAAGGCTGTCTGCGTCGATGTCCGCAACGACCCGGCGTGCGGCGGCAAAGCTACGCTCCATATGCGTGACAAGATAGGGGATCACATCGGGTCTTGGTGCGAGTTGCCTGTCGGCAAAGAGCTTTGCCAGCACCGCGGCCAGAAGGCTGTCGTCCGGTGCATCCAGTGCGGCGTGTCCTGCCGCATCAACACGGCTTTGCAGGTCCGGCAGGCTGAGCTGCCAGAGACTTGGGGCGATTGTGCCTGTCATCAGCAGCGGATGGCCCGCTGCTTGCAATGCGTTGTGCATATGAAACAGGGCCGTCTGACGATCGGTGTCGGTGGCGATCCGGTCAACGTCTTCGACCGCGACGGGGCCGTCGAAATAGGCATCGACCGTGGCCTGGTTCAGTTTGGATGCGGGTAGAATCTGTGCACCCGTCTCGGCCGCCCAGACATGGGCCAAATGCGTCTTGCCTGCGCCTTCCGGACCGCTGAGCACCAGTTTGTTCATGGGCCAGGTGCGCCACGCCTCGACCATGGAAAGGGCCACGGCATTCGATGGTGCGACCAGAAAGTCATCGCGCCCCAGTGCTTCGCGCACCGGAAGGTCAAACCCGAGTTGTTGGGCCATGGGATCAGTCCTCGGCCTCTGGATTGCGCTGACCGGTGACGCCGGTATAGAGGCGGCTGCCGCGGTACTGTTCGATCACGAAGCGGACCAGAACGCCAAGGGATGCAGCCATTGGCACCGCAACCAGCATGCCGACAAATCCGAAAAGTGCTCCGAACACCGACAAGGCAAGGATCAGCCAGACGGGGTGCAGCCCGACGCTGTTTCCCACAAGCTTGGGTGTCAGAAAATTACCTTCGGCGATTTGTCCGATCTGGAACACGACGGCGACGGCGACGATCCACCACCATTCCCCCCAGAACTGGAACATGGCCAGACCGATCGCCAGCAGCCCGCCGACGATAGCCCCGACGTAAGGGATGAAAGTCAAAAGGCCGGCAACAAACCCCACGACAAGGCCGAATTGCAGGCCGATCAGCATCAGTGCAACGGCATAATACGTGCCCAGGATCAGGCACACGGTGCCCATGCCGCGAATGAAACCTGCGAGTGTGGCGTCGACTTCGCCCGCCAGGCGGCGGATCACCGGGGCGTGGTCGCGCGGCAACAGCTCGTCCACACGCGCGATCATGCGATCCCAATCAAGTAGGAGGTAGACGGCAACCACGGGCACGATGACGAACAGGACAATCACGTTGATCAGGCTGGCTGCCGACGTCAGTGCGGTTTCCAGCAACTGCCCGCCGCGGTCCGAAATTGTCTGACCCAGTGATGTCAGGGTCTGGCGCACGGTTGACCCTTCATCAAGCAGGCTGGGAAACCGTTCTGTCAGGAAGGCACCAAGGTCGCGGGCCAGTTGAGGTGCCGCATTGAACAGTTGTACGGCCTGTTCCACCAGCGTCGGGATGACAAGCAGGGCCACCAGGACAAAGATGATGATGGCGCTGACGGTAATGATCCCGGTCGCAAGGCCACGGCTACAGCCATGTGCTTCGAGCCAGTCAGCGACGGGGTCGAGAAAATAGGCAATCGCGGCGCCCAGAAAGAACGGCAGAAGTTGGTTGCCGAGCGCATAAAGCAGCACGAAGAAGACCGCAGCGGCGATCCCCCAATACTTGATCTGTTCCCGGACGGGCAGGCCCATATCTGTTCCATGCGTTGCGTTCGCCTAGAGATGCGGGGTTTTTGCCGCCGCTTCAAGGGGTTTACAGTTTGCAATCGGATCCAATTGAGCGCGCGCGCGCGCCTTTCGTTTTGTGGGGCGCTGCCCCGGCTTCGCCTCCTCCGGGAATTTCTGAAAACAGATACGGGGACGTTGCGGGTGTGCGGCCTTTGTCCTAATCAGGTCGAAATCTTGTCGAGGGAGCGCTGTCATGCGTTTGAGCCGTTATTTTCTGCCTGTGCTGAAAGAAAACCCCAGCGAGGCGCAGATCGTCAGCCACCGGCTGATGCTGCGGGCAGGCATGATCAAGCAATCGAGCGCGGGCATCTATTCCTGGTTGCCGCTGGGCTTCAAAGTGCTGCGCAAACTGGAAAACATCGTCCATGAAGAGCAGGTGCGCGCGGGCCACATTCCGATGTTGATGCCCACGTTGCAATCGGCGGACCTGTGGCGCGAAAGCGGGCGGTATGACGATTACGGTCAGGAAATGTTGCGGATCACCGACCGCCACGATCGCGACATGCTGTATGGCCCCACCAACGAAGAACTGATCACCGATATCTTCCGCAGCCATGTTGGCAGCTACAAGGATCTGCCACTGACCCTTTATCACATCCAATGGAAGTTCCGGGATGAAATTCGCCCCCGCTTTGGCGTGATGCGTGGCCGCGAGTTCTTTATGAAGGATGGCTACAACTTTGATCTGACCAAGGAAGATGCGTTGCATGCATATAACCGGCACCTGGTGTCCTACCTGCGCACGTATGAGCGGATGGGCCTGCAGGCCATTCCGATGAGGGCCGACAGTGGACCGATTGGCGGCGATGACACGCACGAGTTTCTTGTTTTGGCCGACACAGGCGAGAGCGAAGTATTCTACGACAGCGCTGTCACCGACCTGACGTTCGGTGACCGCGAGATCGACTATGACGACGAGGCGCAGTGCCGGTCCGTGCTTGAGGAGTTTACTTCGAAATACGCGCGCACGGACGAAACCCATAACGAGGCACTGTTCAACCAGATCCCGGAAGAGCGTCGTCGCGTGGCGCGCGGTATTGAAGTGGGTCAGATCTTTTACTTCGGGACCAAGTATTCCGAGGCGATGAATGCCGTTGTTCAGGGGCCGGATGGCAAACAGGTGCCGGTGCACATGGGCAGCCACGGAATCGGTGTCAGCCGCCTTGTCGGTGCCATCATAGAAGCCAGCCACGACGACAACGGCATCATCTGGCCAGAAGGTGTCACGCCTTACCACTGCGGGATCGTGAACCTGAAACAGGGTGATGCCGAGGCGGACGCTGCCTGTGACGCGCTTTACGCCAGCCTGACAGCGCTGGGTCTTGAGCCGCTTTACGATGACCGCAACGAACGTGCAGGCGGCAAGTTTGCCACAATGGACCTGATTGGTCTGCCCTGGCGGATCACGGTGGGGCCGCGGGGCTTGAAAAACGGCGTTGTCGAACTGACCTCGCGCCGCACAGGCGCAAGCGAAGAAATGCCGCCCGAAGCCGCAGTAAAGAAAGTGGCGGAGATCTACGCAAACCTGTGATAGCCTGATGATAATGCAGGCATTTTTGGGATCAATATTGTGTGTGGCGCTGCTGGCGCCACCCCATGAGGCGGCACGGGAGACGTCACAGCCCGTGCTGCATGACGCCATGCAAGCCGCCTTTGATCGCTGGCTGAACAGGCAAGAGGCAACCGGCGCTTTGGCGACAGCGCGGCTTGGTCCCGAGGGCGTATGGGAGAGCGCGGATAAAGGTGCGGCCCCGGCCGAATTGGCAAGTGTCGGAAAGTCGGTCACGGCGATCTGTACGCTGCATCTGGTCGAAGAGGGCGTGTTGGACTGGTCAGACAGCCTGGCCGGTCTGTTGGTGGCCGCGCCGGATGTCACCATCGGCGAACTGGTGACGCACAGTTCGGGGATCGCCCCGGATGCCACGCAGGCAGCCATGCCGCTTTGGCTGGATCAAGGGCAGGAAGCCACGCAGCATTTCAGCGCGCAGGTGCTTGACCTCGTGAACGCCCGCAGTTCCCAGATGGGCCAGCGGGGCAGATATCAATACAACAATGAAAACTATGCACTGCTTGGCCTCGTGATCGAGGCTGTGACAAACGAGCCTTACTTTGAAGCGTGCCAGACCCGTCTGAACCTGCCGGACAGCATAAGGCCCAGCCCGCAGACTTCCGAGTTTCAGCCTTGGGGCGGGCTGATGGCGAACCCGGTGGATTTCGCGGAATTCCTTCATCGCCATTTCGGGCCGGGCAGCGCGGTGGCCGACGACCCGTTCGCGTATCCGCATGTCTCTTTGGGCGACGGTGCCTATTATGGTCTGGGCATGGTTTTTCGCGGGTTTCGCGGGGGGCATAACTTTTGGCATTTTGGCGCACACTGCTTTCCGGGGCGTTTGAATGCCGGAAGTTACGCGGTGCTTTGGGAAGGGCGCATGAGCGCTGTCGCGGTCTTTGATGCGTGTGTGGAGTGGGATGCAATGGTCGAGCTTGATTACACACTGACTGTCGCGGCCTATGGAGGGCGGCCATGATCCTGCGCAGCGTCATCCTGATTGGCGGGGTGCTTGGCGGCGCGACAGCATCGCAATTGCCCGAATACTCGCAGCAATACCGTCAACGACTGGGCGGCGCCGTCGATGCACTGGCCGAAGTCGTGGCGGATTTCGATGCCTCGGCCAAGGCCGAAGGGCTGAGCCGCGAGGCCGCCTTGGACCAGATGCGGGGCACGGATTTTCTGGACCGCAGACGTGCGGACATGGCCGGGACCTTTGACCGCTTTGTGCGATTGCAGTCGGATATTGCGGTGCTTGAAGGGGCGGGACCGTTCATGCGTGCCTATCATGTGGCGCGATCAGCGGATGCCGAAGTGGCCGCTGCCGCGCTCGAGACCTTTGAACCGGCGATACCGTTGACGGTCGCGGGGGGGATTTTTGCGGGCAGTGGCTTTATCGCCGGGCTGCTGGCGGTTTGGGCGGTGCTGAAGCTGTTGCTCTGGCCGTTTGGCCGGCGGCGGGTCGCGCGCGGGGCTTGACCTCGGGGGCGGACCCAGCCACATCTCTCCCACCCCGAGCAGGAGCCGTAAATGGCCAACCAGACAGCCCCTTTTGCCCCGTTTGAATGGATGATCGCATGGCGCTACCTGCGCGCACGTCGGGCCGAGGGCGGGGTGAGCACGATGACCTGGATCAGCCTGATCGGCATCACCCTGGCGGTTTTTGCGTTGATCGCCACCCTCGCCGTGCGATCGGGGTTTCGCGCTGAATTCGTTGATACGATCCTGGGCGCGAATGCGCATGTGACGGTGTATCATATCGGCGAAGTCACCGACACCGGCCGGATCGATCGCACTATTTCCGACTACGAGGAAAAGGCAGGCGCGTTGGCCGCACTGCCGGGTGTGGTTCGCACGGCACCTTTGGTCCGAGGGCAGGTCATGGCGAACCTGCGCAGCCGCAATGCGGGCGTGCAGGTGTTCGGGATGACCGCCGAGGATCTGGCCGGTTTGCCCCGCATCTCCGATCCGCAAACCTCTCAGGGCGACATTTCCCGATTTGAACAGGGGGTCGCAATCGGGTCAGGCGTGGCACAGGAATTGGGTGCACAAGTCGGGGACCGCATCAAACTGATCTCGCCCAACGGAGTGCGCACGGCCTTTGGCACCAGCCCCCGCATCAACGCCTACGAAGTCACATACATCTTTTCAGCAGGAAGATATGACATCGATCGTGTGCGGGTTTACCTGCCCCTCGCAGAAGCCCAAAGTTTCTTTAACCGCGAGGGTGTAGCGGACGAAATTGAAGTGATGGTTGAGGACCCCGAAGCGATCAGCCAGTATCTTCCGGCGATCCTGGAGACCGGTGGGCCGCAGGCGCAGGTCTGGACGTGGAAGGACGCATCCGGCGGTTTTCTGCGTGCGCTTGAAGTCGAAGACAACGTCATGTTCATCATTCTGTCGATCCTTGTGCTGATTGCTGCGATGAACATTGTGTCCGGGCTGATCATGCTGGTCAAAAACAAGGGGCGCGACATTGGCATTCTGCGCACCATGGGGCTGACCGAAGGATCGGTGCTGCGGGTGTTCTTTATATGTGGTGCCTTCACCGGCATCATCGGCACGGCGATGGGTGTGATCCTCGGCTGTCTTTTTGCGATCTACATCGATCCGCTGTTTTCCTTCGTGAATTACGTGATGGGTGGCGGGGTCTGGGACCCGTCCATCCGGGGCATTTATGCCTTGCCGGCCCAGCTGCACCTTGGCGATGTCCTGAGCGCGGTCGCGCTGTCTCTTGGGCTGTCCTTTATCGTGACGATTTTCCCCGCGCGGCGCGCGGCCCGCATGAATCCGGTCGAGGCACTGCGCTATGAATGATGCTGTTCTGAGCCTGGCCGGGATTTCCAAGTCCTACAACACGGGACGTCCCAATCAGGTGGACGTGCTGCGCGAGATTGAACTGGACGTCCAAAGGGGCGAAGTCGTGGCCCTTGTCGCACCATCGGGCGCGGGCAAGTCCACGCTGCTGCATATCGCGGGGCTGCTGGACACGCCCGACACCGGTGCCGTGACATTGAACGGGATGAACCTGACCGGGCAATCCGACCGGAAACGCACACAGGCACGGCGGGCGGACGTGGGGTTCATTTACCAGTTTCACCACCTGCTGCCCGAGTTTTCAGCGCAGGAAAACATTGTCTTGCCACAGCTTGCGGCAGGAAGGTCGAAAACGTCGGCACAGGAACGTGCGATGTCCTTGCTGGACAAGGTCGGTGTCGCGCACCGCGCCGCACACCGACCGGCCGAACTGTCGGGGGGCGAACAACAGCGGGTGGCCTTCTGCAGGGCCCTGGCCAATGAACCCGCGCTTTTGCTGGCCGACGAACCCACGGGCAATCTGGACCCGGCGACATCGGATCAGGTGTTTGGCACCTTGATGAAATTGGTTCGGGACACTGGATTGTCGGCGCTGATCGCCACGCACAACCTAGACCTTGCCGCACGCATGGACCGCATCCTGAGATTGGATGGTGGTCATCTCAGGGCAAGTACCTGAGGGAACAGTTCGCTGCATCCATTTGGGAAACAGTGTGTTTTCGCTTCTTACGTGTAGATGGCGGCCGCGATATGATAGGCGGCCGTGGTTAACGCTGTTGCTTGGAGTATGAGTGATGTCCGCGATGCTTACGTTCTTTCTGCTGTCCTTGGGTGCATTTGTGGGTGTGCTCGATTCCACTTCGGGCAGCGGGTCGGCAAACACAGATGCGTCAGAGGACCCCGTGGAAGAGGATGACCCGGTCGAGCCGGGCCTGGACCTCGCGGGCACAGATACCGATGACACACTGACTGGCTCCAGCTTCGATGACATGCTCAGTGGGCTTGACGGGGCCGACACGCTCAACGGTTTGCAGGGCGACGACACGCTGGATGGGGGAGGTGGAGACGATGTTGCGCGCGGCAGTCTTGGCGACGACCTGCTTTTGGGTGGCGCGGGCAATGATGATCTGAATGGCAACAACAACAACGACACCCTTGATGGCGGCGAAGGTGATGACACGCTGGACGGCGGTACCGAAGATGACAGCCTAGTGGGCGGTAACGGTGCGGACGAATTGCGCGGCTCGTCCGGCAATGACACGCTGATTGGCGGCACGACCGACGATCCGATTGACGATGCGGCTGACACGCTTCTGGGCGGCGGCGGGGACGACATCCTGTTCCTGTCGGACGCTGATATCGGCACGGGCGGCGACGGCGCTGACCAGTTCACCTTGTCCGAAGGCGAAACAGGCGATGCGACCATCACCGACTTTGATCCGGAAACCGACGTCCTTGTGATCGAAACAGGCGAATTCGACGTCAATGTGCAAAGCCAGGAGGTCACCGCCGATGGCTTGCTTGTCACGTTTGATTCCACTGCAACTCTCCTGCTGCAGGGGCTGACCGAACCCTTGGACGACGACGCGTTCCGCTTTGTCGAGGACACCGACGAAGGCCCGGGTGAGGATACGGTAGAGCCCGGTGATGACACCGTGGACACCGGCGAAGACACGGTAGATCCCGGGGAAGATACAGTGGACCCAGGCGAGGACACAGTAGACCCCGGTGAGGACACGATGCCCGCGGCGGTGCAACCCTTTGTCGGGACAGACGGCGATGACACGGCGCCAACCCCCGGTGACGGTCAGGCGCTCAGCGCGGATCTGGGGGCCGGCAACGACACCGCCAGTGGCGGCGCCGAAAACGACACGATCATCGGCGGCAACGGCGCAGACAGCCTGACCGGCGCGGCCGGCGATGACATCCTGTTCTCCACCAGCGGTGATGCCTCGGCATCTTCGGACACGGATGTGGACATGTTGGATGGTGGCCTGGGCAATGACACCTTGGTTCTGGGGGCCGGCGATCAGGCCACGGGCGGCGCAGGGGCCGACATCTTTGCCCTGCGCGCCGACGCCAATGATACTGTGACGGTCGGTGATTTTGATGCGGCCGAGGACCTGCTGATTGTCGAAACGGCCGAGCCTGCCGATGCAACGATCCTGGGGCAGACCACGACCCCGGCGGGGCTTGTGATCAGTTTCAGCACGGGCGGCGATATCCTTTTGTCCGGCATCACGGACCCGATTGACCCGGCCTTGATCCGGTTCGAAGCACCCGGAACATCAACGTCCGCTTGACGCCTGCGTCCCGGTTTGCTCTGTCTGGTCCTCGCGGCAACTTCCGCGGGGGACAGACCAAGAATGACGGCAATCGCACAAGCCGAAATTGAGCGCACGGTGCAGGCCGCATTGATGGCGCACGGGGCCGGGGCATTTCCGGCAGCCGAGGTGGCGCGGGCCGTTGCGCAGGCCGAGGCAGCAGGCAACCGGATTTGCGGGCTCTACTATCTTGAAAGCTATTGCCAGCAACTGGTGTCTGGCCGTGTTCTGGGTGACGTCGTGCCTGTTGTCACCGCACCCCGGCCAGGGGCGATCCACGTGCACGCGCAGATGGGGTTTGCGCAACCTGCCTTTGCCTATGGCCTGGCGCCTGCACTCGATGCGGCACGGCAGTTCGGCATCGCCAGCCTTGCGGTTGGGCATGCCCATACCTGCACGGCCCTTGGATACTTTACCGAACAGATTGCACGGGCCGGGCTGATCGGGCTGGGTATGACCAACGCCTCGCCGATCGTGGCACCTCCGGGCGGCAAAACGCGGATGATCGGAACCAATCCCATCGCTTTTTCGGTACCGGACGGGCAGGGCGGGCTGGCCATGCAGTTTGACCAGTCCACAACAACTGTCGCCCTGGGCAAGATCACCATGGCCAAGGCGGCGGGCGAACGCATTCCCGAAGGATGGGCGCTTGATGCCGACGGCAACCCCACGACAGACCCGGCTGCGGCCCTTGCCGGTTCGCTGGTGTCAACGGGGGGCTACAAAGGTTGGGGTTTTGGCCTGATGGCCGAATTGCTGACTGCCGGTCTGACGGGCGGCGTGCTCAGCCGGGATGTCAAACCGCTCAAGGCGCCCGACGGTCCGCCACATGACTTGGGCCAATTCTATATCCTGATTGATCCCAGCACGTCTGATGCGTTTGTCGACCGACTGACACAGTTCACGACCTATCTGGCCGAAGACGACGCGGGGCGTATGCCCGGCCAGACCCGTGTGCTGCCCGATCCGGTCGACGTGGATCCGGCCGCATGGAAGCAGGCACAAACCCTTGCGGGGCTGGACGCCTAGGCCAGCTGCGTCAACCAGACCCCGGCTGCCATCAGGGCGATGCCGCCCATACGCGTCAGGCTGAGGGCTGTCGCCTGCGCGCCGAACAGCCCGAAATGATCAATGGCAGCGGCTGAAATCAGCTGGCCCAGCAAGACGAAGAAGACGGCATTCCCGATGCCGAAATGCGGCGCGATATAGGTGATGCTAAGCACATAGAACGCGATCAGAACACCCGCCAGCAACAGATGCTTTGGCGCGGCAGACAGCTTTGACAGTCCATGTGCGCCGGTCAGTGCGAACACCGTTGCTGCGGTGCCGAACGCGATGATGAACAATACAGTTGCCGCCGCGGCGGGGCTGCCCAACCGGGTGCCCAGGGCCGCGTTCAGAGCGGCCAGAATGGGAATGCCAATCCCGGCCAAAAGCATGATCACAGCGTATTGGGCCATGTGGAACCTCTCCTGGTCTTGCGTCTGTTACCCGCAGATGCCTTGCACCTGCACCCCGTCCCAGGGCAGACGCACATCATTCTGCCGCGACTGGGGCAGGGGCGATACGGGCATGGCTTGCGAAATGAGGGCATGCAAGCGTTGCGTGCGATCCCCCTGCGGGTCCAGTGCGCGGCAGCATACGAATTCTTCCACTATCGACCCCTGTTGCTCGAATCCGAATTCCAGGAACTGGCGGTCAGAGGAGACGTCAAAAAGGTACGGATCGTCGCTGATGCGGTGTTCCCGCGCGGCCTTGAGGGGCGAGTACCCCGTCACGTCACGGTTTTGCCATTGCCACACATGGGTCAGTTCATGCGCCAGCAGCATGGCGGCAATCAGGTTGATCTCGCCCGGGTAGTCGGGGACGTAGTCGTCCAGATACCAGTCCTCGTCATACAGCACGGTCTGCCACAAGGCGACTGCAGCGGGCTTGGCCGTCACGATGTCCGTTGTGGGCGGCGGCAGAATTCGTTCGCGGCAGGTGGTGCGCGGACGGGCCTTGCGCTTGAAGGTAACGGCCCGCGTAGGTGCCCCATTTACGAACCGTACACGGTCATGGTTCAGCTGGTCACCGTGGATGGTTTGGGCAAAGGCGCGCTCGGCCTCGGTCAACGGGCGGCCACATGCGGCAAGCAGGGACAGGATCAGGAACAGGCGCAGGATCATTGGGCCAGTAGGGGGCCGAATTGGGCGAAGTTCAAGACAAGATCGCGTCAAGTTACGGTTGACGCGCAAGCGCATCAGTTGCTATCCGGCCCCCACGACACGCGCGCATCAATGCGGGCGTCCAACACTGAAAGAAAACTCCAATGAATTTCGTGCGTTCCTGTGGCACCTTCGCCGCCGTATCCCTTGTATTGTCTGCCTGTGTCTCGCCCGAGGTTGTGCCATCCCGCAACGTCGAAGACAGCACTCTGAGCTGCGAGGAAATCAAAGTGCAGCTTGGTCAGCTTGAACAGATCCGTGAAGAGGCGGCCAAGGGCCAGCGCGCATCGGGCGAAAATGTTGCCGCGGCGATCCTGTTCTGGCCGGCAATCATCGGCAACTACCAAAACGCCAAACAAGCGCTCGAAGCGGCAGAAAAACGCAACGATGTACTGGTTGAACTGGCCGAAGAAAAACGCTGCCGGTTCTAGACTGGCAGCGCAAAGGTGGCGGTGGCAAGCGCTGCCACCTTGGTGTCCGGCCATGCGGTCAGCGTGCAGCGGGCAAAAGCCAAAGAGCGCCCCGCGCGGGTTACCACGGCCTGGGCGCGGATGCCGTCGCCCAAAGCTGGTCTCAGGAACTGCGTATCAAGCGTGACAGTCGCCACCGGTACCATCTTGCCCAGATGTGCCCCCACGCTCAGCACCATGCAGGTGTCGGCCAGCGTTGCCAGCGCCTGTCCCGACACGATCCCGCCGACCCGGGCAATGGCTTGTGTGATCGGTATGTCAATTGTGACGCCCTGCGCGTTTGCCTGTGTTACGGTGGGCCTCAGGTCCAGGACCCAAGGGGCAAAACTGGCATCCAGAAATGCTTGAACGTCGTCGCATGCGTTCAGCTTGGCCGCGCGCGTGCGCCATGACAACCCCGTCGCATCCCCGTGATCAGAGGTGATGGACCGGGGGGTGTTTGTGTCAGATATGCGCCCCCACTTCTTTCTCATCATCGCGGGGACAGCCCCCGCGGACAGCACCGCAGGCCACCACTCACGGGTTCCCCGGCCTGCCTGGAAAGGAGAGAAGAGATGGAGAAAGTTATCATTCCGACCGTATTCGGGTTTGCAGCCATGATGAGCCTCTGGGTCATCGTCGGCGCCACGGTCTAAGCCTTTCACCCCCGGTTTTCTGGACGTCCCGGGGGTGGATCAGCGCGGCGGAGGGCCTTTCCGTTTGCCCCCCTTTACGAGTTGGGCCCCCGCCGCCGACATATCGCCCAGAAGATGCCTTGGTTCGGTAAATGGTCGTTAACCAGTCTGATGGCACTGAGAGGAAGACAACGGGGCGTGTTGCCCTGCTTGGTTTAGCGAGTGACGGCGGAGGCGAAAGCCTCCGCTTTTTTCAGTGTCGACGCAGTGGGCGCGTCACACGGCCGCGTATCAAGCGCCAGCCTGCTGGCGCGTTGCCTGGCAGTGTATCGCAAAGCGATGCACGGGAAGGGGCGGAGTGATGCGCGCGAGGGTTCACCAACAATCCGCGCCTCACCCTCACCCAATCCACCTTCGGACAAAACACCAAGGGGCGGTATCAAGGGCTGTAGCCCGCCGCCCCATCGCCGGGCCAGCGGCTGTGCCGCGTCTTTCGACAGCGTATTGCAACGCAATGCGCGAGAGAAACGCCCCCCGGCACGGCGATATGGTTGGTGTAGGCGCATAGTTCGGATCGAAGATGTAGGTGGCTGCCATAAAGCGCTGCTGCGGAGCGGTCGGATCGCCGCACCGCGGCCCTTCGATGGAACGCCATCGTATGCAGGCAAAAGTATTGAATGCCGACAGTACTTACTTGTGATCGCCGCTGCACTCCACAGCCTCAAAAAACTTACTCCAGCTATTGTCTGACGGGAAAGGGGGCAATAAATCGAAGCGCGTTTCACATCTTTGGCGATCTTGATTTGTATACTCGATTAGCAATTTATACGCTTTCGTTGGTAAACCCTCTACGTCGCTTTGGATTATATCGTATGCCGCGCTCTCCCCGCGTTGAAGGACGTCAGACTGCCGGTCAGTTTTCCAATTCTTGCCATCTGATAGAGTGAACTTGACGTCGGTTGCTACTGCTCCTGAGTTCAATATCTTCAAGTTGAAGGTAAGACTGTTTCCGCTCTTGGATGATGCGCGAAAAGCTACAATGAACTTGGGCTGTAGGGCTTCCAAACGACGCTTTTCACTTAAATCTAGTAACTCTTTTTCGTGCTTAAGAGTCTCGCGAGTGACTGAAACCATATCTGCTTGTTGTGCAACTGAGGCGGCTAGTTCCTTTGCTTGTAGATTGAGTGCTTCAACGCTGTTTTGAAGCTCTTTTCCTTGCTGAATAAAACCCAAAACCAGCCAGAATAACGCAAGTGGACCAAACGCCCCTGCTAGAAAATCACCCAATTCATTGAGTGAAATTGGCGAAATCTCTATCAGTCCCACTACTATGGCAGCGGGTATCCCACCAAACAAAAGGATTAGATAAGTCCAAGTCGCCTTTAGTCCCCAAGTCTGTAGCCGATTTGTGGTAGATGCCTTACTCAAACATCCAACTCCTCCACAAACCGCGCGTTCTCCTGGATGTACTGAAACCGCATCTCCGGCTTCTTGCCCATCAAACGCTCGACCAGATCACCGGTCTCGCCCGGTTCGTCCTCGTCAATCGACACGCGGATCAGCTTGCGGGTCGCGGGGTTCATGGTGGTGTCCTTCAGGTCCTTGGCGTCCATCTCGCCCAGCCCTTTGAAGCGCGACACGTCGATCTTGCCCTTGCCGCCCAGACCGCTCTCCAACATCGCGTTCTTCTCAGCCTCGTCCAGGCAATAGACACGCCGCGCGCCTTGCGTCAGCCGGAACAGGGGCGGGCAGGCCAGGTACAGGTGCCCGGCATCAATCATCGGCCGCATCTGGGTGTAGAAGAACGTCATCAGCAGTGCCGCGATATGGGCGCCGTCCACGTCCGCGTCTGTCATGATGATGACCTTGTCATAGCGCAGATCATCCAGGTTGAACTTGGTGCCCAGCCCAACGCCAAGCGCCTGTGTCAGGTCCGAAATCTCGGCATTCGACCCCAGCTTGGACGACGCAGCCCCCAAAACATTCAGGATCTTGCCGCGCAAGGGCAGCAGGGCTTGGGTCTTGCGGTCGCGCGCCATCTTGGCCGACCCGCCCGCGCTGTCGCCCTCGACGATGAACAGCTCGGTCCCGTCGCGGCTCGTGGCGGAACAATCCACCAGCTTGCCGGGCAGGCGCAGTTTTTTCGTCGCCGTCTTGCGCGCTGTTTCCTTTTCCTGACGGCGGCGCAAACGCTCTTCGGCGCGCAACACAAGGAAATCAAGGATCGCACCGGCCGACTTCGTATCCGCCGCCAGCCAGTTGTCAAAGTGGTCGCGCACCGCACCCTCGACCAAACGCTGGGCTTCGGTTGTCGCCAACCGATCCTTGGTTTGGCCCACGAACTCAGGTTCGCGGATGAAACAGGATACCAGCGCGCAGCCTCCGGTGATCAGGTCGTCGCGGGTGATTGTGGCAGCCTTCTTGTTGCCTGCCAGTTCCCCGTAGGCCTTGATGCCCTTCAGCACAGCAGCCCAAAAACCCGCCTCGTGCGTGCCACCTTCCGGTGTGGGCACGGTGTTACAATAGCTTTGGATGAACCCGTCCCGCGCAGGGGTCCAGTTGATCGCCCATTCCACCTTGCCCGGCACCCCGAACCGCTCCTGGAACCCGACCGTCCCGGCAAAGGGGGCCTCGGCATAGGTGGTCGCACCGCCCAGCGTTTCACGCAGGTAATCGGCCAACCCACCGGGAAAGTGAAACGTCGCCTCTTGCGGCGTGTCGCCATCGGCAATGGCAGACTTCCAACGAATTTCGACGCCCGAGAACAGGTAGGCCTTGGACCGCACCATCTTGAGAAGGCGGGCAGGTTTGAAGCGGTGATGCCCGAAGATCTCGGCATCCGCGTGGAAGGTCACGGTTGTGCCGCGCCGGTTGGGCGCTGCGCCCACCTTCTCGACCCCGCCCAGGGGCAGGCCACGGGAAAAGCGTTGTTCGTAGACTTCCTTGTTGCGGGCCACCTGAACAACCATGCTGTCCGAAAGCGCGTTCACCACCGACGCGCCCACCCCGTGCAGGCCGCCCGATGTCTGGTATGCCTCGCCCGAGAACTTGCCGCCCGCGTGCAACGTGCACAGGATCACCTCAAGCGCGGACTTGTCGGGGAACTTCGGGTGCGGGTCGATGGGAATGCCACGCCCGTTGTCGCGGATCGTGACGGCATAGTCGTCATGCAACTCCACCTCGATCCGGGTCGCGTGGCCGGCCACGGCCTCGTCCATCGAATTGTCCAGCACCTCGGCCACCATGTGGTGCAGGGCGCGTTCATCCGTGCCCCCGATATACATGCCGGGGCGCTTGCGGACCGGCTCCAGCCCCTCAAGCACCTCGATCGAGGATGCGTCATAGTCCGTTGGCGTGGAAGCCCCGCTCAGAAGGTCGGTCATGGCAGCTGCTCTTTGTTGATTGCGGCCACTATGCCAGAGCGGATCAGGGGGGGGAAGTGCGGATCAGGGCCACCGGGTCACTTGGGCCAATGCGTCCCCAGCTTTCCCGCAAGCTGCTGTTCGTCGATGACACGGCGGTAATGCTTCATGCTGTGGTCCGGACCCAGACCCGAGAATTTGGCGCGTGCGCGGTGCACACGTCCCAGGTGGTGGAAACTGCCCGGCAGATCGCACACCTTGTCATCATCCCGGTTCAGGCACAGGCACAGGCTGGAATGCTTGATGCTGCCCGGGCTGCGGCGCGGACGGGGCGAGGCAAACCCGATGCCCGGCACACCGTAGGTGCGGACAAGGATTTGCGTTGCCGCTGCCCCCAGCGAATGACCGATGATGTATTTCGGGCGGTACTTCTCCCGCTCCAACCAGTCGTAGATGACCTTGGCGTGGCGCAGAAACCCCTGATGCCAAACCGTGCCGGAGGCCCCTTTTTCCGTATCGGCGTCAGACAGGCGGTACTTCTTTCCCGCGATGTTCAGGACCCGCAAATTGTAGCGCAGGTAATCCATGACCGAGTTGGACCCGGGGATCAGCAAGATGTCTCCCTTCAGGAAAATCGCCTGTACGTCATGATCGTTCAGGTCATCCCGCCAGGCCGCGGCAAGGGATGCGTTGGTGCGCCCGGAATAGGACGCTTCGGCCATCTGCGCGGCCAGTTTGATCTCGTATCTATGTGTCATATGGCTATTCCCTGAACTGAATATGCGCCACTATGCCGTGCACGTCCGTTTCAGAAAAGTCAGGAAAGCCCTAACCAATCGCGCATGATGTGCGCGACCTCGTCCGGCTTCTGGTGCAGGACCCAATGGTCCGCGCCTGTCACCTGCGCGCGGGTCAGTTCGGGGGCAAAGGCCTCGAGCCCGTCCGTTGAGACGGGCAGAAGGGCGGTGTCACCTTCCGCCCAGATCAACAGGTGGGGGCAGCGCACGTGCAGGCGGTCCAGCGGCAAGTCCGGCATCGGCACCGGCGCGCCGGGATCGGCCACGACAAGGGGCGAGGCGCGATACCAGTTGATCATGCCGCGCAAGCCGGATTGCCGCCAGATTGCCTTGTATGCCTCCAGGCGGTCCCCGACCAGCCAACTAAGGTCCATTTTGGCCGAAAACAGCTTGAGCAGCTTGGCGAAATCGTTCGCGGCGAGCGTCTCTTCCGACCCTGGGCTGCGCAGGAAATTGATGTATTGCGAGGCTTCGGACTGCGCACCCCCGGCCGCCATCGCCCGTTGAAACGGCACCGGATGCACGCCGTTTGCAATGATCAGATGCGACACCAGATCGGGCCTGAACATGGCCAGACCATAGGCGACCGAGGCACCCCAATCATGGCCCATGACAATCACGGGGCCACGATCCGCGATCAGGGCCGCCATGTCCGCCACCAGCCTGGAGGTGGCGTATGCGTTCACCTCGTCGGGGGCATGGCTTGCGCCGTACCCGCGCTGGTCCGGGGCCACACAGTAAAACCGGTCAGACAGCCGGGTCGCCATGCCTGACCATGCGCCCCCGTATTCGGGGAACCCGTGCAGCATCAGGATCATCGGCAGGTCCGGATTGCCCCAACTGCGGACGGTAAAGTCGTGCCCGCCCAGGCGTTGTGTTTGGACGTCCACTATTGTCCCTTGGGCAATGTTTCGAACTGCAGGCCCTTGGCGGTACGCGGCGCGAACCCCCGCCAATAGGTGTGGTCTTCGGTGGGGTTTCCGGCTTCGTCCAGATCGACCAACCCGGCAGACGCGTCCGGCACTAGGTCCAGATACGCGCCCTTGTCGACATCATCCTTGAGATGCAGGTCGAAAAAGGCGGTGGCGAAATGCTGGGCGATGTTGTTCATCCGGGTCGTGTCCCAGACGGCGTCGGCATAGTGTTCGAACGGCACGAAATCCAGCCCCTCGACCGGTTCCCAGCTTTCGCGCGGGGCAGGCATGGGGGCGGCGGCGTTGTGATTGGCATGGTCGAAGGTCAGCAGATGGCGGTCCGCGCCCACCGCGCCCGTGAACACTTCGCGCATCGCCGCATAGACCGACACATCGTCATCACTGCCCGCCATCAGCATCGTCGGGACGCGCAGGCCCGCGATCCCGCTTGCATCCCAGAACCCCGCATTGTTGCCCCAGGGGCCGATCGCGATGATGGCCTTCAGGCGCGGGTCAATCAACGCCTCGTGGCTCTCCGACATCGCCAGATGCGCCTCAAGAAGCCCGTTGGGCGCGCCCCAGCTGAACTCGGTCGAGGCCTGTGTGACCCCGGCACCGCCAAAGATCAGCGCGCCGTATCCTCCCATGGAATAGCCAACCAGACCGGTGGTGTCCGCATCCACAATGTCACCCAACGCACCACCAAGACCGGCCATGTGATTCAGGACAAAGGCCTGGTCGAGCGGACGGTTATACAGGGTGGAGCCAAAGGCGGCCTGATCCGAATAGGTGCTGTCAGTGTGGTCGATGGACACGGTAACATAGCCTTTCGAGGCCAGGTTTTCGCCCAGATGGCTCATCAGGTACCGGTTGCCGGGATAGCCATGGCTGATGAGGATCAGGGGAAAGCGTGTTCCGGCGGCTGGTGTCGCATCCCGCGCTGCCCGCCCGGTCAGTGTCACTTCGGTCGCGCCGTCGCGCAGGATTGCGGTATAGGCACCGCCGGGTTCGGTGCCTTCTGCTGCCGGGTACCACACCTCAAGCGTCAGGGGCCGGTCATAACGTGGCGCTTCGTTTCCCGTGACATTCAGGATGTCGATACTGTCTGGAATGGACACGTCCAGGGTCTGAACACCGACAGGCCAGGAGCCGTATGGCGCCAATGCGGGCGCGTCGGGCCTGATCTGGTCGATCGGGTTGCCCCATGCGCTTGCGGCGGTCAGGGTCGCGGCAAGGGTAAGGCCGGTGGCGCGGGGAATGGTCATACGCGTGTCCTTTGGTCAGATTCAACCTACGGTAACATATCCACCACCTACATCACCACTCTGACAGAGCCTGCTGCAGGTGCAACCCGTGATCTTTGGTCACGGCCCCGTGCAATGACCCGCGCACGGGGCAAAACAGGGTTGAGGCACGGCGTCTACGCGCTTAAGTCTCGCCCATGCGCATTGCTTTGACTTTCTTCGCCGCCTTGGCGTGTCTCATGCCCGCCACGGCCGTGGCGCATCCGCATGTATTCGTGGACACGAAGTTGAAAGTGGTGGTCAGTGCCACCGGCAAATTTGAAGGGATCGAGGTGCATTGGACCTATGACGATTTCTATTCCCTTTTGCTGTTTGCGGATCTGGGTCTTGACCTGGACGGCGATGGTGAACTGACCCAAGGCGAACTGCGGCGGCTTGATGGGTTTGACATGCAATGGGTCGCCGGGTTCGAAGGGGACAGCTATGCGTATCGCAATGGCAAACGCATCAAGCTGGGCAAGCCACAGGGGCGCGGCGTGTCGGTTACACAGGGACGGATCACCACGGTGCACTTCCGTCCCGCGAGGGGGCCGGCAGAGGGCGTTGTGATCCAGGCTTACGATCCCACCTTTTACACGGCCTATGACCTCACCGGCCCGGTCGAAGTTGATGGACCTTGCCGCGCAACCATTGAACCTGCGGATCTGGATGCCGCCTACACGATGGTCGAGGAATTGCTGTATGCCACTCCGGCCGCCGAGGCCGAGGACTCCTACCCCGAAGTCGGCGAAGCCTTTGCCGATACGGTGAGCCTGTCATGCGCGGGCTGAGGGTCGGCGTTCTGCTGACCGTTGCGGGTGCATTGCTGTGGCTTTTTGCCCTTGGGGGCATGTCGGATATCAGCCAATGGGCGGCCATCCAGCAGCGCGAGGCCCAGAATGCGCTGGCCGGGGGCTTGCGCGCCGTTCGCGCAGGCCAGCCTGGCGCATGGGTGGCCCTTATGGGTGTTTGCGCGGCATACGGCTTCTTTCACGCCGCCGGACCGGGACATGGCAAGCTGGTGATCGGTGGTTATGGCGCGGCTGCGCGGGTAACGGCATGGCGTCTTTCGGGGCTGGCCGTCGCGTCGTCTCTGGCGCAGGCCCTGGCGGCCATCCTGCTGGTCACGCTCGGTGCGCTTGTGCTGGGCTGGGGGCGGGCCGAGATGACGGACACCGCAGACCGCATCCTTGCACCGGCAAGCTACATTGCCATCGCACTTGTTGGCCTGTGGCTCGTGATACGGGGCCTGCGGCGAACCACAGGCGTGAATGCCCACGACCACGCGCATCAGAGTGATGATCATGGCCATTGCAGCACCTGTGGCCACGCGCACGCCCCAACCGTGGATCAGGTCGAGGCGGTGACCTCATGGCGCGACGCCGTTGCCATCATCGGCTCTATCGCCATGCGTCCCTGCACCGGCGCGGTCTTTCTTCTGATCCTGTGTTTCGGTCTTGGCATTCCGTGGGCGGGTGTGGCCGGCGCGTTGGTAATGGGATTGGGCACAGCCAGCGTGACGGTGTTGGTGGCGCTTGTGGCCGTGGGCGCGCGGCAATCGGTCTTTTCGGGATGGTCCGGTGCCGGAGCGGTGCGCGCGATGGGCGTGATCGAAGTGGCGGCAGGCGCCCTGATTGCACTGGTCGCGACAGCGCTGGTTCTGCCGCTGCTGTAAGGGCACATCCCGGCCCGTCAGACTCAACCGGTTTCGCAGTTGCGATCGTCATGGGCACACGAAGTGGCCGGATCACCGATTGATGACAGGCCTTGGCAGATGCGTTGCCCCAAGGTGCAACAGCGCAAGGCCATGTGGGCTGATCCAGGCGCCTCGCGGGTGGCATCCGGTCGCCCGCGCAACTGTCCCTCTTTTCTTGTGTCAAAAGCAGGCGTAAGGGTGGGGCATGTCCACATCGCAAATGTCATATGTCGCGCACGCCCGCGCCGCCCTTGTCTTGGGCTTGCCGCTGATTGGCGGGCACCTTGGACAGGTGGCAATCGGGGTGACCGACACCGTCATGCTGGGGTGGTACGGCGTGGAAGAACTGGCCGCCCTCGGCGTCGCCAGCAGCGTGTTTTTCGTGCTGTATCTCATGGGGTCAGGCTTTGCCTGGGCCGTCATGCCCATGGTGGCGTCGTTCCACGCGGAAGGGGACGAGGTAAATCTGCGCCGCGCCACGCGGATGGGCCTGTGGCTCAGTATGGGGTTTGCGCTGTTGGCCTTGCCGATCATGATCTATTCGCGGCCGATCTTGCTGGCGCTTGGACAGACGGAACAGGTGGCACAATTGGGGTCCGAATACCTGCGCATTGCGGGGTGGGGGGTCGTCCCCGCGCTGCTGGTCATGACCTTCAAAAGCTACCTGGCCGCGCTCGAGCGTACGCAGATCGTGCTGTGGATCACGCTTGCGGCGGCGGTTGCCAACGCGCTGGCGAACTATGCGTTCATCTTCGGCAACTGGGGCGCGCCTGCCTGGGGTATTTCGGGGGCCGCCGTCGCCTCGCTGGTGACCCAGATAGTAATGCTGTTGGGCATATTCGGCTATGCGGTGGTGGTATTGCCGCAACACCAGTTGATGAAACGCCTGTGGCGGCCGGATTGGGAGATGCTGGCCCGCGTGTTCCGCCTTGGCTGGCCCATCGGGCTCACCAACCTCAGCGAAGTGGGGCTTTTTGCGGCGTCGGCCTTCATGATGGGGTGGTTGGGCACAATCCCCCTCGCGGCCCACAACATCGCCCTGCAATTGGCTTCGATCACCTTCATGGTGCATTTGGGCCTGTCGAATGTGGCGACGATCCGGGCGGGCAACGCCTATGGGCGCGGGGACCTCGACCATATGGTGCGCGGCGCGCAGACTGTCATCGTCATGAGCCTGGGCATGGCGCTTGCGACCATCGTGCTGTTCATCGCATTTCCCGAACCGCTGATTTCGCTCTTTATGGACCGCGACGAACCTGCCCGCGATCAGATCCTTGAAATCGGGGTCCTGCTATTGGCGCTTGCGGCCCTGTTCCAACTGGTGGACGGCGCGCAGGTGATTGCGCTGGGCCTGCTGCGCGGCGTGCAGGACACGACCATACCGATGGTGCTGGCCGGGGTGTCCTATTGGCTGGTGGGCATGCCGGCCTCTTATGTGCTGGGTTTTGTGCTGGGCTGGGGCGGGGCAGGGGTCTGGCTTGGCCTTGTGCTGGGCCTGGCCTGTGCCGGTGTCGCCCTGATGATCCGCTTCTGGACCGTGTCTCTGCCACGGCTCAGCCAAGGCGCCTCCGTCGCCGCCGCCCAGTAAAACAGGCGGCAACAACCCCGCCCGTTTCCATCGTACCGTCACAGAATGAAATCCCCCGCCTCGACGGCATTGACCCATGGCGGTTCGATCTTGTCGATGATCGACGCACAGCCAAGGATCACGTCCCACGCCGGATCATCCTGAATGCAGATCGACAGGGCATACATTTCGCCGACCCCGATCGGCGGAAACCGTTCAAATCCGCCTTGGAAAATCACATGACTTAAGTACGAAACCGCCGACCCCGGATCCGCTCAGGTCTTGGACCCGTTCATCAACCGGTCCGCTTTCTTGCGCACCAGAACAGATCGCAAGTCGTGCATCGCCAGCAGCAAGGCATCGGTCACGTTTTCCAACTGATCATCCGTGGCACGGCTTTGGGCCCAATGCGTCGTCAGGTTCAGATAATCGACAGCCCGGTGAATGTCGTCGATGTCGCGATGGGCCAGCGTTTCGGCGCGCGCTTCCATCCAGGCCTCGATGCGGGACAGGTCCTCGGGCGACAGGGTGCGGTCGCCATGGGGCTTGATCTCTCCGTTGCGGATGTTGACGACCGCGATCTGGTCCATCTCGATGCGACGCTGCCGGTTTTCGGTATCCACGCGAAACACGGCGGCGCCATTCTCGCGCACACGGAAGTAATAGTCAGGAAGCTCCGCGCCCATATCCCGTCCCTTTTATGTCAGCCCCGCACAGAACTTCTGAATGCGGGTGCAGGCCTCTTCGAGGGCCTCGTCGGAGGTAGCGTAGCTGACGCGAAAGTTCGGCGATAGCCCAAAGGCGGCACCAAAAACGACCGCCACACCGGTCTCTTCCAGAAGCGCGGATGAAAATGCCTCGTCATCCACGATCTTTGTGCCGCCAGCTGATGTCTTGCCGATACAGCCCGCAATGGACGGGTATACGTAAAAGGCACCATCAGGCACCGGGCAGGCGATACCCTCGGCTGCATTCAACATGCTAACCACCAGATCCCGACGGCGCTTGAAGATGTCGTTGTTCGGGGCGATGAAATCCTGCGTGCCGTTCAGCGCCTCGACCGCGGCGTACTGGCTGACCGAACAGGGGTTCGAGGTGGATTGGGACTGTACCTTGCGCATGGCTTTGATCAGGTCTTCGGGGCCCGCGGCATATCCAATGCGCCAGCCGGTCATGGCATAGGCCTTGCTGACACCGTTGACCGTCAACGTGCGGTCATACAGGCGCGGCTCGATCTGGGCCGGGGTCGTGAACTTGAAATCATCATAGACAAGGTGTTCGTACATGTCGTCCGTCATCACCCAGACATGCGGGTGGCGCATCAGAACATCGGTGATCTCTTTCAACTCGTCCCGGGTGTAACCCGCGCCCGTCGGGTTCGAAGGCGAATTGAAGATCAACCATTTGGTCTTGTCGGTGATGGCTGATTCCAGCTGATCAGCTGTCAGCTTGAATCCGGTCTGCAGCGACGCCTCGGCGATGACCGGCGTGCCGCCGGCCAGCAGCACCATGTCGGGGTAGCTGACCCAATAGGGGGCGGGGATCACCACCTCGTCGCCCTCGTTCAGGGTCGCCATCAGGGCGTTATACAGGATCTGCTTGCCGCCTGTGCCCACCGTGACCTGCGCGGTGGTATAGTCCAAGTCATTGTCGCGCTTGAATTTATCGACAATGGCCTGCTTCAGCTCTGGAATGCCGTCCACCGGGGTATATTTGGTTTTGCCAAGGGCGATCGCGACAACGGCGGCATCCTTGATGTTCTGGGGCGTGTCGAAATCCGGCTCGCCCGCACCAAGGCCGATGATGTCCTTGCCTTCGGCCTTCAGTGCCGCGACCTTGCCCGTCAATGCGACGGTCGGGGACGGTTTGACGCGGTCGAGTGTCGCGGAAAGGAATGTCATGTTGGCCTCGGGATGCTAGGGCGGTATCGAAACCCTCATAGGCGGCGGCCCGCGCGCGATCAAGCGCCACGCCAAAAGGAGAGACGCAATGGACGACGTGCAAGACTGGTACAGTGCCGACGCAGCAACATTCGGGGACCGCGTCGCAGGCGCGCGCGAAGCGGCGGGTATGACGCAAAAGCAGCTGGCCAAGCGGCTGGGCGTGCGTCTGGCGACCCTCAAGGCGTGGGAAGACGACCTGAGCGAGCCGCGCGCCAACCGCCTGTCGATGATGGCCGGATTGCTGAACGTCTCGATGATGTGGTTGATCAATGGCGAGGGTGAAGGCCTTGATGCGCCCGTTGATGCAGGGGAACTGACGTCGGATATGCGCGACCTGCTGACCGAAGTGCGCGACATGCGGGCGGACATGCTGGCCCGTGCCGAGCAGTTGGGCCGGCTTGAGAAAAGGCTGCGGTCGGCGATGCAGGCCCCGGCGGATGTCTGACGAACTGCGGGAACACCGGCTCAAGCGGCTGCACATGCGCTCGATGCGACGCGGGATCAAGGAAATGGACCTGATCCTGTCGACCTATGCGGGACGGCATCTTGCGCAGATGACTGATGCACAATTGGACGTCTACGACGCGCTGCTGAACGAAAATGACCAGGATTTGTACCGTTGGGTCACGGGGCAAGAGGCCGCTCCGGACCATCTGACGGCGCTGGTTGATGATGTGTCGCGCACGTTTCAGCCTGAAAAGTAAGGGCCCAGAGGCATTTAACTGAATATTTCCGAATCATGCCCATGTTCTGATCCCGAGCAGATCAGGTCGGAGAAGACGGATGAGCATTCAGGACCCAATTGGCCAGGTCCCAGGCATGGCCGACACTACAGCAACCAACGCCGGATTCATGGTCGGATACCTTGAGGCGCTGTCGCTGGTCGAACGGCTGCACCGTCTGTTACTGGACGTGATCAAGGATGAATTCGAACGCGTGGGCGTTCTGGAAATCAACGCGGTCCAGGCGCTTTTGCTGTTCAACATCGGCGATAACGAGGTGACGGCAGGCGAATTGAAAAGCCGCGGCTACTACCAGGGCTCCAACGTCAGCTACAACCTGAAGAAACTGGTGGAAATGGGGTACATGCACCACCAACGCTGCGAGATTGATCGCCGGTCGGTCCGCGTGCGCCTGACCGACAAGGGGCGCAAGATCCGCGATGTGGTGAATGACCTGTTCCTGCGCCACGCCGATGGGCTGCAATCCAAGGGCGTGCTTGGCCCGGAAGGCATCATTGACATCACGGCGTCGTTGAAACGGATGGAACGGTACTGGACCGACCAGATCCGCTATATCTACTGACCGCTACCGGCCCCGGGCACCGCTCACGGACCGGCGGGGCAGGGGGGCTTGGCCCAGGATCAGCGTTTCCAGTTCACGCTCCAGCTTGCGCGCCATGGCGTCGGCGTAATCCTCAAACCCAAGCGCGGTTTCCACGAAACTGTCGGACCCCACGATGACACTGTTCTGAAAATACGCGGCCAGACCGGAAATCTCGGCCTGTCGCAGATCACCGATGCCGGGCGCATCCGCCCCGATCACCAGCGCATTCACGGTGATCCCGGTGGGCTCGATTTCGGGCTTCACGTCCACAGGTCGTATCCCGAGGTTCGACTTGCCATCCCCGGACAAATCCAGGGTCAACTTCCAGCACTCGGACCGTTCTTGCAGGTGGGTCACCCCTTCGCGCATCGCCAGCCCCAGGGCGGTACCGGGACTGGCCTGACGCCGTTCCGTCGCCCGAAGCTGTCCGATCACGGCATCCAGCGCAGGTGCGTTGGTGATCGCAGTCCAGGGCAGAATGACAGCCGGGTCTTCCGGCCCGCTCCATTCATAGACCAGCAGATACACCGGCGCGGCCGGCATCTGCAGCAGCGCCTGCCGTACCCGCCCGGTGTCAAGTGCGGCGGCCAGTCCTTCCATTTGCAACCGGTACTCGCGCGCATCGACCGATCCGGACACATCCAGGCCCAGCGCAAGTGCCTGCCGGCACGCCGCATCAGCCCCGGCGCCAACCATGGCCGCCAGCGCGGCCCCGATCAGCGCCGCACGGCTCATCCGCCGCGCCGCGCGTCGCCGTCCAGCGCGCCGATGACCGGAGGCGTCAACTCGCGCTCCAATTTGCGCCGCATCGCGCGTTCATAATCCTCGAACCCCTGCGCCACTTCCAGAAACGCCCCGGGGCCGCGCAACACTTCGCGTTTGTAAAAGTCGATCAACATGGTCTCGGACGTGAATTCAGCCGCATTGACCACCAATCCGTTCACCGTCACCTCGTCAAAGGGAAATTCGCGATAGGCAAGTTGCGGCCCAAATCCCTCGTTGTTCTGACCGTCCCCGGCCATGTCGATGGTCTGGTACAGACAGCGCGGCGCGCGGGTCAACATGTCCGATCCGAAGCCCAACGCATACCCCATGGCGGTGGGAAATTCATTATGGGACCGTTTGCTGGCGGCCACCGTTTCGGCGGCGTCCAGCAAGGCGGCAGGCCCGTCAATCAGGGTCCAGTCCAGCACGACTTCCTGATTGTAGCGGCCGGACCATTCGTAAACGGCCAGCGCCACGGGCGCGTCTACCGCAAAGAACGCGGCTTGCACTTCGGGTGCGGTCAGCGCCGCAACAAGACCCCCGCGCTGCAACTGGTCCTCGGTCGCATCAACGGACGAAGACACATCCAGCGCCAAGAGCAGGGCCAACCGGCACGCCGCCGCAGGGGATGCGGCGACGCACAGGGCAAGAAGGGCCGCGGCCCTTACCAATGGCCCGTGTTTTCCATGCTGGCCCAGGGTTCGGCCGGGGGCAGGCTGTCGCCCGCTTGCAGCAATTCGATCGACACGTTGTCAGGCGAACGGACAAAGGCCATGTGCCCGTCGCGAGGGGGGCGGTTGATGGTCACCCCATTGTCCATAAGGTGCTGACACATCTCGTAAATATTGTCGACGCGGTAGGCGAGATGCCCAAAATGACGGCTGTCGTCCGGCAACGCATCATCGCCATCCCAGTTGTATGTCAACTCGATCGGGCATTCCGGCTGATCCGGGGGCGCCATGAAGATCAGGGAAAACCGCCCGCCTTCGCTGTCATGGCGGCGGGTCTCTTCGAGGCCCAGCAGCTTGTAAAATGCCATAGAAGCGTCCAGGTCTTTCACCCGAACCATGGTGTGCAGATAGGTTAGTGGCATGGCCGTCCTCCTTTGTGCCGACGCCAAAGCTAGCACATCGGGGCCGGACGGAAAGGTGCAGTTCAGTAAGTTGAACGGAAGGAAAAGCTCAGCTGGGTTGCAAGCGTATCGAAGGCGCTGATGTTCGACTGCACCCGTTCGCGTCGCAACTCGACGACCGGTGCGAAGCCAAAGACATCCATCTGAGCGAATGTCGCTGTCGCGCTCAGGCCGATGGCACTGTCTTCACGGCGCTCCGGGCCGAACAATGGTCGATCAAACAAGGATTGACGGAAATCAGCCGAAAACGCGATGTGTGCGTTCAGGATCGGTTGCCCCAGTGCATAGGTTGCGCGCAAGCGGTTGGTTGCGCGCGCGACGGCTGCCGAGTCGCTCGCCGAGTCGGCGACGGAGAGGTCGACCCTCAGAAAGTCCTTGCCGCCAACTGGAAACGACCATTCGACCCCGACCTCGGTGGTGGTGGACGTTCGCAGCGCATTGTCCAGCCGGTCGAGATGTTCCAGACGGCCCCGAAGGCGCAGCCGCTGTTGGTCGCCCAACGGGAACCGAAGCCCGGCCTCCAGCGCAAGTCCGGTCTGTGACCGGTTGCCACCGTTCCAGTCAAAAAACAAGCGCGTGCCGATATCGGATACCGTCTGACGACCCGCGGGGCGAAATCTGCCCTGCCAGCCGAATGTCAGCCGGTCGGCGGAAAAGTCCGAGTTGCTCAAACCCGGGTCGATGGAACTCGCTTCCGACCCCAATCTCGTGCGTCGCCCGTCATAGGCCACGGTGATTTCTTTCTGGGCGGTGACGGTGGCCGGGAAACGATATGTGACCGTTCCACCGAAATGATACTCGGTTCCCGAGATAGGCTGCGCCGCCGGATTCACGAAAATGATGCCGCCAATCTCGATCTGGTTGCTGGTCGGCGCATTGTTCGCATTGTCGGTCGGGGATATCCCGCCCCGAACCGAAAACGCCCAAGGGTTCCGCGACCTCACGTAGGCGTAGTCGCGGCGAATGGCGGCCTTGGCCGCGTCCGTCGGCGCCAGTTGACCCGCCCGTCTCAGCCAAAGCTGCGCCCGCGTGTGCTTGCCCGCAGACGCGAGCGCCTCGGCCAGCACGCGCGCGGCCAAATGCCGATGGGCTTGACTTTCCGCAATGTCGAAAGCCTGGCGCGCGCGCGAAATGGCCTGTTCCGTCTGGCCAAGGGCACGCTCTGCCCGTGACAGCGTAATCAGGATTTCGGGGTCACGCGGGTGCCTGGCCGCCAGCACCGTCAGCACGTCATGCGCCGCCCGGTGCTGACCATAGGCCATAAAGACAAGCGACAGCCTCTTGGCCGTGTCGATATCCAGCTCTGCCGAGTTGGGCTGCTGGGCAGCGACCGCCAGAGCCGACAGCATCCAAATGGTGAAAACAGCAAGCCGGCACCGCACCAGCTTGCGGAATCTGTCAGCCATTGTTGACCACAATAAGCGTTCCGGTCTCCCGGACCGTGCCAGCTCCGTTGGTCGGATCCGTATCCAGCGTTCCATCGATCACCACGATGCCTGCGATCTCCTCCCCGTTGGGGCCTGCGAACACGCCGGACCAGTCGCCGGACCCTGCGGAGTCGCCGGTCACTGTGGATTGGACCGAGAGGTTGCTGGCTTCGATCGTCGCATTGGTAAAGTCGATCTCCGCGGTTGAAAGCGAAACAAAATCGTCCAACGTGCCAAGGCTGTTGCCGTCCTGATCGAACAGCTGGCGGTTCGTAATCGTCCCGTCGACCGCGCCCGACACATCAAAGTCGAGCACGTCGACCGACATGACCACATCGCCCGTGACCAGTTGCAGGCCCTCTGCCCCCCCGTCGGTGCTGGTCTCGCGGATGCCCGCGTAGTCACCGGTAAAGATGTATGCGGCGGGCCGTTCCGCCGGGACGGCGCCCGGGCCGATGCGCTGCGCCAGCGCGCCGCCGAAACCGGGCCCGATGAATTCGTCGCTGCCCACGGCCGTCACCTGCGAAACGCTCGTGCGTCGGAAGACTGCAAAGAACTGTCTGCTGTCGGGCGGGGCGGCCACCGGGCTCTCGAAACGCTCGAACCCGTTGGGCAAGGTGCCGGTCCTGGTGTATGCGCCGCCAGTGGCGTCCGAACTGTCGAAAGGGACGTTGTTCAGGAACAGGGTATCGTCCGTCGGGTCCGCTGGTGTTCCGCCGTCATTGTAGGTCACGCCATTCAGGCTCAGCAGCCCATCGAATTCCTCGGCGGATTGCGTGCTGGGCGCCGGGTCCGCGCCTTCGACGGCTTCATCGAAACCGTCATCCGAATCCGACGTGAACGGGTTTCCGTCACCGCACGCCGCAACGCCGCCCAAAAGCGCGAAAGCCAGAATTGTCCGTTTCATGCCTGAATAACCTTTGCGGTTGATAGAACTGCCTCTTTTGCGTCAACAAAGCGCCGTAACCCCCCCAAAGTCAACGCTTTCGTGAGCGCACCATTTCGCGCGCGCCGTGAACCGTTGCCAAAAAACGACCCTTATATAGTGGTTCTCATGTCGCGGTCCCCCAGATAAGGTGAGGGCCCAACAGATTCTGTGGATAAAGGACGCGCCCCATGCCGCTCAGCCCCGAACAGCAAGCCGAAATCGATCAGCTGCGCAGCCAGACGACCCAGACCCTGCGCGCCACCGTCTCGGGGATGGAGGCGCATCTGTACAAGGCCCACCCCGTGCTCGACCACGGCTTTGTCCGCGTCATCGACTACATGGGCGACGACGCCGCCATCTGCCAGGCCGCCCGCGTCAGCTATGGCAAGGGCACCAAGTCCGTCCAGAATGACGAAGGGCTGATCCGCTACCTCATGCGCCACTGGCACTCGACCCCGTTCGAGATGTGCGAGATCAAGCTGCACGTCAAACTGCCCGTCTTTGTCGCCCGCCAGTGGATCCGCCACCGCACGGCCAACGTGAACGAATACTCTGCCCGCTACTCGATCCTGGATCGCGAATTCTACATCCCCGAACCCGACGCGCTTGCCGCCCAATCGGTCGTCAACAACCAGGGCCGGGGCGAGGCGCTGCAAGGGGAAGAAGCCCAACGTGTCCTGAACTACCTGCGCGACGACGCCATGCGCAGCTATGACCACTACGAAGAGATGATCAGCCAGGACGGCCAACAGGGCCTCGCCCGCGAACTGGCCCGCATGAACCTGCCCGCCAACATCTATACCCAATGGTACTGGAAGGTGGACCTGCACAACCTGTTTCATTTTTTGCGGCTACGGGCGGACGCGCACGCGCAATACGAAATCCGCGTCTATGCGGATGCGATCTGCGAGATGGTCAAGGATTGGGTGCCCGCGGCGTATAAGGCGTTCGAGGATTATCGGATGGGTGGGGCGACACTGTCGGCGACGGCGCTGGGGTGCATCCAACGGATGTTGAAGGGGGAAGTGGTAACGCAGGAGAATTCCGGCATGTCCAAGGGGGAATGGCGGGAATTTATGGGGGTTATTGGTGCCAATTAGTGGACCGCTTCGTCGGCAAATTTTGCAATATTGTCGGCGAGACGTACCTTCAAAAGCCGACGTAGAAAGAGACTACGCGTTCATTGAGAACGTAGATATTCGTTCAGCTGTTGTCGATGAATATCTAACGGCGCGTTATATCTACAAACTCGGCGAAGCATTGGCAGTCGAAAAACGAGACCTCTATTCGCATGTAAAATTTCAGGTAATCCAATACGCATCAATCTATGAAGTTATTATTGGTTGGATGTTGTGGGAGAAACTGGCCGCGCACCCAGAGGTGCGTCAACTGCAAACCGTCAAAACTGTGCGAAAACTTTCCACGCTACCAAGGTCCATAGTTGCCGAGACCAAGCAGGGTTCAGAAGTGTTTTTTGCAACGGAGAAAGAGTTGTCGGCGCCTCAGCAAAAGATTAAGTTTTCAGACAAGGTTAAAACCTCAGTAAGCCTAGGTTTCGTTGATAAGAACCTTGCTGCTGAGATAGAGGAGTTTTTTGCGGCCCGAAATGGAATCCACATCGAAAACGCTGTAAAAAATCAAATTGACTACGAGTTGGATTTGGCCAAGAGGGCGTATTGGCGGCTGCAGCCTTTTCGAGTTGGTGTGTCGGAGTTTTTGAGAGCGGGTTTGTTACCTGCAAATGCAAAAGTGCAACACGGCTTACAACAATAGTAAAGTAAAACTAAGGTATTGCGGTGCTAAACAAGCACGGAATCAAGGCCAAAGGCCGCCGTGCCAGCGCCGGACCGCCCCCCGGGCCGGCGCTACCTCACCACCAGCGCACCGCACCACCAAACTCACCAATGCTACAACCATAAATCGCGCCGCATTACTGTCGCTGCGCCAGCCCGCGGTCCAGCGCTGTCACGGCTAAGTGCCCATTTGAAATGCGCCCCGGGGCTCCGCCCGTGATTGCCTCAAACGATCCCCCGGATCGTGTGCCACTGCGTGAACCGGCAATCACCCCACCCGGGTCGGCGCTACATCCCCACCAGCGCACCGCCCCAACAGACTCACTACCATCACACCCATAAACCGCGCCGCAGCCCCGTCGCTGCGCCAACCCGCGTCCCGGCGCTGTCCCGGCTCCGCGCGCCAAGGTCTCCCGGCCCTCTCACGCATCGCTCTGCGATACGCTGCCGGGCAACGCGCCAGCGTCGCTGACGCTTGCTCCGCCCGTTCGCACCTCAAACGATCCCCCGGATCGATTGCCGGGCTTTGCCCGGACCGGTGCTCATCCCCGCCATCTCGCTACCTGTCCAAGAGGGAATCCCCCGCACCATGCACCAAACCCGTGCACACTGTGTGCACAGGTTGTGCACACAGTGTGCATCCCCAAAAACGCAAAATCTGGGGCGCTGCCATTTGATCGACACATCATATTCGAAACAAATTGTGAACGGATCGTACGGTGGTGCCTGCCGAATTCTATCCACAGGACGTCATAAAACTGTTACGTTGAAAATATGATCCGCACCGCCGCGATATTGACCCTTTTGGCCACGCCCCTTTCGGCCAATCCCATCGCCGACATTCTCTGCGCGCCCAGCAAGCAGATGCAGCAAAAGCTGGAACAGCAGTTCCGGTCGGCCCGCGCCGCCTCTGGCATGCGCAGCCCCGATCAGATGATGGAAGTCTGGACGGATCCGCGTGGCGGGTGGGCCATGGTGGTGCGCTATGCCAGCGGCACATCCTGCATCGTCGCGATGGGAGAGCATTGGGAAGAAACGGAAAATCCGACCTAACGGACAGCGCGCGCGCGCAACTGGGCAACCAGGACGCCGTTCTCGTCCTCCCACATCTTCCACGCCCGATACCCTTCGATCTGCGCGCGTGGCCCGGTCAGATCCCCCGCGAAATGCGCCTTGACCGCGTGGTAGTGACCCATGCACCGCGCCCATTCGCTGGGCGACGGAAACCGGGTTTCGGCAGACACTTCGCAGGCATAATACAGGGCAAGCAGTCGGAGCAGTTCGGTCATCTGGGTCCCCATGGCTGTTGTGGACTGTTTCCACCGTAGCCACAAATCCGCAAAATTTGAGTAAATCATGCGCGCGGTGCTGTGATCGGGTGAAAAATCTGGACTCGTGGGCAGGTCAGGGGCATCGTGCCCATAGATTTCGTGGTGTGTTGAGAAAACGAGGGAAGATATGCCATTCACAAAAGGGATAACCGCAGCGGCAACAGCTATTTTGCTTCTGGGGGCGGGTGCGGCCCTGGCGCAGGATCAGGCCGGACCAAAGATTTACGCCTATCACAGCCAGCATAATTTCTGCCCGGCCGGCCTGCAGCCCGTGACCATGGACGGCACCATCTGTTGTGGTCGCCCGAACCAGGGCATCAGCTATCAGCAGGCGCTGGCCCATTCGGTTGCGAAAAAGCGGCATGTGCGCCGCGTCAAGCAAAGCAGCTGCCCGGTGGGGACCAAGGGCTGCACCTTCGACTGAACCGGGGCTGAACCGGGATCAAGCGGCGCAGGATGCGATGTCATGCGCCGCTTTTGCATGTGTCGGGGTCAGAGCAGTTTGAGATCGCCCGCCATCTGACGTCCATCTCGTCCTTCCAGCAGTTCGAAACTGACCTTCTGGTCGTCGGCCAGACCTGTCAGACCGGACCGTTCAACCGCTGAAATGTGCACAAAAACGTCCTTGCCGCCTTCATCCGGGGCGATAAATCCGTAGCCTTTCGTGGTGTTGAACCACTTCACGGTGCCAGTTGGCATGATCCCGTGCCTCCTTTACCTTGCAGTCTCCCCCGCGCCGAAAGTCCGGGCAGGGGTCGTTCAGGCGCCAGCGCACCAATCGCTGCCGCTAGGTCAAGAGATTGCCCTCGATGCGCGAAAATCAAGGTTGGGGGATGCATTCCGCGCAGGATGCCGCTTAATTCAACGCAAACGTGAGGTGTGGATATGGAAATATACGGATTGAAAACATGCGACACGTGCCGCAAGGCGATCAAGGCGTTGCCGCAGGCTGAATTCGTCGATGTGCGCGCCGCCGGGGTGCCATCCGACGTGATGGACGCGGCCTTGGCCACGTTCGGGGACACGCTGGTCAACACGCGGTCGACGACATGGCGGGGGCTGACGGATGCCCAGCGGCAAGGCGCGCCCAAGGATCTGCTGGCTGCGCATCCGACCCTGATGAAACGCCCGCTGATTGCGGACGGGGAAGGCCTGCACCTTGGCTGGACCAAGGATGTGCAGGCCGCGTTGGGCGTGGCCTAGGCCACAGCCGGGGCCGGTTTCGGCGCAAGGGCACGGTCAAACGACAGCGGTCCGGCCCCTTTGAACACCAGCAGCAGAAGCAGGAACACCCACAGCGCGCGCTGGTCCATGATCAGGCTGTTGGATGGCGCGTCGAACCACGCCCCCAGCACCAGCCCGTCGCCCCATTTGTCATGGCCGTTCAGATCGGTGAGCGATTGCACCACGATGAACCCGATCATGCCCAGCGACGCCAGACGTGTGAACAGGCCCACGATGATCAGCACCGGCAGCACGAATTCCGCCACCGTGCCCAGCGTCACGACGGCCCAGTGGTACAGGCCCAGCTGAGTGACGTCATAGCCCACCGCTTCCATTTGCTTGGGAAAGATCTGCGCATATGCCCCCAAAGACGGCTGGAAGATGCCAAACACCCCATCCCCCAGCTTGGTCAGACCAGAGACCCAGAAATACACGGCCAAAATGGCAGCAAACAGGAAACGGGCAAGCGTCGGCAACAACCAGTCTGCGCGATCGAGGGGATCAAAGATCGCTGCGTGCACACGGGACAGGGCGTTCATGGGATCATTCCTTTGGTGGGGTAAGGTCGGTCAGGGCGTTGTGCTGCACCAGCAGGCTCAGCACGGGCGCAAGGTTAAAATCGGGGTCATGGGCGGCGGCCGCATCCACGGCGTCTTCCAGCGCGGCACCGTCTTGGATGGCCGAAACCCAGGCAAACTGGGCCGGGGTCAGCACGTGCGGTACAGGGTCAAATTCGGCCCGGGTCACCAGCACCGATTGCGCAACTGCGCGCGGCTTTGGTGCGTCAGGCACCGTGTTGTAGCGCCAGATATCATGGATCGGCCAGTTCGACGGGACGACTTGCACCGCCGGGGCCAGATGCAGCCGGGTGCGCATCAGGGCCGCGGGGGGCAGGGCTCCAAGACGCGCGGGATCCAGCGGGGGCGCATCGGCCGCGTGATACGACCGGCGCAGGGCCAGTTCCAACCGGGCCACATCGCCCAGATAGCCGATATGCGCCAACGGCGCGAACCCCTCCAGAAACGTCGGCACCTCAGCGCCATAGCGCATCATCAGGGGCGATGACGGCGGATGTGCCCGGGCAAACAGCCGCGCCACCTGGTCAAAGTTCTGATCCCCCAGCAGCTTGCACAACACCGGAAACCCGGTGCGCAGCGCCTCGATCAGGGCGACGGTCACATTGTTGCGGTACACGGCAAAGCGGCGGGTTGCGGGCTGACCAAGGCCATCGACCAGGCCGCCCGGCACCGGGCGTTCGGGATCCAGCAGCGCCGCGCGAAACTCTGTCTGCGTCGCCGCCATCCCGATCACCCGGCGTTGACAGCCGCAAGCGCGGCCGCGGCGCGGTCCGCCTCGGCGCGCAGGGTCGGCCAATCAGGCACATCATTGTCCCATTCGACCAGGACAGGCGCGGGGCCGGACCCGGCCAGCGCATGGTCCAACAGCGTCCAGACAGGCTCTGCCGCTTCGCGTCCGTGGCTGTCGATCAGCAACGGCGCGCCATGATCGTCCGCGTCTTCATCGTGGCCGCCAACATGGATTTCGCCAACAGCGAACAAGGGGTAGGCCTCCAGGTACGCGTGCGGCGTATATCCGAGATTGGTGGCCGAAATGAACACGTTGTTCACGTCCAGCAGCAGGCCACAGCCCGTGCGCCGCACCAGTTCCGCCAGAAAATCGGTTTCCGACCACGTGCTTTCTGCAAAGGCCAGATAGCTGGACGGGTTTTCCAGCAACATCCTGCACCCCAGAACGTCCTGCACCGTGTCGATGTGATCCGCAACGCGGATCAGGGTCGCGTCGGTATAGGGCAGGGGCAACAGGTCATCCAGGAACTCGGCGCCATGGGTGGACCAGGCCAAGTGCTCGGAAAAGCTGTCGGGCTCAAGCCAGCCGACCAGATGTTTCAGCCGGGCAAGATGGTCGGGATCAAGACGGCCTTCACCGCCAATCGACAGACCGACACCATGCACGGACACGCGAAAATCCTCGCGCAGCGCGCGCAGCTGTGCATGCGGGCGGCCTCCGTCGCCCATATAGTTTTCTGCGTGAATTTCCAACCACTTGACCGGGCCGGGTGCGGCGCGCAGGTCTGAAAAATGCTGGGCCTTGTATCCGACACCCGGTGCGGCAGGCAGGCGGGGCGGGGTCAGGGTCGCATCCAGCATGTCAAAACCTCCTTGGGGCGGGATCAAACGGAAAACGCCGGATCCGACGGGATCCGGCGCAGGCGTGTGACGTGCCTTATGCGGGCAGATCGCGGTCCAGCTCTTCCAGCGAGCCTGTGCGCGGTGTGCCATCTGCCAGGTCGGGCAGCTCGATCTCGGCGCAGGTGCCAGCGTCAACCAGCGTCCAGGCGTTGCCCTGATAGTCGACAGTGGATGTCCCGGCGCATGTGGTGCCGGGGCCAGCGGCGCAGTCGTTTTCACCGGCCAGCGAAATGCCATAGCATTTTTCCTTGCCGGCAGCTTCTGCTCCAGTGGTCGAGTGGGCGGTCATCGCGGCGGCAACTGCACCAACGATGGCAACGGTTTTCATGGTCTTCGACATCTTCAACGTCCCTTTCGGATATCGGTTACAGTACGGTCGTGCGCCTTACATAGGACGCGCCGGGGCAAAATTACCACCCAAGACGCGCGGTGTCACAGACCCGTTATCAGATGTTAGAAATTGGGCCGGTTTCCCCCCGTATTTCTACCGAATTGTTGCAGCGCAGAATAAAGCGCCAACGCATTTGCTACATCAGTCCGGGTCGGCCCACAGCTCCGTCGCTGTCAGAACGCGCGACGATACGGCGGGCACGTCCCCGGGCTGTGCAGCGATGTCGATCACATCATCCAGTGTCACGACGGCCCAATGTACCAACGGTTGGTTCAGCACCGCCTCGGCAAAGGTGGCGTCGCGCATATGTGTCAGGAACCGCGATGCGGGATAGTGGCGCAAGGGCCTGAAATAGTCCTCCTCGCGTTCAACCTCGGCATAACTTTCGTCGCGGATCTGCACTGCAACCACATCCTCGAAGGCAATGGTGTATTGTCGGCACCCCGGCAGGACGTCGATGGCATGGCTGGCGCCGATGATGCCGTCCAGCGTTTCGTTACCGGTGTCCGGACGCGCGGTTTCATCGCTGACACGTGTGCCATCAACGATGATCCGCACCACCCGTTCCACACCATCATAGATGACATTGACCAGGCGCAATGCCTGTTCGGTTTCCAGCCGGTTGCGGTCCGACCGTGTCACCGCAGGTCAGGGGCCGTGGCCTCGGCACCCAGACCGGCGACCACATCGTCCAGCGGCTGCACGCTGGTCTGCTTTTCTCCCAGCCGGCGCACCGAAACGGTCCGCTCCTCGACCTCGCGGCCACCGACGGCCAGGATCACCGGAACCTTGCCCACCGAATGTTCGCGCACCTTGTAATTGATCTTCTCGTTGCGCATGTCGGCCTTGGCCCGCACGCCTGCGGCGCGCAGGGCCGCGACCACTTCGGCCACATACTCGTCCGCCTCCGAGGTGATCGACGCGACGACAACCTGGCGCGGAGCCAGCCAGAAGGGCAGCTTGCCTGCATGTTCCTCGATCAAAATGCCGATAAACCGCTCGAACGACCCAAGACAGGCGCGGTGCAGCATCACCGGGCGATGCTTGGCCCCATCGGCACCGATATAGGTGGCGTCCAGCCGTTCGGGCAGCACGAAATCCACCTGGAAGGTGCCGCATTGCCAGTCCCGGCCAATCGCGTCGGTCAGCACGAATTCCAGCTTCGGGCCATAAAACGCCCCTTCGCCGGGGTTCATCTCCGGCTCGATCCCCGCCGCACGGGTCGCGGTCAGCAGCGCCTCTTCGGCCTTGTCCCACACCTCGTCCGATCCCGCGCGCATCTCGGGCCGGTCCGAGAACTTGACCGAGAAGCTGGCGAAACCGAGGTCTTCGTAGATGTCGGTCAGAAAGGCGATGAAGCGCGCGCATTCGCTGCCGATCTGGCTTTCCTCGGCAAAGATGTGCCCGTCATCCTGCGCAAAGCCACGCACGCGCATGATCCCGTGCAACGCGCCCGAGGGTTCATAGCGGGCACAAGACCCGAACTCGGCCATGCGCAGGGGCAGGTCGCGGTAGGATTTCAGCCCGTGCTTGAAGATTTCCACGTGGCAGGGGCAGTTCATCGGCTTCAGCGCGTTCACCGCCTTTTCCTTGGCGTGCTCCTCCTCCACCTCGACGATGAACATGTTCTCCTGGTACTTCTCCCAGTGCCCGGACTTTTCCCACAAGTTGCGGTTGACGACTTGCGGCGTGTTCACCTCGACATAGCCACCCGCGTGCTGCTTGCGGCGCATGTAGTCCTGCAGCTCGGTATAGATGGTCCAGCCATTGGGGTGCCAGAACACCTGACCGGGCGCCTCTTCCTGCATGTGGAACAGGTCCATCTCGCGGCCCAGCTTGCGGTGGTCGCGCTTGGCGGCCTCTTCCAGCATGTTCAGATGGGCGCGCAGCTTTTCCTTGCCGGTAAAGGCCACGCCATAGATGCGTTGCAGCATGGCACGGTTGGAATCCCCGCGCCAATAGGCGCCCGCGATCGACATCAGCTTGAACGCGTCACCCGGCACCTGCCCGGTGTGCTGCAAATGCGGCCCGCGGCACAGGTCCTGCCAATCGCCATGCCAATACATCCGCAGCGGCTCGTCGCCGGGAATGCTCTGGATCAGCTCGACCTTGTAGGGCTCGCCCCGGTCTTCGTAGTACTTGATCGCCACATCGCGGTCCCACACTTCGGTGCGCACGGGATCGCGCTTGTTGATGATCTCTTTCATCTTCTTCTCGATCAGGCCGAGGTCTTCGGGGGTGAACGGCTCGGCCCGGTCAAAGTCGTAATACCAGCCGTTGTCGATCACGGGACCGATGGTGACCATGGTGTCGGGCCAGATCTCCTGCACGGCGCGGGCCATGATATGGGCCAGGTCGTGACGCACCAGCTCATTGGCCTGCGCCTCGTCCTGCATGGTGTGAATGGCGATCTGCGCGTCGCCTTCGATGGGCCACGCAAGGTCCCAGTGCTGGCCGTCCACGGTCGCACTGATGGCTTTCTTCGCCAAGCTCTTGGAGATGCTCTCCGCCACGGCGGCAGGGGTTACGCCCGCATCATAGTCGCGCGCATTGCCGTCGGGAAAGGTAAGGGAAATCTGGTGCTGATCTTTGGCCATATCGGCATCCTTGTCAGTTTGGCGCCCACGGAACGCCCGGTTGCTAGGGTATGTGTGTGCCGCGATGTGACAGGCGCAGTGACGTCCGTCAAGCAGACTGTGGCGCCGGGCTGCGATTGATCGACAAGGTGAGGTGCAAAAGCGCCAGTGCGGACCCCACGCTTGCAGCCAGACCGACATAGAGAATGCCAAAGGCCTCGATCACCCACGCCCCGACAGCCGACCCCAAGGCCGCCCCGACATAGATCGCGGCCGCGTTCAGCGCCAAGACCACCGGCGCCTGCGGCCCGGCCAACCCGATCAGGCGCATTTGCTGGCCCGCCATGAACGCCCAGCCGGTCACGGACCAGGCAAAGGCAAGGACCAGCAACAGGGCATCCCCCATGGGCAGCACCGAAAAGAACGGCATGCACATCATCTGGCACAGGCACAGCGCCACCAGCGTGCGCGCCCAGCCAACCCGGTCGGCAAGAATGCCGCCCGCGATATTGCCCACAACGGCCCCCACCCCAAAGATGGCCAACACCAGGGTCACGCCATCCCGGCCATAGCCCATGGTCTGGCTCAAAAGCGGCGCGATGTAGGTATAAAGCACATAGATCGCCCCCAGGAACGTGCCGGTGAACAGCACGGCCAGCATCATCCGGCCATTGCGCAGCACCCCGCCAAGATCGCGCAGCGACACAGGCTGAAAACTCAACCCCTTGGGGACAAAGATCCAGATCAACGCGATGGCAGGCACCGCCAGCCCGACAACAACCCAAAACGCCCACCGCCACCCAAAGGTATAGGCAATCCAGCTGCCCGCAGGCACGCCCACGACCTGCGCCAGGGTCAGCCCAAAGAACACGGCCGCCAGGACGCGCGCGCGCATCTCAACAGGATAGAGGGCGGCGGCAACGGCGGCGGCCACGGGTGTGAACACCCCGGCACCGGCCGCGGCCATGACGCGGGCGATGTTCAACACGATCATGTTGGGGGCAAGGGCCGACAACAGCGCGGCACCCATGAACAAGGACAGACCAAAGGCCATCACGCGCCGCCGTCCCACGGCCCCGGTCAAGGACACCAGAACCGGCGACAGGACCGCGTAGGCAAGGGCATACACGGTCATCAGCGTGCCCGCCGATGCGGCCGTGATGCCAAAATCCGCGCCCAGCGGTTCCAGCACGCCGACGATGACAAAGGCGCCCATTCCGATCAGGAAGTTCGACGCAGACAGGATGGGGATCAACAATCGGGGCGGGGCCATGCTGTGGGTTATGATGCATTTTGTGGCGGCTTCAATGCGGCATACAAAGGCATGCAGAAAAAACGACCGAAACGCGCCAAAAACCGACAGATTGGACTGGACGTAGGCCGACGAATCCTTAACTAAGGAAGTGTTCACTATCGGAAACTTCTGATCGCCAAAGGAACACGCAGTGCCCAAGTACAACAAGACGTTTGAACTGACCGTTGAAGACCTGGACCTGATCGAGGATGCGCTGCGCGCGTCCAAGAATGCCGCCATCAATAATGACCTCGCCTTGAGCGCGGCAAATGACAATGTCCGCCAGATCCATGATCTGCTGGGGCGGCTGCACAATCAAAAGACGTTTTACCGCCCCGCCAAAGGGCCCTATGTCGGCGGCTGATCCAGTCGCACGCTAAAGCGCGGACCTGAACCGCTGCGGCGCAGAAACCCCTCGCGCTCGTAAAACCGCATGGCCTTGCGGTTGTCGGGATGCGTGCCCACCGTCATGAAACTGCACGCCATGTTGCGGGCCTCGTCCTGGCAGGCGCGCACCAGCGCGGCACCCACGCCGTTGCCACGTGCGTCGCGGCACACGAACAAATGGTGCATGTCCATCCCGCGCACACCGAATTGCAGCTGCGCCATGGGCAACAACGCGGCATAGCCCAGCAATTTTGATCCGCCATCGGCGACAAGAATGGTGGCCCAGGGATGCGGCCCCAACGCGTCGCGGGTGACCCGCTCGGCATCTATGTCGGGCTGATCGTCATGACACGCGGCAAGACCGGCAATCATGGTGACAACCTCTGCCACATCGGCGTGCGACATCTTTCGGATTGTGATGGGCATCTCTGCCTCCTCTTTCAAACGCGCCGCGTTCGGGAAGGCAGGGGAAAAAGCCGCTCGAACGCGGCTTTGGTGTTATGCAGGCACACCAACAGCACGCAGGGTTTGCGTGCCGAAATAATAGTGCTGTGCCATGCGCGGTCTCATGTCAGGCACTCAAGCGGGTGAACCCGCGCCCGTCAAGGGCGCGAGGTCACATCAGGCGGTAAAAAGCGCCCAGCCCATGATCAGGCAACACACCCAGCCGCCGGTAAAGATCAGCGGACGGCCCGGAAAACGGGCGGTTGCAGTGATGTACCCAACGGCATGGGCGATGCGCAGCACCAGAAAGGCAACGCTGGTCCACAGGGTCAGGGCCGAAAACCCGTCCACCCGGTCCACCAGCAGCACCAATAGGGCAAAGGGCACCGATTGCTCCAAAAGGTTCAGATGGGCGCGGTATGCCCGGCGCACCCAGGCGCGCTGCACGCTCGGATCAGGCGGTATGACAAACCCATCGGGCGCATCTGCCGGGATCGACCCCTCGGGCGCCGTGTTCACACCCACGATGTATGGGATCCACAGCGATGCGGCAAACAGGGCCAGAACGCCCAGAATGATCAACTCGGTCGGCATCGCTTATCCCTCCACATCCGCCATGGGACCGATATGCGTGTCCTCGCCCGTCTCCAGCCACGTTTTCAATCCGGCGGCCCAGCGCACCCAGCCATCGGCAACACCTTCGCCGTGTACGACGGGAAAAGTCAGGTCATAATGCTCTATCGTCAGGCGCACAAACGCGCCTTCGGGCCGCATCAGGTACACAACCCGGCTTGGCGCACCACCACCTTCCCAGTTTGGCTCGAACGTCATTTCCATCCGGCTTTTGGGGTCGGATTTCAGCATGACTTGCGACATCAGCGCCGTACCGTCCGGCAAATGCAACGTTGTGCGGTCGCCGTCACGCGACGCGTGGCTGCACATGAAGTGGTAATGCGCCACGTTCTTTTCGTCTGACAACGCATCCCACAGCCGGTCCTGCGTGGTCTTGATATATGTCTCCATCACGAAATCGGGTTTGGACATCTCGGGGTCTCCTTCGTCTTCAAGCTGAGCTTTGAGGGTGAGTACCGCTCGTGCCGCAGGTTTGACCCGGTAGGGGTCGATCCAACGGTCAATCGCTTCCTGCAAGGGCAGGGCGTTGAGGTAGTGGTGCTTGAAGCGCCCCACCTTCTTTGTGGTGATCAGCCCCGCCTCTTCCAGCACGCCCAGATGCTTCATGACCCCGAACCGGGTCATGTCCAGCAGCCCCTGCAACTGTTGCAGGGACTGGCCGTCGCGGTCGCGCAGCGCATCCAGCAGCGTGCGGCGGGCCGGGTCGGCCAGGGCTTTGAACAGATCATCCATCTGGCCTCTATATGTGATTCATTAGTCACGTGACAAGATGGTCACGTTTAAAAATCACCTTGCGTCAGGATGGACAGATGCGTGCCGCTTGCAGATGATCCCGCAAATCAAGGCGGAGGGGACATGACCGGACCTGAATTTCTGGACACGCCGCACGGGCGGCGGCTGGCCTATCACCGGACCGAAGGAACGGGGCCATGGGTCGTGTTTCTGGGCGGGCTCAAATCCGACATGGACGGCACCAAGGCCGTGCACCTCGAAACATGGTGCAAGGCGCAGGGCAGGGCGTTCTTGCGGTTCGACTATTCCGGCCACGGCCAAAGCTCCGGCACGTTCGAGGACGGCTGCATCGGCGACTGGGCCGAGGACACGGCGCACGCGCTGAACACGCTGACAGATGGCAAGCTGATCGTTGTCGGCAGTTCCATGGGCGGCTGGCAATCGCTGCTTTTCGCCCGCGCCCATCCCGACCGGATCGCGGGCCTTGTCACCATCGCCGCCGCCCCCGACTTCACCGAAGACAGCTACTGGGCCAGCTTCACCGACGCGCAAAAGGCCGAACTCGAGGCCAAGGGCCGGATCGCCATGCCCTCGGACTATATGGACCCCTACATCATCACCAGGCGCCTCATCGAAGACGGCCGCCAAAACCTCGTCCTCCGCGAGCCGCTCCCGCTGCCATTCCCCGTCCGTTGCCTGCAAGGCACCGCTGACACCGCCGTCACCACGGATACCGCCATCCGCCTCCTCAATCACGCCGACAGCCCCGACATGACGCTCACGCTGGTCAAGGACGCCGACCACCGCTTCTCCGACGGCCCCTGCCTCGGGCTGATCGAAACCGCCATCCAGGACGTCACCCGATGAAAACACTCGGCAAATTGCTCGGCCGCTTCCTCCTGATCCTGGCGCTGATCATCGGCGCCCTCTGGCTTTTCGGCCCCTACGAACAAGCCCCGCTGACACCCACGAATGCCAGCATCAACCCCGACCTGGACGCCCATTTCGCCGATGTCGAAGCACGGTACACCGACATCACCCCCGGCACCGAAAAGCGGATCATCTGGGCGGGCACGCCCGGCACCCGGACCACCTACGCCATCCTCTACGTGCACGGCTTCTCCGCCACGTCAGAGGAAATCCGCCCCGTCCCCGACCGCCTCGCCGCGGCGCTGAACGCCAACCTGATCTACACCCGGCTCCAGGGACACGGGCGCCCGGGCGACGCGCTGGCGACAGGGACAGTGCAAGGCTGGGTCAACGACCTGGCCGAAGGGCTCGATGCGGCCCGCATCGCCGGGCAAAAGGTGCTGATCCTGTCGACGTCCACAGGCGGCACGCTGGTGACAGCCACGGCGCAGGACGACACGCTGATGCAGGACGTCGCGGGGCTGATCCTCGTTTCGCCCAATTACGGGCTGAACAATCCGGCAGCCAGGCTGCTCAGCTGGCCCGCCGCGCGCTACTGGTTGCCCCCGCTGGCCGGGGTGCGCCGCAGTTTTGAACCGCAGAACGAACGTCACGGGCAATTCTGGACCACCGAATATCCCAGCGTCGCGGTGATGCCCATGGTTGCCCTGATCGACGCGGTGGCGGACATGGACCACACCGGCCACACGATCCCCGCACTGTTCTGGTACGCGACCGACGATCAGGTCGTCCGGCCCGACATCACGGCGCATATCGCCGGCCAATGGGGGGCACCAACCAAAACCGTCAACCCGACCATGGGGCCGCAGGACGACCCGCAAAACCACGTGATCGCGGGCGACATCCTCTCGCCCGGCCAGACGGACGCGGCGGTGCAGGGCATGCTTGACTGGATCGCGGACCTGCCGGGATGAGACGCCCCGCCAGCATGTGGAGCCTGGAAAACCTGGGCCGGGTGCGGCTGTCGCACCACTTCTACATGCGTGATTTCCTCTATTCGGAAATCGGCAATTTCCACCGGGTCCAGAACCTGCCACGCGACCCGGACCGCGCCATCGCCCATGGCAGGGAACTGTGCACACAGCTGCTCGACCCGCTCGAAGAAACCTTCGGGCGGCTTGCCATCCGATCTGGTTACCGCTCGCCCGAACTCAACGAATTCGGCAATGAAAACAAGCTGAATTGCGCCCGCAACAACAACCCGATCGAATGCCATATCTGGGACTGGGGGCAGGGGGATCAGGCCATCGCGGGCACGTCACTGGCGATCCCATGGTTCACGGATCAGTACGAACAGGGGCGCGATTGGCGCGACCTGGCGTGGTGGATTCACGACCATCTGCCCTATTCCGGCATGTGGTTCTTTCCCAAGCTCTGCGCCTTCAATCTGGACTGGCGTCCCACTCCCCACCGCATGATCGGCAGCTACATCGCCCCCAAGGGGCTGCTGTTGCGGCGGGGCGCGACACCGGACGAACCCCTGGCCCAACGACAGGCGCGCTACAGCGATTTCCCACCGTTCCGAGGAATCGCCTATCCCTGATGCGGTGGTCGGCGTGCCAAACATGTCAACCTATATACTTTGCCCCAACATCTGGTTTGTGAGTTGACGTTCCCCAGCAAAATAAGGGATTTTGCGCCGCAACACAGGCTTGGGGGAACAGGCGATGAAACGATTCTTGGGGGCGGCGGCGCTGGCGCTGGCCGCGACGGCGGCACCGGCGGCCGCACAGGCCTGCGGGGGCACCTACACGGTCGAACGGGGCGACAGCCTGTCGCGCATCGCGGATCGGCAGTACAAGAACGCGTCGCTCTGGACCGAGGTGCACCGCAACAACCTGGCGGTGATCGGCCAAGACCCCAACACATTGCGCGTCGGTATGGCGCTGCGCCTCGGCTGTATCGGCGGCTTGCCCGTCGGGCTGGACGTGGCGGCTCCGGCGCCACAAACGGCGGTCCAGACCGCCGCGACCGCGCCCTCGCGCCGCAGGCTGGAACGACAGATCAACATCGTCACCGCAGGGGATTTTGCGCCTTTCACCGACCAGAGCCTCGAAAACGAGGGGCTGATCACCGATGTGGTACGCACCGCCATGCACAGCTCGCAATCGGGGGACAATTACCGGGTGCACTGGGTCAATGACTGGTCCTCGCACCTTGATCCGCTGATGACCAACGCGATGATGGACATGGCGTTTCCGTGGTACAAACCCGATTGTGCAGGCACCCCCGACAACTATCGCTGCACGAATTTCCACTTCTCGGATCCGATGTTCGAGATGCTGATCCTGTTGTTCGTGGACAAGAACCGCCCGATCCCCTTCGCACAGGACAGCGACATCGAAGGGCGCACGCTCTGCCGTCCTGCGGGCTACTTCACCCACGATCTGGACCGGGCCGACCGGCGCTGGATCAGCGACGGAAAGATCACCCTGAAACAGCCGCAAACGGTCAAGGGCTGCTTTGACTTGCTGGTCGCCGGAGAGGTCGACGCCGTGGCCATGAACGAATTCACGGGCCGCGCCGCGATCAAGGATCTGGGCCTCAAGGATCAGGTCGAGGTTGTACAGGGCCGCCCGGTGTCGATCGAAGGGCTGCATGTGCTGGTGCACAAGGACCATCCGAACGCGGATGCGCTGATTTCGACCATCAACGGGGGGTTGGATGCGATCAAACTGTCCGGCGCGTATCAGCAGGTGATCGACCGCCACATGTCCAACATCTGGGCAGATTTCTGATGCGGCGGCGCGAGCTTGCCCTGACGGTTGCGGCCACCCTGGGGTGCGGCACCGGGGCGATAGCGTGCCAGCCCTCGCTGGTTGTCTCGCCCGGTGACACCCTGTTTTCGATTGCGGAAGAACAGCTTGGCGATCTGTCGCGCTGGTCCCTGATCTTCTACAACAACCCGGACATCCAGGGCGGCAGCCTGCTGGATCTGCCTGCGGGCACGGTTCTGGACATTCCCTGTCCCGAAGATACGGCGCAGACGGCAGAACCCGCAGCCACGCCTGCGCCTGCGCCCACCGCCGCGCCGACGGTGCAGGCCGATCCCAAACCGCTGCAACAGGAAAAGGCGCAGGCCGAGATCAAGCTGGTCACCGCCTCGAACTATGCGCCCTTTACCGATCTGGACTGGCCGGGGCAGGGCATGCTGACCGAACTGGTCAATGCCGCGTTCGAAGCCACGCCAAATCCGCTGACATACGCGATCGAATGGGAAAATGACTGGTCCAGGCATCTCTTTCCGATGCTGGACAGCAAGGAATTCGACATGGGGTTCCCGTGGTTCAAGCCGGATTGCGATGGCAACCCCACAAACGAACGCTGCGCCAATTTCCACTTCTCCGATCCGCTGGTCGATCTGGTCATTCTGCTGTTCGCGCGCAGCGATGATCCGATTGTGTTCGCGCAGGACAGCGATCTGCACGGCAAGACCCTGTGCCGCCCTGCCGGGTATTTCACCCACGATCTCGACCGCGCCGACCGGCGCTGGCTCAGCGACGGGTTGGTCACGCTCAAGCAGCCGCCGACCCCCGATGACTGCTTTGCCATGCTGGTTGCGGGCGATGTTGACGCGGTGGCGCTGAACGAGTTTCTGGGCGTGCAGAAGATGTTCGAACTGGGCCTGACCGATCAGGTCGCCCCCCTGTCGCGCCCGGTGTCCATCGAAGGGCTGCATGTGCTGATTTCCAAGACCCATTGGCGGGGAACCGCGCATCTGTACCGCTTCAACGCGGGGCTTGCGAAACTCAAGCAAAGCGACCGCTACAACGAGATCGTGAGCCGCCACTTGGCGTTGTTCTGGGACCAGATCAAAAGCTGACGTGGCTTGGGGGCTTGCCGTGGGGGCAGCGGCGGGTCATGGTTAATGAAAAGTAAAACGGCAGGCAGAAGATGGCGTCTAGGTCAGGTGGGCTTCATGGCTGAACCCCTTGTTTTTCTTCCCGGAATGATGTGTGACGCGCGGCTCTTCGGGCCGCAGATTGCCGAGCTTTCGGCCGAGTATTCGGTCATGGTGTCGCCCGTTACCCGCGGGGAACGGATCGAAGAGATTGCAAGCGGGCTTCTGGATGAGTTGCCCCAGCGCTTTGCGCTGGCGGGCCTGTCGATGGGCGGGATCGTCGCGATGGAGATCCTGCGCCGCGCGCCCGACCGCATCACGCGCCTGGCGCTGATGGACACCAACCCGCTGGCCGAGACCCCGCAGGTGGCGGCGGCGCGCGAGCCGCAGATCGTGAAGGCCCGGACCGGTCGGATGGCGGAGGTGATGCGGGACGAGATGAAGCCCAACTACCTGGCCCCTGGCCCCTACCGCAACGAGATCCTGGACCTGGTGATGGACATGGCAGACGCGCTGGGACCGGACGTGTTCGTGCGCCAGTCCCGCGCCTTGCAGCGCCGCAGGGACCAGCAGGGCACGTTGCGCAAATGCAAGGTGCCGACCCTTGTGCTCTGCGGTGCGCATGACGAATTGTGCCCGGTCAAGCGTCACACGTTCATGGCCGAACTCATCCCCGGGGCGGAGTTGAAAGTGGTGGAGGATGCGGGGCACCTGCCGACGCTGGAGAGCCCGGCAGAGACCACGCAGGCGCTGCGGGATTGGCTGAAACAGCCGCTGATTTTGCGGTGAAGGGTGATCTGTCCCCGCGGGGACACGCTGTTCGCGCGGTACATCATTTCTCAACCTTCAGGTGATTTTGCCGAAAGTGCAGCAGCTTGGACCTGCGCGCGGTCCGCTATCGCATTCTTAACCGTTCCGGGCACAGACTGACCCCCGATGGCGGGCGGCGCGGCGCATCCCCCAAGAAGACCGCCTCAGGGTGCGGGGATGTAATCGGTCAGTTTCAGGCGCTGGATCTTGCCGGAGGGGCCCTTGGGCAACTCGTCCAGAACGTGGATGATGTCGGGGGTCTTGAACGCCCCCAGCTTGGCCCGGCACAGGTCCATCAGATCGGCCAATGGAATGGCCGAGCCTTCGCGCAGGCGCACGGCGGCTTCGATCGTTTCGCCGTAAGTGGCGCATTGGCGGGCGAAGGCCGCAGCCTCGACCACGTCGGGATGGGCATAAAGCGCCTCGTCCACCTCGCGCGGGGCGATGTTTTCGCCGCCCTTGATGATCAGTTCCTTCAACCGCCCGGTGACAAAGACATAGCCGTCCGCATCCTTGCGGGCCAGATCGCCGGTGCGCAGCCAGCCGTCCCGGAAGGTGGCCCCGGTCGCCTCGGGGTTCTTGAGGTATTCCAGCATCACGTTTGGGCCCCGCACGACAATTTCGCCCTGGACCCCGGCTGGGACGGGGTGGCCGTTTGTGTCCTGAACTTCGACATCGCACCCATAGCCCATACCGGGCGAGCCGATCTTGCGCATGCCGGGGGGCAGGGGGTTTGACAGGATTTGCGCCGCCGTTTCGGTCAGCCCCATGGTTTCGACAATGGGCACGTCAAAGCGCGCCTCGAACGCGCTTTGGGTTTCGACGGCAAGCGCGGAGGAGGCCGAGCGGCCAAAGCGCAGGCGCGCGCGGCAGGCCGGTGATGGCACCGCATCGCCATGCAGCAGATGCGAGATGATCGTGGGCACGGCGGAAAACCACGTCACCCCGGCGCGGTCCGCCTGATCCCAGAATTGCGAGGCCGAGAACCGGGGGGTCATGGCAAGCGACCCGCCGGACACAAGGCTGCCCATGACCGTCACGCAGAGCCCGTTGATGTGGTAGACCGGCAGCACGCAAAACCCCCGGTCCCGTTCCGTCAGGGCATGTGCGATGGCGGTGGTCCAGCCGCCTGCAAGCAGGCTGGCATGGGTGTGCACCACGCCCTTGGGCCGCCCCGTGGTGCCGGATGTATACATCAGCAGCGCGTGATCCGAGGCCGAGACCGGGTGCAGCGGCCCGCTGGCCGTCTCTGACAGGGGCACCGGCTGCACGTCTGTGTCGTTGGCCGCATCAAAGAGATCGCGTGCATCCACGTGCACGAAGGCAAATCGCGCCTCGGAATGGGTGAGCGCATAGGCGATGGCATCGCGCCCGGCGGCGAGGTTGATCATGGTGGCCCGAAAGCCGCCGATGAGTGCGCCATACATTGCGATGATCCCATCCCGACTGTTCGGAGCGACGATAGCGACGCTTTCGCCCTTGGCCGTCCCGCGCGCCGCGAGGGATGCCGCAAACCCCTGTGCCCGCGTTTGCAGGTCTTGCCAGGACAGGACGTCGTCCGTTTCGGGAAACAGGAGTGCATCGCCGCCCCGGTCCGCCCGCGCGGCCAGCCAGTCAGCCACGGTCCCGCCGGGCGGGGCAAGGGGGTCGAGTTTCATGCGCCGGCCTCTTGCCAGTAGTCGGCGAAGATGTCCGCGAGCGCGGGTTCGCGGGCGGGAATTTCGCGAATGATCTTGGTCGATTGCAGGAAATGTTTCCAATGCAGGTTGTCGTCGATGGCGTTGCCGCCCCAGGTGCCGCAGCCCATGGACAGTGAAAACGGCATGCCATTGGTGAACGACCCGCCCGTGGCAAAGGTATGGGCCTGGTTCACGATGATCCGGCTGGTGGGGATGGCGGTGGCAAGCATGTGCGCCCGGTCATCCCGCGCGGAATGCAGTCCGACGGAATGTCCGGCCCCCTGGTGCAGCTGGATCTGGCGTGTGGTCACGACGGCGGCGTCGAAATCAGCGGCCCGGTAGAGCGCCAGCACGCGGCTGAGCTTTTCCCCGCTGAGCGGATGATCGGGGCCGATGCCGGAGGTTGGCACGGCGATGTATTCGGTGCCGTCCGGCACCTGACCGTCAAGGCCCAGTGCCGCGATCATCTTGTCCGCGTCCTGTGCAATCACGGCGCGGTTGAGGTGCCCGTCAGGCCAGAGGGCGGCGGTGATCGCGGCCTCGTCCTTGACCACCGCGCCGCCGGCCTGTGCCATGGCCGCGACAAAGGCGTCATAGACCGCGTCGACCACCACGACCGCGTTTTCGGAACTGCACGATGTCGCGTTGTCGAAGCATTTGGAGGCGCGGATCTTTTCGGCCGCTGCGGCCAGATCGGCGGTTTCGTCCACGATCACCGTCACGTTGCCTGCCCCCACCGCCACGGCGGGTGTGCCGGCGGTCTGGGCGCGGTGCACGTTGTTCTGGCTGCCCGTGCAGATGATCTTGTCACAGGTTTCCATCAGGCGCTGGGTCTTTTCCTTGGACCCCGGCGCGGGCACCATTTGCACAAGGTCCGGGTCTTCGCCGATCTTGGCGAATTCGGCGTGGATGAAGCCGATCAGCATTTCGCAACTGGCCACGCCCTTGGGCGAGGGGGCCACGACGATGGCATTGCCGCATTTCAGCGCGTTGATGATGTTGTTGGCGGGCGTGGCCGCAGGGTTGGTGGACGGCACGATGGCGCCCACGACGCCCATGGCGCGGGCGATTTCGGTGATGCCCGTATCGGGGTCGTCACGGATGATCCCGAACGTGGTGGCGTGTTGGATGTCGCGCATCAAGCCCAGCGTCTTGCGATGGTTCTTGGTGATCTTGTCGGGCACGTTGCCGAGGCCCGTCGTTTCGACGGCCAGTTCGGCCAATGCGCGGTTGCGGTCGGGTTCCATGATCGCCCAGGCGGCGGCCTGGGCGGCACGATCATATCTGACCTGACTGCCGTTTGCCTCGTACCGGGATTGGGCGGCGCGGGCGGCGGCGACGATGGTGTCCAGGTCTGCAATCGGGTCAGAGATGGTCATGGGGCGTCCTTGGATGGGTAGGGCGCGCGGGTGCGCGCCCCCCTTGTAGGGGTGGGTCAGAGACCTGCAAGCAGCTCTTTCAGGGTTTCCTCGCGGGCGGCCCACATCGCGATCACCTCGTCCCGGGTCATGATGTGCATGGGCGAACCGCCTGCCTTCATGCGCGAGGCGACGCGGCTGTTTTCGAACATGGCGGGCACGGTTTCGGCCAGCTTGTCGATGACGCCCTGGGGCGTGCCCTTGGGCACCATCACGCCGCGGAAGTTGACCGACGCGTTGTCGATGTCAAAGCCCTGTTCCTGCATGGTCGGCACGTCTTCCATGAAGGCGTTGCGTTCCAGGTCGAACACGCCGAGGATCTTGACATTGCCTGCCTCGCGGGCGCGGAAGGCGTCGGAGAGGTTGTTCACGCCGCCCAGCACTTCGCCCGCGATCACGGATTTCATGGCGCCTGCACCGCCCTTGTTCGAGGGGATGTAGGCCAGTTTCACCCCTGCCGCCTTTTCAAGTTGCAGGGCCGCGATGTGGTGCCCCACAAACAGGCCCGCGCCCGAGAAGGTCAGCTTGCCCGGGTTTTCCTTGGCGTAGCTGACCACATCGGCCATCGAGTTGAACGGGCTGTCGGCGGCCACCACGAAGACCGCCGGGTCCGCGCCCCAGTTGGCGATGGGTTCGAAGCTGTCGGTGGAGTAGCTGACGCCGCCCTCGATCGACTGGGCGATGAAGTGGGGCACGTTGTAGGCGGCCAGCGTGTAGCCATCGGCATCGGCCTGGCCCGCGAACCAGTTCCAGCCGACACGGCCCCCCGCGCCGGGTTTGTTGATGATCGCGATGGGCATGCCAAGCGCGTCTTCGTTGCCCGCCGTCATGGTCACGATGCGCGCCTGGAAGTCGGTGGCGCCGCCCGCGCCGTAGCTGACCATCAGCATCACGGGGCGTTCGGGGTAGGTGGCGTGGCCGTCGGCCTGCGCCGTGGTTGTCAAGGCGGCGAGCGCGAGGGCTGCTCCTGCGAGTAGTGTCTTCATGGGGTCTCCTCCCTTGGGTTGGGTGTCTGCCGCTCTTGCGGTTCAGAACAGTATCTCTCGTGGGGTGAAGACCCCCAAGAGCATGGCGAAGAGGCCGTACATGACGGCCAGGAATCCGGCGGTGATCAGCGCGCGCTTGATCCAGCTTCTGACCTGGGTGTGGGGGGCCGGATCGTAAAGCGACAGCAGAACGAAGAAGGTGATCGTGCTGGCGGTGTAGAAGCCCAGGCCCCTGGCTGCCCAGAAGATGTAGATCAGCGCCACCAGCAGGCCGGGCGCGATCCGCGCGGTGGCGTCAAGGGACAGGCCGTTGCCGACCTTGGTGCGGCCCATCAGGGCCTTGCCGAAGGTCCAGAGCGCCAGCACCACGAACACGGTCGAGATCAGGCGCGGGAACACGAAGGCATCCGCAGGTTCCTGGGTGTAGCTGATCCAGGCCACGGCGAGGCCCACAAGGGCCACGATGCCTGAGGCGCAGATGTGCTGAATACGGGGCAGGTTGGTCATGACAGTGCCTCCTCCTTCGCGATGGCCTCGTCCTTGGTGGTGACGACCTTGCGCGACCGCAGCTCCATCACGACCGAATACCCGACCGACAGGATCACGATGCCGATCAGGGTCAGGTTCAGCGCACCGGTAAAGAAGTACTGGCTGACGCTGGAGGTTGCATTGGCGATCATGGAACCCTGGATAAAGTTCGCCTCGGCAATGGGGCCGAGGATCAGGCCCAGAACCAGCGGTGCGGCGGAAAAGCCGAAGCGTTCTAGAAAATACATACCCGTCCCGAGCGCCGCCATCACATAGACATCGCCCATCGACGTCTGGACCGAGTAACTGCCGAACACCGCCAGCGCCAGCACCACGGCGGCCATCACGGCATTGGGCACCTGCGCCACCCGCGCCGCCAGACCCGCCACGTACAGGCCGAAGATGCACATCAGGATCTGCCCGATCAGCATCGAGTTGATGAAGGTCCACGCCACCTGCGGGTGATTGTCAAATAGGTCCGATCCCGGAAAGATCCCGTGGATCAGCAGCCCGCCCAGCAGCACGGCGGCGGTGGGCGAGCCGGGGATGGACAGGGTCAACAGCGGCACCAGCGACGGGCCGACCATGGCGTTGTTCGCACTTTCGGCGGCAATCACGCCTTCGGGGTGGCCGGTGCCGAACTTGTCCCGTTCGGGGCTTGTCTTCTTGGCCTGGTCATAGGCCACCAGGCCCGCGATCTGACCACCCACACCCGGGATCAACCCGATGATTGCGCCGGTGATCGTGCCGATGCTCAACGCCCGCTTGCGTGCAAACACTTCGCGGATGGCGGTGCCGATGGGGTGCTTTTCGACCTCCAGCACCTCGGCATCCAGCCGGGCGCGCCCCTTGGCAAACATGGTGATGACCTGCGGAATGGCAAAAAGCCCGATCAGGGCAGGGATCACATTGATGCCCCCCGCCAGGCTGTCGTGAAAGATAAAGCGTTGCGCCCCCATGATGTCATCAAAGCCGATCGTCGACAGCCACAGCCCGATGCACCCGGCCAAAAGCCCCTTGACCACGGACCCGCCGTCCAGCGAGCCGATGACCGTGACCCCCAGAATGGCAAGCCAGAACAGGTGTGACGGTCCGAAGGCCAGCGCCCATTGCGCCAGCATCGGCGTCAGGAAAATCAGCAGGAGCACGCCAAAGATGCCGCCCACGGCAGAGGCCAGAAAGGACAGCTGCAACGCGCGTGCGCCCTGGCCCTTGCGGGCCATCGTGTGGCCGTCCAGCGTGGTCGCGATATTGGCCGGTGCGCCCGGAATTTTCAGCAGGATCGCACTGACCGCCCCGCCGGCAACGGTTGAGGTGTAGGCGGCCCCCAGCAGGATCAGCCCCTGGGCCGGTTCCAGTTTGAAGGTAAACGGGATCAGCAGGGCCACCGCCATGGTTGGCGACAGACCGGGTGTCGCGCCCAGGATCAGCCCGCCGATCGTGCCCAGCATCAGAAGGGCAAAATTGAACGGGACAAACACGTCACCAAAGTACTGTATGAACTCCAACCCGTGTCCTCCCACCCAGTTTTGATCTGGTTGACATGTGAGATTAGCCAATGAAAATAGTATTGCAAATGTTTTCATTTTTTGCGGCTGTAAGGTGTACAAGTGACTGATCTTAAATCAAAAAAGATTGATATTGTTGCGGTTGCACGTGCGGCAAGGGTGTCGGCATCGACCGTCTCGCGCAGCTTCAATCACCCTGATCTGGTGAAGGGGTCGACTCGGAAAAAGATTGACGCGGCGGTGCGCAGGCTGGGGTATATCCGCAACCGCGCGGCGCAGACCATTCACGGCATTCGCAGCGGCACCGTGGGCCTGATCGTGCCCACCATCGATCACACGATCTTTGCCGAACTGATCCAGAGTTTTGCCACCGCCATCGAGGCGCGCGGCTTTACCATACTGGTGGCGGCGCATGGCTATAGCCTGGATCGTGAATATGCGTTGGCCCGCAAGATGTTGGAACACCGGGTCGATGGGCTGGCCTTTGTCGGGCACAACCATTCGGATGACACCTATGAGCTGTTGAAGCAGCAGAACACGCCGACGATCCTGCTGTGGAACTATTCGGATGCGGCCCCGTTCCCGTGTGTCGGCTCGGACAACTTTCTGGCGGGGCGGCTGGTGGGCCGGCATGTTGCCGAACTGGGCCACCGGTCGGTGGCGTTGCTGTTTCCGCCGCTGGACGGGAACGACCGCGCGTCCGAGCGTTTCGAGGGCGTGATGGGGGCGCTGAGCGGTGACGTGCGCCCGGAGTGGCAGTTGGAAACGCCCTATAGCGTGGATGCGGCCAAGGCCGCGGTGTCGGAGTTTCTGGCGGCGGGTCACAGACCCAGCGCCATCATCTGCGGCAATGATGTCCTGGCCTGGGGCGCGCTGCATGCCCTGGCCCGTGCGCGATTGCGCGTGCCGCAGGATGTGACCGTGACCGGCATCGGGGACTTCAAGGGATCAGGCGCGTTCGAGCCGGGCCTGACCACCGTGCGCATTCCCGCCCATCAGATCGGGTCGCAGGCGGCCGAGGTCATTGCAGGCATGATCACCACCGAGACCCCCGGGGCCGACAGCCTGTTGATCCAGCCCGTTCTTGTGCCGCGCCAGACCAGTGCGCGCGTTTAGCCGGGCTGGGGTGGATACAGGGCGGGGCGTTCGGCCTTTGGCACCACATGGATGGCGCGGACGGGGGTGCCGTCGCCATCGAAGAAGGGTGTTTGCCGCCACCGCCCGGTGATCCGCCGCGACAGCGCGCGCCCGGCAAAGCCCAGAAAGAAGGTCAATCCGCCCTCGTGCCCGCGCTTGCCGTTGGGTTTGCGCACAAAGGCCCGCGCCCGGATTGGTCCCAGCGGCGTGTCATCCTGCAACCGGTCGGTGCGGAAAGAGGCAAAAGCCACCTTGGGGGTGCGCATCGTGTTGAACAGGATCGCCCCGCAGCAGCGTGCCTGCCAGCGCAGCAGCCCCTTGTCCGACAGCGAAAAGACCGTGAGTTGATCCTGCCCCGCGTCCAGGCGCACCCGGTCCGGCACCGTCTGGTACAGTTGCACGCCGCCCGGCGCCGGGTCGGGTTGGTCGCCGTAAAGTTCCGTTGCCCGGCAGTCGTGGCAAAAGCATTCCGCCCGTGTGCCGTTCGAGGGCGACACGCCCAGAAGCGTGCCGCGCAGCGTGCCGCAATTGCAGGCGAAGGGAAGATCCACGCCTGCCATATGTCAGGCCGCTTTGTTCTTGTTCGCCGCCTTCTTGGCAGGCGGTGGGGGCGAATTGGCGTCGATGAATTCAAGCACCAGCGGGCGGATGTTGTTGCGCCAGCTTTTGCCCGCGAAGATGCCGTAATGCCCGGCACCGGGTTCGACGTGGCTTGCCTTCTTGTCGTCCGGCAGGCCCGTGCACAGGTCAAGTGCGGCCACGCATTGTCCGGGGGCCGAGATGTCGTCATTTGCCCCTTCGACCGTTTTGACGGCCACGGTCGTGATCTTGCCGATGTCCACGCGTTTGCCGTTTACGGTGAACATGTTCTTGGCGATTTCGCCGCGCTTGAAGATGCGGTCGACGGTGGAGAGGTAGAATTCGGCCGTCATGTCCATGACCGCCAGATATTCATCGTAGAACGTGTTATGCTTGTCGTGATCGCCTGCCTGGCCGCGGGCGGCGCGGCTGATCTGGTCGGTGAAGGCTTTGGAGTGCTTTTCGGCATTCATCGACATGAAGGAGGCCAGTTGCAGGAGGCCCGGATAGACCATGCGCCCCACGCCCGGATATTTGAAGCCGACGCGCTGGATCATGGTTTCCTCAAGCTGGCCCATGGTGACGCGGCGGCCGAAGTCGGTGACTTCTGTGGGCGTGGCGTCGGGGTCGATGGGGCCGCCGATCAGGGTGAGTGAGCGGGGCTGCGCGTCGGGGTCTTCCTCGGCCAGGTAGGCGGTCGCGGCGAGCGTCAGCGGCGCGGGCTGGCAGACCGCGATCACGTGGGTGTCGGGCCCGAGGTGGCGCATGTAGTCCACGAGGTAGAGCGTATAGTCCTCCACGTCGAACTTGCCCGCGCTGACGGGGATGTCGCGCGCGTTGTGCCAGTCGGTGATGTAGACCTCGCAATCGGGCAGCAGCGAAATGACGGTCGAGCGCAGCAGCGTGGCGTAGTGGCCGGACATCGGCGCCACCAGCAGGACCTTGCGATTGCGCGGCTTGCGCCCGGTCACGTTGATGTGGATCAGATCGCCGAAATCACCGGGCACGACGGTGTCGATGCTGACCAGGTGATCCTTGCCGTCTTCGGCGGTGAACGAGGGGATGCCCCAGTCGGGTTTGACAACCATGCGCTGGAAGGTGCGTTCCGTCACCTCGCCCCAGGCACGCATCCATTCCATGCCGGGGTTCGGCATCATCGAAAAGGCAGGGTAGGCCCCAAGGGCCTGGGCCGTGGCCCCCAGCCATTGGTTGGTGTTTCGCATGGTTTCCATGAAGTCGTAGCTGATCATGTAGCGCATCGCGCTCTCCTTCATTCAATAGGGGCGGGCGCGCACATGCCCGCGTCGGACGGTTTGTCGCTTTGCCCCCTGAAACATGCGACCATACATAGGCGGCGGCTGCACATAGGCGCAGTTGCTGCACGTGCGAAGACTACGGGGAAGACCTTAACATGACAACCAACGACACAACCGATGGTGCGGTCTCGGGCGAAAACCTCGATAAATTGAATGGTAACCTTCGAAAAGTTGAAGCGCTGACCCAGCGACTCACCCAGGTTTTGACGCACCGCAGCACGCATAATGCGGCCCTCGACGGCCCGAATCAGGAATTGTTTCAAAAGGCCGCCTCGGCCTATTGGAGCGAGGCGTTCCGCGATCCGGCCAAAGTGCTGGAGCACCAGTTGCAGTTCTGGTCGAAATCCGTGACCCATTTCGTCGAAGCGCAGCAGGCGCTGGCGCAGGGCAAATTGCAGGCCCCGGCCGATCCGGGCCCCAAGGACCGTCGGTTTGCCAACCCGCTGTGGGACACGCATCCCTATTTCAACTACGTCAAGCAGCAGTATCTGATCAATGCCGACGCCATTGCACAGGCGGTCGAGGACGTGTCGGACATGGCGCCGGTGGAGAAGCAGCGCCTTGCCTATTTCTCGCGTCAGATCGTGGACATGATGGCGCCCACCAACTTCCTGGCCACAAACCCCGATGCGCTGGAAAAGGCCGTCGCGACCGAGGGCCAAAGCCTGATCGACGGGCTGGAGAACCTGATTTCGGACCTCGAGGCCAACAATGGCGAATTGATCGTCAAACTGGCCGACGACAAGGCTTTCGAACTGGGCCGCAACATTGCCACAACGCCCGGCAAGGTCATCTACCGCAACCGGATGATGGAACTGATCCAGTACACACCGACAACCGAGAAGGTGCACAAGACGCCCGTCGTGCTGTTCCCGCCCTGGATCAACAAATACTACATTCTCGACCTCAAGGAGCAGAACAGCCTGGTCAAATGGATTGTCGAACAGGGGCACACCCTGTTTGTCGTGTCCTGGGTCAACCCCGACGCCGCCTATGCCGGGGTGGGCCTGGAGGATTACATCGAGGACGGGTATCTGGCCGCGATCCGCGAGGCCAAGGCGATCACCGGCGAGAAACAGGTCAATGCCATTGGCTATTGTATCGCGGGTACGACGCTGTCGCTGACGCTAAGCCTGCTGAAACAGCGCAAGGACAAGTCGATCAAGTCGGCCACCTTCTTTACCGCGCTTACGGATTTCGGGGATCAGGGCGAGTTCACGCCCTTCCTGACGGACGATTTCATTGACGGGATCGAGGCCGAATGCGCCGACAAGGGTATCCTGCCCTCGGTCATCATGGCGCGCACCTTTACGTTCCTGCGCTCGAACGACCTTGTTTATACGCCTGCCATCAAAAGCTACATGCTGGGCGAAACGCCGCCCGCCTTTGACCTTCTGTATTGGAACGGGGATGGGGCCAACCTGCCTGCGAAAATGGCGATGCAATATCTGCGCGGCCTGTGTCAGCGCAACGAATTGGCGACCGGTGGCTTTGACCTGATGGGCCACCATCTGGAATTGGGCGACATCGATGTGCCGCTGTGCGCCATCGCGTGCGAGACGGATCACATCGCGCCGTGGAAAGACAGCTATCGCGGCGTGCAGCAGATGGGGTCGAAGGACAAGACGTTCATCATGACCCAATCAGGCCATATCGCCGGCATCGTGAACCCCCCCACCAAGAACAAGTACGGCCACTATACCAATGACGATCTGAGCCTGGATCACGCGGCATGGCAGGCCAGCGCAGAGTTTCACGAAGGTTCGTGGTGGCCGCGCTGGGGTGCCTGGCTGAAAAAGCGGGGCGGGGCCATGGTCGCGGCCCGCACACCGGGTGATTCCGAACATCCCGTGCTGGAAGATGCGCCCGGAACCTACGTCACGGTCAAGGCAAGGCCCTGATTTCCTTCATGCATTCCGTTGGGTAAAGTTTTTATTGCTGCAGTGCAGCAAAGGACTTGATTTGCTGCACTGCAGCATGTATATCCTTTTGCAGACGCAGAAACGCGGGGATGGGCCCGCAGCGATCGAAAAGGATTGAAGACAATGGCCAAGCAAGCACAGGACGTTACAGCAATGTTCAAAGACATCATGGGTTCGTTCCCCGTGGACACCGCAGCGATGGAAGACGCGTTCAAGACAGCAACCACGCTGAACGAGAAACTGAGCCACGTGGCGATTGACGCGGCTGAAAAGTCGACCGAAATCTCGTCCAAGTGGACCAAGGAAACTCTGGCGAAACTGGGCGACATGTCCAAAGCCAAAGCCGAGCCTGCCGACTATGCCAAAGCGATGACCGATTTCGCGTCGTCCTACGCAGAAGTGACAGCCGAGCACATGGCCGCCTTCGCCGAAGTTGCGAAAAAAGTGCAGATGGACACCGTCGAGCTGATGATGGCCGCAGGCAAAGACATGAGCGAAGACGCGCAAGCCGCAGTCAAGAAAGCGACCGGTGACATGACCGCCGCTGCCAAGAAAGCTGCTGCTGCGAAGTAATCGCACACCGGAATATCGCGCCAACTTTCCTCCCTGAAACGGCGCGGTGACTATGGCGGGTCCCTTTGTGGGCCCGCCTTTTTCTTTGGCGGGCGGCGGTCAGGTCAGGTGCCTGGCCAGCCAGTCATAGACCCGGCGCACCCGCGGGATGCGCCGCAGGTCGGGATGGGCCGTCAGCCAGAGCGGCATGGTGCCCACCTGGCTTTCATCCGCGATGCGCATGACGCGGGGATCGGCATCGCCCACGCGCCGTTGACCGAACCCGATGCCAAAGCCCGCAATCACCATGTGCCAGCACAGCACCTGGTCGTCGCTGCGAAATGCAAAGAAATCGCGGCCTGCGTGGAACCCGCGCTGGGCGAAGCCGTCGATGATCAGGGTGCTGCGGTCGTAGCCGATGATGGTGTGGTGGGCGAAATCCTCCAGCCTGTCCGGTGTCCCGTGCCGGTCGAGGTAGGCGGGCGCCGCATAGGCCCCCAGCGGCAGGTCGGCGATGTGCCTGGCAATCACGTCGTTCTGTGTGGGTCGGTACATGCGCAGCGCGATGTCCGCCTCGCGCCGCAGCAGGTTTTCCGTGGTGTCCGAGGCGATCACCTCGATCTGGAGCCCGGGGTGGGCGCGGTGCAGGTCCGTCAGGATCGGTGGCAGGATGAAGTTCGCGACCACATGGCTGGCGGTCAGACGCACGGTGCCCGAGAGGTCGGCGCCATGCCCACCTTGCGCCGCATCGAACCGTGCCGCCGCATCCGCCATGGTCGCGGCATGGGTCAGAAGCGTGGCGCCGTCTTCGGTCAGCACCATGCCGCCGCTGGACCGGTCGAACAACCGCAGGCCCAGTGTCGCCTCAAGCTGGGCGATATGTCGGCTGAGCGTGGGCTGGCTGCCGTTCCGGGCACGGGCCGCGGCCGAGAGCGAGCCATGTTCGGCCACGGCCGCGAAGGATTGGATCTGGGACCAGTCGGGGATCATCTCGGTATTCTTTTTTGGATAGCCATATGCGAAATCAGCCAGATCATATTCGATTTTGATTGCATTAGATAGGAGGAAGATCAGCCAGAAACAGGAGCATGGATCATGGCAAATGTGATTGTACTTGGGGCCAAGGGCCGGGTCGGGCGCGCGGCGGCACGCGCCTTTGCAGAGGCGGGGTGGTCCGTGACGCGGGCGGGCCGCGGGATAGATGGACCGGGCAGCGTGCAGGTGGATGCCACGGACAGGGCTGCGGTGACACGCGCCTGTGCCGGGGCGGATGTGATCGTGAATGCGGTGAACCCGCCCTACCACCACTGGGTCCAGACCGTGCCGAAAGTGACCGAAGCCGTCATTGCGGCGGCGCGTGCCCATGGGGCGACGGTGATGATCCCCGGCAACATCTACAATTACGGGCACAGCCTGCCACCGGTGCTGCGCGAGGACACGCCCTGGGTTGCCAACACGCGCAAGGGCGGCATTCGTATCCGTATGGAGCGCGCCTATCGCGACAGTGGCGTGCGCACGATCGTGCTGCGCAGCGGCGACTATTTCGAAGCGGCGCAGACCGGTGACTGGTTCGGCAGCTACATCACCGCGAAACTGGGCCAGGGCAAGGTGACCTATCCCGGGCCGCGGGATCAGGTGCACGCCTGGGCCTATTTGCCGGATGTCGGCCGCGCCATGGCGGCGCTGGCCGATTTGCGCAGCACCTTCGATACGTTCGAGGAATTCAACTTTGATGGCTATGCGCTGACGGGCGATGACCTGATCGCGCTGATCGAACAGGCGGTGGGCCGACCGTTGCGCGTGACGCCATTTCCGTGGTTTGCAGTCAGGATGATGGGGCTGTGGTCGCCGTTGATGCGTGAAGTGCTGGAGATGCGATACCTGTGGCAGCGGCCACACGCGGTGGACGGCACCAAGCTGAACGGCGTTCTGCCAGCCTTCCGGTCAACTCCGGTGGACCGTGCGATCGCGGCATCCGTGCGGGACAAGACGGAAGCGTATGTTACGGATGCCGCGCGGGCTTGAATTGCCGCACATGCACAAATGCTTTCTTTTTGTCCACACCGCGCCTAAGCTGCAATGCAGCACGGCAGCGGGGAGATCAGGCACGTGACAGAAAAACCAGCACCATTGTTGATCAAGCGCTATGCCAGCCGGCGGCTCTACAACACCGAGACAAGCGATTACGTCACGCTTGAAGACATCTCGGGATTTATCCGCGATGGGCGCGAGGTGCAGATCGTGGACCTCAAGACCGGCGATGACCTGACGCGCCAATACCTGCTGCAGATCATCGCCGAACACGAAAGCCGCGGCGAAAGCGTGCTGCCGGTCGACGTGCTGAACGATCTTGTGCGCAGTTACATGGGGGGCGGCGCGTCGGTGGTGCCGCAATTCCTGCAAGCCTCGTTCGAGATGCTGCGCGACGGGCAAAGCAAGGTCATGGAGAACATGACCGCCATAAACCCAATGGCCAAGATGCCCGGGTTCGAGATGATGCGAGCGCAGCAGGAAGCGTTCATGAAGGCGATGACGGGTGGTCTGGGCACCGGCTGGGCATCGACGGGCCCGGCGGCCGAGGCCGGAGAGAAGGACGGTGGCGAGGATCTGGATGCCATCAAGAAGCAGTTGGCCGAATTGCAGGACAAACTGTCGAAAATGTCCTGAGCCCGCGTCTGCGGCGGTTCAGGTTTTTTGCAACTGGAACGTTCTTGCCAAAGCTCGGATGAATGGCTGGTTTGAGCCCAGACCTACCAACCTGCCGCGATGTGTCGAATGACCGCTATGCGCAACAAGAATTGCCTTCTTGGATCGGTGGACATGGCACTGTCCCATATGAGCAGTATACGCAGCAATCACCTTCAAGCGGCTTAAGAACCGTCTGACACGACTTGCATTCATAGAACCACTGACAGGCGTCCGTGGGCATGGTTTCAGTCTCGACATACCCGCAAGATGGACAGGTCAGCGTGGACTCCAAGACTACTTTTGTTTGTTCTGTCGCCATAGCGCGTACCCCGTAAGTATGAGAAAACCTGCCAAAATCGGTAGCAAAACGGCATCGTCGTAGAGAATGCCAAGCAGGCCAGTCAGACCAAGTGCAGTTAGAACAATCGGCAACAACGGTGTGAAACAGCACAGGATCGCCAGAACCGTACCGCCAATGCCAAATGCCAGTAATCTGTTCTTCATCGGGTCGATCTCCACAAATCCCACATCAACCGTTGTGCTGAGGCTTCCCAATATGGGGATGACAGCGCGACCAAGAAGGCAATGGTGGCGAAGGATGCCCAGAGGATAGCGGATCGCCTACGCCTTGCGCACGCCTTAGGCCATATCACCTGATACCATGACCAGATCAGCGCAATGGCGACAGCAACAAGGATGAAACCCCGATAAGCAATAAAAGGCCCGAGCATGGTGAGCCATGCGCCACCAAGACCGACGATAGACAGCCCGATTGGCAACACGCAGCATGAGGCCGATAACAGCGCGAGAATAGCAGCGAGTGGCATGACCAGCCGCGCAGCCATGCCGGGTTCAGTCGTTGTTTGTTGATTTGCGTTCACGTCCATTCTGCGGTTTTAATTCCTGTAGTGGCTACAGGAGCAAGTAAAATGTTCACCATTGGCAAGGCGTCAGAACAAAGCGGCGTGAACATCGAAACGATCCGCTATTATGAACGGATGGGCATTGTGCCAAAGCCGGGGCGGTCGGCGGGAGGGCGTAGGCGCTATTCACCTGATGAAATTGCAAAGCTGAGGTTTGTGCGGCGTTGTCGAGACCTGGGATTTCCGATCCCTATCATCCAGACATTCTTGTCGCTGACGGAACGGGATGATCGAAGTTGCGGTGAGGTGAAGACGTTGGCGGAAAATCATCTGGATGAAATCAACGCCAAGATCGAGAACCTGACACGCCTCCGCGAAGCACTTCTATGCCTGTCTGCGAATTGTGATGACGGGACTGCCGCGTGTCCGATGCTCCATTCTCTCATGAAAGATGGTTTTGGCGAAGACAGAGCAGAGCAAAGCAGACATTGAGTTGGCTCCAGTGAACGGCAACTAAGTCCCGCCAGGGCGACATTCCGACGGTGTGCTTGTCCAGACAAAATGCGTTGTTAGGTTTGCTCCCAATCGCTTTGAGACGGTCAACGTCCAGCGAGTGCTTTCGTCACCGGCGTTCGCAAGTCGTCCCGCATGATCCAGTCAAAGTAGCGCGCCCGCAGATCCGTGGCGACAGGCCCGGCCGTACCGTTGGAAAAGTACCGGTCATCCACCCGCGCCACCGGGATCACGCCGCCACCGGACGAGGACAGAAACACCTCGTCCGCGTTCAGGAATTCGTCCAGCGGCAGGGGGCGGGTTTCGGGTGTCAGCCCTGCCTCAGCACATATTTCAAGCACCGTGCGCCGGGTGATGCCGTGCAGCACGCCGTGATCCGATGTCACGACCCGGTCGCCAAACACCGCAAAGACATTGAACCCTGGTCCTTCGGTCACGTGACCGTCGTGGTCAAGCAGGAGCGTGGTTTCGTAGCCGTTCTCCTTGGCCTCGAACAGGCCCGACGTGAAGTCGCCCCAGTGGTAGTTTTTGACCCTAGGATTCACGCTGTCGGCGGGGATGCGGCGGACGGTCTTGGCGATCCAGACCGACGTGCCCTGTGCTGCCACCTCGGGTTTGACGATGTGCACGTAGGGCACGCACCAGGCATAGAAGTGATTGGCGCAGTCGCGGGGATCACGGCTGCCTGCCGCGGGGTTGCGCCCGCGCGCAGCCACCATGGCGACATACGCGTCCTGCAAGCCACTGGCCCGGACCATGTCGGTGAGCGCCGCGCAGATCGCCGCGTGATCCATGCCGATGTCGTAGCGACCGACCGTCAGGGACGCGATGAAGCGGGCGACATAGTCATCCAGCCGGAAGAACGCACCCTGCCAGACCGGCACCACGTCATAGGCGATGTCGGAATGCGTCAGGCCCCAATCGGTTACGGGAATGGCGGCGTCCGCGATGGGAAGGATCGCACCGCCCATCCAGGCGGCGCCCGTGCTCAGGTCTGTCATGCGCAGACGCTAGCCGACCGGGCGCGGGTTGCAAACCGGGTTTGGGGGGCTCTGCCCCCGGCGCTGCGCGCCACCCCCGTCGTATTTCCGGTCGGAAGAAACGGTCAGGCGGCGCGTTTCTTGGTGGCTGTGGCGACGGCCGACAGCAGGACATCCGCCACGGCATCCAGCGTGTGGATGGGCAGGTGCACGGGCAGGCGGACATCGCAGGCGCGCATCAGCATGGCGCGGGTTCCGGGCAGGTCGGGCAGATCGGGGATGAACTGCCAGTTCCAGAAGGCGCGCGCGTTGTCGGTGCTGGCGCCAAAGACCTGCACCTTGACCCCGGCATCGCCTGCGGCTGTGACACAGGCGCTGACCTGTTCATCGGACATATCGACCAGGTTGAACTGGATCGAATCCGGTGCGCGCACTTCACCGTCAAGCGGGGCGGGGACGTGGATATGCGGGCTTTGATCCAACAGCGCCGCCACATGGTCGTGGTTGCGTCGTCCGTCTTCGACCCGTTGGGCCAGGTGCGGCAATTGCGGGCGGATGACCGCCGCGCTGAGGTTCGACATGCGCAGGTTGTAGAGCGGCCACCGGTTCTGGTGCGCGGCAAAGGCGTCTTGCAGCACCGGGTGTTTCTTCCAATTGTGTTCGTAGGCGCCCGACATGATGATGGCGCGCGCGACCAGGTCGGCGTCATCGGTGATCATGATCCCGCCTTCACCGGCGTTGATCATCTTGTAGGACTGGAACGAGAAGCAGCCGATTTTGCCCAGTGTCCCGATCTTGTGCCCGTTCCACAGCGTGCCCAGCGAATGGGCCGCATCCTCGATCACGGGGACGCCTGCGGCGGTCGCCAACTGCATGATCGCGTCCATGTCCGATGTGTGGCCGCGCATGTGGCTGACGATAACGGCCTGTACGTGGGGCAGCTTGGCGGTGAAGTCATTGATGTCGATGCGGTAGTTGTCGCCCACCTCGCACAGGACCGGCAGGCAGTCGGCATGCATCACCGCCGATGGCACGGCAGCAAAGGTAAAACCGGGGATCAGCACGCGCGCGTCGCGGGGCAGGTCCAGCGCCTTGAGCGACAGGAACAGCGCCGCCGAGCAGGACGAGACCGCGAGTGCGAACTTGCTGCCCATCATCGCGGCAAACTCCGCTTCGAGCAGGGACACCGGTGCGTCCTGCGGTGCGGTGTAACGAAACAGGTCGCCCGAGGTCAGAAGTCGGTCAATCTCGTCCCGGGCGGCGGCGGGGATGGGTTCGGCGCTGTGCATGTCGGGAAGGGCCATATTTCAGAATCCTTATGCTCGGTTTTTGGTTTTCTAAATCCGTTAGGGGCAAAAGGAAACGATTTTGTGACAGGGCGGCGAAAATCTGCGCCGGTTTACAGGCCCAGACGGTCGCGCAGGCTGTACCATGTCATCGCCAGCACCAGCAGCGGAGAGCGCAGGCGCGCGCCGCCCGGAAACGGCGCCGTGGGGATGGCGGCCATGGTGTCGAACCCGTCCGACTGCCCCTGAATGGCGCGGGCCATCAGCATGCCGGCATGGGTCGCGGTGCCCACGCCGTGGCCAGAATAACCCGAGGCATTCAACACAGCGGGACCGACCCGCGCGAGGTAGGGCAGGCGTTTCATGGTGATGGCAAGTGTGCCGCCCCAGGCATAGTCGATGGGCACATCGCGCAGATGCGGAAAGATCTGCGTCATCGGTTTGCGCACCTTGGCCGCAATGTCGCGCGGAAAGCGGTAGCCATAGCTTTCGCCCCCGCCAAAGAGCAGCCGCTTGTCATGGCTGAGGCGGAAGTAATTCACGACGAAGCGGCTGTCTGACACGGCAATGTCGCGGGCCAGAACGCGGTCGGGGTCGTCCAGCGGGGCGGTGGCCGCGACAAAGTTGTTGATGGGCATGACCCGCGCCGCAACAGCGGCGTTCAGCCCGCCAAGATATCCGTTGCACGCCAGGATGACGTGGTCGGCGGTGACCTGGCCGCCGGGGGTTGCAACGGTGACCACCGGGCCGGTCGAGACGCCCGTGACGGTGCTGCCCTCGTGGATCGTGGCCCCTGCAGCCTCTGCCGCGCGCGCCAGACCCAGCGCAAACCGCAGCGGGTGCAGATGGCCGGACCGGGGGTCGATCACGCCGCCCCGGTAGGCAGGCGACGGACAGATCGCGTGAAACGCGTCGCGCGTCAGCACCTCGACAGGATGGTCATAGATGCGGGACATGTGATCGGCATAGGCATGCAGGTCGGCCACATCGCGTGCGGTTTCCGCAGTCCAGGCCACACCGGGACGGTAGAAACAGTCGATCTTGTGCGTGCTGATCAGGGTGCGGACCAGATCGGTTGCCTCAAGGCCCATGTCCCACAGACGGCGCGCATCCTCCGGGCCAACCATCTTCTCCAGATAGGGCTGTTCAACCCGCTGGCCGGTGCCCAGTTGCCCGCCATTGCGCCCCGATGCGCCAAAGCCCACGCGCTGCGCTTCAAGAACGACAACCCGGCGCCCGGCCTGCGCCAGATGCACGGCGGCGGACAGGCCCGTATATCCTGCCCCGACAATGCACACGTCGGCGCGCACATCTGTGGCCAATGCAGGACGCGCGGGGCCAATGTCCGACGTTGCAGCATACCAACTGTCGGGATACGCCCCGGCACGATCATTGGCAGTGAGCAGGTCCATCTTCTCTGTTTCCCAAAAAACCGGCCCCATGGCCCGACGGGTGATGTTGCGATCGAAACGGATGGGCCAGATGTCCTGCCCTAGACGTTCAGCAGCAAATGCTCGCGCTCCCACGGGGAAATGACCTGAAGAAATTCGTCATATTCCGCGCGCTTGACGATGGAATAGACACGGGCAAAGTCCGGGCCCAACACCGCGTGCAGATCGGTGGCCTGATCAAAAAGATCGAGGGCCGATCCCAGCACGCGCGGGATGTCGCCATCGCCCTCATACGCATCACCCCGGAACTGGGCCGAGGGACGCTGTTCCTGGGTCAGGCCGAGATAGCCGCAGGCAAGCGACGCCGCGATGCCCAGATACGGGTTGCAGTCCATGCCCGCGATGCGGTTTTCGACCCGCCGCGCCTGCGGTTCGGACAGCGGGATACGAATGCCCGTGGTGCGGTTGTCGCGGCCCCAGGCCAGGTTGATCGGGGCGGCATGGTCCTTCACGTACCGGCGGTAGCTGTTCACGAAAGGGGCCATCACGGCAAGGGCCGCGGGCAGATGATTTTGCAATCCGGCGATAAAGTGGAAAAACGCGTCCGTATCGCCGCCCTGTGGGCCAACGAACAGGTTGTCGCCAGTCTGGGTATCGATGATCGAATGATGGATGTGCATCGCACTGCCGGGCTCGTTTTCGATCGGCTTGGCCATGAATGTGGCAAAGCAGTCGTGGCGCAGCGCGGCCTCTCGGATCAGCCGTTTGAAATAGAACACCTCGTCCGCCAGCTTGACCGGATCGCCATGGCGCAGGTTGATCTCAAGCTGGCCCGCGCCGCCTTCCTGGGTGATGCCGTCAATTTCGAACCCCTGCGCTTCGGCGAAGTCATAGATGTCGTCGATCACGGGCCCGAATTCGTCAACGGCGGTCATTGAATAGGCCTGGCGCGCGGCGGCGGGACGGCCCGACCGGCCAACCATCGGCTGGATTTCCTGCGCCGGGTCCAGATTGCGCGCAATCAGGAAGAACTCCATCTCCGGGGCCACAACCGGTGTCCAGCCCTTGTCCTTGTAGAGCTGCACCACCCGCTTCAACACGTTGCGCGGCGAAAAGGGCACGGGCGCGCCCTTGCGGTCATAGGCGTCGTGGATCACCTGCAAGGTCCAGTCGCCTGTCCAGGGCGCGGCGGTGGCGGTCGACATGTCCGGCTTGAGGATCATGTCCTTTTCGATGAACCCGTCCTCGTCCGCGGCCTCGCCCCAATCGCCGGTGATGGTCTGGTAAAAGATGCTGTCGGGCAGGTGAAAGTATTCCTGCCGCGCAAATTTCGAGGCAGGCACGGCCTTGCCCCGTGCGATACCCGGCAGATCGGCGATGATGCACTCGACCTCGTCCAGGCGCCTGCCTTCGAGGTAAAGGCGCGCCGCATCGGGCAGTGTGGCGGTCCAGGGGTCAGACATCGACAAGCGCCCCCTGTTTGAGGAAGGCCACCATGTCCGCGGCCACCTTGTGCCTGTGGGTGGGGATGTCCAGTTGCGCGCGCGCCTCCTCGATCAGCGGGTCGGGGACAACGCCGGGCGCTCGGTGGGTTGCCAGCGCCTCGACCATGTCGGCGCCAAATTCGGGGTGCGGCTGGATCGTCCAGATCCGGTTGCCATAGACAAGGGCGGCGTTTGCGCAAAAGGCGCTTGATCCGATCACCTCGGCCCCCGGTGGCACGGCGATCACCTGGTCCTGATGCCAGGCGTTCACGCTGATCGTTTCGCCCTTGTAGTCGTATTCGCGCCGCCCGACGGACCAGCCGCCCGCGAATTTTTCCACGGTGCCGCCCATGGCCTGCGCGATGATCTGGTGCCCAAAGCAGACGCCGATCATGGGGCGGCCAGAGGTGTGGATGTCGCGGATCAACGCTTCGAGCGGGGGAATGAACGGATGGTCCTCATAGGCGCCGTGTTTCGATCCGGTCACCAGCCAGCCATCGCAGATGTCAGGACCGCTGGGAAAGTCCATATCGACCACCTTGAAGGTTTCAAAGTCAAAGCCGTGCCCGTCCAGCAGGCGGGCGAACATGGCGTCATAGTCGCCAAGCGTTCCCAACACTTCGTCGGGCGCGTGGCCGGTTTGCAATATGCCGATTTTCATGGATCACCTGAGGGTTACGGGCCGAAGATAGTGCGTGCCTCAAACGCTGTCGAGGTAGATTTCCGTCTGCTCGTCTGGGCTGAGCTCTGCCATGTAGCGGGCCTCCTGCCGTTTCGTCATCAGCATGTTGGCGATCAGCGCCGCATCAAAGATGCGGGCGATCTCGGGGCTGGCCTCGAACGCTGCCATGGCTGCGTCCCATGTCGCCGGCACCTGTGGCAGGTCCTGGGCATAGGCGTTGCCGGTGATCGGGGCGGGCGGATCGGTGGCGTCCTCGATCCCGTTCAGGGCGGCACCCAGCACCGCCGCAATGGACAGGTACGGGTTCACGTCGCCCCCCGCCAGCCTGTGCTCGATGCGCCGCGCCGCGGGCGGGCCGGAGGGGACGCGGATCGCGGCCGTGCGGTTCTCGTAGGCCCAGGCGATGCCTGTGGGCGCATGTGCGCCGGGCACCAGGCGGGCATAGGAATTGGCATGCGGCGCGAAGATCAACATGGACCCGGGCATCGCCGACAGACATCCCTGAATGGCGTGGCGCAGGGCATCCGTGCCCGCGGCACCTCCATCGTCAAAGATGTTCCGGCCCTCCGCATCCAGCACTGAAAAGTGCATGTGCAGCCCGTTGCCCGCATAATCCGGATAGGGTTTGGCCATGAACGACGCGGCAAAGCCGTGCTTGCGGGCCAATCCCTTGACCAGCATCTTGAACAGCCACGCGTCGTCTGCGGCCTTCAGTGCATCGGCCTGATGCATCAGGTTGATCTCGAACTGGCCCAGGCCGCTTTCGGAAATGGCGGTGTCGGCGGGGATGTCCATCGCCGCGCAGGCGTCATACAGCTCGGTAAAGAAGTCGTCGAAGGCATCCAGCGTGCGCATCGACAGGATCTCGCCCGCCACGCGGCGCTTGCCCGAACGGGGCGAGGCAGGGACGCGCAGGCGGGTGCCCGCGTCATCAATCAGGAAGAACTCAAGCTCGACCGCAACAACGGGCGTCAGGCCCTTGTCGGCAAAGCGTTTTTGCACAGCCGACAAAGCATGGCGCGGATCCCCCGCGAACGGACGCCCATCGTCATGAAACATCCAGATCGGCAAGAGGCCGGTGGGCGTGTTCAGCCACGGCATGGGCACGAACCCCCGCTCGGTCGGGCGCAGCACACCATCGCGGTCGCCGGTTTCCATGACCAGCGGGCTGTCCTCGATATCCTCGCCCCAGATGTCGAGGTTCAGCACCGACATGGGAAATCGGGTACCGTCCTGCGTGACCTTGTCGGCAAAACGCACCGGCATCCGCTTGCCCCGCGCCACGCCGTTCAGATCGGCAGCGGCCACGCGGATGGCGCGGATTTCGGGATTGCCTGTCAGCCAATCGTGCATGATCAGTCTTTCATTGTTCTCAAAATATGCCCGCCGGAGGCATGAAATCCTTCATCGGATCAGGTTCATGCGCAACTTCATCTTCTGGCGCGTGTTGGCCGGCAAGTGACGGTTCAGACGCCGGTTTACAAGACCGAACATCCCGATGATGACCAGCGTCAGCAAGATGAAATACCCCGCCAGGATCGGGTAGGGCACAAACGGGTTGAACGTCTTGTCGGCAAAATAGCTTGCATAATAAAGCGCGTCGCCCCGTTGCTGCCACGCCGGAAAGCCCGAGAAGAAGACAAGCGTGGTGGCGTGGAACAGAAAGATCGCCTCGTTCGTGTAGGCGGGCCAGGCCAGTCGCAGCATCGTGGGCCATACGACGCGCTTGAACCGGGGCCAGCCCGACAGGCCGTAGGCATCCGCCGCCTCGACCTCGCCCTTGGGGATCGATTGCAGCGCGCCATAGAAAATCTCGGCCGAATAGGCGGCGGTGTTCAGAAACAGCACAATCAGCGCGCCCAGCCACGCAGCGGTGAACGGGTCAAAGAACGGGTGTACGCCCTTGAGTTGCAGAAACAGGAAATAGGCAAAGAAGAACTGGATAAAGAGCGGCGAGCCCCGGAAGACAAAAATGAACCATTCCGCAGGTTTGCGCGCCCATGTGGATGTCGCGTTCTTGCCGATGGCCACGGCAGTGGCGAGGAAGAAGCCAAGCGACAGGGCCACGATGCCGAAATACACGTTCCAGATCATGCCCGACCCGATCAGCGTGACTTGCTGGCAGATCGTGAAATCCTCGCGCGGGAGCAGCCGTTCGCCAATCCCGATGGAACGCAGGCCGTAGTCCATGATGGTCTGAACGCAACTCACGCAGCCACCTTTCGCTGCGCTTCGCCGCCCGTGGTGGCCTGCCCGTGGGTCAGGCGGGCCATCAGGCGGTCCAGCACGATTTCGGAGACGCGGGTGAACATCAGGTAGAAGACCAGCAGGGCGAGGAAGTACCACATCCGCCAGTCACCATGCGGATATTCGGTAAACCTCGACGTCTTGGTACCGCCCAACTCGCGGGCCCAATAGACGATGTCCTCGACCCCCAGCAGGAACAGCAGCGGCGTCGCCTTGATCAGCACCATCCACAGGTTCGACAGGCCGGGCAGGGCATAGACCCACATCTGGGGCACAAGGATACGCCAGAACGTCTGGCGCGGGGACATGCCATAGGCCTCGGCGGTTTCAAGCTGCGCCTTCGGAACTGCGCGCATCGCACCAAACAGGACGTTGGCGGCAAAGGCCCCGAACACGATGGCGAAGGTCAGAACCGCAAGCGCAAAGCCATAGCTTTCGTGCACCCATTGCGGGGCATTGCCCAACGGCATCTTGGCCGCGGCACAGACGACAAAGTCGTTGCCCTGACGGATCGGGTCGGTCCAATTCGGGCACAGCGCCTTGTGGCGCAGGTATTCGATGGCCTGGTCAAGCGCGATGACAAAGAACAGGAAAAAGGCGATGTCGGGCACACCCCGCACGATCGCAATATAGCCGCGGCCCAGCCACGACACGGGCGTGATGCCCGACCGCGCGGCGGACGCCCCGGCAAAGCCGAAGGCAAGCGCCGCGGGCGCGGTGACCGCCAGCAGGCCCAGCACGGTCAGCACCGACCAATAGATCGACATGTGCTTGCCCGTGGTCAGGTAGCACGCCATCCACTGCCAGTCGGGCAGGGTGCTTGGGTCAGTACAAAAGGAAAAGATGGTGCAGCCCCGTGGTCGGTTGTCCCCGCGGGGACAACCGTGTTTTCAGTGGGTTAGGCGATCAGAACGTCTCGCCGATCTCCCATTTGGTGATCAGGTCATTCAGGGACCCGTCATCTTTCATCGACTGGATGGCCGCGTCGAACTTGGCCTTCAGCTCTCCGTCGCTTTCGCGCACGCCCATGCCGACACCGCCGCCGATCAGCTCTTCACGCTCGAGAAACACCAGGTCGGCATCTTCTTCGACGATGGCGGCAAGGAACGACTGGTCGGCCAGCACTGCATCTGCTTCGCCGTTTTTCACGGCGGCGACAGTTTCTTCGGGTGTGGCGAATTCAACCAGCGTCCAGCCCTTTTCAGCGACAAATGCCGCCTGGATTGTGTTGGTCTGGGCCGCGATCACGGCGCCTTCGACATCCACATCCGCCGACGTGGCGGCATAGGAGGATGGGTCGGGCAGGGTGTAGTTCTGGGTGAAGTCGATCACCTCGTCCCGTTCGTCCGTGATGCTCATGCCCGCGATGATGGTGTCATAGTTGCCGGACACGAGGTTCGGGATGATGCTGTCCCATTCGTTGGTGACCCATTCGCAGGTCAGTTCGGCGCGGCTGCACAATTCGTCGCCCAGTTCGCGCTCGAACCCGTCGACTTCGCCCGCGTCATTGATGAAGTTCCACGGAGGGTAGGCGCCTTCGGTGCCCATGCGGACAACGGAATGGCCATCGGCCATGGCCAGCGTAGCCGTCAACGTGACGGCCACTGTGGTCATCAGGATAGATTTCATGAGTGATACTCCCCTTGTTTTCTTTGGGTTACGCGGCGTGGGTTGCAGATAGAAACCCGCGCAGACGTTCGGATTTGGGTGCGCCGAACAGATCGTCTGGCGCCCCTTGTTCTTCGATCAGGCCCTGATGCAGGAACACCACGTGGTCGCTGACGTCATGGGCCAGTTTCATGTCGTGGGTCACGATCAGCATGGTGCGCCCTTCGGCGGCCAGGTCCTTGATCACCTTGACGACTTCCTGTTCCAGTTCCGGGTCCAGGGCGCTGGTCGGTTCGTCGAACAGCAGTGCTTCGGGCTCCATGCAGAGCGCGCGGGCAATGGCGGCGCGTTGTTGCTGGCCACCTGACAGTTGCGCCGGAAAGGCGTCGCATTTGTCGCCGATCCCGACCTGGTCCAGATACTTGCGCGCCGCCGCTTCGGCATCGGCCGGGTCGCGGCGCAGGACGGTGACCGGGGCCTCCATCACGTTTTGCAGGATGGTCATGTGCGCCCAAAGATTGAACTGCTGAAACACCATCGACAGGTTTGTGCGGATACGCAGCACCTGTTTCGGATCAGATGGGCGGCGGGCGTGATCCTTGCCTTTCCAGGTCACAGGCTCGCCCTTGAACAGCACCTCGCCCTGCTGGCTGTCTTCCAGCAGGTTGCAGCAGCGCAGAAGCGTGGATTTTCCGGATCCCGACGAGCCGATCAGCGACACCACATCCCCCCGTTCCGCCCGGATATCCACACCCTTGAGCACTTCGAGCGCGCCGTAGGCTTTGTGTAGGTTGCGGATTTCGATAACGGCGGTGTCAAACACGTGGGGCAGCTACGTCTGTTTCGATCAGACGGTATAAGGAAGGAAAATATGGGCCTTGTCCACGGGCAAAAGGGACGTTTTGCCCGTCATTTGCGCAAAATGACCCAAGGGCAGGCCGGATTGGTCAGGGGCTGGGCGGAACGGGAAGCGCCAGATAGGCCGATGCGGGGATCTGTACCAGGCCCTTGAGCCGGAGCGCCGCGCGGTCGGTCGGCGACAGGCCGGCGATGGCGCTGCGCAGCGCCCGCGCGATCGGGATCGGGTCACGTTTGAGGGCGGTGATGTAGGGCAGGGTCGGTGTTGGCGCGGTCTGGTCAAAGGCATCGATGTCGGTGGCGTCCGCGGGATGTGCGTCGCACCACAGGAGGTATGTCAGCGCATCGATGGCAGCGACATCGGCGTCCCCCGACCGCACGGCGTCGATGCTTGCCACATGTCCGCCCGTTTGCAGCACCTGCGCGGGACGGCGCGGAGCGACATGCGCAAGCGGCGCGGCCCAGCCGGATTGCGACAACCCGTCGTTGAAGGCCATAACCCCTTGATCCAGAAGGGTGTTCAGGGCGCGCTCCTCGCCGGTGCGGCGGATCAGATAGCTGAAATAGTGCCCCGGCGGACAGCCCGGCAGATCGTAATCCGGGGTGCCGACCAGAACCACGTGACCATGCAGTTTCGCGCGGTAGGGCAAGCCACAGGTCTGGGCCAGCACGAGGGTGCGCGACTGCCGTTCGGCCCAGGGCGCGCCGCCACGGCTGAGGGCGGGCGGGCCGTAGCCAAGCGCCTGGCGTATCCCGTCCCACAACCGGTCATGCGCGCCGCGCAGGTGCGGCATGTCATACATCCCGAGGGATGCGATCACGCCGACACGCGCTGGCGGGCCATGGCACTGTCCTGATCCGTGACGCCCAGCAGGTTCGAGACCAGGCGCAACAGTGCATCCTCCTCTTGCGCGCGCTGGCCGTCGGCGAGCACGACCTTCCACAGCGCCTCGATCACGGCCAGCCGGTCCTCGTAGGCGACCGCATCCTTGATGGCGCGGGTAAAGCGAACGGTGTCCGGCGCTTCGGCTTCCATTGCTTCAGCATCGGCACGCAAGTTACTGGCTTCGCTTGCAGAAAGGCCATAGCGATCTTGCGCGATCTTATCGATCAAGACGCGTTCATCGCCCGAATAATCATTGTCCGACCGGGCGACGCGCACCAGCAGGGCGGTCAGGGCAAGCCGGGCATCGGCATCAGGCAGCGGGGCGGGTTCGGGCTGGATCAGCCGCTTGAGAAGGTCCTGGAACATACATGCTATTTATGGCGCGTGATGCTATTCGCCAAGCGCACGTGTGCGAATGTCCGCGCTGTCGGTGTCGGTGATGCCAAGGGCGGCCTCGATCTGGTGCAGCACGTCCTCTTCTATGCTTGCGTGGTCACCATCGGCCAACAGCACCTGCCACATTGCCATGGCAAGGCCCAGCCGGTCGGCGTAAGCCACTGTTTCCCTGAGAATATCAGCGTATTCCGGTGTGCCGGGCGCGTGCCGTTCCAGCGCCTCGCAGGTGGCGCGCAGCTTGGCTGCGTCCAGCGGTTTCAGGTCGAAGGTCGCCGACAGGATCTTGTCGATCGCGGCCACTTCGGGCGCCTGGTAGTCCCGGTCGGCCATGGCGACACGCACCAACAGCGCGCCCAGCGCAAGCTGCGGTGTGGGTTCCGGCAAGGGTTTGGTTTCTTTGGGTCTTTTGGGAAACAGGCGTTCGAACATCGGTCTCACTTCAGTTGGTCGAAGCGAGTTTTCAGATTTGCGGCCTGTTCGGCAAGACCAAAGGGGGGGCGGATCACGAAAATGCCAGAACCGATCATGCCATGTCCGGGGCGCGCGGGGGGGAAACGCACTTCGTGGCGGAGCGCCTCGGGGTGGTCTTTTTGCAGTGTTGCCAGCATGTTGGCATGCGCCTTTGATGTCAGGATCGGATACCACAGAACGATGATGCCCACGTTCCATGCGCGCACGTATTTTTTGATGTGACCGGGGATTGTGACATAATCGTCCTTCACCTCGAAACTGGGATCGATCAGCATAAGGCCCCGGCGCGGCGTGGGTGGCAGGATTGAATGGGCCATGGCAAAGCCGTCCGCGCGGTGAACCGTGGCCGTGGGCAGCGCCAGTTCAAGCGCGTTATGTTCGCCGGGATGCAGTTCGGCCAGTGTGATCTGATCTGTGTCGCGCAGGATTTGCGTGGCGATCATGGGTGAGCCTGGATAGGCAGATGTGCCATGAAGATCAATGGTTTGTGAAAGACACTTCGCGTAAGGGTGATCGGGTGGAAACCATGTTTTGACCCGTGCGATGCCCTGTGCCGCCTCGCCTGTCTTCAACGCTTCGTCCGCGCCAAGATCATAGAGCGCGCGGCCGCCATGGGTTTCGACATAGCTGATCGGTTTGTCCTTGGCCGTGAGATAGTCCAGCATCCAGGCCAACAGGGCGTGTTTGTGGACGTCGGCGAGGTTTCCGGCGTGGTATATGTGCTGATAGCTGAGCATGGCCGCTTATGGCCCGGGGACCACCGCGCGCGCAACGGGTAACGCGATGGTTCCGCGCGGGCACGACAAAGCCGGGTTAACGCCTGTGAAACAAGGCAAATCGGCCATGCACAGCCCGTACACACCCTGTGCACCATCCGTACACCGTCGGTGCACCGATGTCAGGGTTAACGGGGCGTACGGTGCCGCGTGTTAAGGAAAGATGAACGAGGCCACATGCCCTTGATCAAGGCGATGCGACCAGCGGCGAGCAGAACCAGCGCGCTGAGCCCGTATTTGGTGACGGGTTCCATCGTGCCCTGGATCAGCAGCACATGTACGACAGTGCCCACGGCGATGAGCGCCGCGAGGCCCGCATGCAGTCGGCGCCAGGTGAGCGGGCGCAGGGGCAGCCGTTTGCGCAGCGCGGCCATGAGTGCGGCGGCAAAGACGGCCCACATCGCCATCACACCCCAGACCGAGAAGGGCGTGGGCGATGTAAAGGTCAGCGCGTCGATCACATCAGGCGGGCTGGTGATCCAGAGGCCCGCGACATGGCCGGTGACTGCCAGCACCAGCAGCGCGCCGGTCACCCGGTGGATGCGGCGGCTGCGGCCCGGGGACAGGCCGGGCACATCACCGCCAGCGAGCAGCGGTTGCAGCAGCAGCAGCCCCATGCCGAAGATGCCCGCAAAGCCCGACGCGATGTAAATCCCGTCGCGCCATTGCAAAAGCGGGCTGAAGGCCGCCGCGACAAGCGGAGCCAAGAGCGCCGCGGCGAGCGCCGCCCAGATCAGACCTGCGCGCACGGCCCCTAGGCCGGGACAAGCACGAATTGCACGTCCAGCGTCGTGTCGGACGCGCGGCGCATAATCGGCCGCAGGAACACGGTCTGAAAGCCGTTGGCGTCAAAGTCGGCATCATAGGCGAGGTGCCCGTGCGGCTGGCCGAAGGCGGGCACGATCTGGGGCATGTCCATCTGAAACCGCCCGTTGGCATCGGTCAGCGTGGCGCCATGGCTGCGCTGGTCGCGTTCGTGGCCTTCGGTCGTGTGGGCCCACATCTGGATGCGGGCGTTCGGAATGGGGGCGCCGTCGCCTGCGCGCAGAACGGTGCCCGTCATCAGGAACCCGCCACCGCCGATCCGGTCGACGATGGGCGCGCCGGGGCGGTAATTGTTGGCACCTCCACGCATCGTGGGCGTGGGTGCGACCCCGTGGGCGCGGGCCGGGAGGCTGAGGCCGGTTGTCAACAGCGCGGCGCTGCCAGTGGCAAGAACCGTGCGGCGGGGCAGTGAGGTGGTCATGGGCATGTCTCCTCGGGCTGTGGCGTTGCAATTGAAGTAAGAGGGTATCACGCGGGATAAACCGGGGTCACGGGGTCGTGATGGAAAAGAGCGCGGGTGCGACCGCCTGATCCGCAGGCCCCGCACGGTCCGCATATCCCATGACGGACGTCCCGGCCACGCAGGCGTCAGGGCCGTGCCGCAGGGCGCCGGATGCGCGTGCCTTCTGCCTGGCCTGCTTTGCGCTTGAACAGGTCCTGGAGGATGCGGCCAAAGGCCTGGGCTGCGGGCCCCGATGCCGGGCGTCCCGCGACGACATACCCGAATTCGATGGTCAGGTCCTGATCCCAGGGCACAAGGGCGATCCCGTCGGCCAGTTCTGGATCAAGGGACACGGGATCGGCAAACGCATATCCCAGCCCCTGGTGCACCAGACGCAGGGCCGCCGTGCCCACGGACACTTCGTAGGCCGGTTTGCCCAGTCCGGTGACCTTGCGGTCAATCAGGCGGCGCAGCACGGTCGAATCCTCGAGCGCGATATAGGGCACATCGCGCATGTCGCGCGGCCCGAGCCGGTCGCGGTGCGCCAGCGGGTGCCCACGGGGCAATGCGATGCACAGCGTTGTGGCGCCCAGCGGGACAGGCTCCAGCTTCTCGATGGGCAGGGGGAGTGCGGACACGCACAGATCAAAGCGCTGGTGCAGGATCCGGCGGCCCAGATCGCGCCGCAACATGATCTCAAGCTTGACGGGTTGGTCGGGGTGACGTGCGGCAAAGTCTGCAATCGCGGGCAGCACAAGACCGTTGGCAATCCGGGTTTGCGACACGATCCGCAAGGGGCTGCGCATGTCCTTCTTCATCTGACCGAACATCGCGGGCACATCGTCGATCTGCGCCAGAAGGCTGAGCGCCTCGGGATAGAAGGCTTCGGCCTGCGGGGTGGGGATCAGCCGCTTTTGATCGCGGTTGAACAGGGTGACGTCGAAATCCTGTTCCAGCAGGCTGAGCTGGCGGCTGGTCGCGGATTGGCTGAGATTCATGCGAATGGCGGCCCGCGCAAGCGTGCCTTCTTCCATGATGTAGGTGAAAATACGCAGGGCCCGAATGTTCATTGTTCCAATTTTTCGATTTATAGATGCGTTAATTGCGTTTTTTATACGTTAGCGGGTTTGCTAGGGTCCAGACAGAATGTGAGCGGCCGCGCCAAACCAAGCGTGCCGACGTCTGTGGGAGGACATCATGCAAAGACGCGATTTCATCAAAACGGGCCTGTCGGCCTCGGCCCTGTTGGCCGCAGGCCCGGCGCTGGCAGAGTGGGCGCCGCGCCGCCCCATCAATGCGATCCTGCCCTATTCGGCCGGTGGCGGTACGGATGCGCTGGCCCGCGCGGCGGCGGCGTCTGCCGAGGGCATCCTGCCCGTGCCCCTGGTCATCGTGAACAAGCCGGGGTCGTCGGGCATCACGGGGGCCACCGAAGCGGCGGCGGCGCGGCCCGATGGCAGCACGGTCATGGTGACGTCGTCGGGATCGTTCCTTCTGACCTCGATGCTGCGGGACACGGATGTGAACCCCTTTGACAGCTTCGAGATCATCGCACAGATCGGCAACCTGACGCCCGCCGTGATCGTGCCGGCCGGCAGCCCGTTTCAGAGTGTGCAGGACCTGGTGGATGCGGCCAGGGCCAACCCCGGTGCGCTGCGCTGGGCCCACAACGGCAGGGGCGGGTTTCACCAGGTGGCCGGGCAAAGCTTTCTCAACCGCAACGGTCTTGATGCGCAGGACGTTCCGTTCAAGGGGGGCGGCCCGACCCGGGCGGCGGTCATCGGCGCGCAGGTCGATTTCGCCTTTGTCGGCATCCAGCAGGCCGCCGGGTTCGAAAACGAATTGCGGGTTCTGGCCCTGGCCGCACCCGAGCGGGACGCGATCCGGGACGACGTCCCGACGCTGGCGGAGCTTGGGTTCGACTATGTCGCGGTGTCGTCCCCGATTGTGTTCTTTGCGCCCAAGGGCACCGACCCCGAGATCGTCAGCGGCATGGAGGCCGCATTGAAAGCCATCACCGAGACCCGGCAATTCGCGGATCTGATGCGCGAACGGGGCAATGTCCCTGCCTTTCTGAGCGGGGCCGACACCGCCGCGCGCCTGCGCCGGATGCAGCAGGAGACACAGCCGGTCATCGACGCCCTGAAGTCGCAAGGCTAGGTCGGTGGCGGACGGCACCGTTCCCGCACAGCGGGCCGTGGGGGTGGCGCTGATCCTGCTTGGGATCGGCGCGACCGCCACAAGCCTGAGCATCGGTCTGGACCAATACGGGCGCTGGGGAGCGAGGTTCTTTCCCCTGGGCGGATCGATTGCGCTGCTGGTGCTGGGCGGTGTCGAGCTGTGGGGGGCCAGGCCCGCACCCGTGACCGACAGGCGGCATTTGCCTGCCGTTGCCGCGCTTCTGGTGCTGTCGGTCCTGTATGTCTGGTCGATGTCGATGGTTGGATATCTGGTCAGCACCGCCCTGGCGGCCCCCGTCGCGCTGTATCTGTTTGGCGTGCGCAACCGGGTGGGTCTGGGCGCGGCGGCGCTGCTGTGCCCTGCGATCTATCACGGTGTATTCTTCGGTCTGTTGGGGGTCTTTCCGCCGCTTGGCCGGTGGTTTGACCTGCTGGATGTGATCGGAGGCTATTGAAAGATGGATATCTTTGCGGGCCTTGCCACGGTTCTGGCCGATCCGGTTCTGCTGGGCTGGGTGTTTCTGGCAGCCGTGGTCGGAATGATCGTGGGGGCGATTCCGGGCCTCACTGCCTCTGCCGCGATTGCGATGCTGTTGCCGCTGACCTTCTACATGGAGCCGCTGCCCGCGCTGGCGTTTTTGTATGTGATCGGGAAATCGGGGCGCTATGGCGGGTCCATCGCCGCCATCCTGTTCAACACGCCGGGCACGGCCGCCTCTGCGGCGACGCAGCTGGACGGGTATCCACTGGCGCGGCAGGGCAAGGCCGGCAAGGCGATGAAGGTTGCGACCGTTTCGTCCGTGATCGGCGATTTCATCGGCGAGATATTGTTGATCATCGGCGTTGCGTGGATTGCAGCCATCGCGCTGAAACTTGGCCCGCCAGAGCTGTTCGCGGTCTACTGTGCGGCGTTCATCGTGATCGGGTCGGTGATCGGGCGGTCTGTCACGCGGGGCCTTGCATCGGCCGCGCTGGGCGTTCTGGTCGCGATGATCGGGCTGGACCCCATCAGTTCGACCGAACGGTTCACGTTCGGCAGTTTCGATCTGACCAACGGCATTTCACTGGTGCCGCTGATGATCGGCATCTTCGTGCTGGGCGAGGTCTTTGCCCAGATCGAGGCGCGGGGTGCCAAGGCGGAAATGGTCCCGACGGACCAGACGGACGCGGCCCGCAACACGCTGAGCTGGGCCGAGTACCGCCCGTGCATGCCGCATGTCATCCGCTCTTCGTTCATCGGCGCGTTTATCGGCATGTTGCCGGGGCTTGGTTCGGCCATTGCGGCCTTTGTGGCTTATGGCGAGGGAAAGCGGCGCGCGCGTAACCCGCAAGACTGGGGCAAAGGCGCATTGGAAGGGATTGCCGCGCCCGAGGCCGCGAACAATGCGGTCAGCGGGCCGTCCATGGCGCCGCTGCTGACCCTTGGAATTCCGGGGTCCACGATCGGCGCGATCCTGATCGGTGTATTCCTGATCCATGGCATCCAGATCGGGCCCACGATGTTCCTGACCAGCCGCGATCTGGTGTTTGCCCTGTTTGCCTGCGGGCTGATCGGGATCGCGATGTATGGTGTCATTGGTTATTTCGGGGCCGCCTGGGTCGGGCGCTTCATCACGCGCATTCCGACGCAGGTGCTGTATCCGATCATCTTTCTGACCGCCTTTGTCGCGGCCTATACGTCGCGCGGCAACCTGTTTGACGTCTACGTGATGGTCGCCGCGGGCTTTGCCGGTTGGGCGATGCGCAAGTTGCACTTCAACCCGGCGGCCTTTGTCATTTCCTTTGTTCTGGCGGGGGGCGCGGAGGAAGCGTTCCGGCAGGCGCTGTTGCTGAGCGATAACGGGCTGATGATCTTTGTCACCCGGCCCATTGCGCTGGTGTTCCTGCTGATTGGTGTGGCCGCGATGGTTGCGCGCGTGCGCCGCGTGAACAGGCAGGCGCGCACCGTCGCGCTGAAGGACGCCTGATGGCCGGCCCCCTGACCGGCATACGTGTCATCGACTGGACCCATGTCCTGGCCGGGCCGGCCTGCGCCTATTACCTGGGGCAACTGGGCGCTGACGTCATCAAGGTGGAGCGGCCCGGTCGCGGGGATGCGATGCGCCATCGTGGCGGCAGTGACACCGACCGGTCGGCCAGCGGGGCAAGTACCGCATTTCAGACCCAGGGGGCGGGCAAACGCTATCTCTGTCTGGATGTCGACCACCCCGAAGGCCGCGCGGTGTTCGCGCGGTTGCTGCGGTCGGCGGATGTGCTGGTTGAAAACCACCGCCCCACGACCCTGGCCCGTCTGAACCTGACCGAGGCCGACACGCGCGCGATCAATCCGCGCCTGATCCACTGCGCAATGACCGGCTATGGGCGCGGCCATGCCATGGCGGATGCGCCGGCCTATGACGTCAACATTCAGGCGATCAGCGGCCTGATGGCGTTGACCGGCACGGTCGAGACCGGACCGATCCGCACAGGGGCCCCCATCATCGACTATGCCACCGGGCTGGCGGGCGCGTTGGGGGTCATGTCCGCGCTGATGACGCGCACCCAGACCGGCGCTGGCGGGTTTGTCGATGTGTCCATGCTGGATACCGCATTTGCGCTGATGTCATCGACAATCACCGATTACCGCCTGACGGGGGTGGAACCGCGACCGCGGGGCAATGCGGCCAACAGCCGGTCGCCGTCGGCCGGGACATTCGCGTGCCGGGAGGGGCATATCAGTCTGGGCGTGAACGAGGAGGCGCAGTTTCGCGCGCTGGCCACGGCCATCGGCAAGGCGGAATGGCTGGAGGAGTCGCGGTTTGCATCCGCGCGGGCCCGCAGCGACCATCGGGCGGCGATTGTGCAGGACCTGTGTGCCGTCCTGCTGACAAGATCGGCCATGGAGTGGGAAGACATCCTGCTGGCGGCAGGGGTCCCGTGCGCGCGCTTGCGCAGCGTTGCCGAGGCGTTGGACCTGCCGCCGGCGACAGAGCGGCGGTTTGCCACGCGTGGTCCCGCCGGGTTCCCGGGACTGCCCTTTGTGATCGGGGCAGGGATGCCCGATGCTGGCCCCCGGGACCTGGGGGCGGACACATGCGCCGTGCTGGGCGACATCGGTCTTGGCGATGCAGAAATCGACGCCCTGCTGGCGGCAGGGGTCATTGAACAGCCCATGTGAACATCGCGACCGTTCCGTGCCTGCGCGGTGCCTAGACCAGCCGCGAGACGTCCTTGGCCGCCCTCACAAAATCCTCGAACAGCGGATGTGGCGCGAAGGGTTTTGATTTCAGCTCGGGGTGGAACTGCACCCCGATGAACCACGGATGGTCCGACCATTCCACGATTTCGGGAAGCCGTCCGTCCGGCGACATGCCGGAAAAGCAAAGCCCAGCCTTTTCAAGCTGTTCGCGGTACTTGATGTCGACCTCGTAGCGGTGGCGGTGACGTTCATCGATGGCGGTGGTGCCGTACGCCTCGGCCACGCGGCTGCCGTCCGTCAGGGTTGCGTCATAGGCCCCAAGGCGCATGGTGCCGCCCTTGTCGTCGCCCACCTTGCGTTCGACCTTGTGATTGCCCTGCACCCATTCCTTGAGGTGATAGACGACCGGTTCGAACCGTTTCTTGCCTGCCTCGTGGTCAAACTCCTCGGACCCTGCGGTCTTGAGGCCCGCCACGTTCCGGGCCGCTTCGATCACCGCCATCTGCATGCCCAGGCAAATGCCCAGATAGGGCACCTTGCGGGTGCGGGCGAATTCGGCGGCCTTGATCTTGCCCTCGGTGCCGCGTTCGCCAAAGCCGCCGGGGACCAGGATCGCGTGGAACCCTTCGAGGTGCGGCGCCGGGTCCTCGTTTTCGAACAGCTCGGCATCGACCCATTCGACCTTGACCCGGACGCGGTTTGCCATGCCGCCATGGGTCAGCGCCTCGGCAATCGATTTATAGGCGTCTTCCAGCTGGGTGTATTTGCCGACGATGGCGACCTTCACCTCGCCTTCGGCGTTGTGGATGCGGTCGCTGACATCTTCCCACTTGCGCAGGTCCGGTTTGGGCGCGGGCGAGATCTGGAAGGCGTCGAGCACGGCCTGGTCCAGCCCTTCGGCGTGATAGGCCAACGGCGCGTCATAGATGGTGCCCAGATCCTGCGCCGCGATCACGGAATCCGGCCGGACATTGCAGAACAGCGCCAGCTTCTCGCGTTCCTTTTCGGGGATCGGCCCCTCGGACCGGCACACGAGGATGTCGGGTGCGATGCCGATGGAGCGGAGTTCCTTCACGCTGTGCTGCGTGGGCTTGGTCTTCAACTCGCCGCTGGCCCTGATGTAGGGCAACAGCGTCAGGTGCATGAAGATGCACTGGCCGCGCGGCTTGTCCTGGCTGAACTGGCGGATGGCTTCGAAGAAGGGCAGCCCCTCGATGTCGCCCACTGTGCCGCCGATCTCGCAGAGCATGAAATCAACCTCGTCATCGCCGATCTCGATGAAATCCTTGATCTCGTTCGTGACGTGGGGGATCACCTGAATGGTCTTGCCCAGGTAGTCGCCGCGCCGTTCCTTTTCCAGCACGTTGGAGTAAATGCGGCCTGAGGACACGGAATCGGTCTTGCGCGCGGCCACGCCGGTGAAGCGTTCGTAATGGCCCAGGTCGAGGTCGGTTTCGGCGCCATCATCGGTCACGAACACCTCGCCATGTTCAAAGGGGGACATGGTGCCGGGGTCGACGTTCAGATAGGGGTCGAGCTTGCGCAGGCGAACCGAAAATCCGCGCGCCTGCAACAAAGCACCCAAGGCGGCCGACGCAAGCCCCTTGCCCAGTGAGGACACAACGCCACCCGTGATAAAAATATAGCGTGCCATTTCGGTGCAGTCCCCCGTGGTTCAGTCTGGCCCTGTATTTGGCTTTGGGCCATTGTCGGGACACGCAAACAAGCGTTCCCCACGGGGCCTCAGTATAACAGGATTCGGATGGGCGGGGCAAGGATGCCGCAACATGATGTTGCAGCTTTCCAGACGCCCGCAAGGTTTTGTTTAGTCGGCGCTGGGAACCAGCGGTGCAGTGTCGTCCGCGCTGGGCGGCAACAGGTCGCTGCCCGGCGGCACCAGATCATCGGCAGGTGCGTTTTGCGCAGGCGGCGTGATGCCAAGCTGATCGATCACCGACGTGCCGGACGCGTTCTGTGCCGCAATGATCGTCAGCGTGATCGACGTGATGGTGAAGGCGATCCCGAACAGCCATGTGACCTTGCCCAGGGCCGTGGCCGCCGGACGGCCCGATGCGGCGCCGCCACCACCGCCACCCATGCCCAAACCGCCCCCTTCGGAGCGCTGCATCAGCACCACGGCAATCAGGCCGAGGGCGAGGATCAGGTGGATGATCAGGATGACGTTTTCCATGGAGGCGTTGGGCCCTTTGCTGCGCGATGGGCGGTATCTATGCAAGTTTGGGATGCGGGGCAAGGGCGGTTTCGGCCTCTGGACATTTGGCAACGCAGTGGCCCATGATCAGACCATGCCCCATGACCATTCCGACCATGATCACCCGCATTCCCTGCTGCCTCCGGACCCTGCGCTGCGGGTCAAGGCACTGGAGACGATCCTGACCCGGAAGGGGCTGATTGACCCCGCCGCGCTGGACGAGATCATCGACACCTATGAGAACCGGATAGGACCCAGGAACGGCGCCCACGTGGTGGCCCGCGCCTGGTCCGATCCTGCGTTCAAGACGGCACTTCTGGACGATGCCGACCCGGTACTGGCCGAGATGGGATATTACGGCCGGCAGGGCGAACATATGGTGGTGGTCGAAAACACCGCCCAGACGCACAACATGGTCGTGTGCACGCTGTGTTCCTGCTATCCATGGCCGCTGCTGGGCATCCCGCCGGGCTGGTACAAGTCCGACGCCTATCGCGCCCGCGCGGTGCGTGAGCCACGCAAGGTTTTGGCAGAATTTGGGGTCGAGTTGCCCGAGGGCACCGCTGTTCGGGTTTGGGATTCGACGGCAGAAATTCGCTATCTGGTCCTGCCGCAACGGCCCGAGGGCACGGACGGAATGGACGAGGCGGCGCTCATGGCGCTTGTCACCCGCGACAGCATGATCGGCTGCGGACTGGCGGCTGCCCCTTAACCCACTGTCACACGACATATTGGCGCGTACGCCATGACGCGCGTACACAACATATTGGCGCGTACGCTGTGACGCGCTTACACGACATACTGGCGCGTACGCTGTGACCCGCGTACACGACATGGGGGGCCGTTTTGGCGATGGGCCAGTGGTGCCGGAGCCCGAGCACGTGAAGTTTCACGCCGATTGGCATCCGCGCGCCCTGGCGATCACGCTGGCCTGCGGGTCGTTGGGCCTGTGGAACCTTGATGTGTCCCGGCACGCCCGCGAAAGCCTGTCGCCGGCGGATTACGGGCGGTTTTCCTACTATGAAAAGTGGATTGCCGCGCTGGCTGACCTGCTGGTCGGCACCGGCGCGCTGACGGCAGAGGAACTGGCGCAGGGGCAGGCGGCCGGCGACAGCGATCTGGCGGACCGGCGGCTGGCAGCGGCGGCCGTCGCCGGTGTTCTGGCCCGGGGCGGGCCTGCAACACGGCCCAGCAACGTGTCCGCCGTGTTTGCCGTCGGGGATGTCGTTCAGGTCCGGCGCTTGCCCGAGAACATGATGGTATCGGGCGGACACACGCGTTTGCCCGCCTACGCGGCCGGAGCGGTCGGGACGGTCGTACGCCTGCATGGCAGCCATGTGCTGCCGGACAGCAACGCGCATGGCAGGGGCGAAGCGCCCGAGCCGCTATATGCCGTGGCCCTCAGGGCCAGGGATATCTGGGCGCATCCCGAGCACCCGGACGACGAGGTCATCCTGGATCTGTGGCAAAGCTACCTGTCTGCGCCATGACACGCGCGCCGGTCTTTGAGGCGCCGTGGCATGCGCAGCTTTTTGCCTTGACGGTACATCTGAACGAGGCGGGGCACTTCGCATGGCCGGATTGGGCCGACCGGTTCGGGGCCACGCTGAAACGGCACGGGCTCGACAGGGAACTGAACGGAGGCGATGACTACTTCATCGCGTGGCTCGAAACGCTCGAGGCGTTCCTGACCGAAACGGGGGCTGCCGAAACGCACGCCCTGTCAGACATGCGTGCGGCCTGGGAGGCCGCCTATCTGCGCACGCCGCATGGACAGCCGGTCAACCTCGACTGATCCTTCATCTTGCCAGATAAACTCCGGGGGAGTCGCGTCAGCGACGGGGGCTGGCCCCCGCCGATTTTTCAAAAAATCGGCCGCCCCGCCTCAAACCTCGTCAACATCGTCCACATCCGCCTGACCGGAGAGTCTGCGACGCACGATGCTCCAGCTCAGCCCGATGCCCAGCACCAGCGACAGGGCCAGCAACCCCAGCCATGTATTCACATTGCGGTTGTCGAGGCGGAGAAACCCCAGATCATAGGCCACCCAGAGCATGGCACCAACCACGGCCAGGATCAGAGCCATGCCGATCCCGCCGATCGACCGCAGCGTGGCGCGCAGGTAGATGATATAGGCAATGAGCAAGAGCAGCCCCGCCAGCACGGCGATGGACAGGTTTTGCCCGCCGTATTGCGTGACCCATTGGACGTAGTTGTATTCGGTCGGATTGTAGGTTGCGGTGAGGAGTGCCAGGGCAAAGAGCCAGCGTGCGAGAAAGCCCATGATAAGTGGTCCTGTTGTCGTCTGGACGTGTTCATGGCCTGAAACCTGCGCAGGCTGCAAGCGGCGGAGCCTCCGGCGGTCGTATTTTCGGTCAGAAGAAACACAGATAGCGGTTTGCGTCCGGCCCTTGCGTCGCTATACGGGCGCGGGTTTCATGGAAAGGATGTCTCATGGCCAATGTGGTGGTTGTCGGCGCGCAATGGGGCGACGAGGGCAAGGGCAAGATTGTCGACTGGCTGAGCGAGCGGGCGGACGTGATCGCGCGCTTTCAGGGCGGCCACAATGCCGGGCACACGCTGGTCATTGATGGCGAGGTCTACAAGCTGCACGCGCTGCCGTCGGGGGTTGTGCGCGGCGGCAAGCTGTCTGTTATCGGCAATGGTGTCGTGCTGGACCCCTGGCACCTGGTGTCCGAGATCGAGACGCTGCGCGGCCAGGGGGTCGAGATCACACCCGAGACGCTGATGATTGCCGAGAACACGCCGCTGATCCTGCCCATTCATGGTGAATTGGACCGGGCGCGCGAGGCGCAGAATTCCGTGGCCAAGATCGGGACCACGGGGCGCGGCATCGGTCCGTGTTACGAGGACAAGGTCGGCCGTCGCGTGGTGCGTGTGGCCGATCTGGCGGATCAGGCGACGCTTGAGTTGCGCGTGGACCGGGCGTTGGTGCATCACGATGCACTGCGCCGTGGTCTTGGCCTTGATCCGGTGGACCGCGATGCGCTGATTGCCAAGCTGGCCGAAGTCGCTCCGGCGATCCTTGAATACGCCGCCCCCGTCTGGAAAGTGATGAACGAGGCGCGCAAGGCAGGCAAGCGCATCCTGTTCGAAGGGGCGCAGGGCGCGCTTCTGGACATTGATTTCGGGACCTATCCCTTTGTGACATCTTCGAATGTGATTGCGGGTCAGGCGGCCACGGGTGTCGGCATGGGACCCGGCAGCATCGATTTCGTACTTGGCATCGTCAAGGCCTACACGACGCGCGTAGGCGAGGGGCCGTTCCCGACCGAATTGGAAGACGAAGACGGCCAGCGTCTGGGCGAACGGGGCCACGAGTTTGGCACCACCACGGGCCGCAAGCGCCGTTGCGGGTGGTTCGATGCGTGCCTGGTGCGCCAGACCTGCGCGACCTCCGGCGTGAACGGGATTTCGCTGACCAAGCTCGACGTGCTCGACGGGTTCGAGACGCTCAAAATCTGCGTGGGCTACGAGTTGGACGGGGTGCGCATGGATTACCTGCCCACCGCCGCCGACCAGCAGGCACGTTGCACACCCGTCTACGAAGAGATGCCCGGGTGGTCGGAATCGACCGAAGGCGCGCGCAGCTGGGCCGACCTGCCCGCCAATGCCATCAAGTACGTGCGCCGGGTGGAAGAGTTGATTGACTGCCCTGTCGCCCTACTTTCCACTTCGCCCGAGCGCGAGGATACGATCCTTGTCCGGGACCCGTTCGCCGACTGAGGAGGCAAGATGGCCCTGCGCTACAAGACCCGGAAACGCCTGTCCCTGCTGATCCTGATCGTCGCGCTGCCCCTTTACATCGTGGCAGCCGTGTCATTGGTCGGGGTCTTCGAACGCCCGTCGTTCTTGGTGGAACTGGTGATCTATGTCGGGTTGGGCGTGATCTGGGCATTTCCGCTCAAGTTCATCTTCAAGGGGATCGGTCAGGCGGATCCCGACACACCGGATTCGTGATAGGGTGGCGCCACAAGGAGGTGCCATCATGCTGTTCCATCCCGCCATTCCCATATTCCGCTGCTTTGATGAGCGTCTGGCGCGTGACTTTTACCTTGGTTTTCTTGGCTTCGTAGAAACCTTTGCCTTTCGTCAGGACAGGGACGGGCCGCTCTGCCTGGGCGTGCAATTGGGAAAATGCCGTCTGCACCTGTCGGAGTTTTTCGGTGACGCGAGCCCCGGCGGGTCGATAAGGATCGAGATGGACGATGTGCACGGGTTTTGCGCGGCAGTGTTGGCGAAAGACGACCCTCACGCGCGGCCCGAGGTGCAGCGTCAGCCCTGGGGCATGGACGACATGACGATGTCTGACCCGTTCGGCAACCGGCTGATCTTTTGCACTGATATACCTGACGGCGCAGGCTGACCGCCGACAACGAAAAAGGGCGGCCTGCATGAGCCGCCCCTGAGCCTCTGTCTTCGCAGGACCTAGCCCGCTTCGCGTTGATCCGGACGGTAGCCGATGTCGCCTGTGACGGCAAAGCGGCCCCCCTTGATCTTTTCGATCTTGCCGGCGCGCAGCAATTGTCCGAAGGACCGCAGCCCGTCTTCGCGGCTGAAATCGCCTTGTTCGACCTGACGGACCTTGGTCATCAGTTGCGGGCGTGAAAACTGGTCGCGGCCTTCGACAAAGCTGAGATAGCTTGCCGCGGCTTCGAGCAGGGCAGGCAGGTCATGTGCGCCCATGTCGGAGGCATAGTCCGCAAAGCTGGCGGCATCGTCGGCGGCTGCATCCTGGACGGCTGCCACGCGGCGCGGGGTCACCGGCCCTTTGGGCGCCGCATCCACATCAACACGCTGTTCGGCCACCAGCTTGAGCGGCGCCGGGCGGTCCGTGCTTGGGCGTTGGGCGCCTTCACCGCGGGGCGCGGGGCGGCGCGGCTTGACCACATCGGCCAAGTCCGACCGAAAGGCCCCTTCGTCCTCGCCATCGGTCTTGCCGATGTCGGCATCGGCCTTTTTCGCCATCACGGCGGCCTTGAGATGCTGGAAGGCGTTGCGGCGGCGCGACCCTTCGGGTTCTTCCATCTGGTTGTCGGCTTCGGCCATCAGACGCTGGACATCATCGTCCTTGATCATTGCAGGTTCGGCTTCGACCTCTTCCACCTGGCTGTCCATCACGTCGTCCGTGTCGACCGCGGTCATCGTTGCATCATCATCGGACCCAACGGCATCTTCGGCCACGGGCAGTTCGGCTTGAGGCAGTTCGGCCTCAACCTCGGCCAGTTCGGCCAACAGTTCTGCCTCCTCCTCCTCCGAAAGCGAGGTCGGGGCAGAGCTGTCCTCGATCTCTTCGAGGGCGCCGCTGGCAATGGCCGCGTCGATATCGGCGCGTTTGACCTTGATCACGCGGGCAATCGGCTTGGCAGGGGCAGGGGGTTCGACCGCTGCCTCGACCTCATCTTCGGTCTCGGCTTCCGGGGCCTCGTCAAAGATGTTGTCTGCCTTGTCCTCGTCCGCGTCGGGCGTGCCATCGTCAGCTGCCATCAGCGCGGCCAGGGTGTCGAGCCCGAGATCGTCGTCAGCTGCGTCGTCCAGGTGCCGGGCATCGGCGCCCGCACCCGTTTCGGGAGCCTCTTCGATGGCGGTGGCATCCTCTTGGGTATCTGCATCCTGTTCAAAACGGGCAAGAATGTCGGCGATGTCGTCATCGTCGTCTTCAACCGCATCGGCACTGTCGTCTGCCTGGGCGGCCGCGATGTCATCTGCTGCGGCTTCGCGCACGGCCTGGGCCGATACCGCATCTTCCTGCGCGTCGGCCATATCGTCCATTTCGGCAGACGGGGCAAAGGGTTCGGCATGTTCGTCTTCGAACAATTCGTCCTCTTCCGCCTCTTCCTGGCTTTGCGACACGACGGCGCGGATACGTTGCAGCTTGGCCGCGATGCTGTCGGGGGCCATGTCGGCGACCGGGGCGGGATCAACCGCCTCGTCCACAGGCTCGGCCTCGACAGGGGTTGCATCAACGGGGGCGCTGGCAAAGAATTCTTCGGCTTCGGCTTCGGCTTCGGCTTCGGCTTCGGCTTCGGCTTCGGCTTCGGCTTCGGCTTCGGCTTCGGCTTCGGCCAGGTCCGCGTCTGCCTTTTTATCTTCGGCCTTGGCGTCTTCGGTCTCGGGCGCGATCTCGCCTTCATCTTCCGCCGTCACGGCGGGGTCTTCGGCGGCATCTTCGATCGTTTCGGCCTCGACGGCCTCTGCCACCGGTGCGTCGGCCTCAACTCCCTCGGCCCCGGGCGTATCCGCCACGGCTTCTGCGGGTTCGGATGCGCCTGCGGTCGGGGCGTCCGCGGCTTCGGCCTCGGCTGTGTCCTCAGCGGCGGCAATCGCGGCAGGGGCGGCTGTCGCGGCGGCCAAGGCGGCAGGAGATGCCGTGCTCGGCGCAGGCGCAGGCGTTTCGGCGCTGAGCACGATCCGGCCTTCCTGTTGGCGCGCTTCGACGCGGCGCGAAATCTCGCGCTCGGCGATGCGGGCCAGCATTTCCACGTCTGGTTGGGGCGGTTCAGCCCCGAAATACCTGTCATCGGCCGCAAGGTCGCGGAAATACTCCGCTATTGCCTTCATCGTGCCGAAGCTGTCATCGAATCCTTCCAACGTGCACGAGAACGTGCCATAGGAGACTGTCAAAATTTTATTGTTACTCATCATCGGATGCTCGTCCTCTGCCGATATGCAAAGGGTGTTCTAAAGGGCAATGCCGGACCAAAGCGGCCCGAATCTGTGCGGTTGAGGGTATCATTTCGCGGCAACATTGTGATCTGTTTCCGAAAATTGCATTAATCCCGCATGACTTTCCCGATTGTTCACAGTTCTGACCCCGTGGCCCTGTTTGGCGGCGGTGCGGCGGATTTGGCGGATGTGGCCGCCGTTCAGGCCCTTGCCACCCGTTTCGTGGCCGCCGACGGGGGGGCAGAGGTGGCCCTGCGCGCGGGTGTGGCCCTGGATGCGGTCATCGGGGATTTCGATTCCGTGTCGCCGGAGACGCTTGCGCAGATCCCTGCCGACCGGCACCACCGCATTGCCGAGCAGGACAGCACCGATTTTGACAAGGCGTTGCGGCATATCGCGGCACCTCTGGTTCTGGCCGTGGGCTTTCTGGGCGGTCGCGTTGATCATCAACTGGCCTGTCTCAGTGTGCTGGCCCGCTATCCAGATCGGCCCTGCATCCTGCTGGGGCCTGAGGAATGCGTTCTGCTGTGCCCGCCTGCATTGGACCTGGACACCCGGGCAGGGGAGGTCGTGTCGCTTGTTCCACTTGCACCGGTGCAGGGGACATCCGCCGGATTGCGCTGGGGCATTGACGGGCTGGTGTTCGATCCGATGGTCCGGGTTGGCACGTCGAACATGGCGGAGGGGCCGGTTGCGTTAACCATGACAGCGCCCGCGATGATCCTGATCGTGCCGCGGCGCTGTCTGTCATCCCTTACGCGGGCGCTGGTGCACGCGTCCCGACCCGCGCGATGGCCCGCTCGCGCAGGACAACGTAAAGACCCGCCGCAATCGTGATGCAGATGCCCACGGCGGCAAGGCCGTCAGGCAGGTCGCGGAAGACCAGAAACCCGATGATCGTCGCAAAGGGAATTTCAAGATATTGCATGGGCGCCAGCGTGGCCGAGGGCGCATAGCGCAGCGACCAGGTCATCAGAAGATGGGCGGTTGTACCCAGCAGGCCGATCGACAAAAGGAGGCTCCATTCCACCGCATCGGGTCGGATCAGTTCGATCCCCGGCAGGTCATAGCCCTGCAGAAGGAACACCAGCGGTGCCATGATCACGATGGCCATCACGCCGCTGACCGCTTGCAGCCCGATCGGATCGGTTTCCTTGGCGATCTGGCGGGTCACCAGCATGAAGACAGAGAAATTCAGAGCCACGAAGAGCGGCAACAGGGCGGGCCAGCCGACCTGAACGAAGCTGGGCTGCACGACCATCAGCGTGCCGACAAATCCGATGATGCAGGCCACAAGACGGCGGCTGCCAACTTCTTCGCCCAGCACGTATTTGCCCAGGAGCAACATGATGAACGGCATGACAAAGGCGATGGCAACCGCGTCCGCGAGTGGTAGATATTGCAAGGCAGTGAACATGGCGCCGATGCCAAGGATGTGCAGCACGGTTCGGAACAGGGTCAGCCAGAATACCCGGCCCTGCATCCGCCACAGGCGCGACCCGACCCAGACGATCGGGATCAGGATCACCGCCTGCACTGCAAAACGGACAAGCACCAGCTGGCCGAGGGGCACAGATTGGCCCAACACTTTCGCCACCGCGTCCCCCACCGGGGCCACGATGCAAAAGCCCAGCATCAGAAGGATGCCGAGAAGAGGGCGATCTTGAGCCATGGGTTAACGCTATCTGTTCGACCGGTGAGCGCAACACCTGGTTTGGGGCGTGGATGACGCTATTTCGCGTCAAGGTTGCGCGATGGGAGATGTCCGCCGCGTGCACTCTTGGCTTCGCCAATTCGCCCACCCACCGGACCCGGGGTGTCTTGCCTCATGCTTACCACGTCATATCGCGGCTGCGCAGGCAGGCGCGATCGGTGGCAACGCGGGATCCGGATCTGCAACCCACCGTTCCGAGCCTCTGCGGGCCTGCAATGTCGAGGCCCGTGCCACTCCGGGCGGATCAGCAATTCGGCACGTTCACCGCCAATCCCCCCAGCGAAGTTTCCTTGTACTTCTCGCTCATGTCCGCGCCGGTCTGCCGCATCGTCTCGATGCAGGCGTCAAGCGGGACAAGATGCGTGCCGTCTCCGCGCAGGGCAAGGCTGGCGGCGCTGACCGCCTTGATCGCCCCCAGCCCGTTGCGTTCGATGCAGGGCACCTGCACCAGCCCACGCACGGGGTCACAGGTCATGCCCAAATGATGTTCCAGTGCGATCTCGGCGGCGTTTTCGATCTGGGCGGGCGTGCCCCCCATCACGGCGCAGAGACCGGCGGCGGCCATGGCGGCGGCACTGCCCACTTCGGCTTGGCAGCCAGCCTCCGCCCCTGAAATGGAGGCGTTGTACTTGACCAGCCCGCCAATCGCGGCGGCGGTCAGCAGGAAGTCCTCGATATGGGCTTCGGATGCGCCGGGCACGTGGTCGAGGTAATACCGCAGGGTCGCGGGCAGCACGCCTGCGGCCCCGTTGGTGGGGGCGGTGACCACCTGACCGCCCGCGGCGTTCTCTTCGTTCACGGCCATGGCATAAACGCTCATCCAATCGTTGATCGTGTGCGGCGCGGTCAGGTTCATGCCGCGTTCCTCGATCAGCTTGTCGTGGATGCCCTTGGCCCGGCGTTTCACGCCGAGACCACCGGGCAGGACACCATCGGTGCAAAGACCGCGCGTGATGCAATCATTCATCACCTGCCACAGCCGTCTGGTGCCTGACCGCAGATGCGCATCGCCATTGCGCGACACCTCGTTGGCGCGCTTCATGCCTGCAATGGTCTTGCCGGATGTCTCTGCCATCTCGAGCATCTCGGTGGCGGTCTTGAACGGGTAGGGGACGGGCGCGCCCTCGTCGGTGGCCTTGCCTGCGGCCAGCTCCTCCTCGGTCATCACAAAGCCGCCGCCGATGGAATAGAAGACCTGGCGCAACGTGACGTCGCCCTGGGCATCCGTGGCCATCAGGATCATGCCGTTGGCGTGGCCCGTCAATTGCGTGTCGTAATCAAAGATCAGGTCCGCCCCGGGATCGAACCGCAGCGCTGGCAGGCCTTCGGGGTGGAGAAGATGCGTGTCGTGCAGGGCGGCCAAGGTCGCTTGCGCCTGGTCATGATCATAGGTGTCCGGCACGAACCCGGCCAATCCCAGGATCGTGGCCCGGTCCGTGGCGTGGCCCACGCCGGTGAAAGCCAGGGAGCCATGCAACGAGGCGCGCACACCTGCAAATTGGAAGGGCGACGCGCGCATCATGTCCAGAAACCGGGCTGCTGCCACCATCGGCCCCATGGTGTGGGACGAGGACGGGCCGATGCCGACCTTGAACATCTCGAAGACAGAGAGAAACATCTAGAGCGCCGATCCTTCCGGTGGGGTGGGCAGTTGCGGAGCGGTGAACGGGTGCGCACCAAGGCCCTCGGCCCGGGCCACGCGGTCCACAGAGGGTCGTGTTTCCAGCATTTTGGTCAGGCGGTCCAGTGCCGGATAAGCGCCCAGATCGCACCAGCCGGTCCATCTCGCCGGATAGATGCGGCACCACCGCAGAATGCATGCAATGTAATAGTCGAGGACCCAAGGCGCGCGCGCGCCGTCCTTGTCCAGGCTGGCATAGTATCGATCCAGCACGGTCAGGGCCCCGGGCAGCGCCATGTCGGCCGCACTTGCGGTGCGCAGCTTCGTCCGCAACCTGGCTTGGGCCTCGTCGTCCGGCCCGACGTATTTCCACGGATAGAACATCATCCGCAACTGCGCGTGCAGGGTGTTGGACGTGAAAAAGAGTGTCGACAGGAAGGCGGGCCGCCTCGCGCTGCCTGGCTCGGGTGCCATCGCCCGGTGCGTGTCCGCCAGCCACAGCAGGATCGCGGCGGTTTCGAACATCACACCTTGCGGCGTTTCCAGTGCAGGGATCAGACCGGCGGGGTTCAGCGCCCGGAATGCCGTGGATTGGTGCGCCTGAACCGCACGGTCCACCAGCGCCACCTGATAGGGGAGGCCCAGATCCTCGAGGACCAGCCGCACGATCATCGAGGCATTGTCGGGCGCATAGTGCAAAACATAGCTCATGCCCCGTCATGTACCCCGCCCGCGCGGCGGGCCGATGTCTCAAAACGACCAAATCGTCCAGGTTTGGGTCAATGTTAACCGGGCCTTTACCAAGCTGCGATTTCCTGCCGGGCAGGAGGATGTGCCCATGCGCTGGATCTTGTTGCTGATGTCTGTTCTGGCCTGTGCGATGCCATGGCGGGCGGCTTTTGCCCAAGAGGTGTCGGGACAGGCCCTGGTGGACGCGCTGGTCGCGCGTACGCCGGGCACGACCCTGAACCGGATGCGGGCGCGCCCGAATGACTTTGTGCAAGAGGCGGCGGGGCTCATCCTTGGCTATGGCGGGCCCGAGGGATTGAGCGCTGCGGATATCGAGACGGCCATTGCCGCCGAACACGCCCGGAGCCGCGCGCGTGAGATGCGGCGGCTGCTTGAGGCGGACCTGAACGATGATCTGAGCGTCACGCGGGCCGAACTGGACGTGCTGTTGCGGGCGGCCTCGGCCACGATGCGCGGGCGGCTTCTGGTGTGGCACAGGTCGGCGGATGCCGATGACAATGGCACTGTCAGCTGGGCTGAATTACGTCGTCAGGCCGCCTTGCGCGCCGATGCCGACCTGTCGGACACCGCGATGGCGGCGATGCGCGAGATGATGACCTTTGACCTGAATGGCGACGACCGGGTTCAGCTGGACGAGGTGCTGGAGGCGATGGAACTGCTGGGCGCACCGGCCTGATCTGCCGTTTCCCCGGCGCCGGCGCGCAAATTGCGTCCCAAGGGGTCGCAACGGACGCGCGGGCTGCGTATAAGCGGCTCAGCACTTGGGGAGTCGTCGAACATGTCCGGAGAATTGTCGCCCATCGACAAGGCCAAATTCGTCGCCGCGAAACGCGCGGCCGACTACGTCGAAGATGGGATGCGCGTGGGACTGGGCACCGGATCAACGGCGGCCTGGCTGGTGCGCTGTCTGGGCGAACAGGTCCGCGAGGGCGGATTGCGGTTCAAGGGCGTGCCCACGTCCACCCGCACCGCCGATCTGGCGCGCGAGGTCGGGATCGAGGTGATCAGCCTGGACGAGGCGCGGTGGCTGGACGTGACCATCGATGGCGCGGACGAATTTGATGGCGACCTGAACCTGATCAAGGGCGGCGGCGGCGCACTGTTGCAGGAAAAGATCGTGGCGACAGCCTCTGATCAAATGGTGGTGATCGCCGATATCGGGAAAGAGGTAGAGCATCTGGGCGCCTTCCCCCTGCCCATAGAAGTGATCCCCTTCGGTTGGCAGACAACGCAGGCGCTGGTCGAGGAGACCCTGATTTCCATGGATGTGCTGGGCCGGCAATCCAGCCTGCGCATGAACGGCGAACGTCCCTTTATCACCGACGAGGGCAACTATATCCTGGACCTGCATTTGCAGCGTATCGGCAATCCGCGCCAGCTGAGCCTGGTGATCAATCAGATGCCGGGTGTGGTTGAAAACGGCCTTTTCATCGATATTTGTGATGCGGTCGTGATTGGCTACGGTGATGGCAGGGTCGAAGTGCGCGACATCAACGAAGGCACCGTGGAACAGGATCGGCTCGACTTTCTGGAAAGCGACAATCTGTTCACCGACCTTGCAGACTAAGGACCACACCCATGGCTGACTATGATTACGACCTCTTTGTCATCGGGGGCGGTTCCGGTGGTGTGCGCGCGGCGCGGGTCGCCGCGGGCGAGGCGGGGGCCCGCGTGGCCCTGGCCGAAGACGACCGCTATGGCGGCACATGCGTGATCCGGGGCTGTGTCCCCAAGAAACTGATGGTGTTTGCCAGCGAATTCTCCGGCACGGCTGATGTCGCCAACGCCTATGGCTGGAACATGACAAGTGGCAGCTTCGATTGGTCGGGTTTTCGCAGCCGCCTGAACACCGAACTGGACCGGTTGGAGGATGTGTACCGCAGCCTTCTGAAAAATTCCGGGGTCGAGACATTTGATGCGCGCGCCACGCTGAAGGACAAGCACACCGTCGCGTTGTCCACGGGCGAGACCAAGACCGCCAAGACGATCCTGATCGCAACCGGTGGCCGTCCGGTGCGACCCGACCTGCCAAATGCGGACCTTGGCATCGTCAGTGACGACATCTTTCACCTCGACACGTTGCCAAAGTCGATCCTGATCATCGGTGGCGGATACATCGCCTGCGAATTTGCCTGCATCCTGCATGGGTTGGGCGTGCAGGTTACACAGTATTATCGCGGTGCGCAGATCCTGCGCGGCTTTGATGACGAGGCACGCGGCCTGATTGCCGAAGCCATGCGCGACCGGGGCATCGAACTGCACACCGGCACCAACATCGTCCAGATGGGCCCGGCGTCGGATGATCATTCAGGTCCCGTGCCGACGGCATCGGACGCGGCCATGGGGGCCAGCGCGCAGCAGGAGGAGATCATGGCCTATGGCGGGGTCAAGGATGACGCGCAGGGGGACCGCACGGGGCCTGTCTGGGTCAAATCGACCAACGGGCGGGAACAGGTGTTTGATGCCGTTCTGTTTGCTACGGGCCGCGATCCGAACAGCACCGATATGGGGCTGGAGGAGGTCGGCATAGAGGTGGGACGGCGCGGTGAGATCCTGGTCGATGAGTATTCGAAAACCGCCGTCGACAGCGTCTATGCGATCGGCGACGTGACCAACCGGGTCAACCTGACGCCGGTCGCCATCCGCGAGGGCATGGCCTTTGTCGAAACTGCGTTCAAGGACAACCCCACGGCAGTGGATCACAGCCTGATCCCGTCGGCCGTGTTCACCCAGCCCGAAATGGGCACCGTCGGCCTGAGCGAGGAAGACGCACGCGAAAAGGAGGAGGTCGAGGTGTATTGCACGTCGTTCCGTCCCATGCGCACCGCCTTTGCCGGAAAACCCGACCGCGTGTTGATGAAACTGGTGGTGTCCAAGGCCAACCGCACCGTCCTGGGCTGTCACATCGTCGCACCGGACGCGGGCGAGATGATCCAACTGGCCGGTGTCGCCATCAAGATGGGCGCCACCAAAGAAGATTTCGACCGGACGGTGGCGGTGCACCCCACCATGTCCGAAGAGATCGTGACAATGCGAACCCCGATGCGGACTGCTTGAATTTCGGGGCAAAAATCACAGGTAATGCAAAGGTGTGGCACAGGCCGCACGGCAAGAGGAGAACAATACCACATGGCTGGCAATACAGGCGGCCCCTGGGGGGGTGGCGGAAACTCGGGTGACGGTGACGGCGGACGCCGGAACGGTTCCGGCGGCGGCGGTGGCCGCGGCAGTGGCGGGCGCGGTCCCGGTGATGAGGGTCCGCAGATCCCCGAAATCGATGAATTGGTCAAAAAAGGCCAGGAACAGCTGCGCGTCCTGATGGGCGGTCGCGGCGGTGGCGGCACCGGTGGCGGGCGCGGATCGGGCGGCGGCGGTGGTCCGTTCCTGACACGCGGCACGCTGGGTCTTGGGGCCCTGGCCGCGATTGTGCTTTGGGGCTTGGCAAGTTTCTACACTGTCCGGCCCGAAGAGCAGTCAGTCGAATTGTTCCTGGGCGAGTTTTCATCCGTCGGCAATCCGGGCCTGAACTTTGCCCCGTGGCCCGTCGTGACGGCAGAGGTGATCCCGGTCACGCGCGAACAGACCGAAGAGATTGGAGTGGGCGGTCGTGGAGGCGATGCCGGCCTGATGCTGACGGGCGACGAAAACATCGTCGATATCGACTTTCAGGTGGTCTGGAACATCACCCAGCCGGACAAGTTCCTGTTCAACTTGCGCGATCCGCGCCCGACAATCCGGGCCGTGTCGGAATCGGCCATGCGCGAGATCATCGCGCAATCGGAACTGGCCCCGATCCTGAACCGTGACCGGGGTGCCATTGCGGCCCGTCTTCAGGAACTGATCCAGTCCACGCTCGACAGCTACGATTCAGGTGTGAACATCATTCGCGTCAACTTTGACAAGGCCGACCCGCCGGAATCCGTGATCGCCGCCTTCCGCGACGTGCAGGCCGCGGAACAGGAACGGGACCGCTTGCAAAACGTGGCCGACGCCTATGCCAACCGGGTGCTGGCCGAAGCACGGGGTCAGGCGGCCCAGCTTCTGGAAGAGGCAGAAGGCTACCGCGCCCAGCAGGTCAACCAGGCACAGGGTGAGGCAAGCCGCTTCTCTGCCGTGCTCGAGGAGTACCTGAAAGCGCCCGAAGTGACGCGCAAGCGTCTCTACCTTGAGACAATGGAACAGGTGCTTGGCGACATCGACAAGATCATCCTGGACGAAACCCAAAACGGCGGAGGCGGGCAGGGCGTTGTCCCCTATCTTCCCCTGAACGAGTTGCGCCGCAGCGGAGGGACCAACTGATGCGTAGATCTGCATTTCTTCTGCCCATTGTGGTTGTGATCGCGGCCATTGGCCTGTCATCCCTGTACATCGTGGACGAACGTGAAAAAGCGCTTGTGCTGCAATTCGGCCGTGTCGTTGACATCAAGGAAGACCCCGGCCTGGCCTTCAAGATCCCGCTGATCCAGGAAGTCGTGCGCTATGACGACCGCATTCTCAGCCGGGATGTCGAACCGCTCGAAGTGACACCTCTGGATGATCGTCGTCTGGTTGTCGACGCCTTTGCCCGTTACCGGATCACGGATGTGAACCAATTCAGGCAGGCCGTCGGTACAGGTGGCGAATTGGCCGCCGAGCGCCGGATTGACGGCATTTTGCGGAACGAGTTGCGCGAAGTGCTGGGCTCGGTATCGTCCAACGATATCCTCAGCTCTGACCGGGCAGCCCTGATGCTGCGCATTCGCAACGGTGCCATTGCCGAAGCCCGCGCGCTGGGTATCGAGGTGGTGGACGTGCGCCTGAAGCGTACCGACCTGCCTGCGGAAAACCTGGATGCCACCTTTGAACGGATGCGGGCGGAACGCGAACGCGAGGCCACCGACGAACGCGCCCGCGGTAACGAGGCGGCCCAGCGTGTGCGCGCCCAGGCCGACCGGACCGTCGTGGAACTGACATCGGATGCCGAACGTCAGGCCGAGATCATCCGTGGTGAGGCCGACGCGCGTCGCAACAACATCTTTGCCGAGGCGTTCGGCGCTGACCCGGAGTTCTTCGAGTTCTACCGGTCGCTGACCGCGTATCAGCGCGCGCTCAGGGGCGAGAACTCGACCATGGTGATGTCACCGGATAGCGAATTCTTCAACTACCTGCGCTCTGACCAGGGGACGCGCAGCGCCGAGGGAGACTGACGTCATGGCTTGGGTCCTTCTGGCCCTCGGACTTGTGATGCTTGTGGAGGGGCTGGCCTATGTGCTGGCCCCTTCGCTTATCGAGCGCGTGCTTGAGATGCTGCGGAGCCTTCCCGAAAACGCCCGCCGCCAATTCGGGGCGCTGGTCCTGGTCAGCGGCCTGATCTGCATCTGGCTCGCGTTTTTCATCGGATTGTAAGGTCTGTGCCTCACGTTTGATCACGGAATGATCACGCGTTGTTGAAACGCGGATGTGCTGAACCATCTTTGATGTTGCAAGCGTGCAACCCTACATGCACCCTGTGCGCAGTTGCGCATGAACGTGTGCAAATCGACCGAAGCGGTCACCAAGACTAAGCAGGAGTACCCTGATGCAGCGACAGGCAATCGCCCTCTCCAGACAACACTCACAAATGCCCTACTTGCGCGCCCTCTGGCTGGGCGCACTGACGCTGGCCTTTGTGCTGGTGCAGGCGCTGATGGCGCAGGCCCGCCCCGAAAGCCTCGCGCCGCTGGCCGAGCAGATCAGCCCGTCGGTGGTGAACATCACCACCTCGACAGTGATCGAAGGCCGCACCGGCCCACAGGGCATCGTGCCCGAAGGCTCGCCCTTCGAAGACTTCTTCCGTGAGTTCCAGGATCGCAACGGCCAGGGCGACCGCCCCCGCCGCTCCTCGGCCCTTGGCTCTGGTTTCGTGATCTCCGAAGACGGGTTCATCGTGACCAACAACCACGTCATCGAAGGCGCGGACGAGATCAATATCGAATTTTTCAACGGTGACGAACTGACCGCCGAACTGGTCGGCACCGATCCCAACACCGATATCGCCCTGCTGAAGGTCGAAGCGGACGGCCCCCTGCCTTTCGTGCCCTTCGGCAACAGCGACACGGCCCGCGTGGGTGATTGGGTCATCGCGATGGGTAACCCGCTGGGGCAGGGGTTCTCAGTCTCGGCCGGGATCGTATCGGCGCGCAACCGGGCGCTCAGCGGCACCTATGACGACTACATCCAGACAGATGCGGCCATCAACCGGGGCAACTCGGGCGGTCCGCTGTTCAACATGGACGGTCAGGTGATCGGTGTGAACACCGCGATCCTGTCACCCAATGGCGGGTCCATCGGTATCGGTTTTTCGATGGCATCGAACGTGGTGACCCGTGTGGTCGACCAGTTGCAAGAGTTTGGCGAAACCCGTCGCGGTTGGCTGGGTGTGCGCATTCAGGACGTGACGGATGACATTGCCGAAGCCATCGGCCTTGAAAATACGGCGGGCGCCCTTGTGACATCCGTGCCGGATGGCCCTGCCAAGGATGCAGGCATGCAGGACGGTGACGTGATCCTGAACTTTGCCGGGGTCGAAGTTGCCGATACACGCGGTCTGGTCCGTCAGGTGGGCAACAGCCCCGTGGGCGAAACCGTGCGCGTGGTTGTGTTCCGCGATGGCGACACTGTGACCCTGCGCGTGACGCTGGGTCGCCGCGAAGAAGCCGAAGGCGCCGTGCCTGCCGTGGCCCCCGTCGAAGACGAACCGGCCGAGGCCGAAACCAAGGACGTGCTTGGGCTGACGCTGAGCACCCTGTCGGACGAGTTGCGCGAACAGCTGGGTGCGGCGGCAGATCAGGAAGGTCTGGCGGTGATCGAAGTGGACGAAACCTCGGAAGCCTATGAAAAGGGGCTTCGCGCGGGCGACATCATCACCGAAGCGGGGCAGCAGAAGGTCGACAGCATCGCCGAGTTCGAGGCACGCCTCGAAGAGGTTGAGGCCGCCGGACGCAAGTCACTGCTGCTTCTGGTGCGCAGGGCAGGTGATCCGCGCTTTGTCGCGCTGGGCCTTGCAGAGTGAGCCACACCACCGGAAACTGACAGCAAAAGGCGCCCTGCGGGGCGCCTTTTTCGTTTCGGGTGGACCGGCGTTGCACGCGTAAGACGCACGTGTCGGTGTGCCCGCGGGTCAGGCGGGCTGCGCCACGGCGATCAGACCCAGTTTGCGCGCGGCTGCAATGGACAGCACCTTGCTGTCCAGCCCCTCGGACTGTTGATAGCGGCCGATGGCTGCGCGGGTGCGCATGTCCAGCTCGCCCGTGATCGGACCCCGGTAGAAGCCGCGCGCGTCCAGCGCCCGCTGAACCGAGGCGATGAAATCAAGCGTCACCTGCGCCTCGCAGATGATCTCGTACCAGCTTTCGCGGCGGGGTTTCACGACCTCCTGCTGCGTTTCGGTCTTGTAGATGGGCGGGGCCTGGACACGGCCATCGCTGCTGATCTGTGCGGGTTGCAGCTGCACTTTGCGGGTCACGGTTTCGACCACGGCGGGGGTGATGGTCTTGCCCCAGCACGTGCCGGGGGCCGCGCCGGGCGGGGCCGTGGCCAGCGATATGGGATCGATATTGGCCGCCGATGTGACGGTGCCATTTTCGGCGCAACCTGCAACAAGGACTGCCGCCGCAAGCGCGGTGATGAAAGGTCTGATGGTCATGCTCGATGCCTCTGATTGGGCGTTTGCGGGCACCATAGACGCGCGCGCCCGCTCTGCCTAGCCCCGTGCCCTCAACCGCTCTTGCGGCTTTCCCAGGTCTCGGTCCGGGCCTCGGCCCCGATCTGACGGCCTGTGCCTTCGGCCAGAAGCTGGTCCAGCAGGGGCGAGATATCCTCGATATCCTCGGCCAGCACATGGGTCACGTTATGGGCGCGCTGCATCCGACCCGTGACCTTGAGCATCCGCCCCGCCACCACGGCCCGGCGAAAGCGTTCATAGATATGCCGCCAGACAATGACATTCACCACGCCCGTCTCATCCTCAAGCGTGATGAAGATCACGCCCTTGGCCGTGCCGGGCCGCTGGCGCAGGATCACCAGCCCCGCCACCGCCACCCGCGCATTCACAGGCGGTGCACCCAGTTCGGACGCGCGCAGGCATGCGGGCGGGCGGGGCCAGGCTGCGGTGTGGCCGACAGAGGGGGCGGGATAGACCTGCATGAGAACAAAGATAGAACAAAATCCCCGTGTCGCAAGCGGAAAAGACAGGGGTCGCAAAAGGGGCTGGCAGCCTTATCTCCTGCCCGGTAGAGATATGCGGAACGTGAATTGAAGGGGCAAGAGATGGCCAAGATCACCTATATCGAACATGGCGGCACGGAACATGTGGTGGACGTCGCCAATGGCCTGACGGTCATGGAAGGCGCACGCGACAACAACATTCCCGGCATCGAGGCCGATTGCGGTGGCGCCTGCGCCTGTTCGACCTGCCATGTTTACGTGCACGCGGACTGGGTCGAAAAGCTGCCCGCCAAGGACGATATGGAAACCGACATGCTCGACTTTGCCTACGAGCCGGACGAGACCCGCTCGCGCCTGACTTGCCAGCTGAAAGTGACCGACGCACTGGACGGTCTGGTTGTGCAGATGCCCGAAAAGCAGATCTGAGTGATGCGCGCATGACAAGGGAGGCGCCGCGTCTGCTGTCACGTTTCCTGCGTCGTCCCGCCCGCGGCGCGTTGCAAAAGGTGCGCCCGTGGCTGATGTCGCTGGCGCTTGTGGTGCTGGCAGGCCCCGTGTCGGCAGATGTGATCGCCGCAGCCCGCTATACGGAGCCGACCGACCGCTATGCCCATGGCATATTGGGCGACGCCATCGAATGGGGCGCGCTGGAACTTGAAATGACGGACGGGGCGATCCGCCGCTTTGTCCTGCCCCGTGATCATGTGTTCGAGGACGTGGCCCCGCGTCTGGCAGACCTGGACGGCGACGGTGCACCCGAAGTTCTGGTGGTTGAAACGGATGTGATGGCCGGCGGCGCATTTGCGATTTACGGCGCACAGGGCAAGATCACCGAAACGCCCCATATCGGCACCCGTAACCGCTGGCTTGCCCCGTTGGGGGCTGCCGATCTGGATCAGGACGGCGTGGTCGAGATCGCCTATATCGACCGCCCGCATCTGGCCAAGACCCTGCGCATCTGGCGGTACAAGGACGGAACCCTCACAGATGTTGCCGCCATGCCGGGCCTCACCAATCACCGCATCGGAGAGGTCGACATCGCAGGCGGCATCCGCACCTGCAATGGCGTCCCCGAAATGATCCTTGCCACCGCCAACTGGTCCGACCTTGTGGCCCTGCGTTGGGACGGCACCACCTTCCAGCGTGCCACTCTCGGGGGCGACACGACACGCCCCGCCTTTGCCCGGGCGATGGCGTGCAACTAGCGCGCGTCGCCACGCTGCTGCTGTGCCTGTGCGCCGCACCTGCCGCAGCCCAGGACCGCCTGACACCCGAACAATTCCTGGATCTGGTCGCGCAGCGCACCGCATCCTTTTCCACCTTTCCCGACCGCCAGCCCGTGGGAACCGAGCAGTTCCTGTCGCGCACCCGCACCGTCTGGGCCCGTGCCAATGGCACATGCGCCTATGGCACCGTGACCGTGACCGAGGGGCAGGTCTGCTTTGACTATGACGATGATCCGCCCGGCGTGCGTCATTGTTGGGTGCCGTTTCTGCGGGATGCACGCCTGTTCGTGGCCTCGACGGACGATCTGGGCGAGGTGCAGGAGGTTGTCGAGATCAGCGACGACCCGGTGGGCTGCACGCAGGTGCCGATTTCCTGACGCCGCATCTGCCCCTTGCGTGGGTTGACATCGCCGGAGCCTCCGGCGGGAGTTTATCTGGCAAAGTGAAAGGGATCAGGTCGCCGTATCGAAGGATCAGCGATGATCAGTCAAGCGCGCGCCAACCGATATCGCGCCGACAGAAGCCGCCCGGAAAGTCGATGGCGTCCACCATGTCATAGGCCGCATCTGCCGCTGCCCGCAGCGATGGCCCACGGGCGGTGACGTTCAGGACACGCCCGCCCGATGCGGTGATCGCCCCCTGCTGTTCCGTTGTGCCAGCGTGAAACACCATCTGGTTGCTGGTGCCGGGCAACGCATCGAGGCCCGAGAGGATTGCACCCTTTTGGTAGGTGCCGGGATAGCCGTCCGCGGCCATCACCACCGTCATCGCGTGATCGTCGGCCCAGTTGACCTGCGCTGTGCCCAGCCGTCCTTCGGCTGCGGCATGCATCAGGTCCAGCGCTTGCGCGCCCAACCGCATCATCAGGACCTGGCATTCCGGATCGCCAAACCGCACATTGTATTCGACCAGGCGCGGCGCCCCGTCCCTGATCATCAGGCCCGCATAAAGCACCCCCTGATAGGGCATGCCGCGAGCCGCCATCTCGGCCATTGTGGGGCGGATGATCTCGTCCAGCGCCCGTTCTGCCACGTCTTCCGTCAGGACAGGCGCCGGAGAGTAGGCACCCATCCCGCCGGTATTTGGTCCGGTGTCGCCCTCGCCCACGCGCTTGTGGTCCTGCGCCGTGCCGATGGGCAGGACATCCGTGCCGTCACACAGGACAAAGAACGACGCTTCCTCGCCGTCCATGAACTCTTCGATCACCACCTCGGCGCCCGCATCGCCAAAGCCGCCGCCGAACATGTCGTCGATGGCCGCGTGCGCCTCTGCGACCGTTTCGGCGATGATCACGCCCTTGCCGGCGGCCAATCCGTCAGCCTTGACCACGATCGGGGCACCCTGCGCACTGACATAGGCGCGGGCCGCTGCGGCATCGGTGAAATGCCCATACGCTGCCGTTGGGGCGCCCGCCCTGTCGCAGACCGACTTGGTGAACGCCTTCGAGGCTTCCAACTGGGCCGCCGCCTGGCTGGGGCCAAAGACTAGGACGCCCGCATCGCGCAACCGGTCGGCCACGCCCGCGGCCAAAGGTGCCTCTGGCCCGATGATGACGAAATCGATGCTCTCGGCCTCGACAAACCCCACGACGGCGCCGCCATCCTCGATGTCCAGCGCGGCGCATTCCGCAATGGCCGCGATGCCCGCATTGCCCGGCGCCACCACCAGACGATCGCATTTCGGGTTCTGCAACACCGCCCAGGCCAAGCTGTGCTCGCGGCCGCCGCCGCCCAGAATGAGGATGTTCATCGCTTGCTCCTTGGCCTTCGCTGGCTTGCGTTCTAAGCTGGCGGAACCCGCTACACAAGGATGGCTCATGAACCTCGTTGACGATCCCATTCCCGGTTCAAACACGCCCGAATTCTCGGTCTCGGAAATCGCAGGCAAGGTGCGCAAGCTGATCGAGGGCGAACTGGGATGGGTGCGCATCAAGGGCGAGGTCGGGCGCGTGGTGCTGGCGCGCTCCGGGCACCTCTATTTCGACCTCAAGGATGACCGCAACGTCCTGTCCTGCATGACGTGGAAAGGGCAGGTGTCGGGGCTTGGCACCATGCCCGAAGAAGGGATGGAGGTGGTGGCCGAGGGGCGTATGACCGCCTCGGGCTTCCAGTCCAAATTCTCGCTCAATGCAGAACGGATCGCGATTGCGGGGCAGGGCGCGCTGATGGCGCTGCTGGAAAAGCGCAAGAAGGCGCTGGCGGCAGAAGGGCTGTTTGACGAGGCACGCAAGCGGCCCTTGCCCTATCTGCCCGAGGTGATCGGGGTGGTCACGTCGCTGCAAGGCGCGGTGATCCGCGACATCCTGCACCGTCTGCGCGACCGCTTCCCGCGCAAGGTGCTGATCTGGCCCGTCGCGGTCCAGGGGGCCAATTGTGCGCCGGAAGTGGTGCGTGCGATCCAGGGATTCAACGCGCTCAACCCCGGTGGCGCCATGCCACGGCCCGATCTGCTGATCGTGGCGCGCGGGGGCGGCTCTGTCGAAGACCTGTGGGGCTTCAACGAAGAGATCGTGGCACGGGCCGCGTCGGCGTCTGATATCCCGCTGATTTCGGCGGTCGGGCACGAAACGGACACCACGCTCATCGACTTTGTGTCGGACCGGCGGGCGCCCACACCGACGGCGGCGGCGGAAATGGCAGTGCCGGTGCGGCACGAATTGCTGGCCTGGGTCGAACAGGCCGGTGCGCGCATGGTGGGCGCGGTCAGCGGAGCGATGCAGCGCCGCGACCAGCGCCTGCGCGACCTGGCCCGCGCCTTGCCACGGGCCGATGCGCTGGTCGAAGGGCCGCGCCAGCGGTTGGACGTGATTGGCGGGCAGCTGGGCCCGGCCCTGATCGCGGGGGTGCAGCGGCGCAAGGTGCGCCTGTCGGACATATCCGGCAGCCTGCGCCCGGCCACATTGCACCGCGGCATCGCGGCAGAGGCCCGGCGTCTGAACGGAATGTCGGCGCGGCTGGGCCCGGCGTTGGCGCGGGCTGCTGCAGGGCAACGCGATCGGTTCGTATCCCGTGCCGCGCGCCTGACACTGGCCCGTATCGCGCAGGACGTGGCGCGCAAATCGGAACGGCTGGCCGATGTGACCGACCGCCTGCAGGCGGCGGGTCAGCGCCAGCTGGGCGATCTGCACCGCAAGCTGGACGCCATGGACCGGCTGCGCGAAACGCTCAGCTACAAGGCAACTCTGGCGCGGGGCTATGCCGTCGTGCGGGGCGGGGGTGCGGTGCTGACCACAAGGGCGCAAGCCGAACAGGCCAGCGGGCTGGAGATCGAGTTTACCGATGGCCGTCTCAAGCTGGGTGGCGGCAAGACTTCGGCCCGGAAGGCCGGCACAAAGCCACCCGAACAGGGGTCACTGTTCTAGGGCGCATCAGGCCGTGCGCGGCCACCTACACCCCGATCTTGGGGCCCAGACAGACCATCTCTTCGCCGATGTCCTGCGCTTCATACAGGGCGGTGCTGGTCGGGTTGTTCTCGAATGTCGCGATCAGTCCGCCGGGCCCTTTTTCAAAGGTCCAGCATTGCGGGTCGGGCCGGTCGTCATAGACAAAGCAGATCAGCGGCCCCTCGGCATACCAGCGCCCTTCCTTGCATTCGCCATCCAGGAATGACCAGGTCACGCGCCGGTTTTCGTGATAGATTTCAGCGCCATAGGCTTCGCCTGACCGCCCGTAAAACAGCGTCTTTCCGGTGACATAGGCTTCGAATTCGGCAGCGCTCATCGGCTCGGACGAAACGGCATTGGCGCACAAGGCCAGTGCGATGATCAAACTGCGAAACACCATGACCCCACTGTGGCAGAGCGGGTCAGCGCCCGCCAGTGGTCTAGGCCGTGCCCGGCATCAAATCGCCTTGAGCCACAGACCCCGACCAGCGGGCCACCCGTCTGTCCATCATCCGCCGCCACACGGGCGGCACCAGCGCAATCACGGCCATGACGGGCAGTGAATGGGGCAGCATCGGCATCGTCTGCGCATCAAGGTCCAGTTGTGGAAATGCCGTGGCGGGGCGCGCGTGATGTGCGGAATGACGGGGCGCATTCAGCATCATGGCGGACGAATACCAGTGCGGCGCGTTCCAGGAATGGGCCGGCCCCATGGGCTCGCGCCGCCCATCGGGCAGCGTGCGTCGCCGTAAGCCATAGTGCTGCACGTAATCCGACAGCATCAACTGGACCTGCGCATAGGTACTGACCAACACAAGCCCCAGCAGCCCGGCCGGTCCCGCCAGCGCATGGGCCGCGGCCAGGCTCAGCGCCGCGCCCCCAACATACAGCAGGTAGGGCGCGGGCCACGCGGCACCGCCATGACGTTGACGTTCCGCCCGCAATCCGGCCCGAAAGCTGCCAATCCATGTGCGCGGCAGGTAGGTCCAGAACCCTTCGCCGCGCCGTGCGGTCGCGGGGTCTTTTTCGGTGGCTGCATGGATGTGATGCACCAGGCGATGCGCGCTGGTATGATGCCCGAACAGGATCGAGGCGTAACAGGCCGCGCCCAATCGAAAGGGCCAGCGCCCCGACCGGTGGATCAGCTCATGCGCGTTCGAATTCGAGATCTGCCCGAAATAAAGCCCGGCCGCGATGACAATCAGCGCCTTGTCCAGCGTCGTCAAATCCGTGCCCATGGCCCAAAGCGTCAGGCCAAGCAGCACGAAGTGCGTTATTCCCAGGGCTTCGGACAGGCGGTGTCCCGTCGCATCCGATACGGCCGGGCGCACGGGCAGCTTGTCCAGAAAGAACACCACAACCGTGATGACCAACAGTGCTGCGGCAGGCCACAGCCCACCCCACAGGCAGGCCGCCGCCAGGCACAGGCCCGGCAGGCCGCTCGCAACGGCAAAGGGCAACAGCGTTCGCATGGTCGCAGAATCACTCCGATTTTCGCCGGCGCACCCTAGCACGGTGCGCCCGCGCGCACAGGTAACAGCCATTTGCTGCCAAAGCGTGACCCATTGGCGGCGACATGGTGACGATAGGCGCGTGGATTGACCTGCGGGGCGTCGCTTTTGGGCTGATGGGTGGGCCGTGACGCTGGTAGGTTCGCGCCACGACAAGGGCAGGAGTGCGTGCGATGGCGCTGGATCAATCGACCAAGGGCAAGGGCGTCTGGAAATCAGGCAAGGGCAAGGGGCGCGTGCGCCCCAAGGGCCGTGCGCTCGAAGACGGGCCCTGGGATGAGGTGCGCGCACTGCTGGGCGACCAGCCCCGCCGCCGCGACCTGCTGATCGAATTCCTGCACCTGATCCAGGACAGGTACGGCCACCTCTCTGCCGCTCATCTGCGGGCGCTGGCCGAAGAAATGCGACTGTCCATGGCCGAGGTCTACGAGGTCGCCACCTTCTACGCCCATTTCGACGTTGTGAAGGAAGGCGAAACACCGCCCGCAGCGCTCACCATCCGGGTCTGCGACTCGCTGAGTTGCGAATTGGCGGGCGCCCAGCAGCTCAAGGCAGCGCTGGAAGACGGGCTTGATCCCACTGAGGTTCGCGTGCTGCGCGCGCCCTGCATGGGGCGTTGCGACACGGCCCCCGTGCTGGAACTGGGTCACAACCACATCGACAACGCCACGCCTGAAAAGGTGCAGGCCGCCATCGCGGCGGGTGACACCCACGCCCACGTCCCTGCCTATGAAACACTCGAAACCTACCGGGAAACAGGCGGTTACGATGCACTCCTCACCCTTCGCGCAAACGGCAACTGGGAAGACGTGCAAACGAAAATCAAGGACAGCGGCCTCCGGGGCCTGGGCGGCGCGGGTTTCCCGTCAGGCACCAAATGGGGCTTTGTGCGTGCCAATGCAGGCCCCCGCTACCTTGCCGTGAACGGGGACGAAGGCGAACCCGGCACGTTCAAGGACCGCTACTACCTCGAACGCACGCCACACCTGTTCCTCGAGGGCATGCTGATCGCCGCCTGGGCGGTCGAGGCCGACACCTGTTTCATCTATATGCGCGACGAATACCCCGTCGTGCTTGAAATCGTGGCGCGCGAAATCAGGGCACTGGAACAGGCAGGGATCGTCGCCCTCGGCTTTATCGACCTCCGCCGCGGCGCCGGGGCCTATATCTGCGGCGAAGAATCCGCGATGATCGAAAGCATCGAAGGCAAACGCGGTTTGCCGCGGCACCGGCCCCCTTACGTGGCCCAGGTCGGCATTTTCAACCGGCCCACACTGGTGCACAACGTCGAAACGCTGCACTGGATCGCGCGCATCTGCCGCGAAGGACCAGAGGTCCTCAGCAGTACCGAAAAGAACGGGCGCACGGGCTTGCGCAGCTACTCAGTCTCGGGCCGCGTCGCCAAACCGGGCGTCTACCTGCTGCCCGCAGGCTCCACCATCACCGACATCATCGAGGCGGCGGGCGGCATGGCCGACGGCCACGTGTTCAAGGCCTACCAACCGGGTGGCCCATCCTCGGGCCTGCTGCCCGCCACCATGCACGACATCCCCCTCGATTTCGACACGCTGCAACCGCACGGCACCTTCATCGGGTCGGCAGCGGTGGTTGTCCTGTCGGATCACGACCGCGCCCGCGACGCCGCCCTCAACATGCTGAAATTCTTCGAAGATGAAAGCTGCGGCCAATGCACCCCTTGCCGGGTGGGCTGCGAAAAGGCGGTCAAGCTGATGCAGGCCGACAGATGGGATCAGGGTCTGCTGGATGAACTCTGCACCGCCATGACCGACGCCTCGATCTGCGGGCTGGGTCAGGCGGCCCCGAACCCGATCAAGCTGGTGATGAAACATTTCCCAGACGAGGTCTGAGGCTCACCAGTTCTTGTAAACGGCGCAGGGGCATCCCTGCGCCCGCACTTGTTGGCACTTCCGTGACACCGCAGCCCGGTCGTTCCCGGTCATCCGCGCCATGTGATAGCCGGGCCGTCCATTTACGCGATTCTTCACAAATATGATGTCGATCTTGGCCTGGGAGGCGGCAGGGCATTGCTGCGCTACGCGGTCCGCGCGGGTCCGGGCGGCAGCCTTCGACGCTCCAAATCCAATCTGCGCACCCCACTTGGGCAAGGTCGGTTTGCCGGGCACCCCCTTGATTGCGCTGACTTTCCGGCTGCCCGCCATGGCCAGGCAGGCAGGCATGAACGCCGCGTCGCCTTCCAGCGCGAAATCATGTGTCTTGGGCGGCGCATCCCGCCATTCCTCTGCCGTCAGGCCGGTGATGATCTGCACGTAATCCATCGTTTCACGCGCCAACCCGCCCCCTTCGACAAACCCGTCTGCACGACCCTCGCCCCCGTTATAGGCCACCGCAGCCAGCCCCGAATTGCCATAGCGCCGCTGCAATTCGGCCAGGTAGTGGGCTGACCGTTCCATCGCCTCGGCTGGATTGTAGCTGTCTGAAAAGCCGCGCAGTTTCGCGGTGCCGGGCATGAACTGCGCAATCCCCTGCGCCCCGGCAGGGCTCAGCGCATTGGCGTCAAACCGGCTTTCCTGCCACAGAAGCCGCGCGAAAAACCCCGGGTCCAGCATATGCCGGGCACTGGCCCCTTCAATGTGCTGGCAGATGTCAAAGGCGGCATGTTCGGGGCGGATGCAGGCCACCGGCCCCAGGCTGCCCGACGAACACAACGTCCCCGGCGCCCGCGCCATGGCCGCACCTGGCGCCCAAAGCGCGACGACCCACAGGACCACTGCCCAGAACTCACACCTTTTCATGACAGACCGCTCGTATTAGGTCAGGAACAGATCAAGTATCGGGGCATCATGGCATTTTTCAAGAAACTCAAGGACCGTCTGTTCAAATCCTCGTCCAAGATCGACGAAGGGCTTGAGGCGATTGTCGAAGATGGCGGCGTGGAAGAGGCCGCAGCGCCTGACCCCGAAATCATTCCGACACCCGATCCGACCCCGGTGCAGACGCCCATGGAAATGCCCCCGGTCTCCGATCCCATGCCCGCCCCGGCCCCGCTTGAGGCGCCGCAGATCAGTGACCCCGAGCCGGTCTCCGAACCAATTGAGCCGCCTCTTGCACCCGAGCCGGATCCGATCATTGTTCCAGAGCCAGAGCCAGAGCCAGAGCCAGAGCCAGAGCCAGAGCCAGAGCCAGAGCCAGAGCCAGAGCCAGAGCCAGAGCCAGAGCCAGAGCCAGAGCCAGAGCCAGAGCCA